>JBBSAM010000037.1:0-40550 GCA_038252255.1 Acidimicrobiia bacterium | reverse complement strand
GAGGCCCGGTCGTTTCGCATGTGGCCCAGCTCCGTCGGGATGGTCGAAGGCAACTTCTAGGTCACTCCCGAGTTCTGTGGCGAGATCAAAGCGGTGATCGACAACGGAACGAGGAAGCACTTCCGGGCCGCCCGCAGCTCCGGTGCTTACGAGTCACAGGACGCCTACGCCGCGGACGCGCTCGCGGACTCGATCGTCGGCGACTCGAAGACTGGGAAGGCGGGGGGTTGGTCGGCGCACGTGCTCATCGACCACGAAGCCCTCGTCCGCGGCCACACCATCGCCGGGGAGCGATGTGAGATCCCCGGGGTCGGCCCGGTCAGCGTCGAATGGGCCCGCGAGCTGTTGGGGACCGCGTTCGTCACCGCAATCATCAACAAAGGCAAAGACATCACGACCGTCGCCCACCTCGGGCGTCACATCCCCGCCGAGCTGCGCACCGCGATGATCGTCTCCGGCCGCGAATGCACCATCGACGGCTGCACCGGCCGCGAGTACCTCGAGCTCGACCACTGCGAGACCGACCACGCGAAGGGCGGTCCCACCGCCTGGCACAACCTCACCTGGCTCTGCTCCATCCACCACACCCGAAAGACCCAGGGCTGGACCCTCGGCCCACCCCACCCGCTCACCCGAAAACGAAGACTCACCCCACCCCGAATCGAGCCACCACCGGTCCTCGCCGCCTGACGGCCGCGCCCGGATTGTCCGGACCGCGACGGTGACTGAGCCGAACGGCCCAGGCGCGGCTAAATACCGCGAATCAGTACGTATCGTCCGAGCATCCGAATGACGCTCAGGATCGGCCCCCCAGAGGTCGAGGGGTGAGTCGACGCGAGTTGGGAGATCGGCGATGGGTACGAGAGGACTTCGGCACCGGCGGGGCGCGCTCGCGCTCGGGCTGGCACTCGGCCTCTCGCTCACCACGCTGGCCTGCGGCAGCGACGACGTCTCGACCTCGGCCGGCACCTCGGCCAGCACCTCCACCACGGCCCCCGGACCGGTGCCCGGGCCCGTCTCAACGGGCTTCGAGACCGCGTCGGCATTGGGGCGGGCCGACGTGAAGGGCGCCGCGGTCACGACCGGGGCGGCCCACGACGGAACCCACGGCCTGGAGGTCCGGGCGATCGGATCGGACGCGTACGTCCGTTGGAACGCCGAGGTGCTCGGCACGGGAAATCCGTACTGGACGTTCCGGGCCTGGATGCGGGTCGTGGACTGGACGCCCTCCGAGAGCGTCGACCTCTTCACCGTCCGCAACGTCCAGGTGAAGAACAACTTCGACCTGTTCGTCGGGGCGCCCTACCGGCGGCTCCAGTGGGACCTCTACCGGGAGAACTCCGCCCAGGCGCCGCCGTTCGACCTCGGCCGCTGGTACCTCGTCGAGGCCAAGGGGTCGTTCGCCACCTCTACCTACACCGCGAACGTCCGCATCGACGGCGTGGCGCAGACGGCCATCGCATCGCCCGACCAGCCGCCGAGCGCGGTGTCGGAGTTCATCCTCGGCTCCATCGGCACCGCCAAGACCAACCGGGCGCAGTTCGACGACGTGCGGGTCGAGCTCGGGAACGAGCCGCTGCCGTTCCTCGGACCACCCACCGGCACCGAGCCGCCGGTCTCGGCCCCTTCCACGTCGACGCCACCCCGGAGCCAGCCGTGACCACTGCGCGCCATGGACGAAATCCCCACGAGATCTCCGCATCTACATCTATCGGAACTACCGTCCGAGATCGGTACAATCAGTCCGTGCCCGGCGCTGCGATCAACGACGGGTGGGCCGCGCCGCCGCTCTCGGAGCTCATCGTCAGATCCCGGGCCGGTGCCCCAGTCCACGCCGAACCCACCGACCATCCCGACGCGCCCGCGACCGACCGGAACCACGCGAGCAGCCTGAACGGTGCCGACGTTCGGGTGGTGGCGGACCTCCTCGCCGTACGCGGCGCCGCGGGTCGGTTCCTCGTACCTGGGGACAGCCGCCACACCGCGGCCCGCTCCCTCCTCTCCTACAACCGGCTGCGCCCGTTGCGCGTCCGCACCGTGCGCGCCGCCATGGGCTGGACGCTGCGCCTCGGGGCCGGCGGCGTCGTGTCCGAGCCCCGCAGGATGGTGGCCCCCGCCGACGCGCCCGTGCTCCTCGATCACCTCGCGTCCGTGCTCGGACAACCGCGCGTCGTCTTTGCCGCCACCGAGAAGGGTGGGTCGGGCTTCGTCACACCGGTGCTGCAGCTCTTCACGCCGGACGGGGAGCCCGTCGGCTTCGCGAAGATCGGTTGGGACCCGGTGACCGACGCGATGATCCGGACCGAAGCGGACGCGCTCGAGCGCGCTGGTCGCGCGCGTTGGCAATCGGTCGCGGTACCCGAGGTCGTCTGGCACGGCGAATGGGAAGACCTCTCGCTGCTCGTCACCGCGCCGATGCCGCGCAACGTGCGCCGGCTCCGGGCGTCGGAGCTGCCGCCGATCCCACCGCTGCTCGACGTCGCGTTGCTCGACGGACCGACAGAACGGCACCGCGTCGACGCGTCGACGTACTGGGCTGACGCGCGCGCGACTGCCGCCGACGCGACCCTTGCCGGCCGGCACGAGCTCGCCGATCATCTCGACGCGGTCGAGGCCGAGCACGCCGACGTAGAGCTCACGTTCGGCCGCTGGCACGGTGACTGGGTCGAATGGAACCTCGCGCAGGCCGACGGCCGGCTGTTCGCCTGGGACTGGGCGTACAGCGCGCCCGACGTCCCCTTCGGCTTCGACCTGCTGCAGTTCTTCCATCTGCGCCACCGCGTCCTGCGCGAGGAGGCGCCGTCCGTCGCCCTGGCCCACGCGGCCGAGGACGCCGGCCCCGGGCTGCGCCAGCTCGGCATCCCCGCGGCCGAGGTACCGGCCGTCGTCGCGCTGCACCGCACCGAGGTGCTGCTGCGCGAGGAGCGGGCACGGAAGGCCCGGAGCGGGGTCAGCCGGTGAGCAGCCCGACCGTGGACAAGCCCGCCGAGCCCACCGTGGACGGCTCGGGCGTGGCGACGGACATCCCGCCCGCGGGCTCGCCGTATCACAAGGAGTCGGAGCACCACGTCCGCGCCGTCGCGCGAGGTGGTGCCCTCAACCTCGTGGGCTCCATCATCTACGGCGTCGCGAGCTTCGCGCTGCTCGTGGTCCTCACGAACGAGCTCGGCGCCACGCGGGCCGGTCCGGTGATCGTCGCGATCGCGGTGTTCACGATCATGAGCCGCTTCGCCGAGCTGGGGGGCAGCACCGGCCTCATCCGCACGATCAGCCGTGACCGCGCGCTCGGTCGCGTCGAACGCATCAAGCCGACGGTCATCGCGGCCGTCGTCCCGGTGCTCGGGCTGGGCGTCGTCTTCGCCGCGCTGCTCTGGGTGTTCGCACCCGCACTGGCGAACCTCTTCAGCTCCGGCGACGACACCGCCGAGATCACGAACCTCCTGCACGTGCTGGCCCCGTTCCTTCCCATCTCGGCCGCGTACTCGGTTCTCGTCCTCGGCAGCCGTGGGTTCGACGTGATGTGGCTGCAGGTCTGGGTCGAGAAGATCGTGCGGGCGTGTGCGATGCCGATCGCGGTCTATCTCGTGATCCAGGCGGGGGGCGGACCCGTCGGTGCGATCACCGCGTGGGTGCTCACCACCCTGATCGCGGGAATCGTCACCGTCTTCCTGTTCGCCCGCCTCATGCGCACAGAGCAGACCCTGCACGCGGTGCCGGCGGACCCTCCGCCTGCGCCAATCGGGCCGATCGCCCGCAGCTTCTGGATCTTCACGCTTCCCCGCGCGTTCGGCCAGGCCTTCAACGTCGCAGTGCTCTGGTTCGACACGCTGTTCGTTGCCGCGCTGATCGGTGCGACGGCGGGCGGCATCTACGCGGCCGGCACCCGTTACCTGTTGATCGGGAGCTTCATCGCCGAGGCCATCATGCAAGCCGTCGGCCCGCGAGTCAGCGGGCTGCTCACGCTCGACAAGAAGGAAGAGGCGCGCCAGGTCGTCAAGCAGACGACCACGTGGCAGGTCGCGATCATCTGGCCGACGTACCTGCTCGTGGGTTCGTTCGCGACCGTTCTGCTCGGAGTGTTCGGTCCGGACTACGTGAAGGCCGAAGCGGCGCTCGTCTTCTTGTCCCTCGGCATGCTCGTCTCCTGCCTCGGCGGCCCGTGCGACAGCGTGATCCTCATGAGCGGGCGGAGCCGCCAGAGCCTGTTCAACGCCGCGGCCGCGCTCGCGGTCAACGTCATCGGGAACCTGATCTTCGTCCCGATGTACGGCATCAGCGCGGCCGGCGCGGTCTGGGCCGTCACGCTGGTCGTGGCCGCGGTCATCCCCGCGGTCCAGTCCGCCCGCCGGCTCCAGATCCAGCCGCTGTCGATCCCCATGGTCCGCACAATGGTCATTTCGCTCGGGACCGTCGGAGTTGCCTGCCTCGCGGCACGAATCGCCCTCGGCGAGACGTGGACCGCGCTCGCCGCCGCCACCGTGGTGGGCGGAATCGCGTATTCAACCCTCACGTGGCGGCTGAGACGGTCGATACACATCCAGGCCCTCCTGGACAGCTTCCGGCGGGAGCGGCCGCAGGCCGTGCCCGCTGCACAACCCAGTTAGGAGCAACGAATGCCTCAGGAGCGCGAGTCGGCGACCCTTTCCGACTACACGTCGATCGTCGCCCGTCGGTGGCGGGTCGTCGTCGCGACGGTGCTCGTCTTCATGGTCCTCGGCGCCCTCTACAGCGTCAAGGGCGGGTCGACCTACACGAGCAACGCATCGCTCGTCATCCGGCCGATCCTGACGGACCCGTTCGCGGACAACCGCATCGAGGACGTGGGCGCCGACACCCAGGCGAAGGTGCTCGACTCGACCGTCGTCGCCAAGACCGTGGCGAAGCGGCTCAAGCTGGACCGGGACCCGAAGGACCTGGTCAACCGGCTCACGGTCGATAACCCGATCGGCACGCTGATCCTCAACATCGCCTTCACGGCGAGCACCCCCGAACGCGCCCAGGCCGGTGCGCAGGCGTTCGCCAACGCGTACCTCGACTACCGCCGCAACGACGCGGAAGAGACCAAGCGACGCACGCTCGAGCGCTTCACCACCCAGAGCCAAGCGCTCAACCAGGTGCTCAGCGACACGAACGCGCAGATCTCGGCCAACCCGGTGAACAGCGACGCGCGGACGAACGCAGAAGCGCGACGCAACGTGCTCCTCACCCAGATCGGGAACGTCGAGGAGCAGAGCGCGACCACCCAGGCGATCGACACCGAGCCGGGCAAGCTCATCCGGCCCGCCGACCTGCCGAGCGCACCGTCCGGCGCGTCACTTCCGATCACCGTCATCGCCTTCGGCATCCTCGGCGGCATCCTCGGCATCGGGCTCGCGCTGCTGCGGGACCGCACCGACCGCCGAATCCGGAGCCGCCGCGACCTGATCGAGATCGCCGGCAAGGACCCGCTCGTCGAGATCAAGCGTTCACGTGCCGGCACGCCCGGCGGGCTGCCGTCGACGGCGGACCCGGCCGGGGCCGAAGCGAGCGCCTACCGAGCCCTGCGCGTGCTGCTCTGGCCGCGGCGCGGCATCGGCCCGCACCGCCTGCTCATCTGTGGTGTGGCCGGTGGGCCCGGCGCCGACGAGGTGGGAGCCAACCTCGCCGTCACCATCGCCTCGTCCGGCTGGACGACCCTGCTGGCCTGGCCCAACAAGACCGACCTGGCTGCCTACTTCTCCGTGGAGACCCCGCCGAACGTCGAGGTGCTGGTCGGCGAGCGCCCGGTCGAGCGGCTGCTCGTGGAACCGCGCGATGTGCACGGGCTCACGTTGCTGCCCACGCTCTCGCACCAGACCCTCGGGGGGCTCGCAGTCGAGACCACCACCGCAGAGACCCGGTTGGCGGAGCTCGATACGCGCTTCGACGTGGAGATCATCGTCGGTGCGCCGGTGTTGACCTCCGCCGAGTCGATCGAGCTGTGCCCGCTCGTGGACGCGGTCATCGTCGTGTTCGAGCCGTCGACCACCACTCGTGAGCAGCTCGTGCGCACGCTCGAGCTCCTCGGTTCGGTGGGCTCCGACGTCCTCGGCGTCGTCGCGTACCGCATCCCCGCCGGCTGGTAGCCCGTGCGTACCCGCACCACGGCGCACCCGGGTGCTCCCGGCGTACGGCGCACCCGACGCCGTCCGTGGTGGACGCCGACACGCGCGCCGCGCGTCGTAGCGCGTGGTGCTCCGTATCGCGTGCTGCTCGTCTGCTCTTCCGGCGGTCACCTGGCGCAGCTCATGCGGCTGCGGCCGTGGTGGGGCGAGCACGAGCGGAGCTGGGCCTGCTTCCGGCTCCCTGATGCCGAGAGCCTGCTCGCGGACGAGAAGGTGACGTGGGTCTACCACCCGACCACGCGCAACGTCGTCAACCTCGTGCGCAACTTGTTCCTCTCCGTGCGCCTCCTGTGGCGTGACCGGCCCGATGTCATCGTGTCGACCGGCGCGGGTGTCGCGGTGCCGTTCTTCTGGGTCGGACGGCTGCTCGGCATCCGCACCGTGTATCTCGAGGTCTACGACCGCATCGATTCCGCGACGATGACGGGCCGGCTCTGCCACCCCGTCACGGAGCTCTTCCTCGTGCAGTGGCCGGAGCAGGAGCGCCTCTACCGCGGCACCGTCAACGCCGGGCCGGTGTACTGACGTGGCCGCGCCCGACTCCCGTCCCCTCGTGTTCGTGACGGTAGGGACCGACCACCACCGCTTCGACCGGCTCATCGATTCGATCGCCAAGTGGGGTGCCCGGAACCCGGACGTCCGCATCGTCGTGCAACACGGCAACGCGCACCCCATCGACGGAGTGGAGTGCAGCGCGTTCCTCGCGCCCGAGCGATTCCGCGAGCTGCTGGCCACGGCGTCGGCGGTCGTCTGTCCCGGTGGACCCGGCGGGATCATGGAGACGCGCGCCGCGGGCCTGCGCCCGATCGTCATGCCGCGTCGCGGCGACCTCGGCGAGCACGTCGACGACCACCAGCTCGCGTTCTCACGGTTCCTCGCCGAGCACGACCTGATCACCTTGGCCGAGCAGGATGCCGATCTCGCGCTCGCACTCGACCGGGTGGTCGAGTCGCCCGATGCGTACGTGATCCCGGCCACGAGCGAGTCGCCCGCCGGGATCACGGGCGTGGGCGCGCTCATCGACGATCTGGTCTGGGGCACCCGATGAGCACCGCGTACGCGCCGACGCCGCTGGTCCCGACCCACGACGCTCGGATCGTCGACCCCACCGCGGAGCGCAAGCCGCTGCTGGACCCGGCGTGGCCCCTGGCCCTGCTGACCTTCTGGATGCCGGTGACCTACTTCCTCGGCTTCTCGGCCCTCGTCTGGATCCTTCCCGCGTTCGTCTTCGGGATCCCGATGGTCATGCGGCGGTCGCTACGGGTACCGGGGATGATCGTGCCCTTCCTGGCGCTCGTCGCCTGGATCCCCCTCTCGGCGATCAAGCTCTCCGGCCTCAACTCCATGCCGGTCTTCATGTACCGCTACCTGATCTGGGTCGCCACCGTCGCCGTGTTCGTCTGGCTCTGCAACACGTCGACGAAGAAGGTCAAAACCGAACGCATCGTGGACATGCTCGCCTTCCTCTGGATCGTCCTCGTCGGATTCGGCTTCCTCGCGATCGTCTTCTCCCACCTCGCGATCCCGTCGCCGACGCAGATGGCGCTGCCCGCGAGCCTCAGGAGCAACTCGTTCATCTACGACCTGACGGTGATCCGGTTCGCCGAGCTCCAGACGTTCGCGACCGGCGCCGTTCCTCGACCGGCAGCGCCCTTGCCCGCGACCAACGGTTGGGGCTCCACCCTCGGCCTGCTGCTCCCGTTCTTCATCATGTCGTACCTGAACTCGCCGTCCGCGAAGCGCCGGCTGGCAGGTTGGCTGATCGCCGCCGCGGCAGTGGTGCCGATCGCGGTGTCGACGAACCGCGGCTTGTGGCTGAGCATCGGCGTGGCTCTCGTGTACTACGCCGGTCGCCGGATGCTGCGCGGCGATGCACGCCCGATGTTGGCCGTCGGCATCCTCGGGGCGCTGGCGCTCACCCTCGTGCTCTTCACGCCACTCGATTCGGTGGTGACCGCGCGGCTGAACAACACCGCGGCCAGCAACGACACGCGCGAGAACGTCTACAAGGAGGCGTACGCGGGCGCGTTGGCGTCGCCGCTGTACGGGAACGGCGCCCCGGCCTCGCAGGACCCGGCCGCGATGGCCCCGCCCGTCGGCACGCACGGACTGATCTGGTACGTGATGTTCTGCCACGGGTTCCCGGCGCTGGCGATGCTCATCGTGGCCATGTTCACGCTGTTCTTCGCCACGATGGTCGCCCGAACGCCCGTGGCCCTCTGGGCCCACATCTCGATCCTGATCTGCATCACCCAGATCCCGTACTACGGGCTCCTCCCCCAGCTCGTCGTCATCGGGATCGCCGCGGGGATCTGCTGGCGGGAGAACCACCCCGAGGAAGCCGCGTTGGAGGCCCGATGACCATGACACCGTCGAAGAGCGCGTCCCCGAGCGACGCTCCGGCTGCGAAGTCCGCCCCGTCCGCGAACGGCGCGCGCCATCGCAGCGCGGCCGAGAAGCTCGCCCGCTCGACGGCCAAGCGCGCGGTTCGGGGCTACGGCATGGCCACCGGCGACCTCCGGCCACTGCCTGACTTCCTCGTCGTGGGGGCCAAGCGGGGCGGCACTACCTCGCTCTGGCGCTACCTCAACGAGCACGAGGGAGTCCTGACGCTGTTCCCGCGCCCCGAGAAGATCAAGGGCCTGTACTTCTTCGACGAGAGCTTCGGCCGCGGCGAGCGTTGGTACCGGTCGCACTTCCCGACCCGCGCGA
Source organism: Acidimicrobiia bacterium (assembly GCA_038252255.1). GTDB lineage: Bacteria > Actinomycetota > Acidimicrobiia > IMCC26256 > JAENVU01 > Chersky-806. The sequence goes on along the minus strand of JBBSAM010000037.1, from coordinate 31,695 downwards.
TTCGCTCGCGCACGGCGCGCCAGCTGGGCCACCCGGTCGTCGCCGGCGAAGCCTCGCCTTACTACCTGTACCACCCGCTCGCGCCGCTGCGGGCCCGCCGGCTCGTCCCGGACGCGTTGATCGTCGTGTCACTGCGCGACCCGGTCGAGCGAGCCTTCTCGCACTTCAAGGAACGGCGCACGAACGGTACCGAGCCGCTCTCGTTCCCGGAAGCCATCGCGGCCGAGCCGGCCCGGATCGCGGGCGAGGAGCAGCGCATCCGCCAGGACGACGGCTACGTGAGCTTCGCCTACCGCCACATGTCCTACGTGGACCAGGGCCGCTACGCGCCCATGCTGACCCGCTGGTTCGACGCCTTCGGCCGTGACCGGGTGCAGGTGGAGATCAGCGAGGAGATGTACGCCGACCCGCAGCCGACCGTCGACCGGGTGACCGAGCGGCTCGGCCTCCCCACGCGGAAGCTCGAACACCCCGAGCCGTACAACGCCGAGCCCGACCGCGGCTTCGATCCCGAGCTGCGCGCACAGCTCACCGAGGTGCTGGCCCCGGACATCGCGGCCGTCGAGGAGCTCCTCGGCCGCAGCCTCCCGTGGCCGAAATAGGTCATGCGGCCTATACCTCTCAAAGCGTTCCACCTTTAGATTCCCCGACGGCGCAAGGCGGACCGCACCGCGGTTGGATGCAGGCGTCCACTTGACGCAAGGGGCGGGGCGTGCGCGGATCGGGCAAGATCGGAATGGTCGTGCTGGTCGCGCTCATGGTGACGGGCGCGCTCGGGCTGCGACTCGTGGGCGCAGCCCCGGTGGGCTTCTCGCCCACGCCGATCTCGGGATGGAGCACCAACGCGCCGGTTCACGCGGTGCTGATCGTCGGCGACACCGTCTACGCCGGCGGTGACTTCACCCAGCTGACGGGGCCCGGCGGTACGACGGCCGCGCGCAGCCGCCTGGCCGCGTTCGACATCCACACCGGCGCGCTCCGCACCGGGTTCAGCGCCGACACCAACGGCCGGGTGGAGTCGCTCGCGACGGACGGCACGAGTCTCTTCGTCGGCGGGGACTACACGACGATCAAAGGCGTGAACAAGGCGCGGCTGGCGTCACTCAACCTCACCACCGGAAACGTCAACAACGGCTTCACCGCCGGCGCGACCTCGCACGTCTACGCACTCCGGGTCAAGGGCACGCGCTTGTACGTGGGTGGCGCATTCAGCACCCTCGGCGGCGTTGCTCGTTCGCGCGTCGGCGCGGTCAACACGACTACCGGCGCCGTCGACCCGAGCTTCAACCCGAACGCCAGCGATTCGGTGCACGGCATCGTGGTCTCGCCAGACGGGAACACCGTGTACGTGGGGGGCGATTTCGCCACCATCGGAGGCGTCGCCCGGGGGAACATCGCCCCCGTCTCCTCGAGCACCGGCGCGCTCCTCCCGCTGGCATTCCAGTATCCACCGTCCTTCACCCAGATCCCGACGCTCATCGACCTCGATCTCTCCCCGAGCGGCGATCGTCTGTTCGCCGGGCTCGGTGGAGACCAGAACCAGGCGCTGTCGTGGAGCACGGTGACCGGCCGGCTCCAGTGGAGCCACCAGGTGGACGGTGACACCCAGGCGGTCCGGTACTTCAACGGGAACGTCTACTTCGGGTTCCACGAGGGCGATCTCGGCGATGCGACCGTCCGCATGCTGGCGGCCGATGCCACGACCGGTGCCGTCGTCACGCCGTACCACCTGCCGATCGACAGCTTCTTCGGCGTGTGGGACATCGACGCGTCGCCCGACGCGCTGGTGCTCGGAGGCGAGTTCTTGAACGTGAACGGTGTGGCCACACAAGGAGTCGCGATCTTGCCGCGCGCCTCGAACGACGCGGTCGCACCCACCGCGCCGAGCAACCTGCGCATCACCGGCACGACCTCGACATCCATCACGCTGGCCTGGAACCCCGGCGCCGACGATGTCGGTGTCGCCGGGTATCGCGTGCTGCGCAACGGCACGGAGATCGCATTCCCGACCGACACGAGCTTCACGGACACAGATCTACCGGCTTCGACGGACTTCACCTACGAGGTGCAGACCGTCGACGCGGCCGGGAACTTCTCACCATCGGTCGGCCCGATTCCAGCCGGCACCGACACCACGGTCGTGGCGGCCGGGTCGGTATGGAAGTACCTCGACAACGGCTCGAACCAGGGCACCGCCTGGCGGGCAACCGCGTTCAACGACACCGCCTGGGCCGCGGGACCGGCCCAGCTCGGCTACGGAGACGGTGACGAAGCCACCGTCGTGTCGTTCGGCGCCGACCCCAACAACAAGTACATGACGACCTATTTCCGCCGGCAGCTCAACGTCGACAATCCCGGCGCCCTCTCCAACGTGAACCTCACGCTCCTGCGCGACGACGGTGCCGTCGTGTACCTGAACGGGGTGGAGATCGTGCGGAGCAACATGCCGGCAGGCACCATCACCAGCGCGACGGCGGCGGTGACGAGCATCGACGGTGCAGGTGAGAGCCAGCTCTATCCCTTCTCGGTCAACCCGGCGCTGTTCGTGGCCGGGACGAACACTCTCGCGGTCGAAATCCACCAGGCCTACCGATCCAGCTCCGACATCAGCTTCGACCTCACGCTCAGCACCGGCCGTCATCCCGACAACGTGGCACCGTCGGTCCCGACCGGTCTGGCGGCACCGACCCTCACCGGGACGTCCGTCGGGCTCACCTGGACGGCATCGACGGACAACGTCGGGGTCACGGGCTACGACGTGCTCCGCGACGGCGCCGTCATCGGCTCACCGGCTGCCGCGGCGTTCACCGACTCGACCGTCGTCGGCGGCCAGACCTACAGCTACACCGTGCGGGCGCGCGACCTCGCCAACAACGTCTCGGCCGAGAGCACCGCGCTGCCCGTCACACCGCCCGCCCCCGACACGACACCGCCCTCCATCCCGGCCAACCTCCACACCATCGGCCTGACCCCGGCGGCGGTGACGCTCGCGTGGAACGCGTCGACCGACGCCTCGGGTGTGGCCGGGTACGACGTCCTGCGCGACAACGTCGTGATCGGCTCGCCTACGACGACCACCTTCAACGACACGACCGTCGCGGCGAACCAGACCTACAGCTACACGGTTCGAGCGCGTGATGCGATAGGCAACACATCCGCCGACTCGACGGCGCTGTCCGTGACGACGCCGGGGGACATCGTGGCGCCGGTCACGACCGACAACACCGCTTCGGTCGGCAACGCCTGGCGGACTGCCGCGGCCACCGTCACGCTGACCCCGACGGACAACCTGTCCGGGGTCGCGCAGACGTACTACACGACCGACGGCTCGACGCCGACGACCGCTTCCACGACCGGTACGAGCTTCGTGCTCAGCGCGTCCGGCACGTACACGATCCGGTACTTCTCGGTCGACGTCGCCGGCAACGTCGAGGCGGTCAAGACTGCCGTGACCCAGATCCGGATCGACACCGTCGCGCCGACGGCCGTGGTGACCTTCCCGGCGAGCGGCGCGTTCTACAACGCCGCCCGCTGGAACGCCGGTTGCGCCACCGCCCGCATCTGCGGCACGGCCGCGGACCCGCTCTCGGGTGTCGCCAGCGTCGGGGTCACGATCCAGCGCTCGAGCGACAACCGGTTCTGGTCCGGCACCACGTGGCAGGTGGCTTCGTCCACGCGGCCGGCAACCGGTACCGCCACCTGGTACGTGCCGCTGGCCACCAGCGCTCTGACCAACGGCGTCACCTACACCGTGACGGCCCGGTCGGTCGACGCCGCCGGGAACACCTCGGCGCCGGTCGTGTCGACCTTCACCTACGACACCGCCGCGCCGGCGACGTCCAGCGTGGCGGTCACGAACCACACGGGCACGGTGCAGACCGCCGTCGACACCTTCACGGTGACCTTCGGCGAAGCCCTGGACCCCGCGACGGTTCCCGCGACCGCGACGCTCACCCTGTCGCGGGCCAACGGCAACACGTCGTACGGCATCAGCGGCCTCACGAACGGTCTGCTGACGACCGGAGGCAACGGGTACCTCACCAGCTCCGGGAGCACCCGCACCGTGACCTACGCGGGCTCGCTCGCGCTCAGCAACTCCAACCGGACCGTGACCTTCACCGTGACCGGCGCATGCGCGGGCAGCTGCACCGCCGTCTCGTCGACCGCCGTGTCCGGGCGGTTCGTGTTCACGCCCGCGACCACCCTGCTCGACCGGGCCGGCAATGCCGCGACCGGGAGCACCACCGCCACCAATCAGGTGATGTTCTAGAGATCGAGGAGCCCGCGCCGCCGGCACGCGTCGCCGACGGAGCAGGTGCTAGCCGCGCAGGCCGTGCTCGCCGACGGGGCCGACCGTGAGGCCACGCTCGGCGAAGCCGGCCGCCAGCAGCGGCAACCCGCCGATCGCCGAGTGCCAGGCGCCCGGGTCCGACGTGCAGTCGGAGTCGTGCAGGAGCACCGTCCCACCGTCGACCCGGCCCGCGAAGACGTCGTCACGCACGGACTCGGGCGTGGCCTCGGCCCGCCAGTCCCGCCCCCAGGTCGTCCACAGCACGGCGCGCATGCCGAGCCGCTGGGCGGTGATCTTCCCCTCGAGGGAGAGGGCACCGTGCGGCGGCCGGTACCACTGTGGCTCCACGCCGGATGCGCCGGCCACCGCGTCGTGGGCGCGCCGGACGTCGTCGCGGATCGCCTTCGGCATCATCCGCTTCTGGCTCTGGTGCACGTCGGCGTGCACCCCGACCTCGTGGCCGGCGGCCGCGACCTCGGCCGCAAGACCGGGGGCCCGCCGCACCATGGCGCCGAGCATGAAGAACGTCGCGTGCCAGCCCAGCTCGTCCAGCACCCGGAGGAACTCCGGGGTGGACGCGGGGTCGGGGCCGTCGTCGAAGGTCAGGGCCACGTGACCGGGAGCACCGACGCCCGCGAGTGCGGGCGAGACCTTCTGGCCGATCGGTGAGAACGCGAGCGTGGAGGGCACCGTGTGCACGACGAGGCAGCGGTCCAGCAGCTTCTCGGTCGCGCTCCCCATCTTCGTTCCCCTTCTGCGATCAGATCTCGCCCCACGCGAGGCGGTGACGGCTCAGATGCCCTTGCCGCGGCGGTTCAGCGTCTTCACGACCCAGTCCGACGGTACGACTCCGCTCGCCACGGCCCCGGCCAGGTACGCGCGGGGCTCCTTCCAGCTCTGCCCCACCGTGGCCCGGATCTCGTTCCATGCATCCTTGCGCCGGCCGAGCGACGCGAGCGCGAAGGCGCGCTGGCCCAGGATCCGGGCCAGGCCTTTCGGCGCGGACCTGAACTCCGGGAACTCGGCGAGGAGATAGCCGAGCGCGTCCGCGATCACCTGCCACCGGGCCGCGAAGAAGGACTGGGCGTGCCATTCGACGACCACCAGAGGATCCGGGACGACGGCGATCGGAGTCGACCTCGCGGCCCGCAGGACCCACTCGTAGTCCTCGGCGTACCCACCGGGGATGTGCTCGTCCGCCGGCCCGATCCGGTTCAGGAAGGCGTCCCGCCGCACCATCGCGGTGCAGAAGTTGACCTCCATCAGGCGGCTGTCGAGCAGGTCGGCGAAGGTCACCTCCGGCAGCTCGAGGGCCCGGTCCATCGACTTCCCGTCCACATCGATCCGGACGCCGCACACCACGACGTCCACGTCGGCCCGGTCGGCCAGCACCGCCATCTGGCGGGCCGCCTTCTCGGGGAACCAGATGTCGTCGTCGTCGCAGAAGGCCACGAAGGGTGCACGAGCGACCGCGACCCCGGCGTTGCGGCCTCCCGGGAGGCCCGGAGTGTGGTTGTTCCCCAGCACCCGGACGGGCCGGAGCCCGTCGGCGACCTCGAGGGACTGGTCCGGGACGCTGCGGTCGAACACCACCACCGTCTCGATCACCCCCTCGAAGGTCTGGGCCTTGATCGCGTCGAGAGCCCGCCGCAGGAGGACGGGCCGGTCGCGCGTGCAGATCACGACGGAGAGCTCGGGGGTCACGGGCGGCATTCTCCCACATCGACCCCACTGGACCTGTAGGTCGATGACCCCATTTGTCCATCCTTAATGGCATTCTTCGTCATAAACCTGTACCTTTCCTCCGAATACGGGCGGAGTCATCACGCTGCGCACGGGGACCGATGCGGTGTCGACCGTACGGACCATCCCCCGTGCTCTTGGAGGCAAACCTCGACAGCGCCGGGCCCATGCGCTGGTCGGGGAAGAGGGCGGAGGCACATCGTGGTCGGACGTCGAGGCACGTCGACGGTGTTGGGACGCGTCGGGCGCGCCGGTCGGAGCGCGACCATCGCTCTCGCCATCACCAGCATGCTCGGGCTCGCCGCGATCAGCGGCGTCGTCACCACCGGGAACACGCCCGCGTCCGCCGCCGGAGTGGCGCGCAACGGACTGACCGAGACGACCGCGGCACCGTCCTGCTGGTCGATCAAGCAGAGCTACCCCGCGAGCGTTGATGGTCTCTACTGGCTGTGGACACCGAAGCTGATCCAGCCCAGCCAGTACTACTGCGACATGACGACCGACGGTGGCGGCTGGGTGCTCATCGGCCGCGGTCGCGACGGCTGGACGTTCCCGTACTGGGGACAGGGATCTCCGTCGACCGTCCGCACCACGGTCACCGGCCCCGGGGCCTTCGCACCGGCAACCCTCTCGACACCGGTCGTGGACGGGCTCATGAACGGCGCGCGGATGGACAGCCTGACCGACGGCCTCCGCCTGCGCCGGGCGACGAACATCGCCGGTTCCACGTGGCAGGAGGTGCGGATGGTGGTCCGCAACTTCGGCACGTGGTCGTGGGCGATGGGGGGCGGCATCCCGCTGAGTTCGATCAAGTTCGACAACACGACGACGAGCATCGCCGCGAACAGCTCCAACTGGTACCAGACGAACACCACGGCGAACACGCAGGTCGGGAACGACACGCGTCGGGTGACGTCGTACGGGCTCCAGATCCACAACTACGTGGCCGGGTGGTCGTTCGGCGGCAACGGGACCACCGGGCAGAACAACGCCACGTCCTACCTGTGGCAGTACACGACCGAGGGCAACGCGATCCCCTTCACCCAGATGTTCATCCGGCCGAAGCTCACCGAGGCCGACGTGGTCGCGGCCGGCGTCTCGTATGCGCCCGACACCGGGCTCGCCGGGAGCACGGTGCGCAAGATGCTCGACCGCACCCCGACCTCGCTGCCCTGGGCCGTGACCGGGATCAACGTCGGCACCGCGATCCCGAACATGAACGACTACGTCAAGTCGTTCGCCCAGATCGGCAACACGCTGTACCTGGGCGGCAAATTCCTCCAGGTCCAGCACGGGATCGGTGGCCCAAAGTTCACGCAGTCGTACCTCGCCGCGTTCGACGTCACCACGGGCGAGTGGATCCCGACGTTCAACCCCCAGATCAACGCGCCCGTCTGGAAGATCATGTCCTCGCCCGACAACACGAAGCTCTTCGTCGGCGGCGAGTTCTCGAACATCAACGGGGTGGCCAACACCACCGGCCTCGCCGCGCTCGACCCCACCACAGGCGCGCCCGTGCCGAGCTCGACGTGGCAGGCCTACGTCTCCCACGGGGCCGCCAACTACGACGTACGCGCCATGTCGATCCAGGGCAACTGGCTCTACCTCGGCGGCGACTTCACGTCGATCACGGGCGGCACCGGCTTCGACACCGCCGGCCCGATCGCGCTGAGCCGCCTCGCCCGCGTGCAGCTGAGCAACGGCAAGCCCGACTTCAACTGGGAGCCACTGCTCGACACCGCGCCCATGGACATCTCCGCGAACGCCGGGGGCGACCGCGTCTACACGGTCGGCACGATGTCGGTGCTCAACGGCGTGACGTTGAACCCGAACCACCAGGCGATCGTCGACACGGTCACCGGGGCCCGGGTGACCGGGCTCAACGCCTGGCATCCGACCCAGGCCGGTGTCACCGAGCCCAGCAACACGATCCTCGAAGTCGGCGACCACGTCTACCAAGGCGGGTCGCAGCACTACTTCCAGTCGTACGCGAAGAGCAACTACGCGTTCGAGCGCCAACACACGACCCAGAACGCCGGCGGCGACTTCCAGTCCATGGCGTACAAGGACGGGATCCTCTACGGCTCGTGCCACTGCGTGACCGACTGGCAGTACGAGGACTCCACCGGCTGGAGCCCGCCTCTCAGCTACTCCCGGGTCGACCCGATCAACCTCATCGGCGCGTACGACACGACGAACAACATGGAGGTCGTACCCGAGTTCCACCCGACGCAGATCCGGCTCCAGGGATCCGGCGGCGAGGGCCCGTGGTCGCTGTTCGTCGACAACAACGGCTGCATGTGGGCCGGTGGCGAGCTCGTCCGCCAGGGCGCGTCCGCGAACCCGTACTACGGCGGCTTCGAGCGCTTCTGCGACCGCGACTCCACCGCGCCGAGCGTCCCGGCCGCGAAGGCGACGGTGTCCGGAAACGACGTGACGCTGAGCTGGCCCGCGGCAACCGACAACGCCGCCACACCGATCCAGTACGAGATCCTCAAGGACGACCCCACGTTCGGCACGATCGTCATGGCGTCCACCTTCGAGCGCAGCTACACCGAGCCCAATGTGACCGGGAACGCGCGCTACTTCGTGCGGGCAGTCGACGCCACGGGCAACCGCTCCGCGACCAGCCCGGTGCTCTCCGTCACGCCGCCGCCGCTCGCCGTCGCCACGCTGCTCCAGCGTGGCTCGACCTGGTCCTACAACGCGACCGGCCAGGACCTCGGGACCGCGTGGCGCTCGCCGGCCTACGACGTGAGCTCGTGGTCGACCGGTCCGGCCGAGTTCGGCTGGGGTGACGGTGACGAGGCCACGCTGATGCCCAGCGGCACGCTCACCCAGTACTTCGTGAAGCACATCAACGTCACGAACCCGAGCCAGTACAAGACCGTCAGCGTGCTGCTCAAGCGCGACGACGGCGCCGCCGTGTACGTCAACGGCATCGAAGTCGTCCGCGACAACCTGCCGCTCGGGCAGGTGACCGCGACGACGCCGGCCAGCGCCTTCGTGTCCGGCGCCGACGAGGCCAAGTTCTTCGAGTACCAGGTCCCGGCCTCGCTCTTCACCAATGGGGACAACACCATCGCGGCGGAGCTGCACCAGCCCGATCCGGGCAACGCCGACGCGAGCTTCGATCTGGAGCTCGTGGCCCGGACCGGCAACGAGGTGAACGCGCCGAGCGCGCCCGCGCCGACGGTGACCGACGTGACCTCGAGCACCGCCACGGTGACCTGGGCCCCGTCGACCGACGACGTCAGCGTGGTGGGCTACCTCGTACGCCGCAACGGCGTCGTGGTCGACTTCACGACGTCCCTCTCCTATCCGGACTTCGGGCTCGCACCGAACACCGCGTACTCCTACGACATCCGGGCCGTGGACACATCAGGCAACGTCTCGACCGCGGGCGTCGCCGGCACCACGACGACGGCCAACACGGTGCTCGTCCAATCCGGCAACATCTGGTCCTACCAGACCGGCACCACGCCCGACCCGCACTGGAACAGCCCCACCTACGACTCGTCGTCGTGGCCGAGCGGGCCGAGCCAGCTCGGTTGGGGCGGTCGCGGCGAGACCACCGTGGTCCCGACGGGGACGCTGACCCAGTACTACGTCCACCACTTCAACGTCGACGACACCACCCCGTTCCAGCTGCTCACGCTGCGGCTGAAGCGCGACGACGGGGCCGCCGTGTACCTCAACGGCATCGAGGTCGTCCGCGACAACCTCCCGGCCGGGCCGCTCACCTCGGCCACCTTCTCGAGCACCAAGGTGACGGCGGCCGACGGGGTCACCTGGAAGGAGTTCACCGTCCCCGGTGCGCTGCTCAACTCGGGTGACAACGTGATCGCCTCCGAGGTGCACCAGGACTCCGCGTCGGACACTCGCGGCGTCTTCGACCTCGAGCTGCTCAGCAAGGCCCCGGCCGAGACCAACCCGCCGTCGCGTCCGTCGCTGCAGGTCGGCGACGTCACGGGCTCGACGGTTGCGTTGTCGTGGAGCCCCTCGACCGACGACTCCGGCGTGCTCGCGTACGCGGTCCGCCGCAACGGCGCGCTCGTCGGGTTCGGCCCCGCGACCACGTTCACCGACACCGGGCTCTCCCCGACCAGTCAGTACACGTACCAGGTGGCCGCGATCGACACCTCTGGGAACAGCTCCACGCCGGCCGGGGTAGCCGTCTCGACGACCCGCAACTCGAGCCTGGTCAACTTCGGCGACGGCTGGAATTACCGTTTCGACGGGGTGAACCAGGGCACCGCGTGGATCGCGCCGAGCTTCGACGACTCGAGCTGGGCCTCCGGGCCGGGCAAGCTCGGCATGGGTCACAACGACGAGGCGACCGTGATCGGGCCGGCGGTCGCACCAACGCCGATCACCGGCTACTTCCGCAAGACCTTCGAAGCCCACGACCTCGACACGATCCAGGCGCTGACCATGGACGTGGTCCGGGACGACGGGTTCGTCGCCTACCTCAACGGCGTCGAGATCGGCCGCGACAACATGCCCGCGGGCGCGCCGACGTATTCGACCCGGCCGATCGCCGGCATCTCCGATCGCACCGCCGAGCTCACCCCGGTGACCTTGTCGGTGCCGCCGTCCGCACTGATCGACGGTGACAACGTGCTCGCGGTCGAGATGCACCAGGCCAACAACACGAGCACGGACCTGGACTTCGATCTGCGCCTGAAGGCCACCTATGCCGTTACGCCCGTGCTGACCCTCACCGCCCCGGCCGAGGGCTCATACGTGGCGACCCCGACGACCACGTTCTCCGGCCTGTGCACGACCTCGGCCGGCACCGTGACGGTGTACGTCAACGGCAACGACACCACCATCCTCTCGGGACCGTGCGTGAACAACGAGTTCAGCATCAGCGGTCCCCTCGCCGACGGCGGCTACTCCGCGTCCGCGTCCCAGACCACCGCCGTGACGGGCGTGAGCAACGGCATCGACTTCATCGTCGACACGAGCGTGCCGGCGGTTTCGATCACGGACCCGACCGAGGGCACGCTGGCGGCCTCCGCCGCGCCGACCCTCGACGGGACCTGCACCACGTCTGCCAACACGGTGCGCGTCGCGATCACCGGCGCCGCGACGGCCAACGTGGCGGCGCCATGCGTCGCCGGCACGTGGTCCACAACGGCCCCGACGCTCGCCACCGGCTCGTACACCGCGGTCGCGTCACAGCGGAACCTGGCCGGCACCACCGGGACCAGCGCCGACCGCCACTTCACGGTGGACGGGACCGCGCCGACGACGGTCGACGACAGTGCATCGGTCGGCAACGCGTGGCGGACGACCGCGGCCACGGTCACCCTGACCCCCACCGACACGGGTGGCGCCGGCGTGGGCCAGACCTACTACACGATCGACGGCTCGACGCCGACGACCTCGTCGGCGCAGGGCACGACCGTCAACCTCACCGCGGACGGCGTCTACACGATCAAGTACTTCTCGGTGGACACCGCGGGCAACGCCGAAGCGGTGAAGACCGCCGGCACCCAGATCCGCATCGACACCACGGCGCCGGTGACCACGGACAACACGTCGTCGTTCGCCAGCTGGACCAACCAGAACGTCACGGTGACCCTCACGCCGGCCGACGCCGGTCAGGTCGCCGCGACCTACTACACGACGAACGGCACCACGCCGACGACCGCGTCCACGCAAGGCACGTCGGTCTCGCTCACCGCCGCGGGCACGTACACGATCAAGTACTTCTCGGTGGACGCCGCGGGCAACACGGAGCCGGTCGAGACCGCCGGCACACCGATCCGGATCGACAAGACGCTGCCGGCGACCACGGACAACACCGCGGCGATCGGCAACGCCTGGAAGACCGCCGCTACGACGGTGACGCTCACTCCCACCGACTCGGGGGGCTCGGGAGTGGCCGCGACCTACTACACGACCAACGGCACCACGCCCACCACGGCCTCGGCCCAGGGCACGTCGGTCCTGCTCGACACCACCGGCACGTTCAGCATCCGGTACTTCTCGGTGGACGCAGCCGGCAACGCCGAGGCGGTCAAGACGGCCGGCACCCAGATCCGGGTCGACGTCACGGCGCCGACGAGCGTGATGACGTTCCCCGCCGACGGTGGGGTCTACGGCCCGACCGCCTGGGGCATCGGCTGCTCGTCGTCCAACCGTCTCTGCGGCACCGCGGCCGATAGCGGCTCCGGGGTCGCGAGCGTCCGGATGAGCATCCAGCGCTCGAGCAACGGCCAGTGGTGGAACGGGAGCTCGTGGACCTCGACCCAGAGCTCGGTCACCGCGTCGGGCACGACGTCCTGGAGCGTCCCGCTGGCCACCAACCAGCTCACCACCGGCGTCACCTACACGGTGACGACCTGGAGCGTCGACACCGCGGGCAACATCTCGCCCAACACCGTGTCGACCTTCACCTGGGACACCAGCGTGGCGACGACATCGGCGGCGAACCTCGTGACGGCGAACAAGAACGGGGCGATCGACGCCAACACGGACACATTCGCCGTGACGTTCAGCAAGCCGCTCGACCCGGCGTCGGTGCCGGCCACCGGGACGCTGTCGCTGACCCGCCGGAACTCCACGACGACGTGGGGCATCAGCGGCCTGACCAACGGCACGAACCTCACCACCGGTGGCACCGGCTATCTGACGAGCAGCTTGTTCTCCACCCGGACCAACAACTACGCGGGCACGCTGGCGCTCAGCAACAACAACCAGACCATCACCTTCACCGTGACCGGGAGCTGCTCGGGAACGTGCGGCTCGTCCGTGAGCACCACGCCGAGCTCCGGTGCCTTCCAGTTCGTGCCCGCCACCACCTTGCGGGATCTCGCCGGGAACGCGCCGTCGACCAGCACGGTCACGGCCGTCTCGACGGTGATGTTCTGATCCACCAGGTCTGAGCAGGGGTCGTCCCGGCCCGGCTGTCAGCGTCAGCTGTGCGGCCGGGACGACCTCCGCCAGAAGCCGGCCTGGTCCGAGCGAACCAGTCGCCGGCCGAGATGTCCGATTCGTCCTGAGTCGTTGACCTCAATTGTGCGTTTTTGATGGCATTTTGAGGTCCAAATCGTTACGTTCTCCCCCAGAAGGGCGGAGTCACCACGCTGCGCACGGGAAGAACGTCAGGGTTCCTCCGAACCGCCACCCCGTGCACCGAGAGGCAACCCGAGCCGCGCGCCGACGCCCACGCGCTGCTCGAGGGACGAAGGCAGAGGAAGTCGTGACCGCATCGGCACGAACGGCAGGAGCACTGCGGCGCCTTGGCCGCAAGGCGATCGTGGTCCTGGCCATCGCCAGCATGCTCGGGATCGCCGCCATCGGCGGCGTCGCGAGCACGGCGAGCGCACCGGCGGGAGCCGCGACCGTCGCTCGCGACGGGCTGAGCGCCAAGACCGCCTCTCCCTCCTGCTGGTCGATCAAGCAGAGCTACCCGGCGAGCGCCGACGGCATCTACTGGCTGTGGACGCCGAAGCTGACCGACCCGGAGCAGTTCTACTGCGACATGACCACCGACGGCGGCGGCTGGGTGCTCATCGGCCGCGGCCGTGAAGGCTGGAGCTTCCCGTACTGGGGCGAGAACTCGCCGTCCACCCTCCGCAACACCGTCACGGGCCCGGGCGCCTTCGTCCCGAGCTCGCTGCCCACCCCGACGGTCGACGGCCTCATGAACGGCGGCCGCATGGACGGCCTCGCCGACGGTATCCGCCTCCGCCGCGCGACCAACATCGCCGGCACCACCTGGCAAGAGGTCCGGATGAACGTCAAGACCTTCGGTTCTTGGTCGTGGGCGCTCGGTGGCGGGATCCCGCTCAGCTCGATCGTCTTCGACAACACGACCACCAGCTTCTCCTCGTCCTTCTACCAGACCAACACCACCTCGAACGTCCAGGTCGCCAACGACACCCGCCGGGTGACGACCTACCCGTTGTCGAGCCACAACTACGTCGCCGGCTTCTCCTTCGGCGGCTCCGCGACCGTGGGCCAGAACAACGCGACGTCCTACCTCTGGCAGTACGCGAGCGAAGGCAACGCCATTCCGTTCACGCAGGTCTTCATCCGGCCGAAGACGACCGACGCCGACATCGCGGCCGCCGGAGTCACCCACGCACCGGACAGCGGCATCGCCGGCTCGACGGTGCGCAAGATGCTCGACCGCACTCCCGTCTCGCAGGGCTGGGCCGTCACCGGCCTGAACGTGGGCACCGCGATCTCGAACATGCACGACTACGTGAAGTCCTTCGCCCAGATCGGCAACACGATCTACATGGGCGGCAAGTTCCTGCAGGTGCAGCACGGCATCGGCGGCCCGACGTTCACGCAGTCCTACCTGGCCGCGTTCGACGTGAACACCGGCGAGTGGATCCCGACGTTCAACCCGGCGATCGACGCGCCGGTATGGAAGCTGATGGCGTCACCGGACGGCACCAAGCTGTTCGTCGGCGGCGAGTTCACCAACGTGAACGGCGTGGCCAACACCACCGCACTCGCGGCCCTCGACCCGGTGACCGGTGCGCCGGTCCCGAGCACCAGCTGGTCCGCGTACGCCTCGCGGCCGACGGGCTCGTACGACGTGCGCGCGATGTCCATCCAGGGGCAGTGGCTCTACCTGGGCGGCAACTTCACCAAGATCTCCGGCGGCACGGGCAGCAACTTCGTGGGCCCGCTCACCCTCAGCCGCCTCGCCCGCGTGCGCCTCACCGACGGCCGCCCGGACTGGAACTGGGAGCCGACCCTCGACACGGCACCCATGGACATCAACGCCAGCCCGCAGGGCGACCGGGTCTACGCGGTCGGCACCTTCTCGGTCCTGAACGGCGTGGCCCTCAGCTCCAACCACCAGGCGACGATCGACACCGTCACCGGCGCGGCGGTTCCCGGCCTGAAGCCGTGGACGCCCACCGCGGCCGGCACCACCGAGCCGAGCAACACGATCCTCGAGGTCGGCGACCACGTCTACCAGGGCGGTTCACAGCACTACCTGCACTCGTACGCACGCAGCGACTACACGTTCGAGCGGGGCTTGATCACCCAGAACGCCGGCGGCGACTACCAGGCGCTGGCGTACAAGGACGGCATCCTGTACGGCTCGTGCCACTGCGTCACGGACTACCAGTTCCAGGACACGACCAACTTCGGAAGCCCGCAGGGCTACAGCCGGGTCGACCCGATCAACCTGATCGGCGCCTACGACACGACGAACAACCTCCAGGCCGTCCCCGAGTTCCACCCGACGCAGCTCAAGCTCTCCGGTTCCGGGGGCGAGGGCCCGTGGGCACTGTTCTTCGACAACAACGGCTGCATGTGGGCCGGTGGCGACCTGGTCCGCCAGGGCGCTTCCGCCAGCCCGTACTACGGCGGTTACGAGAAGTTCTGCGACCGTGACACGCAGGCTCCCTCGGTCCCGAACGTGAACAGCTCGGTTTCGGGCAACGACGTCACGTTGAGCTGGAACCCGTCCACGGACAACAGCAGCACCCCGGTCACCTACGAGATCCTGAAGGACGACCCGACGTTCGGCACGGTCGTCGTCGGCACCACCTTCGAGCGCACGTACACCGACGTCGGTGTGACCGGAACGGCGCGGTACTTCGTGCGGGCCCTCGACGCCACGGGCAACCGCTCGGCGACGACACCCGTGATCGCGGTCACGCCGCCGCCGCCCGCGGCCGCCACGCTGATCGCCCACGGCGCCACGTGGTCGTACCGGGCCGACGGCCAGAACCTCGGCTCCACGTGGAGCCAGCCCGGCTTCGACACGTCGGCCTGGCCGACGGGTGCCTCCCAGCTCGGCTGGGGCGGCAAGGGCGAGACGACCGTGATCCCGAGCGGTCCGATCACCTCGTACTTCGTCAAGCACCAGACCATCGCCAACCCGGGCCTCTACCAGACGTTCACCATCCGGCTGAAGCGTGACGACGGCGCCGCCGTCTACGTGAACGGCTTGCCGGTGGTGCGGGACAACCTGCCTGCCGGTGTGCTCACCGCGAGCACTCCGGCCAGCTCGTTCACCTCGGGCGCAGGCGAGAGCACGTGGTACGAGTACCAGGTTCCGGCGAGCCTCTTCGCCGCCGGCGACAACACGATCGCCGTCGAGCTGCACCAGGGCGACCTCAACAACGCCGACGGCATCTTCGACCTCGAGCTCGTGGCCCGCAACGGCAGCGAGACGACGGCCCCGAGCATCCCTGCACCCACGGTCAGCGCCGTCGACTTCGGCTCGGCCACCCTCACCTGGGCGCCGTCCACGGACGACACCGCCGTCATCGGGTACATCGTGCGGCGCAACGGCACCCCGGTGGCGTTCACGCCCGCAACGACCTTCATCGACACCGGCCTGAACCCGACCACGGCGTACGCCTACAGCGTCATCGCCGTCGACAACTCGGGCAACCTCTCGGGTCCGGGCACGGTCAACACGACGACGGCGGCGAACCCGGCGCTCGTCGCCCCGGGTGCCGTGTGGTCCTACCTCGGCACCACGACGGACCCCGGGACGGCGTGGCGCCAGCCCGGCTTCGACGTCTCGTCGTGGCCCACCGGGCCCTCCCAGCTCGGCTGGGGCGGCAAGGGCGAGGCCACGGTCGTCCCGGTCACGGGCACGCAGTACTACGTGAAGCACTTCTCGGTGAGCGACCCGAGCGAGTACCAGCAGCTCCTGCTGCGGCTCGTGCGCGACGACGGCGCAGCCGTGTACCTGAACGGCATCGAGGTCCGGCGCGACAACCTGCCCGCCGGCCCGCTGACGTACAACACCCGGTCAGCCAGTGCCATGACCGCCCCGGCGGAGAGCAGCTGGTTCGACACGACTCTTCCCGGCAACCTCCTCGTCGCCGGTGACAACGTCCTTGCGGTCGAGGTGCACCAGGACACCGCTACCAACGGCGACTCGCTGTTCAACCTCGCGCTGGTGCGCCAAACCCCGGGCGAGACCAACCCACCGACCCGCCCGACCCTCACCGTCGGAACGGTGACGTCGAGCTCGGTGGGCTTCAGCTGGACCAACGCGACCGACGACGCCGGCGTGCTCGGCTACGTGGTGCGCCGCAACGGCACGGTGGTCGGCTACACGTCCGGGAACACGTTCACGGACACCGGTCTCAACGCGAGCACCGCGTACGCATACCAGGTCACCGCGATCGACACCTCGGGCAACGCGTCCACGCCCGGCTCGCTTCTCGCGTCGACGATCTCCACCTCGTACCTGATCCAGCACGGCGACGTGTGGTCGTTCAAGGCGACCGCCACCGACCCGGGCACGGCCTGGCGCCAGCCCGGCTTCGACGCATCGTCGTGGACCACGGGCCCGAGCCAGCTCGGTTGGGGCGGCCGCGGCGAGACCTCGACGGTCCCTACCGGCTTCCTCGCCTCCTACTACCTGCGTCACATCAACGTCGCCGACCCGGGTTCGCTCGGCCAGCTCACGCTGCGGGTCAAGCGGGACGACGGCGTCGCGGTCTACGTGAACGGCACCGAGGTCGTGCGGGACAACCTCCCCGCGGGCACGCTCACCGCCTCCACGTACTCGAGCACGAAGGTCACGGCGGCCGACGGGATCGACTGGAAGACCTTCACGATCCCGAGCTCCGCGCTGGTCGCAGGCGACAACGTGATCGCCGCGGAGCTGCACCAGGACTCCAAGAGCGACACGCGTGGCGTCTTCGACCTCGAGCTGCAGTCGACCGTCGCATCGACCGCACCCATCGTGACCATCACGGCGCCGGTGAACGGCAGCTTCGCCAAGACCCCGACGACGCTCGCGGGCCTCTGCACGACCGCGGCAGGAACCGTCACCGTCACCGTGACCGGTACCCAGCCGACGATCGTCACGGCCCCGTGTGTCGCGAACGACTGGTCCGTCGCCACGACGCTCCCGGACGGTCCGTACAGCGCCACGGCGTGGCAGACCGACGCGAGCAGCCAGACCGGCACCAGCGGCACGAACACCTTCACGGTGGACAGCGTGGCGCCGGTCGTCACGCTCGCCACTCCGGCGAACGGCGCGGTCCTCGGGGCGTCGGCGCCGATCTACTCGGGCACGTGCACGACCACGGACGGCAACGTCACGGTCGCCCTCACCGGCGCCGCTTCGGCAGCGCTCACCACCTCGTGCACCAGCGGTACATGGTCGGCGAACGGCAGCCCGCTCGTCACCGGCCTGTACTCCGCGGCGGCCTCACAGGCCGACGCGGCCGGCAATGTCGGCTCGAGCGCAGCCACCGGCTTCAGCGTCGACGCCACGGCACCGGTCACGACCGACAACACCGCGACGATCGGCAACGCCTGGAAGACCACGAGCCAGACGGTCACGCTCGCGGCCACCGACACCGGCGGCGCCGGCGTCGGCCAGACGTACTACACGACGGACGGCTCCAACCCGACGACGGCTTCGGCCACCGGCACGAGCATCACGCTCAGCGGCTCCGGCACCTACACCGTGAAGTACTTCTCGGTGGACTCCGCCGGGAACGCCGAAACGGTGAAGACCGCCGGCACGCAGATCCGCATCGACGGAACGGTACCGACGAGCGCGATGACCTTCCCGGCGGACGGCGGGAGCTACAACGCCACGACCTGGGCTGCCGGCTGCACGCCGGCGGCGAGCCTCTGCGGGACGGCGGCGGACACCGGCTCGGGGGTGGCCGGCGTCCGCATGACGATCCAGCGCTCGAACAACAGCCAGTTCTGGACCGGCAGCGCCTGGCAGGCCGCCTCGGCGACGATCACCGCGACCGGCACCACGGGGTGGAGCGTCCCGCTGGCGACCAGCCAGCTCACCACGGGTGTCACCTACACGGTGACCACGTGGGCGGTGGACGCGGCCGGGAACACGTCGCCGAACACGGTTCAGACGTTCACGTACGACACGACCGCACCGACCACCTCGGCGTCCAGCATCGTGACGGCGAACAAGAACGGTGCGATCAACGTGAACACCGACACCTTCGCCGTGACGTTCAACGAGGCGCTCAACCCGGCTACCGTGCCGGCGACCGCGACGCTCACGCTCTCCCGCTCGAACGGTACGACGTCGTACGGGATCAGCGGGCTCACGAACGGGCTGCGCACCACGGGCGGCAGCGGCTACCTGACGAGCTCCGGCACGACCCGCACGGTGACGTTCACCGGTACGCTCGTGCTGAGCAACTCGAACAAGACCGTGACGTTCAAGGTGACCGGGGCATGCGCCGGCACCTGCACCGCCCTCTCCACGACGGCGAGCTCGGGTGCCTACCAGTACGTCCCCGCCACGACGCTGACGGACGTCGCCGGCAACCCCGCGGCGACGACCACCATCACCGCCTCGTCGCAGGTCATCTTCTAGGTCGGACCGGAGGTCGCCCCGGCCCGGCGCCCAGCGTCAGAGGTCGCCGGGGTGGCCTCCGCGACGAGCCGTCCCGGCGAGGAAGGCCGCGAGCAGGCGCCCCTGTCTGGGTCTAGTGCCCTATTTGACCCGTTTAGGTAGATTAGACCGGTCTAGAGGCCCTACTCTCACGTGTAGCGGTGGCAATACCACTCTGAGCACTAGAGCGGTACGGGTCCACGCCGGGATGGGGACGGGGCTGGTGACGAGGCGGCGGGCAACGTCGAGGCGGGTGGCACGGCACGGTCGTCACGCGGCCGTGGCCGTGCTCGTGGTGAGCCTCCTCGGCCTCGCCGCCATCGGGGGACCGACGACCCCGAGCACGCCCGCGGGGGCTGCGGGCACCGCTCGGAACGGACTGACGGCGGCAACCGCTGCGCCCTCCTGCTGGTCGATCAAGCAGAGCTACGCCCCGAGCACCGACGGCATCTACTGGCTGTGGACCCCGAAGCTGGTGGAGCCACAGCAGTTCTACTGCGACATGACGACCGACGGCGGCGGCTGGGTGCTCATCGGGCGAGGGCGGGAGGGTTGGAGCTTCCCGTATTGGGGCCAGGGCTCCCCCTCGACCGTGCGCAACCCGGTGACGGGCACCGCAGCGTTCGCCCCGGCCTCGCTCCCCACCCCGACCGTGGTCGGCCTGATGAACGGCGGCCGCATGGACGGCCTGACGGACGGGATCCGCCTCCGGCGCGCCACGAATGTCGCCGGCACCTCGTGGCAGGAGGTCCGGATGCGGGTCAAGTCGTTCGGCACCTGGTCGTGGGCCTTCGGCGGCGGGATCCCGCTGAGCTCGATCACGTTCGACGCGACCACCACGAGCTTGAGCACGTCCTTCTACCAGACCAACACCACCTCGAACGTCCAGGTCGGCAACGACGCGCGCCGCGTGACCACCTATCCCCTCGCCGCCCACAACCAGCGGGCCGGCTTCTCGTTCGGCAGTGGCGTCACCGGCGGATCCAGCGCTGCGACGTCATACCTGTGGGAGTTCGCCAACGAGAACAGCGGGATCCCGTTCACGCAGGTCTTCATCCGACCGACGACGACCGACGCCGACATCGCGGCCGGCGGAGTCACCCACGCGCCGGACAGCGGCATCGCCGCCTCGACGGTGCGCAAGATGCTCGACCGCACCCCCGTCTCGCAGGGTTGGGCCGTCACCGGCCTGAACGTGGGCGTCGCGGTTCCCAACATTCACGACTACGTCAAGACGATCGCCCAGATCGGCAACACGATCTACCTGGGCGGCAAGTTCCTCCGGGTGCAGCACGGCATCGGCGGCCCGACGTTCACGCAGTCCTACCTGGCCGCGTTCGACGTGAACACCGGCGAGTGGATCCCGAGCTTCAACCCCGCGATCAATGCACCCGTGTGGAAGATCGCGGCATCGCCGGACGGCACCAAGCTGTTCGTAGGCGGCGAGTTCACCAACGTGAACGGTGTGGCCAACACCACCGCACTCGCGGCCCTCGACCCCGCGACGGGCACACCGGTTCCCGCGACGACCTGGTTGGCGTATGCGTCCCGCCCGAGCGGTACGTACGACGTGCGCGCCATGTCCATCCAGGGGCAGTGGCTCTACCTGGGGGGCAACTTCACCACGATCTCCGGGGGTACGGGCAGCAACTTCGTAGGCCCGCTCACCCTCAGCCGGCTGTCCCGGGTGCGCCTCAGCGATGGTCGCCCCGACTGGAACTGGGTGCCAACCCTCGAGACCGCACCCATGGACATCAACGCCAGCTCGCAGGGTGACCGTGTCTACATGGTCGGCACGTTCTCGGTCCTGAACGGCGTGACCCTCAACCCCACCCACCAGGCCGTGATCGACACGACGACCGGCGCGGCGGTCCACGGCCTCAAGCCGTGGATACCCAGCAGCGCCGCCGCGACCGACCCGAGCAACGCGATCCTCGAGGTGGGAGACCACGTCTACCAGGGCGGATCGCAGCACTACCTCCAGTCCTACGCCCGCAGTGACTACAGCTTCGAGCGCGGCTTCATCACCCAGAACACGGGTGGCGACTACCAGGCGCTCGCCTCCAAGGACGGCATCCTCTACGGGTCGTGCCACTGCGTCACCGACTACCAGTACGAGGACACGACCAGCTTCCCGACCCCGCAGGGCTACACCCGGGTCGATCCGATCAACCTGATCGGGGCCTACGACATGACGAACAACCTCGAAGCCGTCCCCGAGTTCCACCCGACCCAGCTCACGACGAGCGGCGACGGCCCGTGGGCACTCTTCTTCGACAGCAACGGCTGCATGTGGGCCGGTGGCGACCTGATCCGCCAGGGTGCATCTGCGAGCGCGTACTACGGCGGCTACGAGAAGTTCTGCGACCGTGACACGACCGCGCCCACGACACCGACGAACAGCCACGCGACGCTGAACGGCAACGACGTCACGCTGACGTGGAACGCATCGACGGACAACGCGGCAACCCCGATCCACTACGAGATCTTGAAGGACGACCCGACCTTCGGCACCATTGTCATCGGCACGACCTTCGACCGGACGTTGACCGACTCGAATGTCGTGAGCTCGAGCCGCTACTTCATCCGCGCCGTCGACGAGCAGGGCAACCGCTCCGCGACGACCGCCGTGTTGACGGTCACCCCGCCCCCACCTGCTGCCGCGACCCTGCTCGCGCACGGGGCCACCTGGTCGTACCGCGCCGACGGCCAGGATCTCGGCTCGGCCTGGCGCCAGACCGGGTTCAACAGCTCGTCGTGGGCGACCGGCCCGTCCCAGCTCGGCTGGGGCGGCAAGGGCGAGACCACCGTGATCCCGAGTGGCGCGGTCACCTCGTACTACGTCAGGCACCAGAACATCACGAACCCGGGCCAGTACAAGACCATCACGATCCGGCTCAAGCGCGACGACGGCGCAGTGGTGTACGTCAACGGCATCCCGGTCGTCAGCGACAACATGCCGGACGGGCCCCTGACCGCGGCCACGCTCGCGAGCTCGTTCACCTCGGGTGCGTCGGAGACCACGTGGTTCGAGCACCAGCTTCCCGCGACCCTCTTCAAGTCCGGGGACAACACGATCGCGGTCGAGGTCCACCAGGCCGCCGCCAACAACGCCGACAGCATCTTCGACCTCGAGCTCGTCGCTCGCAACAGCAGCGAGACGACGGCACCGACGACGCCGCACCCTTCGCTCGACGACGTCGACTTCAGCAGCGCGGCATTCAGCTGGGCCCCGTCCACGGACAACGCCGAGGTGATCGGGTACATCGTCCGGCGCAACGGCACCCCGATCGCCTTCACCGAGGGGACGAGCTTCGCGGAGACGGGCCTCAGCGCCAGCACGTCGTACACGTATCAGGTGACGGCCATCGACAGCTCCGGCAACGCGTCCGCGTCCGGCTCGCTCGTGGTGTCGACGACCGCGAACAACGTCCTCGCCCAGTCCGGCGCGATGTGGTCGTACCGGGCCACCAACGCCGACCAGGGAACGGCGTGGCGCCAACCCGGCTTCGACGCATCGGCCTGGCCCAGCGGCCGGAGCCAGCTCGGTTGGGGCAACCGGGGCGAGACCACGACGGTGCCCACCGGAACGATGACGCAGTACTACCGGCGTCACGTCAACGTCGTGAACGCGGCGACCGTGGGCCAGCTCACTCTGCGCTTCAAGCGCGACGACGGGATCGCGGTGTACGTGAACGGCACCGAAGTCGCTCGCGACAACCTGCCGGCGGGGACGCTCACGGCCGCCACGCCTGCCAGCTCGACCGTGACGGCCGCGGACGGGATCGCCTGGAAGACGCTCACGATCCCGAGCGGCGCGCTCGTCACCGGCGACAACGTGATCGCCGCCGAGGTGCACCAGCGCTCGACATCGGATAGTCGCGGCGTCTTCGACCTCGAGCTCCTGACCGGCACCACGGACATCACCGCGCCCACCACCTCGATGACCTTCCCGGCGAACAACGCTCGCTACAACTCCGCGGGTTGGACGGCGGGCTGCTCGGCCACGACGGATCTCTGCGGTACGGCGTCGGATCACGGGTCGGGGTTGGCGAGCGTCCGGATGACGATCCAGCGCTCCAACAACCACCAGTACTGGACCGGGAGCGCATGGCAGGCCGGGGCGGCCACGATCACCGCGACCGGCACGACCGCGTGGAACGTCACCCTGCCCCGCACCAAGCTGGCGAACGGGGTGACGTACACGGTCACGGTTTGGTCCCTCGACCATGCCGGTCTCACCTCGCCGAGCGTGGTGCGGACGTTCACGTATGACACCGTCGGCCCGACGAGCACCGCGGCCAACCTCGTGACGGCCAACAAGAACGGGGCGATCAACGCCAACCGCGACACGTTCACGGTCACGTTCAACGAGGCCCTGCGGCCCTCGAGCGTGCCGGCGACGGCGACGCTCACGCTCTCGCGGTCCAACGGGGTCACCTCGTACGGGATCAGCAAGCTCACCAACGGCCTGCGCAGCACCGGCGGCACCGGGTACCTCGGGAGCGCGACCAAGACCCGAACGGTGACGTTCACCGGAACCCTGGTGCTGAGCAACGCGAACAAGACCGTGACGTTCAAGGTCACGGGTGCGTGCGCCGGAACCTGTGGCGCGCGCATCGCGACCAAGCAGTCCGGCGCCTTCCGGTTCGTACCGGCAACGACGCTGCGGGACGTCGCCGGGAACGCGCCCTCCACCGCCAGCATCACGGCCGCGTCGACGGTGATGTTCTGACGGGTCGCCGCCGACCGCGCGGCCTGCGCCCCGAGTGAGGACCCCGCCCGGCTAGTAGCCGCGGCGGGCCCGGGCCCGGCGGGCGCGGCGGTGTCGTCGGGTCGGCAGCAGGTCGTCGGGGTCGAGGAAGTACGAGAACCCGGACAGCGCGACGAGGCCGATGCGCCGGGCCGACAGCACGAGCCCGACGCCGAGCGCCAGCGCCATGGCACCCGCGGCACCGGTGACCGCGGTGCCGGCGCCCGTGTACGCGAAGTCGGTGGGCGGTCCGGCCGCCGGCGTACCCGGGGGGGTCGGTACGGGAGGCGGTGCCAGCGGATTCACCGACCGCACCACGACCGTTCCCGAAACACCGAGCGCGGACAAGACGGTGTAGGTGACCGTGCCGGGCTCGGTGAAGGCGAACTGGAACCGGTCCCCTTGCCCGAGGGGGCCGGAGTCGAAGCTGGCGTCGTCGGCCACGATGGAGCGCTTCGCCCCGGACTGGTTGATCCAGATGACCGTCGAGCCCGGGTCGACCTCCGCGATGGCCGGGTCCACTCCCGCCGCAGTGATGCGCACGGTCACCGGTCCGGAGGTGGTGGCTGCCGCGCCGGCCGGTGCCGCCGGGCCGGTCGCGCCGGTCAGCAGTGCGAGGAAGGCACCGGCCGTGAGCGCGCCGAGCACCGGGCCCCGGAACCACCCGCGCCGGACCCACCGACTGCCCGCGCGCCTCTCGTCCGTCCGGCCCCCAGCGCCCACTGCCGCCCAGGATCGCGCCGTACGCGCGAAGGGGGCAAACCCGGCACGAGCCCGGGTTGGCCCCCTTCGCTGGTGTCACCGAGAGGTGCTCTCGCTAGGGCTGCCACACCTTTGCGTAGTCGACCTCCATCGCGCCGGGGAGGTCGGCGTTCAGGTTGCCGTCGTTGTAGCCACTCGCCGAGTCCTGGCCGGTGTAGCCGTGGTCGGAATACCGGGGGCCGTCGCCACCCATGGCCAGGTTCAAGATGATGCTGTGCTCGTACCCGAGCGCCGCGAGGTCCGCGGACGACGTGGCGTTGTAGGTCCGGACCTTGATCCCGTCGATGTACCAATCCAGACGGTTGGCGGTCCAGTTGAGCCCGTAGGTGTGCCAGTTGTTCGTCCCACCGGCGACCAACGGGTTGGGCAGGTTGATGTTGAGCCCGCTGGAGCTCGAGAGCGGGTTGTTGACGTTGTTGTTCTGGGCTCCGATGTTGCCGCCCGCGCGGTGGAAGTTGCTCTCACTGATGTCGGGCTTGGAGCCGTAGATCTCCGTCACGTCGAACTCGCCGTAGTCGGGCCATCCCGGGCTCGAGCCGTCTCCGGCACCGACCAGCCAGAACGCGGGCCAGTAGATGTTGCCGCGCGGCACGCGCATGCGGACCTCCGCGTAGCCCTGGCGGTACTTGAACTTCAGCGAGCCGCCTTGGGCCCGGGTCGTCACCATTCCGGAGGTGAAGTAGTAGCTGTTGCCGCCGTCCGGGTTGGAGCCGCATGTGGTCACGGTCTCGCGCTTTCCGGTCAGCTTGAGCGATCCGTCGGCAACGGTGGTGTTGGCGGCCTTGTAGCACTCGTCCTCGTGGTTGCCGGATCCGTAGTTGCTGTTGTCCGCCACGTTCCACTGCGCGGTGTTCACGCTCGAGCCGTTGAAGTCATCGGCGAAGATCGCGTTCCACGTGCTGCCACCCGTGACCGAGGCCGGGGGCTGACCCGTGCTCGCAACCGGGGGTACAGGAGTCGGGCCGGGAGCCGGAGCCGGAGCCGGATCGGGCGTGGGCGCCGGAACCGGGGCCGCGGTCGGTCCCGAGGGAGTCGGTGGCGGCGTGGCGACGGCCGTTCCGGAGGACGTGGCCGTCAGCACCGGGCGGTTCTCCACCCGGCGGGACTCGGACGTCGCGACGTTCACCTGGGTGAGCGGGCCTCCGGTCTTTGGCGCGAGCTGATCGAGGCGGAGTCGCAGCGTCACCGTTCCCGCGGTCGTCATGGAGCGGATGACGCTGGTGACGTCGACCGCGACGCGTCCTTCGATCGGCGTCAGGGTGACGAGCCGCGTCGCCGGCCGGTTGTAGTCCGAGCGTTGCGCGCTCGTACCGTTCGTGTACGCGTCGACAACGAGCTTCTGCGTCGTGAGGTTCGACACGCGCCAGACGCGCATCGCGATGTTGGCCCTGCCGCCGCCCTTCACTGCGTCGAGCGCAGTCGCGGAGACGTCGAACGGGAGAAAGAGTCTGAGGTCGCTGCCGTCGCGAGGCTGCTCACCGACAGAAAGTGCGTCGTTCGTCACGCCGTAGCGGGCGTAGTCGGCGATGCCATCGCGGTTCATGTCGACTGCACCGGCATCGGTCGCGCTCGCGACCTGGGTCACGACGATGCCGTCGGCACCCGCCGCCGGCAGGAGCTGGATCAACCCGGCCGCGAGACCGAGTGCTGCGACCCCCGCAAGCGAGCGAGTGCGGAGCGAAAGCTTCTGAGGGCGTCCATGGTTGGGCCTAGGCACGTCGTTCTCCTCGTCCGGGAATGGGGAGCTGCCGTGCGGAGCGCTGCCAACGGGCTACGAGGGACTGTTCCCCTCGGGGGCTAAGAAAATGCTCATTCCGCGGCAATGCGGCAGACTCAACCTATCGGCATTCCGAGGCCGAGACTGAACTATCAACGCACCGCGGTACTAATCGCGCGCTGCGTGACCTGCCCCCAGAAGCGGGGAAAACCCCTATGAAGACTGGGCTGCGGGAGTGCCTGCGAGCTCCGGGGTGACCGAGAGCTCGGTGCTCCCGGACCGCCAGATGAGGCGCATCAGGACGCTCTGGAACGTCGACATGAGGATCGCCAGGTCGAATCCGACCGACCAGTTCTCGACGTAGAAGAGGTCGAGGCGTCGGTAGACGTCGAACGCCGGGTTCTCACGCCCCTCGACCTGCCAGAGGCCGGTGATCCCGGGAAGCACCCGCTGGCGACCGAGGAGCTCGTCGTCGAACTGCGCGACCTCGTGCGGCAGCGCCGGCCGGGGACCGACCAGGCTCATGTCGCCCCGCAGCACGTTGATGAGCTGCGGGAGCTCGTCGAGGCTCGTCCGCTCGAGGATCCGCCCGACCTTGGTGCGGCGCGGGTCCTGGGTGAGCTTGAACAGCGGTCCGCCTTCGCGCTCGTTCGCGAAGGTGAGGTCCACCAGGCGCTCTTCGGCGTCGGGAACCATCGTGCGCAGCTTCAGCAAGCTGAACGGCGCACCGTCCTGGCCCACGCGGGTCTGGCGGAAGAGCACGGATCCACCGTCTCCGAGCTTGACCGCGAGTGCGGCGATCGCGAGCACGGGGAGCGCAGCCGCGAAGATCAGGCTCGCGAGCACGAGGTCGAGCACGCGCTTCGTGCGGAGCTGCCAGCGAGAGAGCGACACCGGCTCGAGGTAGAAGAGCGGCTCGTGCGCGAGCGGGAGTGACCGCAGGCGCCGGCCGTCGATCCCCCGCAGCCCGCTCGAGAGCTGGACGTGCACACCGTCGCGCAGGAGGTCCCGGGTCAGGTGGTTGAGCTCGTCGGCCGAGATGTCGCTCACCGCGATGATCACGCCGTTGGCGCCGGCGGCCCGGACCGCGAGGTCCGCATCGGCCACCTCGCCGAGCCACTGGATCTCGCCGTCCCACTGGGCGAGCGAGTGGCGCGGTCCGACGATCCCCGACACCCGGATGCCGAGCTCGGGATGCTGCTCGACCAGCTTGTAGAGCTCGTAGCCCTCGTCGCCGGTGCCGACCACGACGACCTGGCGGCAGAACCGGCCCTGCATGCGGAGCTTCCGCAGCCATGCCCCGTAGAGACCCCGGGAGGCGGAGAGCAGGAACCAGGTCACCGCGATCGAGGCGATCGCCGCTCCGACCCCGATCGAGAGATCCATCGCATCGGCCGCCAGGAGGGCGACCACCGTGGCGACGGCGACGGCCCGCCCGAGCCGCACCGTCTCGACGGCCCGGACCGCACAGGTGCGGGACCGGTACAGACCTTGGGACGCGATCGCCAGCAGCGAGACGCCGATGGCCGCGACGACGGCCACGAGAAGCGCGGTGAGCCCGGGCGCGTCGACCCCGTTCAGGACCACCGGGAGTCCGAGCGTGAGCCCGAATCCGAGGGACGCGGCGATGGCGTCGAGGCCGAAGAGCAGTCCGCGCAGGCGCGAGCTCCCGCTCGTCAGCTCCGCGGTGGCGACCGCTTCGAGCGCCGGGACTGTCTCCAGCTCCCGCATCGGGCGAGCGGTCTGCGGGCGACCCCGCGGACCCTCACGCCGTAGCGCTCGTGTCGCCTCATCTCTGCTACGCACCGTGGTTGTCCTCACTTGGAGCGCGACTGCCGATACTGCGCAATCACTACCCCGCCCGGCCAAGTCCCTCCCGACCGGACTAAAGGGTAACTCGGCCCGCACTACGGACACAATGGGTCGAACGGACGATTCGTAAAGCGAAATCAAGGTGGAATTCAGACACCACGGCCTCGATTCGTCATCGCCCAGTCACTTCCCGTGAGGTCCCACTCCGCGTGATGCCGCGACCATTCTGAGTCGTTCGCCTCATTGACCGGGCCAGAAGCCCTCCGAAAGAATGCGGCCGGGTCTATTTGGGAGGTTTCGGTGCGTAATCGCACTACTCGCGCGTTTCGATCGCTGTCTGCACTCGTCGCCGTCGCGCTGGCGACCGCGGGTCTCGTCGGCATGACAGAGGTCGCCCCCGCGGCCGCGGCCGTGGTCAACGACCAGGCCCTGAGCGGGGTCGCCTCGAGCATGTGGCAGACCAACAACACGGTCTGGGCGCTCGACGTGTCCAACAACGTGGTCTACGCGGGTGGCGAGTTCACCTCGGTCCGCCCCCCGGGATCCCCTCTCGGCACGGGTGAGGTGGCCCGCAACCGGATCGCCGCGTTCAACGCGACCACCGGGGCGTTGATCACCACGTTCAACCCGAACGCCAACGGCATGGTCTACGACCTCGACGTCTCCAACGACGGCACGAAGCTCTACGTGGCCGGATCGTTCACCACGATCGGTGGCGTCACCCGCCAGCGCATCGCCCGCCTGAACCTGCCTTCCGGCACAGTCGACACCGGTTGGAGCGCGAACGCGAACGCGATCGTCGCCACGGTCACCTCGGACAACAACGGCGTGTACGTCGGTGGTGACTTCACCACGATCAAGAACGTCGCGCGGACCCGCATCGCGAAGCTCAACACCACCAACGGCGACGTGGTCACCGCCTTCAACGCCAGCTCCGACAAGCGCATCGCCGAGAGCGCCATCGCACCCAACGGCACCCGCCTGCTCGTCGGCGGTGAGAACGACGTCGTCAACGGCCTCCCCCAGGCCGGGATCGCGTCGCTGGACCCGACCACCGGCGCCACCATGCCCTGGGCCGCGACCGGCGTCTCGCCGCGCCTGGCCAACGGCGGCTGCGACGCCAACCTCACGGACATCCAGATCCAGGGCACGATCGCCTACGTCACCGCCGAAGCCCCGAACCCCGGGTGCTGGGAGGGCTACTACGCGGCGAACATCTCCGACGGGTCGCTCCTCTGGAACGAGCGCTGCCTCGGCGGCTCCGTCGCGCTCGCCTTCGCCAACGGCGTGGGATATCGCGCCTCGCACAACCACGACTGCGCCAAGAACGTCGGTGGGTACGTGGGCCCGAACAACTCCAACAACTTCACCTGGTACCGCCTGGAGTCGTTCCGCACATCTGACGGCCGGCTCGGCCACTGGAGCCCGACGACCAACGGTGGTGCCCCCGGCACCAGCACGACCGTCGGCCCCCAGGTCCTGGCGAGCGACGGCACCAACATCTTCGTCGGCGGCGACTTCGCCTCGGTGAACAGCACCAACCAGCAGGGCCTCACGCGATTCACACCGAGCGGCGGCGACGCAGCACCCGAGGTACCGACCACCCCCCGGGTCACCGCTACCGCGGCCGGCACGCTCGAGATCAGTGCCGAGGGCGTCCGCGACAACGACGACGGCCAGATCACGCTCAGCCTCTACCGCGACGGCGGCACGACTCCGATCGCGACCCAGACGCGCGAGTCCTGGCCCTGGTCGCGCCCGGTCTACCGCTTCAAGGACTCCGGCCTCACCGCCGGTACCTCGCACACCTACCAGCTGACCGCCAGCGACGGGACGCTGACGTCCATCCGCGGCCCGGCCAGCTTGCCGGTCACGGTCGGCTGGCAGAACCCACCGGCCTATCCGGCCGCGGTGACCGCCGCGGGCGGCGCGGCCGCGCACTGGCGGCTCGACGGCGCGGGCAGCCCGCTGGCCGACAGCTCGGGCAACAACAACACCGGGAACATCGTCGGCGGGGTCGCCACCGGCCAGCCCGGTGCCGTGCTGGGCAACACCGCGATCACGACCAACGGGACCGACGGCTTCGTCACGTCGACCGCGCCGATCACCCCGGCCGCGGCGTTCACCGAATCGGTGTGGTTCAAGACCACCACCGAGCGGGGCGGGGCGATCATGGGCTTCACCAACGCCCAAACCGGAGTCGGCACGCTCGACAACCGCGCCATCTGGATGGACAACGACGGCAAGATCGGCTTCGGCATCCGGCGCGGCAACGTCGCGAACCCGGGCAACAGCTTCGTGCGCAGCTTCGGCACCTACAACGACGGCAGCTGGCACCAGGCCGCCGCCGTGTTCGACGGGATCGGCAACATCTCGCTGTACCTCGACGGCGTGCTCAACCAGACGTTGAACGTCACCCAGCCGATCCTCCCGGGCCCCGGATACCTTCGTGTCGGCTACATGGACCTCACGCGCTTCTACACGATCTTCGGCTCCAACTACGACGGGTACCCGGCCGTGATGAGCTACTACTGGCAGGGCACCATCGACGAGGCCAGCATGCACAACACCGCGCTCACCGCGGCTCAGGTCGCCGCGCTGTACGCGTCGGGGTCCGCGAACGGTGCCCCGCTCCCGCCGGAGCAGCCCGATCCCGGACCGCCGCCACCGCCGCCTCCGCCGAGCGGTTATCCGGCGGCCGTCAACGCCGACCTGCCGTCGATGTACTGGCGGCTCGGTGAGCTCGGCACGCTGCCCGTGGCCGACGCGTCCGGCCACAACCGGACCGGCACCTACCGCAACGGTGTCACCTTCGGGGCCGCGGGTGCGCTGGGAGACGGATCCACCGGCGTCCTCAGCCCCGCATCGGGTGGCGTCGCCTACAGCAACCAGCAGGTCACCAACCCCCA
This sequence comes from Acidimicrobiia bacterium, assembly GCA_038252255.1. Classification (GTDB taxonomy): domain Bacteria; phylum Actinomycetota; class Acidimicrobiia; order IMCC26256; family JAENVU01; genus Chersky-806. Next base: position 375 of record JBBSAM010000037.1, on the reverse strand, counting down.
GACCTACTCGCTCGAGGCCTGGGTCAAGACCAGCTCGTTCAACGGCGGCAAGATCCTCGGCCTCGAGAACGCCCCGACCGGCTGGGGCACCACCTACGACCGCCAGCTCTACATGACCAACAACGGACGCATCGCCTACGGCATCCTCGCCGGCGGCGCCCAGCAGGTCATCACCTCGACCAGCCTCTACAACGACAACGTGTTCCACCACATCGTCGCCACCCAAGGCCCCAACGGCATGGCCCTCTACGTGGACGGCGCGCTCGTCGGCACCAACCCGACCGTCGCACCCGACCCGGCCAACGGCTACTGGCGCCTCGGCGGCGGCAACCTCACCGGCTGGCCCAACGCACCCGCATCCAGCGCGCTCGTCGG
>JBBSAM010000036.1:0-41266 GCA_038252255.1 Acidimicrobiia bacterium | reverse complement strand
CTAGTGCCGTGTCAGGCAACGTTTGCGCGTTTTACGACTTCTTGGAGTGCGCGGTCGTGGGCGTTGCGGTTCCGCCAGGCGATGTAGCGGCGGATCATCCGTCCCTGCTCGTGGTGTGAGGGGTGGTCGGTCCCGTCGAGGGCGAAGTAACGCAGCGCGGTGAACTGAGCCTCGATCCGGTTCAGCCACGACGCGTAGAACGGCACGTAGGCCAACTCGACGTTGTTCGCGGCGGCCCACTCGCCGACACGTTGGTCTTTCTTGGTTGAGAGGTGGGGACTGAAGTTGTCGAGCACGATCGCGATCCGCACGCCGGGTGGATGCAACGAGCGCAGGTAGCGACCGAACGCGAGGAACGCGGTCCGGTCTTTGTGGTCCACGACGTGGCCGTAGAGCCGATCGGTCGACAGGTCGTAGCCGGCCATGAGGTGACGGACTCCGTGGGGTCGTGTGAACGTGGCGCGCATCCGACGACGACGCGGTGACTCCCGGTCACCCTTCCCCGCGGCGGCTGGAGCCCACTGCTTCCCGGGATGCGGTTGCAGGTTCAGCGGCCCGAACTCGTCCATGCAGATCACCACCGTCGGGTCATCGGGGCCCGGTTCTGCTTTGCCGTCGGCGATGTCGTAGAGCTCGAGGACCCGGTTCTTCTTCGCTTCGAAGTCGGGATCGTTGCTCACTTTGAAGGTCTTGATGGCTTGAAACGAGATGCCTTCCTCGCGGAGCAAGACCCGCAGGCCCTCGTGGCTGATGTCGTCGACCACCCCCTCAGCCACCAAGAAGTCGGCCAACTTCGAGAGCGACCACGTCGAGAACGGCAGATCATGATCCGTTGGACGACTCAACGCGACCTGCTTGACCTCGCGCCGTTCCGGCAACGTGAACGTCGGTGGCCGTCCACCTGCGTATTTCGGTGCGAGCGAATCGAACCCATCGTCGTTGAAGTTGTGGATCACCGCCCGGACCCGATCCTCCGAGGTGAACGCGATCTTCGCGATCGCCGGCACATCCATCCGCTGCGCGGACCACAACACGATCTGCGCGCGCCGCCACCGCACCACCGACCCCGAACCCCGCCGAATGATCGAGAGGAGCTTGCGGCCCTCCTCGTTGGTCAACTCACGAACCAGCACCCGTTCCGCCATGCCCAAAGTCTGCGCGACCCGAGCCGCCAAGTGGTGGACGCGACCCCACCAACGTTGCCTGACACGGCACTAGCACCAGCTCAGGCGAGCTCGAAGTGGGCGAGGTAGCCGTTGAACAACACATCGCGGGCCTCGTCTTCGAACACTCCGGCGAGGGTGCTCTCGACCCAGGCTCGGATCTCGTGGCGGTCTTCGCCCGAAGCGACGGCGAACTCGACGTTGGTCTCCGTCAGGACGTAGTCGCAGTACGCCGCGGGATCGAGTCGCAGCGCGACCTCGAACTCCTCCCCGCTCACGAGGCGAAATCCGGTGGCCACCGCCGCGAGCAGCTCCGGATCGAGCGGACGAGCCGCGCCGACCTGCTTCGGGTACCGAGCGAGGAAGTCCGAGAACCAGTCGTCGAGTGCGTCGGAGCCGGGAAACCGCCGGCCCGGCGTGTAGTCGTAGACGATGAGGGCCCCGCCCTCGCGCAGCACCCGCGCCGCTTCGGGGAAGAACGCATCGAGGTCCGCGTAGTTCAGCGATCCCGCGGCGGTGACGACGTCGACGAACGCGCTGCGAACGGGGAGTGCTTCCGCCCGGGCCGTCGCGAAGCGGACGCCGACGGCCCGGGCCGGACTCCCGTGCACCATGGCCTCGATCGGATCGAGACCGATGCAGAACCCCGCGATGCCGCGCAGCGGGCTGGTGGACAGGCCGGTGCCGCAGCCGACGTCGAGCGCGCGGGCGAGTGGCATCGTCAGGCCGAGGCGCTCGCGCACCAGCTCGAGCACGTACGGATGCACGGGCGGTCGCGCCCGCGTGTATCCATCGACCATCTCCGGTGACCCGAACACTCCCATCCCGGCGGGGAACCTAGCGCCTGCGCCGAGCCGGATTCGGGGCGCGATCCGGCCGGTTCGACCACAGCTCCGCGCCCCCGATCGAGCGGGCCCGGCGGCGAATGCATATCCACCATTGCGCGGGTGCTCAGGCGTACGATCCGACGCAATGGGTGGCTGCGCGGTACGCCGCGCGACGGGCGGGTAGCGGGCCGATGGCATTCGGAAAGCGGCGGAGGGTCGATGCAGACCTTCTCGACCTCGTGCGCGGTGAGCTGGCGACAGTTCGCGCGGAGCTCCAGGCGACGCTCGCCGAATCCGTTTCGATGCTGTCCACCCGCGTCCGGTCCGAGATCGAGACGCGGATGGGCGAGCCGAGCGCGCTGGTCGCCGGGATGCAGGGCATCCGGGAGGGGATGACGGGCCGCGACACCGAGCTCGCGCACGTGCTTCGTCAGGTCGCGCAGACGTGCGAGGTGCTGGCCGAACGGGTGCAGCTCGACCGAATCGAACGGACTGCTCTCGTCGACGCGGTGAGCCGGCTCACGACCACCCTCGCGATGGCGGGCACGATGCCGGCTCCGCAGGCCCGGACCGTGATCGGGGGGACGATCGACCCCGACCAGGCGCCGATCGCCCCGGCGATCCCGACGCCGGAGGCCGAGATCCCGGTGACGCGCACCGAGATCGACCTCGAAGCCGAGGCTGACGTCGGAGCACCGGATCCGATTCGCGCGCCGACGCGCACTGCGCCCTCGGCGGCGGTGCGCCAGGTCCCGCCGCGTGACGGAGTCGAGGTCCGATGCCGCTTCGGCGACCGGTGGGTCACCGGATTCGAGGTATGCGAGGTCATCCGCTTCGACGACGAGATCCGCTACCGGCTCCGGCGCCGATCCGACGGGTCAGTGCTACCCACCCTGTTCGACGAGAAAGACCTGCGCTTCTTCACCACCTCGTTCCTCGAGCACTAACGAACCGGGGTTCCCCGCCCGCTGAACAGCGGGAGGTCGAGGTAGGTGGCGATCCCGGGCGGCGCGTCGCACACCGCGGGGATCGCGTTGACGCAGTGCATCGCGGGTGCGATCAACCCGATCTCCGGCTGCTCCCCCACGACGGGTGGGTGCAATCCGTGGAACGTCACCGCGAGCGGCGGCTCCGCATCGAACTCGATCTCGAAGCGCTGGCCGTCGAGTCGCCACGCGGGCTCGAGATCGTCCTCACCCATGAGCCAGTTCACCCGCACGGTGATCACCGGCACTCCGTTCACCAGTCCTTCCCAGGTGAAGCGCTGCGCCGCGACCGTGCCCGCCTCGAGCACCCCGACCGGCGTGTCGAGAGCGCGCCGGGCGACGGCCATCTCGTGGGTCGTTCGCTTCTCGGGATCGAGCGTCCAGCCGAGTCCCGCGGCCACCATGTCGATCGACTGGCCGAAGCCGTCGCCCAGGATCTCGGGCATCGGGCTGGTCGCCGCCTGCTCGGGCGGGGTGCCGAACAACATGACCTCTCGCACGACCGATTCGGTCGGGTAATTGCGAATGTCGGAGAACTCCTCGACCCGGACGTGGCGGATGGCGCGGCACATCGACGAGAGCATCAACGGGAACCGCTCGGTGATCCCGCCCGGGTTGATCCCGGTTCCGTGCAGCGTCGTCGCCCCGCGGCGGCACGCGTCTTCGAGCTCGGCGACCTTGGGCGTCTGCGGCGGGTAGATCCAACCGACCGGCGTGACCACGTTCTTCCCCGACTCGAGCAGACGCGCCACGGTGCGGGTGCTCGCGAGCACCGGCGCGTACACGACGCAGTCGGCCTCCATCGCGCAGATCTCGTCGAGGTCCCCTGTCGCCAGGACGCCGAGCGGCTCGAGCCCGCAGAGCTCGCCGACGTCCCGACCGACCTTGTCGGGGCTGTGCACCCACGCCCCGACGAGCTCGAGGTCGGGGTGCGCGATCACTCCCTTGACCGCTTCCCGGCCGACGAAGCCGGTCGCCCACTGGATCACGCGGTACGTCATCTTCGAAATCCTTCCTCGGTGGAGGCCCGCACTCTAGAGAGCAGGAGCGCAGGCGGGAGCGGGCACGGAGTGAGGACGCCGGAGCGACCCGGAAGATCTGTGGCAGCGTGGTGGGCATGGCCGACCTCGTCATCCGCAACGGCACGATCGTCGACGGCACCGGCGCACCGCCCTTCCAGGGTGACGTCGCCGTCACCGGATCCACCATCACCGCGGTGGGCGACGTCGACGAGCGCGGCGCCCGGGAGGTGGACGCCGAGGGCCTCCTCGTGACCCCGGGGTTCGTCGACATCCACACCCACTTCGACGGGCAGGTCACCTGGGATCCGATCGTCGCCCCGTCCTCGATCCACGGTGTGACGACGATCGCGATGGGCAACTGCGGCGTCGGCTTCGCGCCCGCCCACGTCGACCGCCACGACTGGCTCATCGGTCTGCTCGAGGGCGTGGAGGACATCCCCGGCACCGCGCTCGCGGAGGGTCTGACCTGGGACTGGGAGACGTTCCCCGAGTACCTCGACGCGCTCGACACCAAGCCGCACACGCTCGACGTCGCCGCGCACGTCCCGCACGCGGCGCTGCGCACGTACGTCATGGGCGACCGCGGCGCGAACCACGCCGAGGCCCCGACCGACGACGAGCTGGCGCGCCTGGCCGCGCTCGTCGGTGAGGCGCTCGAGGCCGGGGCGATCGGGTTCGCGACGTCCCGCACGGACGTCCACCGCACCAAAGCGGGCGAGAACATCGGGACGCTGTCCGCGAGCGCGCGTGAGCTCCTCGCAATCGCGGAGGTGCTCGGCAGCACCGGGCTCGGGGTGACCCAGCTGATCTCGGACTGCTACCAGACCACCGACGACGAGTTCGCCGACGCAGAGCTGTCGCTGATCGAAGCGTTCGCCCGCACCTCGGGTCGACCGGTCTCGTTCACCGTCCAGCAGGCGTACCACTCTCCCGAGCGGTGGCGGAAGATCTTCGATTCAGTGGCCACGATGCGCGCGGCCGGCCTCGACGTGAAGCCACAGGTCGCGCCCCGGCCGATCGGCGTCCTCCTCGGGCTCGAGGCGACCGCGAACCCCTTCCTCTTCACCGCGAGCTTCGACGAGGTCGCGCGCTTGCCACTGGCCGAGCGGGTCGCGGCGCTGCGGGATCCCGAACGCCGGCGCCGCATCCTCGAGGAGCACGCGACGATGATCGCCGCGCTCCCCGACGGACTGTTCAAGCAGATCTCCGGTGGCTTCGACGTCATGTTCGAGCTCTCCGACCCGGTCGACTACGAGCTCGACGCCGACTGGTCGTTCGGCGCCCGGGCCCGCGCGGCCGGAACGGATCCCGCGCCGCTCGTATACGACGCGCTGCTCGAGCGCGAAGGGAAGCAGCTGCTCTACATCCCGCTGTTCAACTTCGCGCACGGCAACTTCGACGACATCTTCGAGATGATCTCCACCCCGTTCTCTCTGTTCGGCCTGTCGGATGCCGGTGCCCACTGCGGCGCCATCTGCGACGCGAGCATGACCACGTCGTCGCTGGTCGTCTGGGCCCGCGACCGCAAGCGAGGGACACGCATCCCCGTCGAGCAGATCGTCCATCAGCAGACGCAACGCACCGCGCATCACGTCGGCTGGCTCGACCGTGGCGTCGTCGCTCCGGGCTATGTCGCCGATCTCAACACGATCGACTTCGACGCCCTTGGCTGCCGGCCCCCGCACCTCGTGTACGACCTCCCCGCCGGCGGCCGCCGGCTCATGCAGGAGGCCGTCGGCTACCGCATGACGATCAAGGCCGGCACCGTCACGTTCGAAGACGGCGAGTCCACCGGCGCGCTCCCGGGCCGCTTGCTCCGCGGCACCCGCCCCGCACCCCGCTAGGCCCGGCCCCTCGGGCCGCGGTCGCCGCCTACGGGGCAGACTGCCCGCATGGCTGACGAATTCGGTGGGGTGATCGGTCCGAGCTGGCGCGAGTCGACTCCGTGGTGGGAGCCGGAGCCCGCAGCGCCTACCGGCGCGCCCAACGTCGTGCTGGTGGTCCTCGACGACGTGGGGTACGCGCAGCTCGGCTGCTACGGCTCCGACATCGCGACCCCGAACATCGACCGCCTCGCGGCCGAGGGCGTGCGGCTCGCCAACTTCCACACCACCGCGCTCTGCTCGCCGACCCGGTCGTGCCTCCTCACCGGCCGCAACCACCACTCGAACGGGATGGCGCGCGTCGCCGACCTCGCCGTCGGCTTCCCCGGCTACAGCGGCCGCATTCCCCGTCGCAACGGGTTCCTGCCCCAGATGCTCGCCGCCCACGGGTACGCGCCGGTTGCCGTGGGGAAGTGGCACCTCACGCCTGAGGACGAGACGCACGCCGCGGCGTCGCGCGAGAGCTGGCCGGTCGGGCGCGGGTTCCAGCGGTGGTACGGGTTCCACGGTGGCGAGACGCACCAGTTCGTGCCGAACCTCTTCCAGGACAACCACGCGGTGCGCCCGCCCCGAACCCCTGAGCAGGGGTACCACCTGAGCGAGGATCTGGCCGAGCGCGCCATCCAATACCTCGGTGAGATCCGCTCGGTGGAGCCGGACCAGCCGTTCTTCCTCTACTTCGCGACGGGCGCGTGCCACTCCCCGCACCACGCGCCCGCGGAGTGGATCGAGCGCTACCGCGGCACGTTCGACGCGGGCTGGGACGCGTGGCGCGACGCCACGTTCGCGCGGCAACAGGCGATGGGCCTGCTCCCCGAAGGCACGGAGCTCTCGCCCCGGCCACCGTGGGTGCCGGCATGGGACCAGCTGGAGCCCGCGGACCAGAAGGTCGCGGCCCGCTTCATGGAGTGCTTCGCCGGCTTCCTCTCCCATGCCGACGCACAGATCGGCCGGGTCCTCGCGTTCATCGACGAGCTCGGCGAACGCGAGAACACCGTCGTGGTGCTGGTGTCCGACAACGGTGCTTCCGCGGAGGGCGGTGAGCGCGGTTCCATCAACGACTCGCGCCTGTGGAACGGCAATCCGGCGGGGCGCAAGGAGCTGCGGCAACGCATCGACGAGCTCGGTACCCCGACCGCGCACAACAACTACCCCTGGGGCTGGACGATGGCCGGCAACACGCCGTTCCGCCGGTGGAAGCGCGAGGTGCACGAAGGGGGGATCGCGGACCCGTGCATCGTCCAGTGGCCGCGCGGCATCACCGGGCGCGGGGAGATCCGCCACCAGTTCACGCACGCGATCGACGTGCTCCCGACCCTTCTGGACCTCATCGGGATCGCGCCACCGGAGGAGCTGGGCGGGGTTGCGCAGAGCCCGATCGAAGGCGTGAGCTTCGCGGCGGCGCTGCGAACACCGGATGCGCCGGCCCACCGCACGACGCAGTACTTCGAGATGTTGGGCAGCCGCGGGATCTATCACGACGGTTGGAAGGCGGTGACGTTCAAGCCGCTCGGCGCGATGTACAACGACGGCCTCGACCCGGACGCACCGTTCGAGGACGACGTCTGGGAGCTGTATCACGTCGCGGAGGACTTCTCGGAGTGCCACGACCTCGCAGCCGAGGAGCCCGAGCGGCTCGACGAGCTCGTCGCGCTCTGGTGGGAGGAAGCGCGCCGGTACCAGGTGCTGCCGCTCGACAACCGTCCGATCGCGGCGCTGCTCAACCCCCGCAAGCCGTTCGACGCGCGCGACCGGTACGTCTTCTACCCGAACGGCGCGCCGGTACCGGAGAACGTCACCGTCAACGTGCGCAACCGCAACCACACGATCACCGCCGCGGTGGAGATCCCCGATGGAGCGGTCCCGGAAGGGGTGCTCCTTGCGATGGGGACGGTGCTCGGCGGTTGGTCGTTCCACCTGCTCGACGGCCGGTTGCGGTACGTGCACAGCTACCTGGGCAAGGACCGGTACACGGTCACGTCCGACGTGGTCGTCGCCCCCGGCGCGCACGAGCTCGAGCTCTCGTTCACGAGCAACGGCGACTTCAGCGGGGTGGGCCGGCTGCTCATCGACGGCGCGGTCGTCGGTGAGGCCGGGATCCCCAACACCACACCGGTGCGCTACTCGATCACCGGCGCGGGCATGACGTGCGGCTGGGAGCAGGGCCCTCCGGTCGGGGAGGGATACCCGGCGCCGTTCCGCTTCACCGGCACGCTGCACCGGGTCGTGGTGGAGGTCGCCGGTGTCGGGCACCGGGATCCCGAAGCCGAGTTCGAATCGATCATGGCGGAGCAGTAGCCCGCGGGGGCACACTGGGTCCTATGAGCGTCGTGATCGACTCCGATCAGCACCTCGTCGAGTACCGCGGCCTCTGGGAAGAGCACATCGACCCCGGGGATCGCGAGACCGCGATCCGGTTCGTGGACGACGACGCGGGCTACACCTGGGTCACGTGGCGCGACCGCCGCCTCGGTCTCGCCGAGGTGCAGACCCCCGGCGAGACCGACGAGATCGGTCAACGCCATGAGCGCGCCCGGCGTGGCGAGCCGGCCGAGCACCGTTACGACGACGCGCTGCCGCGCGACCACTGGGATCCCGCCGCACGCCGCGACCGGCTCGCCGATCTCGGCGTCGACGAGGCGGTGCTGTTCCCGAACTACGGCCTGCTGTGGGAGCGCAAGCTCTCGGATTCGCCGGCAGCGCTGCTCGCGAACATGCGGGCATGGAACCGGTGGTGCGTGACGGTCGCCGCGGAAGGACAGGGCCGGCTGCATCCCGTCGCGCATCTCTCGCTGCGCGACCCGCAGTGGATGGAAGAGGAGCTGCGGGACCTGGCCGCGGGCGGGGTACAGCTGGCGATGATCGCTCCCGCGGTCGTCGACGGGAAGCCCCTCTCCCACCCGGAGCTCGACCGGGTGTGGGCCGGATTCGTGGAGCACGGGATCACACCGGTGTTCCACGTGGCCGACCAGACGCGCCCGTTCGACGACGCCTGGTACACCGACGCCGACGACTCCTCCTTGCCCTTCCTCGACTCGGTCTTCCTGTACGCCGCTGCCGCGCTCGCGTGCACCGACCTCATCGTGAACGGCGTGCTCGAGCGGCATCCCGATCTGCGCCTCGGCATCGTCGAGCTGTCCGCAGTCTGGGTGCCGCTGTACCTGATGATGCTGGACGGTGGAGTGGACTTCACGACGCGCTTCAACGGGCGCGCGCCCGCCGATCTCTCGTTGCGCCCGAGTGAGTACTTCCGCCGCCAGGTGCGCGTCTCGTCGTTCTCGTACGAGCTGCCCGAGAACCTCCGGCGCCAGCTCGGCGGCGCGGATCTGCTGATGGCCTGCAGCGACTACCCGCACTCCGAAGGCACCGCGACCCCCATCCCCGACTACGCCGCGACCGGCCGTTTCACCACCAGCCCCGAGCAGGCCCCCGGCCTCTTCCACGACAACGCCGCCTTCCTCCTCCGCCGTTGAGAAGACCGGTCGGTCCATGACTCTGGGTGACTGGGCACTGCCGCAACGCATCCGGAACCGCAACCTCCGGTGGGTGACGATCCTCGCGTCGGCCATCGCGCTGTTCTTCCTGTGGCTCGACTTGGTCTCCAGTTTCGGCCTGGGCGTGGTACTCGGCCTCGCGTTGTTCGTCGTGCCCGCCACTGTTGCCATCGTGTACTTCATCTCGTGGAAGTACGACGTGCTCGAAGTGCGGCGTGACGGCATCTCGATCGAAGGCTTTCGCGGCTCGCGGTCGATTCCATGGTCGGAAATCGACCGCTTCGAGATCCGGGGTTCCGCCCGCCGATCGCTCATGATGTTGACGTTCCGGCCGTGGGCCGACCAAGCCAAGGTCGTGCTTGGCAACGGAAGCGTGGTCCGAATTCGGGCCGTCCAACCCTGGCGCGGCTTCACGATGTTCGGGAAGATCGCGGTCGGCTCTCGGACGCACACCGACGACGTCGTCGCGTGGCTGAACCGTCTCCAATCGCGTGCCGGCAGCCCATGGTGACGGCCGGAGCCTCGCTGGCGGCTTAGTCCGCCAGAGCGGCGAGCATGGCGGCGCCGAACTGATCCGGTGCCTCGACCATCGGGTAGTGACCGATCTCGTCGAGCGTCACGAGCGGTGCGTCGGGGCGCAGCCCGTGCAGGCGCTCGGCCATCGGGTAGCGGGCTACCGGGTCGAGCTTGCCCCAGATGACGTGCAGCGGGGATGCGTGCTCCTCGATGGCACCGGTGAAGCGACGTTCCTCGACGCGACGGTCCTCGATGTAGCGGATCGTGCGGGCGAGCAACTGATGGCCGTCCTGGTACGAGGCCATCTCCCACTGCGCCGTGAGCTCGTCGTCGCTGGGCGGAACCGCGAACGTTCCCCCGACGCCGCTCTTGAACCCGACGGACGGATCGATGCCGAGCGCGGCGAGATCGAAGCGCGCGTCTTCCGCCGCGAGGAGCATCTCCTGACCGGCGGTGAGCTGGGCCAGCCCCAGGTAGATGCTGCCGTTGGTGAGGACGCGATTGCTCACGTCGAAGTCGAGCGAGTCCTCCAGTGAGCGGGCCAGGATCTCGCCACCCACCGAGTCCCCGAGATCATGGGTCACGAGCACGACCTGCTCGAGCCCGGCATAGGCCGCGACCGCTTCGCAGGTGTCCGCGTAGCCGCGGATGCTGTAGCGGATGTCCGGCTTGTCGGAGAGGCCGAAGCCGAGGAAGTCGAAGAGCACGACGCGTCGGCCGGCGGCGCGCACCGGCTCGATGACGCTCCGCCAGTCGAACGAGCATGTCGGGAACCCGTGCAGGATCAGCAGCGGATCACCCGACTCGGGCCCCGTCGCCGGCGCATCGAGCACGAACACCTCGAGTCCGTTCACGGGGATGCGCTCCCCCCGGGCTTCCCATTCCTTCACCGCGTTCGAAGTCATCTACCTGCTCCAGGATCAGAGGGCGCGTGCGCCCTTGGCCATGAGAACGACCGTGAATGCGAAGCACACGACGACCGTCACCGACTTCTGGTGGCGGGTCATGAACGCGTTCAGCGGGTTGAGCACGTCGGTGGCAGCGCGCGGCGCCACCAGGTCGAGCACCACCGGCACCCACGCCAGTGCCGAGGCGACCGCGAGCACGAGCACGGTGACGGCGGTCTTGCCTCCGACGCCGACGTTCGCGATCGCCACCTCCTTCATCGCCGGAACGTAGAGCACCAGCGTCGAGAAGTTGGTGAGCATCATCACGAGGCCGATCGCGTAGAACCGGCCGAGGTGGGCACCGGTGTTCCCGCCATCGGCCGGCGGCTGCTTCGGCTTCGGGGTCGCCAGCAGCTCGCGCAGGCCGACCAGGAAGATGAGTACCCCGAACCCGATGTCCGTCCACCCGTAGATCGGGTCACTCGGCGGCTTGCCCACGACGCTCCGCCGGAGGAAGGTGAGGCTGATCGCGGTGAGAACGAGCAGCACGCTCAGCGCCCCGGCCGCGTACGCCACGCCGCGGGCGCGCGGGTGCACCGGTGCACCGAGCACGAGCAGGACGACGATCAGGATGGTGGGGCTGATCGCGGCACCGATGGCCAGCGGCAGCACCTTGGCGATCAGCTCTCCGACCGAGGTGGACGCGGCGGCCAGCACGATCATCGGCGCCGATGCTACGGGTGTTGCCGTCGGAGTACGCGAAACTGCGCCGCGTGACCGCCACCCCGGACATCCAGGACCTCTTCCGCCTCGACGGGCGGGTCGCGCTCGTCACCGGTGCCTCCGCAGGGTTGGGCGACCGGTTCGCACGCGTGCTCGCGGCGGCCGGCGCCGACGTGGTGCTCACCGCGCGGCGAGCCGACCGGCTCGAGACGTTGGCGAAGGACCTCGGTGGCGCCGACTCCCTCGCCGGCGACCTCGCGGACCCGCTGTTCCGCGAGCAGCTCGTGGTGCACATCGAGCGCCAACACGGCCGGCTCGACATCCTCGTGAACAACGCGGCGACGAACGACGAAGGACCGCTGGAGCACCAGACGCTCGACGAGCTGCGAACGGTGGTCGATCTCAACCTTCTCGCGGTCATGGACCTCTGCCGGATCACCGCGCCGCTCCTCTTCGCCAGCGAGGTCGCGTCGATCATCAACGTCTCGTCGATGTACGGCGTCGTCGCGTCGCGAGGACCGATGACGGCCTACAACGCGACCAAGGGCGCACTGCTGAACTTCAGCCGGCACCTCGCCGCGCAGTGGGGCCGTCACGGCGTCCGGGTGAACGCCCTCGCGCCCGGATACTTCCCGAGCGAGATGACCGACGAGTTCTCGGACCCCGAGCTCGTGCGCGCGATCGAGGAGAAGACCCTGCTGCGCCGAACCGCCCGGATCGACGAGCTCGACGGTGCGCTGCTGTTCCTCGCCTCCGACGCGTCGACCTACGTGACCGGCCACACCCTCGTCGTCGACGCCGGCTGGACCGCCATCTGACCCCCACCCCACGATTTTGGCGTCAGTAGGGACCCGCAGAGGTGCCCTACTGACGCCAAAACGGGGGTTGGGGGGTCAGTCGGTGCGGACCTCGGCCCAGGTCTGCTCGACGGCGGCGATGATCGTCGGCGTCGCCTTCCGGAGCGCGGCCGCGTCGCGATCCAGCCAGGGCGCGCCGTCGACGTCGGCACCCCCTCGCTGCAGCAGGCCGGGGAGATCACCAAGCTCGCCCGCGAGCCAACCGGTGGGGTCGGCCTGGATCGCGTCGTCCCAATGCCGGTCCCGGGGCTCGATGCCGTCGAACCCGGGATGGAAGTGCGCGGCGCGCAAGTTGCCGGCCGGCCGGTCTGTCTGATCGAACAGGTCCGCGCGGAACATGGGCTGATCGAGCACGACACGCTCGGCCGCGGAGCTGGACCCGCGCCTGGGCTCGTCGTCGAGCAGTCGCACCTCGACGCGTGTGCCACGCTCCGGTGGATCCATCGGTTCGTGCCATGGGCCCACGAGCACCGCGACACCGTCGAACACGAACGCCTGTCTCACCGGCTGACCTCCCTCAGAGTCTCCAACGCTACGCTCGCCGTTCGAGCCGCAGCACCGCCGCGTCGCCCGGCGGACGGGGACGGAACGCCGAGCGTGGGAGCCAGGCCACGACTCGGGCGTCGAACGTCGCCGACCACTGGTGCGCGCCCGCGCCACGACCACTCGCCCACCGGACCGCGACGTGCCGCGGGACGACCAGATCCGCCGTCACGAGCCGGCTGCCATGGCTCGACAACCGGCGCAGGATCGCGGTGGTGATGCCGAACGGCGGGTTCGCCACCACCCGGAACGGGCGCCGGGGCAGCCGGAGATCTGCCGCGTCGGCCTGCACCACCTTCACCGACCGTCCCGGGAATCGCTCGCGCAGCTGTTGCGCCCGGCGGGGGTGGAGCTCGAACGCGATGACCCGCGCGCCGGCTGCGACCAGCGGGACGGTGAGCGCGCCGGTCCCGGCCCCGATGTCGAGCACGAGATCGCCGGGCCGGACACCGGAAGCGGCGACGAGGCGGCGGGCCGAGCTGTCAGCGAGCTGATGCCAACCCCAGCGTGCCCGCCGGTCGGCGGCCACGGAAGACCATCACGAACGTCGTCATCCCGTCATGATCCTCGCCGCCGAACAGCCGGCGCCAACGATTTACGTCCAGACGTGCGCATCGGAGATCGCTCGCAGCCGGTCGCGGGTGGCGTCGTCGCAGAGCACACCTGCGATCCCGGCCCGGAACGCCGCTTCCGCCGAATGGCCGAGCGTCGCGGCGGCCTCGTAGTCACGGGTCAGATCGGTGTCGAACATCGCCGGGTCGTCGGTGCTGATCGAGCACAGCACGCCGGCCGCAATCATCGCGGGCAGCGGATGGGCCTCGAGCGACGGGACCGCGACCGTCCGCAGGTTCGAGACCGGGCACACGTCGCACACCACGCCACGCTCGGCGATCTCGGCCAGGAGATCGGGCGACTCGACGGCCCGGATGCCGTGGCGGATGCGATCGGCGCCGAGGGCATCGAGCGCCCCCCGGATCGACGACTCCCCGGCCACCTCACCCGCGTGTGGGACGGAGCCGAGCCCACCGTCCTTCGCCAGGCGGAATGCCGGGGCGTACGGCTCCGGCGGGTGTTGGGCTTCCAGCCCACCGAGCCCGAGCGCCACCACCCCGCGGTCGCGGTACTTGATCGAGTAGCGCGCCGTCTCCATCGCGGTTTCGAGCGGAAAGCCCCGCGGGGTGTCCGGCGTCAACCGGACCACCACTCCCGTCTCCTGCTCGGCCTGTGCCGCGCCGTCGCAGAAGCCGTTGAACACCTCGTCCCACGACAGCCCGCCCATGACGCGTTCCGCGGGCGTGAAGATGCCCTCCGAGTAGACCGCGCCGTGCGCCGCGGCTTCGCGCGCGTAGGTGACGACGATCTCGCGGAAGTCGGCTTCGGTGCGGATCGCGTGGGTCGTCATGATCCACAGCTCGATGAAGTGCTCGAAGTCGCGGAACACGTACAGCTCCTCGAGCGCCGCGACGGTGTCAGCCGGCAGCGTGACGTCGTTTCGGGTCGCGATGTCGAGCAGCTCGGTGGGCCGGACGGTGCCTTCGAGGTGCACGTGCAGCTCGATCTTCGGCTGCGGGGCCTGGGTCTCCTGGGTCATGACAGTGCTCCTGGTCGCGTCGGGACGCATCAATGCATTCGATGCCGTCGCCGCGAACCGGGGCCGTCAGGCCCTCCCCATCTGGTCAGCTCGGTGGCTCACCACGAAGATAGCGCCGTCACGCGCGCCGCCCCGGCCAGTTCGGCGACCGTGCCGTCACTCCGGCGCGGCTCGCCGCCGGCCCACGAGGTGGAACAGGCGACTCACCTGGCGGTACGGATCGCGCCGGCTGGCCTCGAGCTCCACGGCGAGTACGTCGTCGACCGGGTCCACTGCGGGCCGGCCGCGGGCCCAACCTTCGGTGAACGTCCGGACTCCGTACCAGGCGATCGGGTCGACGTCGCGCTCGCGGAGCAGCTCGCTCAGCTCGTCGACGTCGTCGCCGCGGGTTTCGATGCCCAGCCCGTTGACCTGCCGCTCGCTGTCGAACGCAGCCAGTGCCCCGCGCCAGTCGCCGTCGTGCGCGGGGCGCACCGCCAGAGTTCTCCGGTTCTTGGTGAGGATCGAGACGATCGCGCCCGGGCGGGCCAACGTGCAGAGCGCGGTGACGAGCGGGTCGGGGTGGTCGAGGTACATCAGCACGCCGTGACACAGCACGCCGTCGAACCGCGCCCCGCCGAGGAGCTTCGGCGCGTGTGCGCCATCCGCTTCGACCAGACGGACCCGCGCGGCAACATCGGGTGGCTCGCCGGAGAGCAGCTGGGTCGCCTCGGCCAGCATGACGGTCGACGGGTCGACGATCGTCACGCTGTACCCGGCGCGGGCCAAGCCGATCGACTGATTGCCGGCACCCCCGCCGATGTCGACGATCGCGGCCGGCGGTGAAGGCAGGTGATCCATGAGGTGGGCATGCACCACGTGGATCCGCACCTGCCCGTAGAGATGCGCGTAGTGCCCGACGAAGTCGCTCGCGACGGCATCCCAACGGGGGTCACCCATAGCGGCATTCTCCTCTCAGGGCCCGCTGAGCTCGATGGGTTCGGTGATCGTTCCCGCCATGACGGCGCGCAGCACGTCGGCCAGCTCGACCGGGTAGAGCGTGTCCGCCATCGCCTCCACGTCTTCCACCCGCCACCAGCGCGGCTCCAGCAACGCGCGTTGCTCCGTGAGGTCCCACCCTTCGATCTCGGGCTCGAACCAATCGACCTTCAGCGCGAAGAAGAAGTCCGTCTGGCGGTAGTGGCGTTGATCGAACTCGAACTCCGAAACCCGCGTCGCCACGACGGGGCCCACCTCATCGGGCGCGACCACCAGGCCGGTCTCCTCGAACACCTCGCGGACGACGGCAGCTTCCGGCGACTCGCCGCCCTCGATGCCACCCCCGGGCGTCAGCCACCACTCCCCCCGGTCCGGCCGGGCCGGGTCACACGCCCGAATGAGCAGGACCGCGTCGTCCGCGATGAGCAGCGCACGCGCCGCGCGCCGTTCGAGGATCACCGATCAGGACTGGGCCGAGCGACGTTCGGCGTCGCGATACGCGGTCTCCGCGAGCCGTTCGCCGAAGACGACCTCGCCCGGGCTGCGACCGTCGACGTGACCCATCACGCCCTTGTACAGCCGGTAGCCGAGCAGCTCGAGGAGGCGATCCGAGAAGCCGGCTGCGACCTCGGGCGGGATCGCGAGGTAGTGGTTCTGCTGCTGGCGGACGAAGCCCGGGCAGTACTGCACGTTGACGCCGAGCCGCCAGTCGCCCGCGCTGGTGTTGGGCCCACCGCCGTGCCAGAGGCTCCCGTGGAAGATCATCACCGCGCCCGCCGGCATCTCGAGCGCACGCACGTCGTGCTGATCGAGCTCGGCCTCCGGGATGAGCGGGAGCCGGTGCGAGCCCGGGACGAAGCGCGTGCCGCCGTTCGCGGCGGTGAAATCGGTCAGCGCCCACATGCTCGTGACCATCATCGGTGCGTGCGGCCGGCCGAGGTGGCGCGACATCACGATGTCGTCACCGTGCATCGGCTGCGCGTCCTCGCCGGGACCGATGTCGATCGCGGTCATGCCGGAGAGCAGGCAGCCGCGGTCGAGCAGACGCTCGACGATCGGCAGGACGTGCGGGTGCACCGGCATGGCCTGGAAGATCGGGTCCTTGGCCAGGAGGTTGTACATCCGCAGCGTGGAGTGGCCCTCGGCCGCGGTTCCGAGCGGCTCGATCCCGAGCTCACCCTGCAGGCGGCGGATCGTGTCGCGCAGTCCCGTCACGAGCTCCGGCTCGATCGCGCCCTCGATGATCGTGTAGCCGTCCGCGTCGATGCGCGCGAGGTGCTCCGTGAGACCCTGGTCGTCGAAGACCACCGCTGCGCTCATATTCGTCCGTCCCGGTCGGGTGCCGGTGCCAAGATGCCGGGCGTGGCCGTGCTCGACAATCCCGTCTGGCACGCGCTGTCCGGCCCGCAGGCAACGGTAGCGGAACGCCACGGCCGCGCCCTCCGGTTCGATCCCGATCTCGCCCCGTTCGCCGCCCTGCCCGACAACGCGACGCGCGCCGACTGGGACGCGTTGCGCGAGCTCGTCGGTCCCGGCGGCATGGCCGTCGTCGTGCGCGACACCATCGACCCGCCGGACGACTGGGAGCTCGTGTTCGGCGCGGGCGGCGCGCAGATGGTGTGGGACGGCGACCGGGACGTCACGAGCCTGCCCCGGCCCGCCGGAGTGGACGTGCTGACGACCGCGGACGTGCCCGAGATGATCGATCTCGTCGAGCGGGCGCAGCCCGGCCCGATCCGTGAGCGGACGATCGAGCTCGGCACCTACGTAGGCGTCCGCACCGGGGGCGCGCTGGTCGCGATGGCCGGTGTCCGGATGCACCCGCCGGGCTTCACCGAGATCAGCGCGGTCTGCACCGACGACGCCTACCGCGGCCGCGGGCTTGCCAGCGCGCTCGTCGCGCGCCTCGTCGACGAGATCGTCGCCCGCGGCGAGACCCCGTGCCTGCACGCGGTCATCGACAACCACCCCGCGATCCGGCTCTACGAGAAGCTCGGCTTCACCCTCCGCAGAGAGTTGCCCTTCGCCGCGCTCGCTCCACGGTCTCCGTCGGCCGAACGGTAGGCCGCAGATGCTCGGGCGGCCGACGGCGGCTCCCCCAGGTCTCCGTCGGCCGAACGGTAGGCCGCAGATGCTCGGGCGGCCGACGGCGGCTCCCCCAGGTCTCCGTCGGCCGAACGGTAGGCCGCTCCGTAACCTCAGAAGAGCGGGCGCAACGGGTCGGTCACCCCGTCCCACTCCCGGTGCGCGGTGCGGACCGTGTCGGTCATCCAGCGGGTGAGGTCGTTGTGCTCCATGACCTCCGCCAGCAACGGCCCGCCGATGTCGTAGTACGCGAAGTGCGCCATGCCGCCACCGTCGCCGTAGGTCACCGGCTCCCATCCGGCTTCGGCCGCCAGGTGCTCCCATCCGGTCCAGTCCCCGACCCACCAGGCCAGGTGGTGCGCACCTTCGTGTCCCGCGTCGAGCGCTTCCCGGAACGGCGACGGGCGGTCGTCGTGGGGCGCGATCAGCTCGATCTGGAGGTCGCCCGAGTTGGCGAACGCGATCGTGAGCACCGGCTCGACGGCAACCCCGCGATGCACGTAGCCCCGCATCTGCTGCTCGGGCATGGCGAGGAACGGCCCGACCCCGACGGCGGTCCACCACTCGACCGCCGGCTCGAGCTCGGGCACCACGTACGCGCATTGCCGCACCGGTCCGCATCGGGCCAGTGGGCCCGGGTGGCTCGTAGTGGGTCGCACGATCCGATCCTGGCATGATCGGGGGCGCATCTGCGCTCCGAGAGAGGGAACACGCCGTGAGCAACCCGTACGAAGACCGCTTCCCCGTCAACCGCACGCTCCCGGAGCGGGGCCGCGCCCGGGAAGAGCTTCTCGCCGAGCTCACGGCCATGGCCACGGAGGAGGACGCGTTCTGGGAGACGGGCAAGTGCTCGGGGACGATGTACTGCGGTGATCACGAGCACTACGCGTTCATGAACGAGGCGTTCGGGCTCTTCGCACACGTCAACGCGCTGCAGCGCGACATGTGCCCGAGCCAGACCAAGTTCGAGGGCGAGATCGTCGCGATGACCCTCGACCTCTTCCACGCCGACACGATCACGGACACCGAGCCGGTGGGACTCGTCACGACGGGCGGTACCGGAAGCATCCTCCACGCGATGATCGCCTACCGCGAGCAGGGCGCGGCGCGCGGGATCAAGCAGCCGAACGTGGTGAAGCCCGAGACCGCGCATCCGGCCTTCGACAAGGGTTGTCACCTGTTCGGCATCGAGGTGCGCAACGCCGAGGTCGACCCGAAGACCTTCCAGTCCGACATCGACTCCGTGGCCGCCCTGATCGACGAGAACACCGTGGCGTTGGTCGGGTCCGCGTGCAACTACGGGTACGGCACCATCGACCCGATCGAAGAGCTCTCGGATCTCGCGCTGCAACACGGGATCGGCCTGCACGTCGACGGCTGCCTCGGCGGCTGGATCCTGCCGTTCGGCCAGGAGCTCGGCTACGACATCCCCAACTTCGACTTCCGCGTCCCCGGGGTCACGAGCATCTCTGCCGACACGCACAAGTACGGATACGCGTTCAAGGGCACGTCGGTCCTGGCGTTCCGGGACAAGGCTCTCCGCAACGGCCAGTACTTCTTCCTCACCGGGTGGAGCGGCGGGAAGTACTGCTCCCCCGGTATCGAAGGCTCCCGCTCCGGGGGGCTGCTCGCCGCGACCTGGGCCGCGATGGTGTCGCTCGGGCGCGAGGGTTACCGCAAGTACGCGCAGGCGATCTTCGAGACCGCCGACACGATGAAGGCCGCAGTGGTTTCGCACCCCGAGCTGCGGATCATGGGTGAGCCGACCTTCGTGTTCAGCTTCACGTCGGACGAGTTCGACATCTACCACGTCAACGACTTCATGCGCACCCGCGGTTGGCGTTTCAACGGTCAGCAGTATCCCAACGCGATCCACATGGCCGTCACCCGCCCACAGACCCAGCCCGGCGTCGCGGAGACCTTCGCCACCGACCTCGCCGACGCAGTCGCGTACGCCAACGAGCACAAGGCGGAAGCACCGAAGTCCGGGGCGATCTACGGCGGGGTGGCCGGCGGCTTGACCGACGAGGCTGACGAATTCATCCGGTCGGTCATGGCCGACATGATGGACAGCCAGCTCACCGTCCAGCCTTGACGCCAACCGCGGCGGCTGACGACCGCGCCAGAGACGAGCGGTTCGCGCTGGCGGTGGATCTCGGCACCGGCGGGCCCAAGGTCGGGCTCGTGTCGCTCGCCGGGACCATCGCGTGGAACGACCACTGCCCGGTCGAGACGCGCCGGCTCCCCGGCGGCGGCGCGGTCCAGGACGCCGCGCTGTGGTGGGATCTGATCCTCGACGCGACGCGCCGGGCGCTGAGCTCGGGCGTCGTGGACCCGGGCCAGGTCGAGGCGGTGAGCTGCACCGGCCAGTGGGCCAGCACCGTGCCCGTCGATGCGGACGGCATCCCGGTCGGTGACTGCCAGCTCTGGATGGACAGCCGCGGCGAGCCGTACGCGAGTCGCGTCATCGCCGGGCCCGTCGCCGGGTACTCGCCGGTACCGCTCGCGCTCTGGGTCCGGCGCACCGGGGGCGCGCCGTCGACGACCGGCGCCGACCCGATCGGCCACATGCTGCACCTCATGCATGACGAGCCCGAGGTCGCCCGGGCGACCCGCTGGTACCTCGAGCCGGTCGACTACCTCTCGATGCGCTTCACCGGCACCGCGACGGCATCGCACGCGTCGATGACCGCGGCGTGGCTCACCGACAACCGCCACCTGGACCGCATGAGCTACGACCCCGAGCTGGTACGCCGGGCCGGGCTCAGCCTCCGCGAGCTTCCGCCACTGCGCCCCACCGGCTCGGTCGTCGGTGTGGTGCGGGCGAAGCTCGCCGCCGAGCTCGGCCTGCGAGAAGACGTCCGGGTCGTCACGGGTACGCCGGACCTGCACTCGGGAGCCGTCGGCGCCGGGACCGTCCTCGACTACGAGACGCACCTCGCGATCAGCACCTCGTCGTGGCTCGGGTGCGCGGTGCCGTTCAAGAAGACGGACGTCCTGCACCAGATCGCCACGGTTCCCGGCCTGACCCCCGACCGCTACCTCGTCGCGAACAATCACGAGACCGGCGGCGCGTGCCTGCAGTGGCTGCGCGACCAGATCATCGCCCCCGACGACGGGCTCACGGGCGCGGCGGAGCGCCCGAGCTTCGCTCAGCTCACCGCGGTAGCCGAGACCGTGGCCCCGGGCGCAGGCGGCATTCTCTTCACACCATGGCTGTCGGGCGAGCGGTCACCGGTCGACGACCGCAACGCGCGCGGTGGGTTCCACAACCTCTCGCTCGCGACGACGCGCGCCGATCTCGTGCGCGCGGTGCTCGAAGGCGTCGCGTACAACAGTCGTTGGCTCCACGACGCGGTCGAGAAGTTCGCCAAGCGGCGGCTCGATCATGTGCGCATCATCGGTGGCGGCGCGCAGTCCGACCTTTGGTGCCAGATCCACGCAGACGTGCTCGACCGGACCATCGAGCGGGTCGAGGACCCGGTCGACGCCAACCTGCGGGGGGCAGCGCTGTTCGCCGGGATCGCGCTGGGCGCGGTCTCGCCAGAGGAGGTCCGAAACCTCGTCACCGTCGACGCGGAGTTCCGGCCCGACCCGGCGCGCCGCCAGACCTACGAGCGGCTGTACGCCGAGTTCCCCAAGCTGTACAAGGCCCAGAAGGGGATGTTCCGGCGGCTCAACCAGCCGTGACGAGCGAGCCGCTCAACCGCGCCGCCACCTTCTCGAGGCGACCGATGTGACGGAGGAGACGGTCGCGCGCCTGCTCCGCCTCGTCGTTGAGCCCTTCGCGCTCGGGCAGCCGCCAGTGACTGAGGATGACGGGCTTCAGCACCTTCTCCAGGAAGATCGTGTAGTCGTAGATACCGGCCGCGGCCACGATCCGCGCGTGCTTGGCGAAGTCCGGGATGCCGGTGCCGGGCATGGTGAAGCCGCGCACGGACTTGTCCATCGCGATGACCATTCCGGAGGGATCCAGCTCGAGTGCTGCACTCGCGACGTCCCGGTAGAAGAGGTAGTGCAGGTTCTCGTCGGCGGCGACGCGGCTCATGACCGCCTTGCCCGCGGGATCCTCGAGCACGTTGCCGGTGTTGCGGTGCGCGATGCGCGTCGCGAGCTCCTGGAGCGTCGTGTACACGAGCGCGGCGCGCAGGTCGGTGAACTCAGGCGTCTCACCCGTCGACACCTGCTGCATCCGCCCCCGCTCGAGCACAATCGGGTCGATCGCCCGCGTCACCATCAGGTAGTCACGAATGACGATCGCGTGCCGCCCTTCCTCCGCCGTCCAGCGCCGCGTCCACTCGCCCCACGGCCCGTCACGCCCGAAGTCGCTCAACGTGCGGAAGTAGTAGGGCAGGTTGTCCTCGGTGAGGAGGTTCACGAGGAGGGCGCTGCGGGCGGGTGAGTCCTGGGTGTCCGCGGGATCCCACCACTCCTCCCGGGAGACGAAGTCCCGGCCCCGGCCCCACGGCACGTACTCGTGCGGGAACCACTCCGTCGCGGCCGTTTCGTGTCGTTCCAGGAGCTTCGCGCCGACCGGCTCGAGCTCGATCGCCAACCTCTCGATGTCCATAGCTGAGTCCAGCCTACGCGACCGTAGGGAGATTTCCAGAACCCCTGGGTTGACAGCTCGTCACGACTCCGTGACGCTCGGCTTCTGCTCCGAAACGCCCCGAAACTTCCCGAAGGACACGGCATGCAGGTGCGAGAGCTGGGCCACGTCGTCCTCTACGTCCACGATCTGGCGAGATCGAGGAAGTTCTACGGCGAGACGCTGGGTTTCCCCGAGCTCGACGGTGCGCTCGCCGGGGCGGCCGCCTTCTCGACGAGCCGGACCCACCATGAGCTGCTCCTCATCGAGGTGGGCCCGGACGCGGCCGAGATCCCGCCCGGGCGCCGGGTCGGGATGTACCACCTCGGACTGAAGATCGGCGACCACGACGACGACCTGCGGGCCGCGCTCGCCGAGCTGGCCGAGGCAGGGGTGCAGCTGCTCGGCTCGGCCGACCACACCGTGACCCACAGCCTGTATCTCGCCGATCCCGATGGGAACGAGATCGAGCTCTACGTGGACGTGGAAGGCGCGGACTGGCGGGCCGACCCGTCGTTGGTTCTGGCCCCGACGAAGCCACTCCGTATCTGAGCGCCGATCACCAGTGTGGCGATCCCGCCCGAGAGGATCGCACCGAGGGCACCCCAGAGCGCCGCGGACGCCGCGACCACGGCGAGGACCTCGACCGCGATCACCAGGTGCAGGCTCTGCACGCCGCGGGCATCGAAGCGAACGTGGAACTCGGCCAGCTTGGCCGGCGTCGTGAGCCGAGCCCCGGGAAGCACACCGAGCCCGCGCACGAGACCGAACAGCGTCCCGATCGCCAGCGCGGTCACCGGGTTGCCCGTCAGCGCGCCGAGGGCGACGAGGAGCACGACGGCCGAGCTCATGATGTAGGTGGCGAGGCCGAGCCCGATCTGGAACCCGAAGCCGGAGCCGTAGACCCAGGACCGGTAGTCGTCGAGCCACAGCTCGTTCACCTGCCGGCGGTGATACGGGATGCGGAACCCCAGCACCTGCGCGTCGGCCAGCGCCGCGACCGCGCTGAGAACGACGACGAGCGCGAACGCGGAAGTCTCGGAGAGCCCGATCGCGCGGACCGCCAGTGCCAGCACCGCGGCGCCCGAGCCGAGCACCGCGCCGCCGAGGATCGCGCCGAGGACGAACCAGGTCGCCGTCGTCCGGAACCGGTTGCCGCGGCCGGCCTCACCCATCGGCGTGATCGTCGACAGCATCGACTGCCCGCACGGCGACCAGGTGGAACGGATCGCCGCCGCCACCGCGACGACGCCCGCCAGCACTGCGATCAACACGCGGCCGAGCCTAGCGCCGGGCCCGCCCGGGTCAGCGGCGGTGCGACGCGGACGCGAACGAGAGCGCCGGCAGCTCCGTGCCGGGGACGATTCCCATCCGCTGGACCCGGCGGAACCGGCCGAGGCCGCGCAGGGTGAGGTCGCGGGTGCCGACCACCTGCATCCACGCCGGGAACGCCTGCGGTGGGTAGCCCACCCCGAGCAGCTCCCCGGGCCGGGCGGCCTGGCACAGGCGCGCCGACAAGTTCACCGGCCGCCCGATGTAGTCGTCACCGTCGAAGAGCAAGGCCCAGCCGTCCGCGATCCCGCCGCGCAGCGCGAGCGTCGCGCCGTCGTAGCGGGCGATGAGCTCCGCCGCGGCCGCGATCGCCGGGCCGGTCTCCGTGCCGATCAGCATGGCGCCGTCGCCCAACCACTTGGCGATGCGGACACCACGGCGCGCCGCGATCTCGCGAGTCAGGTTGCGGAACGCGTTGAGCGCGTCGACCGCGGCGTGCTCGCCGTTCGCCGCCATGAACTCGGTGAAGCCGCACAGGTCGACGAAGACGAACGCGCGCTCGACCATCGGCATGGCCCCCGCGAGCTGGCGCGGGCTCTCCATGCCGGTGTTCTCGAATGCGGTTCCGTAGCCGCTCGCCCGCCCGTCTCGGGCGGCCAGCGGCGCCTCGGCGACGTCCGCCATGGCTTCCTCTCCTGCGGTTTCCGGCACGCTTGCCCTCAGCGCACTGTCGTTGCGGCGCCGTGATGGCGCCGACCCCATCACGAATCGTGGCGAATGCCGCGCTCCGTGGGGTACTGGACTCAGGATACCTCGGCCCGGCCGTAGAACCGGACCGAAAAGAAGCGACTTATGACCGTCGAGGTCAACAGGACGCCAACACCGGGCCGTCGGTGTCCCGCTCGTACGATTCCCGTTCGTGGTTACGCCGGAATGGTTCGTCACCGCCCTCGCGGCGCCGCGCGAAGACGGCGAGGTCGAGGTCGAGGGCACCCCGGTCCACTACGTGCGCTGGGGCGAGCGCGGGCAGCCCGGCATCGTGCTCGTGCACGGCGGCGCCGCGCACGCGCACTGGTGGGATCACGTCGCTCCATTGCTCGCACACGAGTACTGCGTCGTCGCGCTCGACCTGTCGGGTCACGGCGACAGCGGTCGACGGGACCGCTACCCGACCGAGACCTGGGCCCGCGAGGTCGTCGCCGTTGCGGACGCCGCGGGGATCGAGGGGCCGCCGATCGTGGTCGCCCACAGCATGGGTGGTTGGGTCGCGATCTGTGCCGCGGCGGACGACGGCGATCGCCTGGCCGGCATCGTCGTGCTCGACGCGCCGGTCAGCCGCCAGGCACCGGAAGAGCTCGCCGCCGCTTCCGGCGTCGCGTTCGGCCCGTTGCGCACGTACCCGACGCTCGAGGACGCGCTCGCCCGCTTCCGGACCGTCCCGGACCAGCCGAGCTCCTTGCCATACGTGCTCGAGCACGTCGCGCGCACGTCGGTGCGGAAGATCGAAGGCGGGTGGACGTGGAAGTTCGATCCGCGGATCTTCGACCGCCCCGTGCCTACCGGTGAGCTGCTCAGGCGGGTGCGCTGCCGGATGGCGCTGTTCCGCTCCGAGCACGGGCTCGTGACGCCCGACATCGGTGCGTACATGTACGAGCAGCTCGGCCGCATCGCGCCCGTGGTGGAGGTCCCGCTCGCGTATCACCACGTGATGCTCGACCAGCCGATCCCCCTGGTCACGGGACTCCGGGCCCTGCTCGCCGACTGGGAGCACAGCCGCCCTCAGCGACGGAGCTGACCCGACTCGTCCTCGGCGGCCGGCAGCACGACGGTTGACGCTCGCGCCCGCGCCTCCAACGCGGCATGCACCACCGCGACCGCGGCGAAGCACGCCACCGACCAGTACGTGTCGAACCAATCGGCCCACTCCGCCACGACGACGATCAACCCGACCGCGACCATCGCGCCGAGACGCAACCCGATCATCGAGCCGAGCGGCCGGCGGCGCGACACCAGGCTGATGACGATCAACGCGAGATAGACCATCGCGAGTGGGATCGCCACTGCGGCGACGTCGATGGTGGGGATGTCCTGGTGAGGCCGGAACGTGACGAACCGCGCGACGCCGATCGCCATCCCGACGATCCCGAGGTGCAGCAGCAGGTGCGCGGCGAGCCAGACCGCTCGGCGGCGCGGCTCGGCCGATGCCCCGGCCGCGGGAACGTCGTCGAAGTAGCCGGACCAGATCGCGAAGACCAGGACGAACTCGAGCCCTACGGCGAGCACGTCGATGCCGTCGAGACCGTGGCTGTCCGCCGCGAGCGCGACCTTCACGAACGCCTCGCCGCACATGATGATCGTGAGCGCGGCGAACCGCTCCAGCAGACGGTGCTCCTCCATCGGCGGAGCGGTGACGCAGTGGGCGACCACGGGCAGGATCATCACCGCGAGGCCGGCGAGCCAGAAGATCATCTGAGGGATCGCGGGCAACGGGGTCGCGGCGGCGAAGACGATCGTCGCGATGCCGTATTCCACCGCGCGGCGACGCGCGAACGAGCGGCGCGGCCCGGCTCCGCTCGATCGGGCGTACGTCACCGCGACGCTCAGCGTGAGCAGCGCGTAGCAGACCGAGTCGAACTCGGCGTTCGCCCGCGGCCCGTCACTCGCCCCGACGGCGACCATCGCGACCAGGAACATCTGCACGAGCGCGACCAGCCGGTACCCGACCGTGTCT
Organism: Acidimicrobiia bacterium; assembly: GCA_038252255.1. GTDB lineage: Bacteria > Actinomycetota > Acidimicrobiia > IMCC26256 > JAENVU01 > Chersky-806. The sequence continues at coordinate 15,120 of JBBSAM010000036.1, read as the reverse complement.
TCGGGGAAGCGGTTGGCATGCAAGGTCGTGGCCAGCCAGACCCACCAGACCGCGACGAACGCGGCGACGAGCCACAGGCCGTCGCCGATCCGCTCGGCGTGGGAGAACGACGAGCTGAGGATCAGGATCGCGGCGACGAAGACCAGGTCGTAGAAGAGATCGACCCAGCCCCGCTCGCTCTCCGGCGATCCCGGTCGAGGCGCGGGGAGGGAGGCGATCTGGGCGAGCGTACGCCGCCCGGGGCCCAGCAGGTTGCAAGCATGAGGTGGATGTCGAGTGGTTGACTCGGCGGGTGCCGACCGACCCGTCAGCCGATGCTCTCGCCTTCCGGACGCTCCCGGCGGGCGTCCGGGTGCCGCCCGAGACGGATCGGCACGAATGCACGCTGATCGCCTGGCCGACCGAGGCGCGCCGGGCCGCGCTGTGGGGTGACCAGCTCGCCGCCGCCCGTGACGTGCACGCGCACATCGCGCGGACCATCTCCGCGTTCGAGCCCGTGCTGCTGATCGCGGACCCGGAGGAGGCGGCCGGTGCCGCCCGCCAGGTCGGGAGCGGTGTCGACGTCCTGGCCGCGCCGATCGACGACTCCTGGATCCGGGACTCGGGACCCGTCATCGCCAAGGCCCCGGACGGCAGCCGTCACGCGCTGTGCTTTCGCTTCACCGGATGGGGAGGTTCGTTCACGCCCTTCGACCGTGACGCGACGATCGCGGCGCGCGTCGCCACGCATCTCGGGATCCGCGCCTACGACGTGCCACTGGCCGCCGAAGGTGGCGCGCTGGCGGTGGACGGGAACGGCGCGGTCGTGACCACCAAGCGCTGCCTGCTGAACCCGAACCGCAATCCGGGCTGTTCACGGGACCACATCGACGACGTGCTGGAGCACGCGCTCGGCGCCGACCAGGTGATCTGGCTCACGGACGGCATCGCCGAAGACGAGGGAACGGACGGTCACGTGGACAACGTGGTCGCGTTCACCGGGCCCCGGCGGTGCCTGCTCCAGCACTGCGCCGAGCCCGAGAACCCGAACTTCGGGATCGCCTACGACAACCTCGAGGTCCTGAGTGCCGCAGGAATAGCGGTGACGCAGGTACCACCGCTCCCCTACGCGAAGATCGGCGGCCGTCGCGTCCCCGTGCCCTACGTGAACCTGTACCCCGTCAACGGCGCGGTGATCGTCCCGACGACCGGGCACGAGGCCGACGCGGGTGTGCTCGAGCTCATCGTGCACGCGTACCCGGGTCGCCAGGTCGTCGCCGTGCCCGGTGCCGTCCTGGCCTACGGCGGCGGCGGGGTCCACTGCATCACCCAGCAGGTCCCGGCATGAGCGCCGCGGCGATGCTGCGCGGTCCGAGCCGCGACGGCAGCGGAGCGGGGCCTGAGCGGCCCGGCCCGCAGGGCCGAGAGCGGTCAGGATGAGCGAACGGCTCGCGCTCCTCCGCGCCGTCGGAACGGTGCCGGACTCGCCGGCGCGGGTCGAGCCGCCCACGCAGCCGCCGTGGCGGATCGGCCTGGTGCAGCATCGGTGGCACCCGGATCCGGCTGAGCACCGCGCGGCGTTGGCCGAAGGTGTGCGCACGGCCGCGGGCGAGGGAGCGCGACTCGTGTGCCTGCAGGAGCTCACGCTCTCGCGGTACTTCGCGGTCACCCCGGACGGCCCCGGTGCCGCGGGCGCCGCGCCGGAGCCGTTGCCGGGCGGGCCGACCTACGAGTTCGCGGCGGAGCTCGCGGCCGAGACAGGGGTGCCGGTGCACGCCTCCCTGTACGAGCAGGCGGACGACCCGCGCGAGCTCGGCTTCAACACCGCGATCTGCGTCCGGCCGGACGGCGCGCTGCTTGCCCGGACCCGGAAGACCCATCTGCCGGTGACCGCCGGGTACTACGAGGACCGCTACTTCCAGGTCGGGGACAGCGGCTATCCCGTCGTCGAGGTCGCCGATGCGCGGCTCGGGTTTCCGACGTGCTGGGACGAGTGGTTCCCCGAGGTCGCTCGCGCGTACTCGCTGCACGGCGCCGAGGTGCTCGTCTACCCGACCGCGATCGGCTCAGAGCCCGACCATCCGGACTTCGACACCGAGCCGCTCTGGGAACAGGTCATCCGCGCCCACGGGATCACCAACGGCACCTTCATGGCCGTCCCCAACCGCATCGGGACGGAGGGACCGATCAGGTTCTACGGCTCGTCCTTCGTCAGCGATCCCTACGGGCGCGTCCTGGTGCAAGCGCCACGCGACACGCCCGCGGTGCTCGTCGCCGATCTCGATCTCGAGCAGCGCCGTGACTGGCTCGCGCTCTTCCCGTTCCTCGCGACCCGCCGCCCGGAGACCTACGGACCACTCGTCGAGTCGTTGAAGATCTCCGGAGGGCGGACGGTCGGCCGGGACCGAGAGACGCCCTCCGGCGGCTAGGGCTAGGTCTGGCGGCGGACCTCGGTGGCGACGAACTCGGCCGGGAGCACGTAGCTGTCCGACTGGCGGCGGAGCGTGTATCCGGCTCCCGTGGACTCGGCCACCTCGAAGCCGCGACTCCAGGCCGAGCAGAACCGGTTGCGCACCTCGACCGGGGTGCCGACGGGCAGAGCAGGACGGGTACCGATCGCTGTCGTCATCGCGGGTTTCCTCGTCTGATCGCGGCTGCCAGGGGGGTTCCTACCGACCCACCAAGTCCCATATCGGTCGTTCTCGGGCCGGAACTTGAGCACTCCCCGCGAGAAATTTCGCGGCCGGCGCGTCCCCGGACCCGCCCGCTTCGAGCTTGCGGCCCGCTGACCAACCGCTGAACGAGGGCCACGCACCGTGGCCCGGCGCGCAGTGAGTCGGCGAATCGTGCGGTACTGTCGGTACAACACAAGCGCGCCCCCGGACCCCGGACGCTGGTGGACCGGAGAGAGGCGCCTCGTGACCACGACAGCAGTTCGGGCATCCGCTACCGAAGCGGAGCCCCGACCCAGCCGCAAGAGCATCATCACGGACCGGGTGGTGACGTCCCTGTTCGTGGTCGGGCCCGTGGTGGCGCTGGCGGTGGCCATCCCGCTGCTCTGGGGCAACGCATTGAACCTGCACGACGTGATCCTCGCCGCGGTCTTCTACCTCATCGCCGGCTTCGGCATCAGCATCGGGTTCCACCGCCTGTTCACCCACCGCAGCTTCAAGCCCAACCGCCCGCTGAAGTTCATCCTCGCGGCCGCGGGCTCGATGGCGTTCGAAGGCTCGGTCACGAGCTGGGTCGCCAACCACCGCCGCCACCACATGTTCAGCGACCAGCCCGGCGACCCGCACTCACCGCACCGCTACGGCTCCGGGCCGATGGCACGGGCCCGAGGTCTGGCCTACGCGCACATCGGCTGGTTGTTCACTCCCGACACCACGTCGAAGACGCGCTTCGCCGCCGACCTGCTGCGCGACGACGACATCGTGCTCTCCACCCGGCTCTTCCCGCTCTTCGCCGGCCTGTCGTTCGCAATCCCGTTCGGCATCGGCTGGGGCATCACCGGCACGTTCACCGGCGCGCTCACCGCACTGCTGTGGGCCGGGCTCGTGCGCATGGCGGTCTTCCACCACGTCACCTGGAGCATCAACTCGATCTGCCACATGTTCGGGACGAAGCCGTTCGCGACCAAGGACCAGAGCACCAACTTCGCGCCGCTCGCACTCCTCTCGCTCGGCGAGAGCTGGCACAGCTACCACCACAAGAACCCCAGCTCGGCCCGCCATGGAGTGCTGCCCCACCAGATCGACCTGTCGGCCCGCATGATCCGGTTCTTCGAGCAGGCCGGCTGGGCCACCCGCGTGCACTGGCCGACCCCGGCCGCGCTCCGCGTCTAGCTCGAACTGTCGGCGGCGCCTCCGGCGCTCCTACAGGGTGCGGACGAAGAACTCGCTCATCGTCGCGGTGCGGAACCGACCGAGGTCGAGACAGGCGTTCACACTGCCGAGCATCTTCTCGACGTTCGCCTGCATCACGGCCGGGTCGCCACCCGAGTTGAAGAAGAGCATCGGGTCGGCGACCGTCTCTGCGGAGGCCCACGCCTCCTCCACGATCCCGTTGACCTCGGGCGCGTCGGCAGTCACCGCACGGACCACCTCGTTGCGCACGTAGCGGGTCCGCGGCTGGAGCTCGGCGGAGAGCGGCGACTGGGTGCCGTGCCACGCGGCGATCCACTCCGAGTACCCGAGACCCTGGGGCCGGTGGATGAGCGCGACGGTGAGCACGCCGGGCGAACGCTCACCGTCCGGCCAGTCGCGCGGACCCGAGTAATCGGTGGTCCCGTAGTCGTCGTAGACCGACTCGACGACCAGGTAGCCCGCGAAGCGGCGGCCGAGATCCGCGAGTGCGCGCTCGAACGGCGCGCGCCAGTCGTACGCGTCGAGCCAGACCGAGACCAGTGCCGCGAGCGAGTCCTCGCCATCGGGCGTCGGCATCGGCGGCGGCGCCTGCGCGGCTTCGACGTCGTGCACGTCGACGGTCAGGGCCCGGGCGCCGGCCGCGAACAGGCTGGGCGCGGTCACCGCCAGGATGCGGTCCCGCAGCTCGGCCCCCGCCTCCGGATCGCCGTCACCCCACAGCACGTACATCAGCTTCTCCATAGGCGGCGCAGGCTACGCGCCGGTGCCCTGCGAGATCTCCCCGCTGGTGCTGAGAGCCGTCGCATCGACGGGAACCGGCACAAACCCGGGGTGGGTGAGGGTGGAGCGTGGGTAGCGTCGCGGCGTGAACCATCCGGGCACCGGCGAGCCGCTCATCGAAGGGCGGGGCCTGACCAAGGACTTCGGCGACTTCGTCGCGGTCGCCGGCATCGACGTGCGGGTCGAGCCGGGCGAGGCGTTCGGGTTCCTCGGGCCGAACGGCGCGGGCAAGACCTCGACGATGCGCATGATCGCGTGCGTCTCGCCCGTCACCGCCGGTGAGCTGCGGGTGCTGGGCATGAACCCGGCTACCGACGGCCCGGAGATCCGGGCCCGGCTGGGGGTCGTGCCGCAGGAGGACTCGCTCGACCTCGAACTGACCGTGCGCGAGAACCTGCTCATATACGGCCGGTACTTCGGGCTCGGGCGCGCGCTGATTCGGGAGCGGGCCGACGAGCTCATGGAGTTCGTGCAGCTGAGCGACCGCCGCGACGACCGCGTGGACGAGCTCTCGGGCGGCATGAAGCGGCGGCTCACGATCGCCCGCGCGCTCATCAACCGGCCGGACCTCGTGCTGCTCGACGAACCCACGACGGGGCTCGACCCGCAAGCCCGTCATCTCGTGTGGGAGCGGCTGTACCAGCTGAAGCGGCAGGGCGTGACGTTCGTGATCACCACGCACTACATGGACGAGGCCGAGCAGCTGTGCGACCGGTTGGTCATCATGGACGGCGGCCACATCGTCGCCGAGGGCTCACCGCGCGAGCTGATCTCCCGGCACTCGACCCGTGAGGTCGTGGAGCTGCGGTTCGACGAGGACGACGACCGGGCCAAGGCGCTCACGCTCATCGAGCCGTCCGGCACGCCGTTCGAGGCGCTCGCCGACCGGATCCTCGTCTACACGAACAACGGTGAGGACGAGGTCGAGGGCCTCGCGCGCGCGGGCGTGCATCCCGAGACCGTGCTCGTGCGGCGGGGCTCGCTCGAGGATGTGTTCCTCCGCCTGACCGGGCGCACGCTGGAGGAGTAGATGACCACATTTCTCGCCACCCGCGTGGTCGAGCACCAGGCCCGGATCTTCGGCAAGTTCTGGCGCGGCTCCGCGTTCGCGTATGTGCTCAACCCGCTGCTGTTCCTCGCCGCGCTCGGGCTCGGGGTCGGCGGTCTGGTGAAGCAGGGCAACGGCGAGGTGGACGGGATCGCCTATCTCGCGTTCGTCACGCCCGGTCTCATGGCTGCCGCCGCGATGCAGGGCGCCGCGGGCGAGTCGCTCTGGCCGATCATGGCGGGGACGAAGTGGATCCGCGTCTTCCACGCCATGGTGGCGACTCCGATCCGGCCGGGTGACGTCTATCTCGGCGTCGTGGCGTGGACCGTCGTGCGCGCCGCGGTCGGCGCGACCGTGTTCCTGATCGTCGCCACGATCCTCGGTGGCGTGCTGTCGTGGTGGGCGCCGTTCGCGATCCCCGCCGCCGCGCTCACCGCGCTCGCGTTCGCTGCGCCCCTGAGCGCCTTCGCCGCGACCCAGGACACCGACTTCCGCTTCCCCGTCATCATGAGGATCGGCATCGTGCCGCTGTTCCTCTTCTCGGGCACGCTCTTCCCCATCTCGCAGCTGCCCGGCTGGATGCAGCCGCTCTGCTGGCTCTCGCCGCTGTGGCACGGCGTGCAGCTCTGCCGTGGCGCGACCACCGGGTCGATCGACGGGCCGGAAGCCGCCGCCAACGTCCTCGTGCTCGGCGCCGTCGCCTTCGCGGGCGCGATCTGGGGGATCCGCGCCTTCACCCGGAAGCTCACGATATGAGCCACGAATCATGAGTGCGCTGTTCTTCCACGTGATCGAGCGCAACGTCTTCGCTTACCGGCGCCTCTGGGGCATCTTCCTCACCGGGTTCGCCGAGCCGTTGCTGTTCCTCGGGTCGATCGGGATCGGGGTCGGCGCGCTCGTCGGCACGGTGAAGGGACCGGGCGGGCAGATGGTTCCCTACGACCAGTTCGTCGCGCCGGGCCTGCTCGCCGCCGCCGCGATGAACGGTGCCGTGTTCGACACCACGTTCAACTTCTTCTTCAAGTACAAGTACGCGCACACCTTCGACGCGATGCTGGCCACACCGCTCGGGCCGATCGACATCGCGCTGGGCGAGATGGGGTGGGCGCTCTCCCGGGGAACGATCTACGCCGGCGCGTTCCTCGGCTTCATGGCCATCCTCGGCCTCGTGTCGTCGCCCTGGGGCATCCTCTGCCTGCCGGCCGCCATGCTCATCGGCTTCGCGTTCGCGGGGGCCGGGATGGCGGCCACCACGTACATGCGCTCGTTCGTGGACTTCGACTACGTGAACATCGCACTGCTCCCGCTCTTCCTCTTCTCGGGCACCTTCTTCCCGCTGTCGCAGTACAACACCGCGGTCCAGTGGCTCGTCCGCTGCACCCCGCTCTACCAGGGGGTCGCGCTCGAGCGGGGGCTGGCGTTCGGCGAGTTCAGCTGGGGGATGCTCGTGAACGTGGTGTACCTCGTGGTCATGGGCCTCGTCGGTGTGAAGATCGCCGGGCGCCGCCTCGCCCTGCTCCTCCAACCGTAGGATTCCAAGATCATGAGCAACGACATTCGTGTCACCGCCCTGGACCATGTCGTGCTGAACGTCGTGGACGTCGAGCGCTCGCTCGCCTTCTACATCGAGGAGCTCGGCCTCCAGCCGATCCACGTCGAGGAGTGGCGGCGGGGCGAGCGGTTCTTCCCATCGGTGCGGGTGAGCGAAGGCTCGATCATCGACCTCATCGCGCTCCCCCGCACCGGCGAGAACCTCGATCATCTGTGCCTCGTCGTCGAGCCGATGGACTTCGACGCACTGAAGGCGAGCGGCCGCTTCGAGGTGGTCGACGGTCCGGCGCTGCGCTACGGCGCCCGCGGCGACGGCACGTCGCTGTACATCCGCGACCCGGACCAGAACCTGGTCGAGCTCCGCTACTACTGACTCTCCGAAGATCTCCGGAGGGCGAACCGCTGAACCGCTCGAGCCGCGGCGCCCTCCGGCGACAGCTCTCCGAAGATCTCCGGAGGGCGCGAACCGCTGGACCGCTCGAGCCGCGGCGCCCTCCGGCGGCGGCCGCTGCATTCCGGTACCGTCCGCGCCGTGGCCGAGCGGATCGATGCGGACGTCTGCGTCATCGGGGCCGGCTACGCGGGACTCACGGCGGCCCGGCGATTGAGCGAAGCCGGCAAGTCGGTCGTCGTCCTCGAAGCACGCGACCGCATCGGTGGCCGGATCTGGACCGAGCGGCTTTCGGACGGCACGCCGGTCGATCGCGGCGGCGCATGGCTCGCGCCGAAGCACGACCGGATGTTCGCGTTGGCGAACGAGGTGGGTGTCTCCACCTACAAGACGTGGGTGAAGGGCGCGCACCTGCTCATCGACCATGGCCGCACCCGCCGATACACCGGGCTCATCCCGAAGATCAGCCCGCTCGCGGTCGCGTCGATCGCGCTCGCCCAGGCCCGGATCGACCGGATGGCGAAGCAGCTCCCGGTCGACGAGCCGTGGAACGCGAAACGGACTGCGGAGTGGGACGCCCGGACAGTCGGTGAGTACATCGCCCGGTGCGGGGTCCGGAAAGGCATCGGCCGCGACCTGTTCGAGATGGCGGTGCGCGGGCTGTTCACGGGAGACCTGAACGACGTGTCGTTCCTCCACCTGCTGTTCCTGGTCCGTGGCCACGGCAGCATCAACACCCTGTTCTCGATCGAGAACGGGTCGCAGGAGAACATGATCGAGGGCGGCGCCGGGTCGATCGCGGCGCGGGTCGCGGACGACCTCGGAGACGCCATCCACCTGAGCTCGCCGGTACGGTCGGTCGCGCAGCGTGACGACCGGGTCGTCGTGGAGTCCGACGATCTCGTCGTGTCCGCGCCGCACGCGGTGTCCGCCATCCCGGCCGAGCTCCTGCTCGAGGTCGCGTTCGAACCCGCGCTTCCGGACGACCGGCTGACGCTCTACCGCAACACGATCGGCGGCCCGGAGACGAAGACGCTCGTGGTCTACGACGAGCCGTTCTGGCGGGCCGACGGCTTCAGCGGCCAGACCGCCGAGCCGGGCTCCGCGGCGGAGGTGACGCTCGACGCGACTCCCGCGGCCGGCACGCCCGGCGTCATCGCGTCGTTCACGTTCGGCCCGGTCGCGGAACGAGTCGACGCGATGGACTCCGCGGAGAGGCGTCGCGCGGTGCTCGGCGCGCTGACGTCGCGGCTCGGCCCGCGCGCCGCGTCACCGGTCGACTTCATCGAGACGCCGTGGTTCCAGGAGGTGTGGACGCGAGGTTGCTCGTTCGCGCATCTCCGGCCGGGGATCCTCTCGCGCTACGGCCCGCTCATCCGCGAGCCATGGGGTCGCATCCACTGGGCCGGCACCGAGACATCAAGCGTCTCCCACGGCGCGATGGACGGCGCCGTCCGCTCCGGCGAACGCGCCGCGTCCGAGATCCTCGACCGCACGTAGGCAGCTGCCCACCGCTTTCGGGGCGCATCGCCGTCGCCCGAGCGACGCGTACGCGCCCTGAAAAGGAGGAGAGCTACCGGGCCAGGGTGAGCGCGGCGGAGCCCATGAGGTCGAGGAAGTTGTCGCAGTAGAAGCGTTGGCGGATGTCCTCGCCGGCGTCGCCGAGCGAGGCTTCGAAGCGCTCGACGGGGCGGCGGCCGCCTTCGACGTGCGGGTAGTCCGACGAGAACAGGCACACCTCGGGGCCGGCCTGCTCGATGATCCAGCCGACGTCCTCGGTCGGGTACGGCGTGAAGCGCACCTGGCGGCGCACGTAGTCGCTCGGCCGCATCGACAGCGCGCGCAGGCGCTCCTCGTGCTTCACGAACGCCTCGAACGCCGACTCCATCTGCCGCATCCACGACGGCACCCAGATCGCGCCCTGCTCGATCACGCCGATGCGCAGACCCGGGAAGCGCTCGAGCACGCCGTCGAAGATCATCGTGGCGAGCGTCTGCGCGGGCGGCCCGGGGATCCCCATGTAGTCGACCGACCGGAAGTTCTCCTCGCCGCCGTGAAAGTCGGGCGGGATCGGGAGGCCGTTGCGGAAGTAGCTCGCATCGATGAGGTCGCCGGTGCCGCCGACGTGGAAGACGATCGGGATCTCCGCCTCCTGGGCCCGAGCCCAGACCGGGTCGAGGCCGATGTGGCTCGGCGAGTGGCCGGGCGGGCAGCCCGATGCGACGAGCAGCGCGGCCGCGCCCATCTCGATCGCCTCGTCGGCGAGCCCGGGCGCGAGCTCGAGGTCGACGAGCGGCACGTAGCAGGTGGGCAGCAGGCGCGGGTCGCCGGCGCAGAACTCGAGCATGCCGCGGTTGTGCGCGCGAGCCGTGGCGAGCGCCAGGTCCAGGTTGCCGCTGTGCTCCCAGTCGTGGAGCCGGCGGTTGTGAAACGTGTTGAACACCAGCTGGCTCGAGAACCCGAGCAGGTCCAGCGCCCGGGAGCGGTCTTGCGGAATGAACGCGCCGGTCGCGGCGAAGTTCTTGCGCATCATGATCTCTTCGGCCTCGACGGCCCGGTACTCGTCGGATGCGTGCTTGGTGCGCAGCCGGTCGAACGCGGCCTCGAGATCGCGGAGCTGCTCCTCCGGGTCGCCCGTCTGGCGCAGCTCGTTGCCACCGGAGAGCGAGAGCGTCGGGATCTCGTCCCGCATCCCCGGGTCCGCGTGGTCCCGCAACCAGCTCGGGGTCTCCATGATGTGCGCGTCGGCGTCGTGCACCACCCTGCTGCCCTCTACGTACGGCACGGCACTCTCCCCCCGGATCGTGGTCTCGACGTGCCGCGGTCTACGCGCGGCGGACGGCCTTCAAGAGTGCCTCATTCGGCTTCTCGGGCAGCTCGGTGAGCGGTTGCGCGAGCTCCGCGACCGTCGGACCGACCTTCGCCGCCAGCGGCGCGAGCGCGTCGAGGTCGAAGCCGTAGAGCTCCGCCGCGCTGCCCGCGAGGATCTGCTGCAGCTCCTGCGGGTCGCTGTCGTGGAACAGCTGGCGTAGGTGCTCTCGCGTGTACGGGTAGGTGCCCTCGTCGTGGGGGTAGTCGCTGCCCCACATGAACCGGTCGAGCCCGATCTGGTAGCGCGCTTCGACGTCGTCCGGACCGGGTTGGCTCACCCCGACGTAGCAGCTCTGATGGAAGTACTCGGTCGCCGACTTCGGCAGGATGTGCTCCTCCGAGTACCGCATCTCACCGGTACGCCCGGTCTTCTTGATCTGGTCGAGCACCCGGTCGAAATGGCGCAGCATCGGCGGCAGCCACGCGCAACCCATCTCCGTCATCACGAACTTCATCTTCGGGAAGCGCTCGAACACACCCGAGAACAACAGCTGCACGAACGGACGCTGCGAGTAGAACGACACCTCGGTGATGAAGAGCAACGCCGCTGCCGGGTACTTGCCGTAGTTCGGCAGGCCGGTGCCACCGTGGCTGTTCACGGGGACTCCGAGGTCCTCGCACACCTTCCACAACGGGTCGTAGATCGGGTCGTACAGCGGCTTGATGTAGTCGATGTCCGGTGCGACCGCGGAGATCAGGACACCGCCGCGCAGGCCGTGCTCCTTGATCCACTTGACGTCTTCGATCGCGTCGTCGACGTCGTTCAGGAAGATCTGGCCGATCCCCGCGCGCCGCTCCGGGAAACGCGCGCACCAGTCGGCCATCCAGCGGTTGTGGGCGCGGATGCCCGCGAGGCGGTGCTCGTACTCGTCCGCCTTCGGCGGGCGGGCGAAGAGGATGAAGCTCGGGAAGAACGGCGGGACCGTGTTGGGGAAGACGACCTCGGCGACGACGCCGTCGCTCTCCTCGTCCCCGATGCGACGCTCGTCGTCCCAGTTGCGCACCCGGCCGCCGTCCTGCAGGTCGCGGAACGGGTTCTTGTACTTCGCACGCCAGGCGTCGAAGTCGTCGAGGTACTTCTTCTCCAGGTACTCCCGGTACATCTCGTGGCTGGCGCCGGCATGGCAGTCGGCCGAGATGATCGTGTACCGGTCGTCGGGGCTCATCGTCGTGCTCGTCATGGACCCCACTCTACGGGTGGTCCTGACCACGGCGCCCCTCGGGATCTGGCCGGGGGAACCAGATCCCGAGGGCGCTGAACGTGGGTTCCCACCCTGTATACGGCGCGGCGACGATGACGGATGGCACCGACTCGCAGAATCCCCGGGCCGCCGATGGGCTCCGCCCACCCGCCGGCCGTGTTCCGGCCATCCGTGCCAGGCTGGCGCTCATGCGAATCCGGCTCATCGTCCTCGCCTGCCTCACGGCACTGTTGCTCGCTGCGTGCTCGGGGAGCAGTGCGTCGCCGTCGAAGACGGACCCGTCGACGACTGCGACCAGGGCGACGAGCACGGCGGCGAAGTCTTCCGCCGGGTGCCGGAAGACCCAGGTGCTGCCGAGCGGCGAGGCGAAGATCACCATGACGTCGGGCGGCAAGGAACGCTGGTACTTCCGCCACATCCCGCCGGTGGCCAAGCAGCCGCTCCCGGTCGTGCTGGACCTGCACGGCTACTCCGAAGGCGCGATCGTCCACGAGATGATGTCGAGCCTCGGGGCGTTCGGGGACCAGCACGGCTTCATCACGATCACGCCGGAGGGCCAGGGCCCGATTCCCCGCTGGGACACCGGGCTCGCGTCCACCGACATGAAGTTCGTCGGGGACCTGCTCGACCAGGTGGAGCAGACGCTCTGCGTGGACCAGAACCGCATCTACGTCACCGGCCTCTCCAACGGCGCGTTCATGACGTCGGCCGTCGCGTGCAAGTACGCGGACCGGATCGCGGCGGCGGCCCCGGTGGCGGGCATCCGCGACATCAAGGGCTGCAAGCCCGCGCGCCCCGTCCCGGTGATCGCGTTCCACGGCACGGGTGACACCTTCGTCGCCTACGACGGTGGCGTCGGCAGCTCGGTGGCGAACCTTCCTGCACCCGACGGCTCGGGCAAGACCATCGGCGAGGAAGGGACACTGACTCCGCAGCCGAAGGGCCCGACGATTCCGGAGATCACCGCGGCGTGGGCCAAGCGCAACGGCTGCCGGACCCAGCCGATCGAGAAGGCGGTGACCGCCGACGTCAACCTCATCACGTTCAGGTGCCCGAAGGGGGCGGAGACCGAGCTCTACTCGGTGACTGGCGGCGGACACAGCTGGCCCGGCAGCGAGTTCTCGCAGCGCGTCGCCTCGGTCGTCGGCCCGACGACGATGTCGATCTCGGCGAACGAGCTGATGTGGAAGTTCTTCCAGGCCCACCCGCTCCCAACGAGCTGAGCGCGCCCGCGTGCTCGGGTTACCCGGGCGGGCGCACCTGGTGCGGCGCCGACGGGCCGTCCGGGAAGACGAACAGCATCAGCTGGGTCGCGTAGGCGATCAGCCCCTGTTCCGGGTCCCAGAGCTCGATCTCGGTCGAGGCGTACCCGTCGCCCGCGTGATGGGCCCGGTTGTGCGAGAGCAACCACTCGGAGGTCGGCGCTCCGAACACGTGCACGGTCAGATCCACGCTCGGGGGGAGCCACATCGGGCGGTTCGGTCCCATGCGTTCGCCGACCGCGCCGGGCTGGGTGTCGCACAAGGTGACGAGCGCGAACGGATCCGACGTCCCGTCCGGAAGGATCGGAGGGTCGTCGAACCGCATCCAGTACGCGCGCTGAGAGGTCGTCGGCTCGCAACGCGACAACGGTCGCCACCCCGCCTTGGGGCACGTCCGGCGCGCACCACTCCTCCGGCAGGCACGACCGGTACCGACCCGGCACGGACTCGTCCGGCGCCACCGCGGTCTCACGTGAGAAGCGCGACGCGACGTAACGGGGCGAGCTCATCTCTGCGTGCCCTCGTGCGCTTCCGAGGAACTCCGGCGGTTCGGCGCGAACCTTAGGATCCGGGTCCACGAGAGGGTGCCGATTTTCGCCGGCGCCCGATGCCCGTCCCCCGGGAGCGATCCGTGACCGAACACGATCTGCGCTTCGGTACGCCGGCCGGGCGCTGGGTGTTGCTCGCGACGGTGTTGGGGTCGGGCCTCGCGATGCTCGATGCGACGGTCGTCAACATCGCGCTCCCCACGATCGGGAGGGACTTCGGCGCCGGACTCTCCAGCCTGCAGTGGGTCATCAACGCGTACACGCTGACCCTCGCCGGCTTCCTGCTGCTCGGTGGCGCGCTCGGCGACCGGTTCGGCCGGCGGCGGGTGTTCCTGACGGGCGTCGCGTGGTTCGCCGGCGCGTCGGTCCTGTGCGCGATCGCGCCGAGCACCGGCGCGCTCATTGCCGCGCGCGCGTTGCAGGGTATGGGCGCGGCGTTGCTCACGCCGGGCAGCCTGGCGATCCTCGAGGCGAGCTTCGTGGCCGAGGACCGAGCCGCGGCGATCGGTGCGTGGTCCGGGCTCGGCGGGATCATGACCGCGATCGGGCCGTTCCTCGGTGGCTGGCTGGTGCAGTCCGCCTCGTGGCGCTGGATCTTCCTCATCAACCTGCCGTTCGCCGCGGTGGTGCTCGCCGTCGGCATGCGCCATGTCCCCGAGACGCGCAACGAGCAGGCCGAGCGGCGGATCGACGTCGCCGGAGCGATCCTCGCCGTCCTCGGGTTGGCCGGTGTGATCGCCGGGCTCACGAGCGGTCCCGAGCAGGGCTGGTCCTCGCCCAGTGTGCTGGCGGCCCTCGTGGTGGGCATCGTCCTGCTCGGCGCGTTCATCGGCGTGGAGCAGCGGACCTCCCACCCGCTCGTACCGCTGCGGATCTTCAAGGCGACGCAGTTCAGCTCGGCGAACGCGGTGACCTTCGTCGTCTACGCCGCGCTGGCAGGAGCGTTCTTCCTGCTGCCCATCCAGCTCCAGACCGTCGTCGGCTTCACCCCCGTCGCGTCCGGCGCGGCACTGCTTCCGATCACGATCATCATGCTGTTCGGATCGGCGCGGGCCGGCCGGCTCGCGACCCGCATCGGACCTCGCATCCCGATGAGCGCCGGTCCGCTCCTCGCGGGTGCCGGGCTCATGTTGATGGTGCGGATCGGCTCGTCGAGCGGCTACTGGGGCGACGTGCTGCCGGCGGTCGTCGTATTCGGCTGCGGGCTCTCGCTGACCGTCGCGCCGTTGACCGCGACCGTGCTCGGTGCCGCGCCCGAGCAGTACGCGGGCGTCGCGTCGGCAGTGAACAACGACGTCGCGCGCACCGCCGGTCTCATCGCGGTCGCGGTGCTTCCGCCGCTCGCGGGCATCAGCAACGCCGACTTCGGGAACCCGGTCGACTTCTCCGACGGGTTCCATCTCGCGATGCTCATCGCCGGCGCGACGCTCATGGCCGGCGGCCTGCTCGCGTGGGCCACGATCCGGCGCCCGCTCCACGCGGCCAGCGCGCCCGGGCCCATCCCCACCTCCCACTGCGCGCTCGACGCGCCGCCTCTCCGCGTCGACTGCTCCGACGCCGCCTGAAACCCGGTTTTGGCGTCTGTAGGGACCCGCTGAGGTGCCCTACGGCCGCCAAAACGG
>JBBSAM010000035.1:0-42141 GCA_038252255.1 Acidimicrobiia bacterium | reverse complement strand
CCCAAGATGATGTCTGTGGTTCGAATGCGCCCTTCTGTGAGCTGCGTGAACCCGTGGGGAACGTCGTGCTGGTTGGCGTCGGTCATGTGTTTGGAGTCAAGTGAATGGACAAAGATTGTCGGGCAAACCCCTATGTCGAGTACGAGTCGTCAAAAAGACAGCTCGAGACGCTATTCGCTTGCTGGTCAGGGATGAGAAGAAGCAACGCCATCCCGCCATCGGCGTGGGTGGCGACGAGCCGGCACGAGTGTTGAGCTACTCCGCGCTCGCTCTGCCGGCGCTCGATGTCAGCACTGCGGTGGTCGACGTGCCTCGCGCGAGCCGGTCCGTGCGTTCGTCGAGACTGCCACCGTTTGGCTACATCACGGGGCTGATCCACGCCCCCGCGTAACAACTACCGCCACGACGGTTCTGGTCCAACGAGAATTCACGCGCGCAAGTAGTCCATCAACCGGCAGGTCGGACGGGATCTCCCGAATGAGGCTAGACCGAGGAGTTTCTTTCATGAGCATGAGTACACCGATGGCGAATTACGCCGCCGCGCGACGAGTCGGCGATTTCGTCTTCATGAGCGGGATCGTCGCCGTCGATCCGCAACGTCGACGCGTCGTTACCGGCTTCGACGACCTTCCCGAGTCCGCGCACGACGATCTTCGGCCGCTCGGCTACGTTACCGGCCAGATCTCGGTGGACGTCTTCGAAGCGCCTATCGTCGCCCAGAGCTGGGTTGTGCTCGATCGCATCCGCGAGCTCGCGGTCGAACATGGCGGCACGATGGCCGACGTATGCAAGCTTGTCCAGTACTTCCGTCACCTACATCACTACGCCCCCTACCTGAAGACCGAAGACAAGACGGCGACGCCGGCCGAAGCGATCGCAAGGCTGGTTCGACGCAAGCTCGATTTCACCTTCGACCACCCGCAGGTGTCACGCCTCTTCAGCTACGAGGTGATGAGCGGCGGGGCGGCGATCCGGCGGATCTGGGCAGTAAGCGAGGACTCGGTTAACGCGGCTGTGCGCATCATCGGTGAGTGGGTGCGCAAGCGGGAGATCGAGCCGATCGAGCCGATCTTCCTGCTGTTTCATATCTGGGCGCTGACCCAGCATTACGCCGACTACGAACCTCAGGTGCGATTCTTCATCGACTGCCCGCCGGAAGAAGCCCTCGACCGCGAACGCATCTGCGCTCAGATCATCTGCTTTGTCCTGAGGGGTGTGGGCCTTGGGTCGACGGCTTGCGCTGACCGTATTCCGGTCCTGTCGCAGCGAAGCCGCGCAACACCTCCCGCCGATGCCGCTTGAGCCAACCCTATCTGTCGGAGCTTGACGCGGCCGGAGCTGGCCTCAAACGCTCATCTGCAAGTCCGATGGGGTCAGCAGCCAGTGACGAGAATGTTCTCGTCATCTGGGGATACCGACAACGTGACCGCTGGATTCTTCGGGGACCATGCTCTCAAGCCCGGTTCGGCGCAACAGACGCTCATTTCCTAAACTGAAGAACCGGCAGTTCGATGCATTCTCCGCAACCCACCAACTATGCGCGCTAGAGGTCTAGTCGGTCAGATGAGACGAGGTCAGCGGTAGTGGCGCTGACATGCGCTGGCGGGTTGCTGGTGAGATCGCCTCCCTCCTGCACTGCACGGATGTCCGTAATGGTCTAGCAAGGCGCTCAGTCGCCACACCTTACGCTCGCCAACGAAGACTTGGTGCCAACAGCTCTCGCTCAGCGCGAAGACATGGCGCCCCAACGGCGCCGCCTTGACTGTCAGGGCAATCGGCGTCGACGACAGCGTGTGACTTGCCAAACGAAGAAACCCGCCGCAGCGGGGTTCGTTCAGTAAAGGATGACTACTGTTTTTGCCGCGGCGTGAGAGGTCCGCACCGATCAGGGCCAGAGCGGCGAGCGCAAGTGAGCTTGGCTCCGGAACGATGCCGTTGAGCTGGCCTCCGCCGACGAGTGGGCGGCCCTCTTGGTCCGGCGCCCTTCCGAGGGGGGTGTCAGGGAGACTCCATTTCCTCAGGTGGGACCGCACCGTTGTCCCGAGCAATTGCCGACGTGGCGCGACGATTGCTACGCGGTCGCATCACGACCGGCGGTTTGCCCGCGCAAGGAGACATATATGGCCACCCCTGCCGAGAAGCCCGCGGCGAGTGCTGCTGCGGCCAAGACCGATGCCACCGTGCTACTGACTCGGGACCATACTGCTCGACAAAGCTGAGGTTGAGCATACTTCCGCCAAGGACCTCATCGCGCAGATTCGCGCCATGACGCTCGCTGGGCGACATGTCAATCATCGTTCTCACCCACGAGCCATTGGTGAGACAGATGTCGGAGAGCCAGGACATGACGGACGCGCAGAATGCTCTGCGTACGGAACTGCACACCGAGATCGCCCGCATGTCGACGCAGGGCTCCATCCGGATCGTCAAGAACTCGTCGCATCACTTTCAACTCGATCAACCCCAGGTGGTCTGCGAGGCGATCGCGGACGTCCTCGCCTCGGCAGGAACTGAGCGAGCGGGCCCTTAGGAATCGAACCGGCCCAAGAATGACGCGTCAACCATGATGTCGACGCCGCAGCCTAACGTCGAAAAGTCGCACTGACGGATCACGGCTCAATGCCGAAGTCAGCATTCGACCACTACTTGCCGCGGCCTATCGGCTGGTGATTCAGAGTAGACGGACGCGAGCCACGGCGAAAGCGCCGAGCGTTAGTGAAGAGGGATCGGCCGGGGGCGCGAGCTGATCCAAGAGGTCCGGCGTGGAGGCTGCCTCCACGAATCGTCCAGCGTCGAGTAGGAACGCGGCGCGTGCGGGAGCGGGTAGCACGACGCGCAGCGTGTCGGGTGTCAGGTTCGCGATCCAAATTTCGCGTCCTTGGCCGGTGTAGCAGCAGACGCCCAGCACGGCGCTTGCATCGGAACTGTCCAGCGCCACCTGCGTGTGCCCCGCAACGCCAGCCAGCCCGCGCATCGCATGAAACACGGGAAACAGCCCGCCGTGCTCCTGGTACCAAGGCACGGGCCAACTCTGCGGCGTTTGCAGCAGGCCGAAGGGGCCCGTGGTGCCGCCGAACGTGATCGCCCGCGCACCGCCGCGCGCGAACCTGGCGTAGTAGCCAATCGCCCAAGCAGCGCCTAGCAGGCCACGCTGCCGTGGGTCGTTGAAGTTCATGGCTTGGCGAATGTTGCGCGGGTTCGCCATTGGCGCCTCGCCGTACGGATTCATGCGCAGCCCGATCGCGCTCGGGCCGACCGCGAACGGCAGCTCTCCGGCAATCGCGCGCGCGCTGCCGGCGATCGAGGGTAGCGACTCCAGGGTCTCCATCACCGAGCGATCGTCGCCGGCGTGCACGAGCGCGCTTGTGGTGAAACTGACCAGATCCAGCAGCGCGATCGGCGGGCGCTTGCGGTTCATTTCGGTGAACAGGCTGAACATGCCACCTCCGATCAGCACGCCCGGAAACGCCTTGCGGGCGGCGTGGAAGACCGCCTCGGGCGGCGGAGCCGGGGGCCACGTGCTGCCAGGCAGGGTGCACTTCAGGTCGGGCGCGGGGGACAGCAGCACCACGTCGAAGGGGGCGCCGATGGCGCTCACCGCCTCGCCGAGCGAAACGATTTCCTGCTCGACGCCGTCGATGCTCGTGAGCACGGCCTCCAGCCACGGCCTGGCGCCGAGTCCCGAGGCGGCCGCCGCCGCACTTCGCAGAGTTTCGCGATCGTGTCCGCGCCGCGGATCGAAGTGGCAAATGACATGCTGCGGGCGAACCAGCGCGAGAGTCGAGGACGCATAGCGGGTCGGCTCGATCTGCTCGGGGTCGAGGCCGAGGCCGAGCGCCGGCGCCGGACCCTGGTCGGCGCCCAGGGTCAGCGTCACCACGCGGTCGGCCGAGTTCGCTGCCGTGGTGGAACCGGACACGGCGAGCGAGACGGACTGCTCCAGGCGGGTACTTGCCGGCATGGTGTAGGGCCAGGGCAGTGCCAGAGGACGCACATAGGTCTTGTACGACGCGTCAGTCCAGTTGCGCTGGTCCTCCATCTCAAAAGTGTCGCCTTCCATACGGCACGAGACGCGCAGGCCGGGCGCAGCCTGGTGGCTTAGGCAGCGCAGGTCCATCATCGGCTGCACTGGATCAATCAACTCCGGAAAGCGACCCTGCACGACCTGCCCGTCCACTCTCTCGATCTCGACCAACGCCCCAGCGACACCGGCGATGGGGTGTAGGACAACAAAGCCGGTGCGGTTGGTGAGGAAGTTCGTCACGGCTTCGCCGTCGACACTGAAGACCAGCCCCTCGCTTGTGGTTCCGATGGTCGCGCGATAGCGGAACTCCTGGTCCGCGTCCTTCGCCACCGCGTCGTAGCTGACTTCGAAGCCCGCGTCGTTCTCATGCACCGAGAGCTTGTCGATCTGTGTGCTGTACGTGCCCCAATTGTGGTCACGCACGATGAAGGAGATGGCCCGGATCAGCTCGATACCCTCAAAGCGCACGTAGCGCAAATTGCCCGCTTCCAGTTCCGCGCTCAGTGGCCCGGCCCGCAGCACGCGGGGAGCCGCTACACGTTCCTCGGTGCCGTACAGGCGCACGCCGAGACTCGGGGCGGTGTCCATGGTGTTTCCTCCCTGTCCTATTTCAACGTTCAGCGTTCCGTCCGCGAGCGAACCAGACGTTCGACGAGCAGCGCCACGATGATGATCCCGCCGATGGCCGAGCCCTGCCAGAAGGGCGAGACACCCAGCAGGTTCAGACCGTTTCGGATCATCACCATGATCAGCACGCCGATGAGCGTGCCGAGGATCGACCCGCGGCCGCCGTACAAGCTCGCGCCGCCGATGACCACCGCTGCGATGGCGTCGAGTTCCATGCCGTTGCCGGTGAGCGGATCAACGGAAAGGATCTGCGCGACGGAGAACGTGATCGCGACCGCGGCCAGCGCACCCGACACGACGTAAGGGAGGATCGAGTAGAAGAGCACACCCAGACCCGCGGCACGCGCAGCCTCTTTGTTCGAACCGACCGCGTAGATCGTGCGGCCGCCCTTTGTGTAGGTCAGATAGCCCCAGGCCAGCAGATACGCGAACCCGAGAAACATCACGTTGCTGGGGATGCCGAGCACGCTCGTGTAGACGACCGACGACAGACCGGACGGGAAGCCGGAGATCGCCGTCTGGCCGGAGAAGATATAGGCCAGGCTGCGGCCTATCGCCATCATTCCCAGCGTGACGACGAACGCAGCCAGCCCGAAATAGCCGATGAGGATTCCGGAGAGCAGCCCGACGATGGCGCCGCATCCGACCCCCATCATGATCGCGACCGGGATCGAGAAGCTCTTCAGCGCCAGGCCGAGGACGACGCCGCTCAGGCCCGCGACCGACCCGACGGACAGATCAATGCCGCCGGTGAGGATCACGAACGTCATCCCGATCGAGACGATGCCGATCACGACCGACTGGTCGAGGATGTTGAAGATGTTGGGCTGGGTGAGGAAATACGGCGACATCAGCGAAAGCGCGACCGCGAGGATCAGGGCAAGCCCCAGCATGCGCACCTCGAGCTGCCCGAACACACGGCTCAGGAACGGCCGGCCGTTCGCTGTGGGCACCGCACCCGTCGCGTTGGTCTTCGCTGCTACCAAGTCAACCTGCTTCGACATTGAGCGCCTCTATGCGTTGTCTTACAAGCTCGGCGGGAGGCGGCGCCACGCTCCCTGGAACGGTGAGACCAATCCAGCCCAGATCATGATTGCGTCGGCTGCGCAACGGCACCAGGATGGTCGCGCGGCCGCCGTCGGCCTCTCGCACGAACAGTCCTTCGCGGCGCCCGAGCGCGGTGGGGATACGGGTCTGCGCAAAGTGCTTCGCATCACCGGCGGCGAAGCCTGGCGACGCGCCGTCGTCGGCCACCACGCTGTTCAGACAGATCAGCCGGTCGTCGTCGAGCAACGCCCAGAAGCCAGCCCCGCCGCACTCGTCCGAGAGCGAGGTCAGCACCTCGGTGTTGCGTGCCATCGAGGTGCGCGGCGCCGCCAGCAGGGTCAGCTTTTCCTCGTCAAGAAGGGCGCTCGGCATGTCGGCAATGGAGTAGCCGTCGCTGATCACGACGACACGCTCGCAGAGGCCGATCAGCTCCTCGAAATCGGACGAGATCACGACCACGGCCACACCCTCGGCGGCAATCCCGCGCAGGATTCCGTAGATCGCCTGTCGAGTTCCGATGTCCACGCCCTTGGTCGGCTCGTCGAGCATGAGCACCCTCGGGTCCAGCAGAAGCCAGCGGGCGATGATGATCTTTTGCTGCATGCCGCCCGAGAAGTTGAGCATGCTGGCGTCGAGCAGCCGCGTTGCCGGCAGTCCCAGCGCGCCCATCAGGACGGCCATCTTCTGCTGCCTGGCGCCATAGCCGAGACCGAAGCCGCGGTGTGCGCCCAGGTGGGCGAGCAGCACGTTCTCCTTGACCGAGAGGTCGGGAACGATGTTCTGAACCCGGCGGTCCTCGGCGACGAAGCCGATGCCGGCGCGAACCGCATCGGCGGGCTTTCGAGGCGTGATCTGTCTGCCATCGAGGCGGATCGTGCCGGCCGTTCGCGGCCGCAGGCCGAAGATCGCCTCGACCGTTTCCGAACGCCCGGCGCCCACCAGCCCGCCCAGTCCGAGAATCTCGCCGCGGCGCACGGCGAAGGAGACACTGCGCACCATCGGCGGCGTGCTCAAGTTCTCGACCTCGAAGATGACCGGCCCGCGGTTGCCCTCCTCGCGCAGCGCGGGCGTCGCGTAGAGGCTGCCGATGTCACGGCCCACCATGTGTCGGATCAGGTCGGACTGGGTCAGGCTCGCCGTATCCTGCGAGGCAACGACGGTGCTGCCTTCACGCATGATCGTGACGC
Source organism: Acidimicrobiia bacterium (assembly GCA_038252255.1). Taxonomy (GTDB): domain Bacteria; phylum Actinomycetota; class Acidimicrobiia; order IMCC26256; family JAENVU01; genus Chersky-806. The sequence continues at coordinate 35,256 of JBBSAM010000035.1, read as the reverse complement.
GGTCGGTGATCGCGAAAACCTCCTCAAGCCGGTGCGAGACGAAGATCAGAGCGCGTCCGTCGGCGCGCAGCCTGGCCATGACGTCGAACAGCCGCTCGACCTCGGAGGGGCTGAGCGAGGCGGTGGGCTCGTCGAAGATGATCAGGTCCGCATCGAGCGCCAGCGCTTTGGCGATCTCGACGAGCTGGCGCTGTGCCGCCGACAGCCGCGCGACGGGCACGTCCAGCGGCAGGCTGTGCTCGTGTCCGAGGTTCGCAAGCAGGTCGTTCGCTCGCCGGCGCATCGAGCCGTAGGACAGACGGCCCGGGCGCCCGAGTTCAGGCAGGAAGATGTTCTCCAGCACCGAGAGATCGGCGGCCAGGCTGGTCTCCTGCATCACGATGGCGATGCCTGCGTTGAGCGCCTCGCGCGTCGAGCGGTGGTTGAGCGGCTGGCCCTTGTAGATGAGCGTTCCGGCATCGCGGACCACATGCCCCGAAATCACCTTCGATAGCGTTGACTTGCCTGCGCCGTTGGCGCCCAGGAGGCCGTGCACCTCGCCCGGGCGGAGTTCCAGATGGGCGCCGACCAGCGCGCGGGTCCGATCGAATGTCTTGTCGACGTTGGACGCGACGAGGATCGGCGGCTGTCCATCGTTGGACGAAAGCGGATTGCTCATTGAGCCGGAGCCCTGCCCTGATGCCGGTTACCGAGAATGTCCAAGCGGCGGTGTCCGGGGGATGCGCCCGCCCCAGAGCACAGCCGCCCGGCCCACTTGGTGATGGTCAGGTGCGCTTGCCAGCGGCACCCCGCCCCGGACCACTGGTCACTTCATCTCGTTCGCGAACACCGTTTCCTTCACGGTGGGCAGCAGCTTGTCGATGTTCTTGGAGGTGACGACGAGGATCGGGACGACGATCTCCTTCTTCGGCGTGCTGCCGGCAAGGTGCTCGAACATCGCCTCGGCCGATCGCACACCCATCAGATAGGGCTGCTGCATGCCACTGGCGACGATTTCACCGCTCTTGAGGAGGTCGACGAAGTCCGGAATGCCGTCGAAGGCGGCGACAAGCAATTGGCCCTGGCGGCGCGCGGACTTGATCGCGCGCAGCGCGCCGATCGTCGGCTGGTCGGTCTGAATGAACATGCCGCGCATGTCCGGATTCGCGGTGAGCATGTCCTGGGTGAACTTGAAGGTTTCTTCAACGGTGTAAGCCTGCATCTGTTGCAGGCCAGCCTCCTTGGTTTTCACGCCGCCGGCAACCAGGCCGTCACGAAAGCCCTTGGTGCGCGCCTGCCCGTTCTTGCGGGCCTGGGAAATGGTGATGAGACCCACTGATCCCGTCGCCCAGCTCTTCTCTTTGAGGGCCGCGGCCAACGCCTCGCCGACTCCGTACGCGCCCTTGTAGTTGTCCGAGATGATGAACGAAACGTATTCGCCGCTGTTGGTGCCGATGTCGGCGATGACGACCGGAATGCCTGCCTTCTGGGCGAGCGCCAGCACGCTGGGCGCGGTGGAGCTGTCGGTCGGCGAGAGGATGATGCCGGCGACGTGGCGAGTGATCGCGTCCTGTGCGTTCTGCAACTGGGTCTGCGCGTTGTTGTGCGAGTCCAGTGCCTGATAGGTGTAGCCCTTCGCGCGGGCAACAGACTCTACGCCCTTCGAGAGATAGCGCCAGAACGGTAGGTCAAGACCAGGTGTCAGGTAGACGACTTCCTTGGTCTGAGCCTGCACTGGGGTGAGGCCGCCGACACCGAGGCCGGCCATGAGCGCGATGCTGGCCAGGGTGGACGTGAACGTACGCTTATTCATGTTCTCTTCCTTCTTTGAAATAGCCGCTTGGTTGCAGCATCAGGTGGTGGCCGCCGCTCGTCGACGCGGCGTTCGGATAGTGTTGCTCCTCACATCACGCGGAGGGTCCGGGCCCGCCTGATGCGAATCGAGAATCAACCTGGTCGTGGTGTAGATACGGTCCAGGTGCAACTCGAAGCCCGCGACCACGGCATGCGTATCGTGGGCGCGAAGCGCTTTCAAAATCTTCCGATGGTCTTCGTAGCTTTTCAGGATTGCGCCAGGCTGCGACACCGCCTTACGCCGATGCACCATCATGTAGGCGTAGAGATCGCTGACGAAATCCGCGAGCACCGGGTTTCCGCACGACCGGTAGATCGCGGTGTGGAACTCGCGGTCGCAGATCAGGAAGCGAACCGGGTCGTCTGTCGTCAGACGTTGCTGCGCCAGCGATTCCTTGAGGAGTTCGAGGGTGGCGTCGTCGATGCGTGTGGCCGCGTCCGCGACCACCTGCCGCTCAACCAGTAAACGCGCGGCATGGATGGACTCGATGTCGTAGGTGTTGATGAGCTTCGGCCCGCGCAGGCCCGTCGCGACTGGCCCGACGTCCGCGCTCACGATCTGCGTACGCGCGCCCTGCGACACCTCGATGATGCCGCGCGCGGCAAGGATTTGTATGCCGCCCCGCACAGTCTCCCGACTGACCCAGAGCGCCGCCGCCAGATCGCGCTCGCTCGGCAGCACGTCGCCTACTTGCAAGATGCCCGACGCGATCAGGGAGCCGATCTTGTCGGCGACAAGGTCGCGTACGCTGGCCCGCACCACGAGATTGCGCAGTTCGGACATGTGCGCTAGCACAGAGAAGGGCTGTTCGCGAGGCATGTGCAATCGTATGGATGCTGACAGATCCACTGGACCATCCAGAAGACCAGTTCATTGTGCTCCTCCTAATCCAGGCCAGAGCTGACGCACCCGGCGCAGAGCGGATGAGGTCGCGCTCCAGGCGGCTTCTAGTGCCATGGTCCGCAGCGGGGGGCCCTTTAGCGCGTATGCAGACGTGCTTGCCGTAAGCGGGCGGGTGCCATGGAGATGGCGCCATCTTCGCGAATTCCTGCAACATACCGGGTCTCAGCCGGAGGCCGGCCTGGCGAGTGACTGTCCGGCTCGGTCGAGACCAGTGCAGTCGATCGTCTTGTTGCTGACCCTGTGTGAAAAGGTAGCGAAGGCGCTTCGCCTCTGCCCAGCGGCCTCGCTCTCACGCTCATCATTCGCAAGAATGCGGACTTTCAGGGATCGCACCGTTGAACTCTCGAAACGCCTACCAAGGATACGTATTCACCGACGTATCGACTCGAACCGAGGATGGCCGCTATCCAGCGCGCGTCGCCATCGTCTCGCTCGACGGCAGCCGGACGCGCTCGCAGCGTTTCATCGATCTCGACATCTACCCGACTCAGGAAGAAGCCCTCGATCGCCTCACTGCGGCCGCCAAAAGGTGGATCGAGAGGGAGACCGACAAGGATCGGCTCTCGCTGCCGACGAACTTCTCCGAGTTCCAATAGATCACGGCGTGGCGCGCGAACCGGAGGGCAGATCGATCGGTGCCGTCAGGCTTGCCGCCTCGCTAGCGAATGAGAAGAACTGGAGTCGAACATAGCGCGAGGACCTTCGTCGCCACCGATCCCAGCACGAGATTGGCCAGATCGCCATGGCCTCTGGACCCCATCAGCAGAAGGTCGAACCGTCCCTCCTCGGCAAGCGAGGCGATCGAGCGCGCCGCATGGCCGATGGTTCTGACGAACCGGGCCTCGATCGCTTGCTGCTTGAAGAAGGCTCGGATGGGTCGAAGCACCTCTTCTGCTTCGGATTCGTAAAAGGCTTCGACCGTGGCCCCATCGACAAAGGAAGCGGCACGATTGGAAACGGCAAGGACGCTGTGGATGACGGTGTAGTCGTGCCGCTTTCCGAGCCACTCGTCGTGAGCAGCCAGATACGCGAGCATGCGCTTGGTGTACTCGCTGCCATCGACAGCGATGAGAATCTTCATTGCCCTCTCCCAGGAAGCCGGACCGGTGACGCCTGCCCCTTCGGGGCGAGCAGATCTTCGCGTGGCATGGGCAGGCCGCCTTGACCAAGCGCAAGTTGGAACACCGCGGGTGCATGGCTCGTCGAGAGCTCACGCCGGGGTTGCGCCGCATCAATCGCCTCCGCGGCACGCCAAGTACGCTTCCACGCCTGTGACGCGGCCCATTGAACTTGCGGAGATCCAAGCGCCCGCCAGCATCGAAGCGGCGGCGCACGCCGCCGGCACAACGCGGACGGATCGACCCTGGTGGCTCGACCGCTTGCCGGAGATCGCCGACGGCGGCCTGACGACGACCGAGCCAGCCGAGCGGGACACTCACCGCTGCTTCCTTGGGCGTCGCCGGGATCGCGTTGCTCTTGCCTTTCACGCCGATCGCGCCCTTGTTCCACCTCGCGCCGCCGCCTGCCGTCTTCTATGTCTGGCTGCTCTCCATGGTCGGCGTCTACCTTGCCATCGTCGAGATCGCGAAACGACTGTTCTATCGGCTTGTTGATCGAGAGCAAGGCGCTGTGATCCGGCAGCTCTAGAGTTCTTGTGCCAACCGACTGCAGAGAGTCGGAGCCGTACTTCGAAATCTTGCGCAGCTCGGCGCTGCGCAGTTGGACGCTGGAGGTTTGGACATGCGAGTCGCACTGATCACCGGTGGCACGCGAGGAATTGGAGCGGCCGCTGCCGAGGCGTTGCAGGAAGCAGGCTACCGGGTCGCCGTGAGCTACCGGAGCGGTCACGCGGCCGCCGAAGCCTTCTCCGCACGCACCGGAATCCGAGCGTTCCAGTGGGACGTCGCCGACGCCGAGCAATGCACCTCCTCGGTGGCGGGCATCGAAGGGGCCTGCGGTCCGATCGACGTTCTGGTCAACAACGCCGGCATCACCCGCGATGCGATGCTTCACAAGATGACAACCCAGCAATGGCGCGACGTCATCGACGTGAACCTCAGCGGTTGCTTCAACATGTGCCGCGCCGTCATCGGCGGCATGCGCGAGCGTCGCTTCGGCCGGATCGTCAACCTCGGGTCGGTCAACGGCTTGTCCGGTCAAATGGGTCAGACCAACTATGCGGCGACGAAGGCGGCGTTGATCGGCTTCACCAAGTCGCTGGCGCTGGAAGGAGCCTCCCGCAACATCACGGTCAATGTGCTCGCCCCCGGCTACACCGATACCGACATGGTCGGTGCGGTGCCGGCGGAGGCGATGCAGAAGATCCTGGCGGCGATTCCGGCGGGCAGGCTCGCCACTCCCGCGGAGATCGCCCGCGGCGTCGTGTTCCTCGCCAGCGACGATTCGGGGTTCATCAACGGCATCACCCTGTCGATCAACGGCGGCAAGTACATGGCTTGAAAGTCGGCCCGGACAGGCCGAACCAGCCGCCGGGCGAACTGCGGTCCTATCGGTCCGGCCGATGCCAGAGCCACAGCGTCGTTGCGGCCGCGATCGCGATCCAGCCGACGCGCCACCACACGGACACCGGGAGCACGAAGAGTGCGAGGGTCGTCGTCGCGAGGCTGAGGGTGGCGAAGACCTTCGCGCGAGCGGGAATCGCGCGCCGCTCGCGCCAGCCCGTGATCAGCGGACCATAGACGGGGTGGGCCAAGAGCCGCCGGTCGAGCCAGGGCCAGCCTTTCGCGGCTGCAGCTGCACCCAGCAGCAGGAACGGGATCTGCGGAACCAGGGGAAGCGCGAAGCCGATGAGCCCGAGGCCGAGAAAGATGACGGCCAGCACGCGCCAGGCGACGACGCTCACGGCCTTCCATCGGAAGAACGCGGCGAAGGCTGCGCGACCCGCGGAGCGAGTTGACCAAGCGGCCTGACAGACGGGGGCACCTAGACGGCGCCACCTGCAAGGGCGCGGTCCTGCGCGCCGCGCACGAGCAGGACTGGCACGGTGGCAGTGCGAACGATCAGCTCGGCGTCACTGCCAAGAAGCATGCGACGTACGCCCCTTCGCCCGTGCGTGCCCAGGACGACCACGTCCGCGTGCCAGGATTCGATCTGCTCGATGACCCGCTCGCAAAGCGGGGTATCCAGGCTTTCGAACAGCTGCTGGTCCACCTCGACGCCCGCGCTGGCGACCCGCTGTTGCGCCTCGTCGAGGATCTTTTGGCCGGCCTCCCTCATCAAGCCCACGACGTCCGCCGACATGCCGCCGTAGCCATCTGCCGTGAGGGCGAACGGCAACTGGTCGACAACGTGGATCAAGCGCAGGCGAGCGCCACTGAGCTTGGCTAGCTTGATGGCCTCCTCGAGGCCCAGCGTCGACGTGGGGCTGCCGTCCACCGGAACGAGTATTCGCTGGTACATCACGCGCTCCCGGAGTGAAATCGACGCCAGTGTCGCCCTCTGAAACGACAAAGCCTTGCGCTCGATCAAAGCCGCAACGCACTCGTTCAGGAGTCGGAGCTTGCGCCGGCTCAACTGCCACGCCTGGAGAGCTCTGATCATCGAACCCGGAGAACATCCTTTCCGGTGGCAATCCGCGCCAGCACTTACGCCTGGGCTGCGATCTGCGTGCTCGCCGCCGGCTGGGCGAGCGCGCTCGTCGTGCGCCGCCATATCGACCGTCTCGACATGATGTTGGCGCCACCGTCATCGTCTACCCGCCCGCCAGCGTGCACGACGGCTCTCGGATCCCCATCCATCGCGTGTAGCTCGTCCGAGCCCAGTTCCTTGACTGGCGTCAAGGCGATCATCGTTGCTGTCGGCAGACTGGTCGGATGCGAATCGTCGTGCGGTCTTCGATCCTGCTCGCCTGCGTCGCCCTGGGCGGCTGTGCGCACAATCTGCTGCCAGACTCCAGCACCGACTCGCGCGCCGCCTTTGCCGATTTCGAGGCGGCTCAGCACTCGTTCGAGCGCATCGTGCCTTACCAGACCACGGCCGCCGATCTGAAGGCCATGGGTTTCGACACGGCCATGAGCAACGTGCGGCAGATCCCCTACCCGGACGTCGTTGGACGTCTGGCGCCCAACGGGGGCATCGCCCTCGCCGACCTCGACGTCGGGATTCGCGATTGCATCCTCGCCCGACTCCGCTGTCGCGCCTACGAGTTCCGCATCGGCCACGAGACCCGGACCCGCACAGGCGGATTCATCCGGGACTTCCTCAACTTCGAACGGACCACCTCGGTCGTAAGCTGGCACTTCGAGGCGCTCGTCGTCGTTCGCGAGGACTTGGTCCTCTTTCGGACCTTCGGCGGCGAGCCGCGCAACGAGCGCGTCGATCACGAGATGAATCCGCTCGGTCCCCTTCAATCGATCGGCGAGTCCGCAGCTGGGCGCATGGTGCGTTAGCGTGCCCAGGTAGAAGCGTTGTCTTGGGCGCCGCTACTCATGCAGTACCCGAGGACGTGAATGAGGCGGATGCTCGCACCCGTGAGCTTGGCGAGCCCGACGGCCTCGTCGAGGCCTCGGTTGGACGTCGGGCTTCCATCGACGGGGACGAGGATGCGCTGGAACACAGGGCTGGGCTGCGGGTGGAGGGGTTCAGCGCAGTATTGGCCGAGGGGGGCCGGTCCGGCTGACTCCTGTCAAGCGCGTGCTCGCCTCTTATCGACTCGTCCTCGGGGCCGGCGACCAAGGCGCGCGCTCGATCCGGCCGGAATCGACGACGACGAGCCAGCGCCCGGCCCAGGGCGTCGGCTCGCGATCGGCCCGCAAAACCCAGAGGCGAGCGCCGCCGGCGAGCTCTTCCTGGTACGCAGCATCGAGGATCCCGAGCCGGTCGATGAATTCGTTCAGGCTGGCCGGGATGCGGATGCAACCCTTAGACTGTGCCGTGCCAAGGCGCTGCTCCAGGACGTTGGGATCGGTCGCGTGCATCTGCAAGCGCATGACGCCGATGCCGCCACCGCCCCAACCTTTCTTTTGCGGCACCCAGCCGAAGTCGTAGATACGCGAGCCTTTGCGCCCATAGCCGCGGATGCCGAGCTCGTTCTTCGTGCCCTCGGCGCGGAAGTCGGGGTTCGCCATCGAATGCTCGAATGCGCCGAGCGGGGTGAGGAAATGCTCGAAGCGACCCGGCAGCCCCGTAGAGACGGGCGCAGCGCCGATCAACGCCCAGCCGCTGGCGGGGGAGCCGCGCAGGATCAGCAGCGCTTGCACTTGCGGAGCGCGGTCGACCAGCACGACCAGTTGCGGCCCGGCCAAGGTGATGCCGGCCTGCGCCAGCGTGTGCTCGAGATTGCGAACGTAGGCTGCTAACTCGGGGTCGGGAACCTGCAGGCGCGATGTGACATCGCGGTCGAATTGACTTCGAAGAACTGCGTCCGCTGCCTGGAGCTCTTCGGAGCCGGCCGCGGCCGCGAGTACGAGCAACGCGGCCGAGAGACACACAGCGATCACAGGCCCGGCGAAGACGAGGCCGAGCGTGCGGCCGTGATTCCCAAGGAAGAGGCTGCATAGAGTACGACGTGTGCGCGGCAAGAAGGGGAATCGAATGGGTGCCACAGGCACAGTCTCATCTCCAAAGCCCCGCTCCAGTTGATCGCGGTCAAGAGACCGCACGTGCGCGACGGCGCCCTCGGCTCAAAGCGGCGGCGTTCATCGTCCTCCACATGCCCGCGCACGGGCGGAGCGAGCTTGCGGCCGTTTTGCAGCGCTTGACGCGTCTGCCGTCGCGTCGGCCGCCGACGGGGAGTCGGAGGCTCGCAGAGTTCCCCAGCCGCATGGAGCGAGCGCGATTGCGTTGCATCAAGTCGCAGGGGTGCCGCGGCGCCTAGATTGACATGCCGCTTCGCAACAGGGGAATCACATTTATCACCGCATCCTAGTGCCGGTCGACGGAAGCCCCACGTCCCGACGGGGGGTCGAGACCGCGATCGAAATGGCCCGCCTGACCGGCGCTCGCGTGCGGGTCTTCCACGTGCTCGACGAGCTCGTGTTTCCGGTCGGATTCGAGCCCGGGGCCACCTACGTGCGCGACGTACTTCCGCGGCTGCGCAGAAACGGCGAGCGGCTCCTGGAAGACGCCCGAGCGCGCGTGGCAGCGGCCGGGATCGCCGTCGATTCGGTGCTGAGCGAATGCTTTGCCAAGCAAACCTCCGACGTCGTGCTCGATCAGGCGAAGGAGTGGCAGGCCGACCTCATCGTCATCGGCACGCATGGGCGTCGGGGCGTGGACCGGCTGTTCATGGGCAGCGACGCCGAGCAGGTGCTGCGCGGCGCCGAGGTCCCGGTGCTGCTGGTGCGCAGCGACGGGGACTCTGAAACGCCTCGCCCCGAGGCGGTGAAAGGAATCGAGCTCATCGCCGCCCCGTTGACTTGAGGAGCGGCGCGGACGTCAATCAACTTTTTGGAGAATCAAATGGACAGGACAGACACGGCATTGAAGGCCTCGGTGCTGGCCGAGCTCACGTGGGACCCGGCGGTCAAGGAAACCTCGATCGGCGTGGCCGTCAAGGACGGCGTCGTGACGCTCACCGGGCATCTCGATACGTACGCGGAGAAGGAAGCGGCGCTGCGGGCAGTGCGCCGCGTGACCGGCGTGAGGGCGATCGCGGTCGAGATCGACGTCAAGCTCTCGCCCGATCACGTTCGCAGCGATACCGACATCGCAACCGGCATCGAGGTCGCACTGAAGTGGCACACGTCGATTCCCGATGACGCGGTGCGCGTCCAGGTCGAGCATGGCTGGGTCACGCTGCAGGGCGAGGTTGAATGGGATTTCCAGCGACGCAGCGCCGAGGGCGCGGTGCGCGTGTTGAAGGGGGTGGTCGGCATCAGCAACGAGATCAAGCTGCGGCCCAAGCCGCAGGTCGCGGACGTGTCGCGGCGCATCGAGGACGCGCTGCGGCGCCAAGCCTTGCGCGATGCGCAGCGGATCCACATCTCGCTCGACGGCAGCACGGTCAAGCTCACCGGACAGGTGCATTCCTGGCAGGAGCGGCAGGCAGCTCAGGGCGTGGCCTGGTCGGCACCGGGCGTTCGCGCGGTGATCAACGAGCTCGAAGTGGCCTGAACGAGACGCAGCGTGCGCGCCCCGCCCCACTGGAACTCCCTGTTCGGGCTGTCGCTGGCGGCCGGGTTCTCGTGATCGCCGTCGCGACCTGCGGCTTCTTCGCAGTGATCTGGTTTCTCACCCGCTCGGACTGACGAGCGGTCGCCTCGGCAGCGGCAACGCTACGGGGCGATCGCGCAGTACTGCAACCTGCCGCGCCGCATGACCGGGAGGGCGAAGTAGGCGTCGGGCGCGATGCGGGCGAGCGCCGAGCGATAGAGATCGAGCCGATCGGCGGGCTGGTCGTTGACGGCGAGGATCACGTCGCCGGTGCCAATGCCGGCGCGGCAGCGCGGCGCCGTGCGATTCGCGCACCTCGAGCCTGAAGCCGCTGTCGACGTGCCGATCTCGAGAGTCATCGGTGAAGCCTTCGCGCTGACGTATTCAGAGAGGCGCTGCCTGGCGTGCAGCGTCGAGCAGAGCAACCACCTCTTCATCGCTCACTTGGTGAAAGTCCTCGTAGTGCGCGCCGACGCCCCCGAAGTGCAGCGGCTGTTGCAGACAAACGATCTCTTCCACGAGCGGACGCAACTCCAAGACTGTGTCCGGCGGTGCCACGGGCACCGCGAGAACGATGCGCGCCGGCCGGCGCGCGCGCAGCGCCTTCAGCGCTGCCCGCACCGTCGTCCCCGTCGCGATCCCGTCGTCGACCAGGACGACGGTGCGACCCGCCACCGGCACTCGGCTCGCGCCGTGAAGGTAGACGCGACGCCGGCGCTCGATCTCGGCGAGCTGCGCATCGGCAGCCTGCGTGACATACGAAGCGTCCTCGCCGCTCCAGGCAAGGGTCTCGTCGTCGATCACGATGGCCGGCGGCGTGCCTTCGGCGACGGCGCCGACGGCGAGCTCGGGATTGCCGGGCGCGCCGACTTTGCGGACGAGCAACAGGTCGAGCGGGGCGTGCAGGGCGTGCGCCACCTCCGCCGCGACGGGCACGCCGCCCCGCGGAAGTGCCAGGACAACCGCTTCGCCGAAGCCGCGGTCGCGCAGCGCCTCGCCCAGCAAGCGCCCGGCCTGGGCGCGGTCATCAAACATCGTGCGCGTCCTCCGGTTGGCGCGTCGATGTCATTGCCGGCGCGCGCGCGTACAGCTCGCGGCACGACTCCTCTTGGCCGCGCACGACTCGTCGGCCGCGCAGCGCGCTGCGCGTTTCGGTCACGACGGTGTGCTGGCTCTCGCGGTGATCGCCGTCGTAGGCGTACACGACCACCCAGTCGTGCTCGCGATGCAGCTCGTGCGCACGGGCGCTGTTGGAGTAGAGAGCGGTGAAATGCCATGGTCCGCGGCGGGTATGCAGCACCGGCAGCCAGGCCTCGCCTTGCGGGTTGAAGCGCCGCGGCGCGATGGTGGGCAGGCCGCCGACGCGTGCGAGCTCCCGGTATTCGCGATCGACGTCCAGCACCATCGCTACCGACGGTTGGACGACGTCGGCCGTGCCAGCGAGGCCGCGAACGCGACGTGCGCCCCGCGTGTCGCCGAGCATTTGCGTGATGAGCGCGCGGATCGCCGCGGCGCGGCGCGGGCCGACGCCGCGCACGCGCTCGAGCCGCCCGTCGTGCGCCGCCAGCTCGAGGCTCTCGAGCGAGTCGGCGCCGAGCTCGTCGTGCAGGCGCCTGCTCAGCGCAGGACCGACGCCGGGCACGACGCGGAAAGCCTCGGCGGGATCGTCGGTGCCGCGCAGGCGTTCGAGCTGCGACCAGCGCCCCGTGACCAGCATCTCGGCGATTGCAGCCGCAATGCCAGGGCCGATCGCCGGCAGGCCGGAGAGGCCAGCGCGGCCGTGTCGATCGAACAGAGCGCGCACCGTGCCGGCACGTGCGTCGACGACGTCGGCCGCCTTGCGATAGGCGGCGATCCGAAACGGGTTCGCGCCCTGGCCGGCAAGTAACGCCGCGGCCTCGCGCAAAGCCGCGGCGATAGAGTGGGCGTCGTGCAGCTTGCGCGGACGCTCCGGCGTGGCTGCGGAGCGCGCCTGCTGTCGCTCCGGCCCGTCGACGAGGGCCGCCGTGGCCGAGACCGGTGCGGCGTCGCTCATTGCGCCGGCCCGGCAATACCGACGGTCTGGGCGCGCGCAGGTAACCACCGCTCTCCTGCGCAGTTCTCCGATCCGCATGGCAACGCCGTCTGCATGACGCGAAGCATCGGCTCCGCGGGCGAGCCGGACTTGACCAAAATCAACCGGTGGCGATGTCTGCGGTCCGGACTGCCCCCAGATCGCCCGCCTCTCAAGTCCTGGGGACGGCGATGGCGCTCCGCACGCCGTTGCCTTTCAGACGACCTGGACCTCGTTGATGACCGAGCGGACACCGGGCGCCGACCATGCGACTCCTCGAGCCGCGTCGCGCTCGTGCCAGGAATGGACGCTGCCCGTCAGCTTGACCGTGCTGCCGTCGACGACAACGTGAATCCGCTGCGCCTCGCGCAGAGCCTGGCGACTGAGAGCACCCTCTATCCTTTGTGAAATGTCGGCGGCCTGCGCCTTGGCGCGCAGCTTCAGTTCGTTGTTGAGTCCGACCACCCCCATCAGGGGCCAGACGGCCTCCGCCGCTGCGTCGCGCTGGAAGTTCCACTCCACCTGGCCTTGCAGCGTGACCCAGCCGCGGTCTACCGTCACCTTGATCGAGCCGGGCGGAATCGCCGTGTTCCATTTCAACGCGAGCGCGGCGTTCCCAGCGATGTCGGTGTCGCTGCGTCTGTGCTGCGGCGACAGCCGCACGTCGATCTCCACGGCGATCGCCTTGACGCCGGCTACCCGCCGGACGGCCCTCGCGGCGGCCTGCTTTTCGGCATGGGTGTCGAGGTGGCCCGTCAGGGTCACGACGCCATCCTTGACGGCGATGCCGATCGCCGCTTCGTTGACTGCCGGATCCCACGCCAGCTCAGCGGTGACATCGGCCTTCAAGACGCTGTCAGTCTTCGTCACGAGATCTCCAAGGTACCGCACCTGAGCGATTCACTGGATCGCGATCGCCTGCGCTGGCAAAAGGAGCTTAGGAGTCAATTAAGCGCAGCACTTGATGCGCGTCAAGAAATTCTGCGGATGTAAATGGCGCCTCGCCTCTTCGATTACCGTCCAATAGAGATGGAGTCGAGCTCCTCGAGGACGCCTGAGATGAAACACGGCGCCAGCCCGGGGTTGGCGACCGCACAGTTCGATCCAGGACGACCCGAGGTTCAGTTGCCCAGGAGCATCTCGTAGAACCCAGCCCACCCGGCGCGGAACGATCGAAGACCGTCAACAGCGTGATCGGCATCAAGACTGGCACACGCCCGCGTTCTAGAGTCGACACAGCCCGACGTTCAGGAAGGTCACCATGTCCACCGCTCGCAAGCCAAGCCGCTCTTCCATCGTTATCCACACCAAGCCGAAACCGGCCCGGCCGCTTCACGATGACGTTGCCACACAGGCAGTGAAATCGCTCGTCGATATGTCGTGGGACGCATCAGCGGAGATGCTGACGAACCTGCGCGACCTGTCCTATTTGCAAGCGCACAGCTTGGCGAACTTCAAAGACACCCTCTACAAGGCGGCCACCGACGCCGCTCGATGCCGTGACATCCAAGGGCTGTTGCGCGTCAACGTCGACTTCGGATCCGCTGCCGTTGTCGAGGCAGTGACGTTCGCGCGGGAGTTGTTCAACCGGATGATCGCAGCGCAGCGGGTCATGGTCTGCCCCGCGGCATTGTCGGGCGCGACCAGCAGCAGCCCGGACAGATCCGCCGACCGAGTTCCAGATTCGGAGCGGAATTTCATTCTCGAGCACCTAGAGAAGGAAGTGGAGCGCCAGGCTGCTGCTTCGCGGCTGGCAAAGCCGGCGTGAGCCTCGCTTCCAGCCGGTTAGCGCTCACTGATCGACCGGCCTGGCTGAAGCCCGCTTTCTGGACTTCGCACTGTGCTGCACGAAATCGCTCGACGCGAAGCCGCAGGGAATCTCCCATGGACACTGACCCACGCGATGGCCGAACGCGATCCGATCCGGCGTGCTGGCCCGACGTGGCGGCGCCCGCCGACACCTCCTGCCGGGGCACTCCCCCGGATACGTCGCCCGGCGAGCTCTCGGTGCTCGCAGCTCAGGTCGCCGAGTTCAGAGGATCCGCGCGATGGTATCGAGTGCGATGCGGGGTCGACGCGCTGCTCGGCTTCGTCGCGGGGCACCTCATCACCATTGCAATGGTCATCGCGCTGCTTGCCGTGGCCACAGCGGTGCTGATTTGACGCGGTGTAACCGCGGCAGCCGTGCCTAGATTCGGAAATGCTGAAGGAGGCCGCAATGAACCGAGTCCTGACAGTGATGTATTCGCATACCGGCACGTGTCGGCGACTGGCCCAGATCCTGCGCGCGCAGCAGAAATGGCCTTTGACTCAGGTGCGCGACCTCCGGCCCAGGTCCGGCGTCTGGGTCGCCTGCCCTCGCAACCGCGTTCGCTACCCGTGAAGTCGACGACGGCAGTTGCTCCGCGCGCCTTCAGGCCTTCGGTGACGCCGTGAGCGCGGGGATGGATCCCGCGGCACCGGTGCAATCCGGAGAGTTCTCGGCACGGGCTGCCTGATCTCGGCGACATTCGAACGCACCGCTCCCCGCTCTCCGGCTCGGTCTGCAATCGCTTGGTAGGCCGAGGTCCAGAAGTCGAGCACCACTGGCGGCAAGCGCAGCGCGCCCCGGGACGGCATTGCGCCATCAGGACACCCTCATGTCCTCTCGCGGGTGGAAACGAATTGATCCCCGCACCGGACTCGCAGGCGAGCCGGCGGGCGGCCCCGCGGCCTGCGCTGCGGCAAAGAAGCGATCGCCTGCGCGCCGTCAATGAGCACCGCCCCGCCCGCGCGAAGATACGTCAATGAATCGTGCTCATCCTCCGGTGACTCCACTACCCTCGCCCATCCCGCCCAACAACGTTCCCGGCCCGGATCTGGCGGCGAAGGTGCGATTCCTGCGCTCGCCGGTGGCCCTCGGGGCCGGTGCCGAAGTCGAAGTCGACGCCATCGAGACGCATATGTCTTGGGTCTTCCTCGCCGGCGATCGCGTCCTCAAGCTGAAGAAGCCGGTGCGCTCTCCGGTGCTCGACTTCACCACGCTCGCAGCGCGCGAGCGCAATTGCCGCAGTGAGCTGCGCCTCAACGCCCGCCTCGCCCCGGGCGTGTATCTCGGCCTCGAGGCGCTGCAGTGGAATGGCCGCGCCTTCGCGGTCGTGGCCGAGGCGGACCTGCCGCGGGCGGGATTCATCTGCGATTGGCTGGTCCGCATGCGTCGCTTGCCCGCCGACCGAATGCTGCACCACCTCATCGCGCACGCCGTCGTCACGACCGCCGAGGTCGACGCGCTGCTCGGCGTTCTCGCCCTCTTCTATCGTCGCGCACCGGCGCTGCCGATCGGCGCCGAGGAGTATGTGACGCGCTTTCAGCGTGAGCGAGCCGCGGACCGTGAGGTGCTGCTGCGGCCGCAGTTCGACCTCGGCGATGCGGCAAGAGCGCTCGATCGCTTCGACGGCGCGCTTTCGCGCCACGCCGACCTGCTCGCAGAACGGTGTACCCGGGGCCGGATCCTCGAAGGCCACGGCGACCTGCGCCCGGAGCATGTGTGCCTCCTCGAGCCACCGGTCGTCATCGACTGCATCGAGTTCAACGCCCAACTGCGCCAGGTCGACCCGTTCGACGAGATGGCCTTCCTCGGCCTGGAGTGCGGCCTGCTCGGTGCGCCGTGGATCGGATCTCGGCTCGTGGAAGGCCTCGCCGAAGCGCTCGACGATCGGCCGCCGACCGGCCTGCTTCACCTGTACACCGCCCATCGCGCGCTCCTGCGGGCGCGGCTGGCGATGGCGCACTTGCTCGACCCGCAGCCGCGGACGCCGGAGAAATGGGCGCCGCTCGCCGAGCGCTGCGTCCGTGCTGCGCTCGACAGTCTCGACGCGCTCGAACGCTGATCCTCGCGCAGTCAGCGCGTCCAGGACGCGTGGCTGTCGCGCAGCGCCTGCGCGAAAAGCGGCACACAACTCGCGATGCCGAGCGGCAGGCGGTGCGTGCCGGGGAGTCGGAATGGCGGCACGCTGTCGGTGACGAGGATCCGATCGAAACCGGCCTCGGCCAGCGTGGTGGCGGCCGCTCCAACGAACAAGCCGTGTGCCGCGCAAGCGATCAGCCGGGACGCGCCCGCGCTACGCAGGGCGCGTGCGGCACGCTGCAGGGTCGCACCGCTGGCGATCAGGTCGTCGAAAAGGAGCACGGTCGCGTCGCCGACCTCGCCGGCGACGAGCTGACCGCCGCCCAGCAGGCCGCCGCTGCGACGCTTGTCGACCATGGCAAAGCCGACGGGACGCCTCAAGCGCGCTTCGAGATCCTCGCGCCAGAGCTGCGCGCGCTTGGTTCCGCCGGGGTCAGGCGACGCGACCGCGATGGGGCCATCACCGAGCAGGGGCGCCACCGCGGCATCGAGGGCATGGCGCGCATCGAGGTGCACGGTCGGGATGCGGAAGGCATTCTCAAGGGCCGCCGGGTTGTGCGCCTCCAGCACGATGAGCTGCGCCGTTCCCACGGCCTCGAGCAATTGGGCGACGACGCGCAGGCCGAGCGGGTCGTGCGGCTTGGTGCGCAGATCTTTTCGTGCGTAGGCCAGGTAGGGCACGACTGCCGTGACTCGGCGGGCACCGTGGTCGCGCAGGGTGGCGACGAACATCAGCAGGCTCAGCAACTTGTCGTGCGGGCTGTCCGCCGGCCCGCCGTGCAGGCCGAGCACCACGTAGGCGTCCTCCCCGCGCGGGTCGACCAGCGGGCGGAGCTTCCGCTCGCCGTCCTCGAAGTGCCGCTCCTCGTGCGGGGCAAGGGCGACATCGAGGTCGAAGGCGATCGCTTCCGCGAAGCCGCGACCTTCCGGATCGAGCGCGAAGATCAGCATGGCGAAGTCTCCTCTTCGCGCGATTCCAGCACCGCGAAGCGAGCCTCGCTTGCGCTGTGTCAAGGCAACGTCCTCCGGCCTCGCGGATTCTTTGGCACCGAGGGACGCCGCGCCGCGGGGCGAAGCGCCGCCGGGTAAGTGCAACTTCGAGGAACCGACATGGAAAAGTCCGACCTAAACCTGAAGAGAGACGTCGAGGCCGAGCTGGACTGGGACCCTGCCGTGCGGCCCGCCGCGATCGGCGTCGCAGCCAAGGACGGCGTCGTCACGCTCACCGGCCACATCGACACCTACGCCGAAAAGCGCGCCATCGAAAAGGCACTGCGGCGGGTGCAGGGCGTGCATGCGATCGCGCTGGAGCTGGACGTGCGCCTCTCCCCGGAACACCGACGCAGCGACACCGACATCGCCGCCGCCGCCGAGCACGCGCTGAAATGGAACACCCTGGTTCCCGCCGACCGCATCCGCGTGACGGTGGACAATGGCTGGGTCACGCTGCAAGGCGAGCTGGAGTGGCACTACGAGAAGCGCTGCGCCGAAAAGGCCGTCCGCCCCCTGATCGGCGTCGTCGGCGTCAGCAACGACATCGCGATCAAGCCGAGGGTGAGCCCCGCCAACGTGGAGAAGAGCGTCGCCGATGCCTTGCGGCGCCAACTCGAGCGCGAGATCGACCGCATCAAGGTCGACGTCGACGGCTCGACGGTAACGCTGCGAGGCACCGTCCACTCCTGGCACGAGAGCGACGCCGCGCAGGGGGTGGCCTGGTCGGCCCCCGGCGTGCGCTCCGTCGTCAACGAGCTGAGGATCGCCTGAACACGGCAACCGATCGCGTTGAGCGCGGTCGGCAACGTGACGCTCGAATTCGTGCAGGAGCGTCGTGCGGCCACGCTCAATGCGCGACGGCAATCACGCCGGCGCCAGGCATGAGGCGGCTGCATGGATCGCTCATTCGCGTCGTACGCATACCGCGTAGCGGCGCGACGTCGACCGCGGGCCGGCCACACGCCACGGCAGCCGACAGAAAGCGGGCGTCAAAGATGCGGGCCGGCGCGGTCGCCTTCTCGATACCTCGCGACGCACTGGTATCGAAACTCGGGCGAATTTCGCGGTGTGCCCATGGACTCGCGGCCCGGATTCCGCAGCAGTGCTCGTCCTGCGGCAGACCACTGATCGCCGATTCCGACGCCCAAGCGAGCGTGAAGCAGCCTGTTCGCTGACCAGGTCTGCTCGTCGGCGAGAGCGCGCCGCCCCGCTTAGACGGTTTGGTCGTCGGGGTCGTCACGCGAATCAACGGCGGTCGAAGGACGGCGTCGCCGCGCGCTCTGCGTCGAGCGGGGCGGTGCCGTGTCGCAGCTGCACGATCCCGTGGTGTTCAGGAACTCCCGGACCGCCGCCACGTGATCCCCGACCGTTGAAATCGCTTGGTTCAGCTGACGCTCGCTGCAGCCGAGGTCGATACACCAATACCGCAGCTCGACCACGTCGAGCGCGTTGATTCGAGAGGGATCCAAGGGTCTGAAGGCGTGTGGGTCATGCGACATGCAACCTCCCTGCGCCGGTCACACCGGCAGACTAAGCATCTTCGATGGTCGCTTCGGGGACGCCTTGCGTAAGGTCAAGTTGGAAGCGCGGGAACATAGCGTTCAGACGCGGAGTCGGCGGAGCAGAACGCAGGCACCAATGCGACGCATTCCCGGTGCGCACTGCTGGAGCGCTAGTAAAGCGGACACTGCCCGAACACGCCCATGAACGGCAGGAGGACCCCGGAGTAGGACCGTGCGCCGACGGCTCTGTTCGACGGCCGCAGGTCCGCCCTCCGCGGGGCATCGCGGTGCTGCTTCGTTGCCATGGCGCAGTCTCTCGCCTGGCGGCGCCGAAAGGTTGACCGCCGTCAAGCGCATCAGGGCAGCCCGGTGGCCGCCAGTGAAACACCGGCAGCATCGACGGCCTGCGCTTGACACATATCAACCCGCAACCGCTGCCGCTTCCTAGACTGGGCTTGTGTCGGATCGTTTGCTGTGAACGACACACCCTTCAACTGCAAGGAGTCCAGAATGACTGCACTGACCCGCCGCGATCCCATCGAAGACTTTTTCCCGGACTTCTTCCGCCGCTTCGCCCGTCCCCTGCAACTCGCGCAAGACGCGCCCGCCGACATCAAGATCGACGTGAGCGAGAACGACAAGGACTACGAGGTCCGCGCCGAGATTCCAGGTGCGAAGAAGGACGACATCCGCGTCTCGGTCGACGGCAATTTCGTCTCCATCTCCGCAGAGGTCAGGAGGGAGAAGGAAGACAAGTCCAAAGCCGGCCGCGTACTCGTCAAGGAGACGTACTACGGCAGCGCTTCGCGTGGCTTCTCCCTGCCGGCCGAGATCGACGAGAAGGGCGTCGTCGCCAAGCTCGAGGACGGCGTCCTCAAGCTGACCTTGCCCAAGCGCGTGGGCGCCGGCTCTCGCTCGATCGCGATCCAGTGACTTGGAGGATGCAGCCATGAGAGCCGAGTGGATCGTCGTCGCCGACGCGGCGTCGGCCCGTTTTCTCCGCCGCGAATCGGACGCCGATCCGCTGGTCGCGCTCGAGACGATCGCGCACGATGAGAGCCGGCAGAAGCCGAGTGCGCTTGGCGACGATCGCCTCGGCCATGGCTCTGGCGATCGCACGCCCGGTGGCGTGAGCTTCGCGCCGCGCACGGACCCGAAGCGGCGCGAGCACGAACACTTCGCACGGCAGCTCGCCCACCGTCTCGAGCAGGCGCTCGAGCGCGGCGAGTGCGAACGCATCAGCCTGTACGCGCCGCCGCGCTTTCTCGGCGAGCTCAAGGCCGCGCTCGGGCCCGCCGCCTCCAAGGCACTGCGCGTCGCGATCGATGTCGACCTCGTCCGCTACGGGCTCGACGAGCTCGAGAGCCGGATCGCGCGTGCGCTCGCAGCGCATGCCACGCACGGGCAGGCACCTGCTTCCTGACGGCGAGGTGAGCAGCACGGACGACTCGTCCGGCGGCGGGTCGCGCGCGGTGCGAGCGCGTCGTATCGATATCTGCAACGGCGATGCCGACGGCCTCTGCGCGGCGATTCAGTGGCGCTTTCACACGACCCCGCCGGCCGTGCTCTGCACCGGCCTCAAGCGTGAGATCGAGTTGCTGGGACGCATCCACGCGAGTTCCGGCGACGAGGTTTGCGTCTTCGACCTGTCGATGGCGCGCAACCGCGCGGCGCTCGATGCCTTGCTCGAGCGCGGGGTGCGGGTGCGCTATTTCGACCACCACGCGGCGGGCGTCCTGCCCTCGCATCCCGGGCTCGAAGCCCATATCGACGGCGCAAGCGACGCGTGCACCAGCCTGATCGTCGATGACGCGATCGGCGGCTCGTTTCGCGCCTGGGCGCTCGTCGGCGCATACGGAGACAACCTCGCGCTGGTCGCCGACCGGCTGGCCGACGCCAGCGGACTCGGCTCCGATGCCAAGGCCGATCTTCGGCGCCTCGGCGAAACCATCAACTACAACGCCTACGGCCAAGAGGAGCGCGATGTCTGCATCGCACCCGCACGCCTGTACGCGGTCATGGCCGGCTACCGCGATCCCCGTTCGATGATCGCTGCGGAGTCCATCGTCGCCGAGCTCGTCGCACGGCGCGCCGACGACCTGGCGCGCGCCCGTGCCTGGCCTGCGTGGCGCGAGGCGGCGACCGCGCGCATGTTCGTGCTCCCTGACGCCGCCTGGAGCCGACGCGTCGTGGGGACGCTCGCCAACGTGTTGGCGAACGAGGATCGGCAGCGTGCGCAGGCGGTGCTCGCGCCGCGGAACGGCGGTGGCTACGTCGTCAGCGTGCGGGCGCCCGTCGCGGCGCCACGAGGAGCCGACGCCTTCTGCCGAGGCTTCGGCGGCGAGGGCCGAGCCCGCGCAGCCGGCCTCGACCGGCTCGCCGAGGGCGATCTCGACCGCTTCGAGGGCGTCTTCTTGGCGCTTCGCTGGGGCGAGGATTCCGATCGGCTGAATCGACCCCCTTTCTGATCGCCGTCAATCCCCGCGCCGCGAACGCGCCTACGCTGAGCCGGTCCGCATCGAAGGAGTTCCACGCCATGACCGCCAAGCAGCTTCTCTACCGTGAAGAGGCACGCGACAAGATCCGTCGCGGCATGGATGCGCTTGCCGACGCGGTGAGCGTGACGCTCGGACCGCGCGGCCGCACGGTCATTCTCGACCGCGATTTCGGGCCGCCGCAGATCGTCAACTCCGGCGTCGTCGTTGCCAGGGAAATCGAGCTCGAGGATCGCTTCGAGAACATGGGCGCGCAACTGCTGCGCGAGGTGGCGTCACGCACGAGCGAGATGGCCGGGGACGGAACGACCACCGCGACGGTGCTGGCGCACTCGATGATCCAGGAGGGTCTCAAGTACCTGGCCGCCGGCATGAACCCGATGGACCTCAAGCGCGGCATCGACCTGGCCGTCGAGGCGGTGGTGAGCGAGCTGAAGCGCATCGCGCAGCCCTCGACCACTTCGCAGGAGATCGCGCATGTCGCAGCGATCTCCGCCAACAACGACCACTCGATCGGCGACCTGATCGCCGGCGCGATCGACAAGGTCGGCCGCGAAGGCGCGGTGACGATCGAGGACGGCTCCGGCATGGTCAGCGAGCTCGAAGTGGTCGAAGGGCTGCAGTTCGACCGTGGCTACCTGTCGCCGTACTTCATCAACAACGCCGAGAAGCAGGCTGCCGTGCTGGAGAACGCGGCCATCGTGCTGTGCGACCAGAAGCTGTCGTCGGTCCAGGACCTGGTGCCGCTGCTGGAAGCCACCGCCAAGGCCGGCACGCCGCTGCTGGTGATCGCCGAGGACGTCGACGCCGACGCGCTGGCCACGCTGGTCGTCAACAGCGTGCGCGGCGTCATCAAGACCTGCGCAGTGAAGGCGCCGGGGTTCGGCGACCGCCGCAAGGCCATGCTGCAGGACATGGCGCTACTGACGGGCGGTACGGTGATCTCGAGCGACCTCGGCCTGTCGCTCGCGAAGGCGACGGCCGAGCATCTCGGCCACGCCCGACGGGTCGTGATCGACAAGGACGAGACGACGATCATCGGCGGCGCCGGCGACCCGGGCTCGATCCGCGACCGCATCGTCGCGATCAAGAAGGAGCGCGACGCGCAGACGAGCGACTACGAGCGCAAGCAGCTCGACGAGCGCATCGCCAAGCTCTCCGGCGGCGTGGCGCTGATCAAGGTCGGCGCCGCCACGGAGACGGAGCTGAAGGAGAAAAAGCTCCGCGTCGAGGATGCGCTCCACGCCACGCGGGCCGCCATCGACGAGGGCATCGTTCCCGGCGGTGGCGTCGCGTTGCTGCGCGCGGGGCGCGTGCTCGCGCACCTGGCATCAGCGAACCTGGACCAGGACTCGGGCGTGAAGATCGTTCGGCGCGCCCTGGAGGAGCCGCTGCGCCAGATCGTGACCAACGCGGCGGACGAGCCGTCGATCGTGTTGCATCGGGTGGACGAATCGGACCAGCGGAACTTCGGCTACAACGCCGCGACCCGCGAATACGGCGACCTGCTGGAGATGGGCGTGATCGACCCGGCCAAGGTCACCCGCCTGGCGCTGCAGAACGCCGCCTCGATCGCGAGTCTGGTGCTGACCACGGACTGCATGGTGGCCAACGCGCCGAAGAGGCGTGCGGCCGGGGATGCGCTGCCCGGCGCCCACTCCGACATGTATTGATTGCACGCCCGCCGCGATGGCGTCTGAAGCCTCCCTCCTGCTCACCGGAGTAACCTCGCCATGACTTACCGCAGCCTCCTTCTCCACCTCGACAACGATCCTCTGTGCATTCCACGCACCGAGGTTGCAATCCGGCTCGCCGCGGAGCTGGACTGCCACTTGGCCGGCGTCGCACCGACCGGGCTCATCGAAGTTCCGATGGCCATCGGCGCCGACGCCTCGATCGGCGCGTTTGCTGCAATGGCGGCCGACGCCCTGCGCGACGAGGCGCAGCAGGTCGTCCAGCGCTTTCGCGACCGCTGTCGCGATGCGGGCGTCAAGTCGTTCGAAGCTGTCATCGACGAATGCGACAAGGCGCAATCGCTCGTGCGCCATGTGCACTGCAGCGACCTGGCGATCCTGACTCAGGCTGACCCGAAGTCGACGACGCATCGCACGGCTCAGGCAATGATCGAGAAGGTCGTTCTGAACAGTGCGCGGCCGACGTTGATGTTGCCGTACGCCGGCCCTGTGAAGCAGCTCGGACGCTGCGTCATGGTCGCGTGGGACGACAGTCGTGAGTCCGCGCGGGCCGTCTCGGACGCGCTGCCATTGCTCCAGCGCGCGGGCCGCGTCGAGGTGCTCGCGTGGAATGAGCCTCGTGCTCAGAAGGAGGCAAGTCTCGCCTCGCGCCTCGACGCACTGCAGCATTGGTTGCTATGGCACGGCGTGTCGACCGACGTTCGAGTCGAGACCATGGAGATCGACATCGCCGACGCCATGCTGTCGCGCGCCGCCGATCTGGCCGCCGACCTGGTCGTCATGGGTGCGTATGGGCATGCCCGCTGGACCGAGCGCGTGCTCGGTGGTGCGACTCGCGGCCTGCTCGCCTCGATGTCGGTGCCTGTGCTGATGTCGCACTGACAACGGCGATCGTTCCCGGGCGAGCACGCATCAGTGCCGGCGCCTTGGAGTTCCGCAATGAGCGCCTTGCTGACCGACTTCTACCAGCTGACCATGCTGCAGGCGTACCTGCAGGAGCCGCTGGAAGGCGAAGCCGTGTTCGAACTCTTCGTGCGCCGGCTGCCCGCCGGCCGCAACTTCCTGGTGGCCGCGGGCCTCGAGCAGGCGCTCGAGTACCTCGAGGGATTGCGCTTCGACGACGCCGAGATCGACTGGCTCGTGCGTCATGGCGGTTTTCCGCCTGCGCTCGCACCGCGCCTGCAGGCGTTTCGCTTCGAAGGCGACGTGCATGCCATGCCTGAAGGCACCGTTTTCTTCGCCGGGGAACCCATCCTGCGCGTCACCGCGCCGCTGCCGCAGGCGCAACTCGTCGAGAGCCGGCTGCTCAACATCGTCCATCTGCAGACGCTGATCGCCTCCAAGGCGGCCCGCATTCGACTGGCGGCGCGCGACCGGCAATTGGTCGACTTCAGCATGCGCCGGACGCACGGCGCGGAAGCGGCGCTCCTCGTGGCGCGTGCCACCTGGCTGGCCGGGTTCGACGGGACGGCGACGGCCGAGGCCGCGCGGCGCTTCGACATCCCGCCGATCGGGACGATGGCGCACTCATTCGTGCAGGCCCATGACAGCGAAGCGGCCGCGTTCGAGGCCTTCGCACGGTCCCGCCCGTTTCACGCGACGATGCTGGTCGATACCTACGATACCGAGGCGGCGGTCGCCAAGCTCATCGCCATGGCACCGCGCCTGGCAGATGCCGGCCTCGCGTTCGGCGGCGTGCGCCTGGACAGCGGCGATCTGGCGTTCCATGCACGCGCGGTCCGGCGCTTGCTCGACACCGCCGGGCTCAGCGACAGGATCGTGTTCGCAAGCGGCAACCTCGATGAGCATCGCATCGACGCGCTGCTTGCCGCCGGTGCCCCGATCGACGGCTTCGGCGTCGGCACGGCGCTCGGCACTTCCAGCGACGCGCCGGCGCTGGACATGGTCTACAAGCTCCAGTCGTATGCGGGTGTCGCGCGGCGCAAGCGCTCCGAGGGCAAGGCGACGTGGCCGGGAATCAAGCAAGTGAGCCGCACGCTAGATGACAACGGACGCATGGCGCGCGACACGGTTCACCTGGCCTCGGAGGCAGCCCAGGGCATGGCCCTGCTTCAACCCTGCATGCGGCGCGGCCGGCGGCTCGACGCGCTGCCAACGCTCGCTCAGTCGCGCGCGCACCATGCGCGCGAGCGCGAGCGGCTGGCGCCGGCCCTCTCGGCGCTACAGGATGCGCCGAGCGCCTACCCCGTGGACTTTTCGTCCGGCCTGCGCGATCTCATGGCGCAGGTGGACGCGGCGACACACTGAGCCCTCTTGCGAGGATCGCGCCCGGCCGCGGCCATGTCTTCGACGGCGCTCGCGCCATCGCGCGCGTCGACGGCGGCGATGCCGTCGAGCAGCACCACGGCCTCGAAGCCGCGGCGGCGCGCATCCAGCACCGTCTGCAGCACGCAATAGTCCGTCGCCAGGCCGCCGATCACGAGGCGGCGCACGCCAGCCTGGCGCAAGCGCTCCTCGAGGTCGGTGCCGGCGAATCCCGAGTACGCCTCGCAATCGGCCCGCGTCCCTTTCGACACGATCGTCGCGTCCGACGGCAAACGCAGTCCTTCAGCGAACATCGCTCCTGCAGTCCCGGCCTCGCAGTGGGGCGGCCAGGGACCGCCTTGCGGCTTGAACGAGCAGTGGTCCGCAGGATGCCAGTCGCGCGTCGCAAACACCGGTAGCCGATGGCCGGCCCAGGACGCGAGCGCCCCGGCGAGCGGCGCGAGAACCGCATCTCCCGCGGGCACCGCGAGGGAACCGCCGGGAAGGAAGTCGCGCTGGACGTCGACGAGCAGCAAGGCGTCGCCGGGCTGAGGCTCGAGCGGTTCCCCGGAGCCGCCGCCTTCCATCCTCGATGCTCCCGCTGATGTCACCCGGCCCGGCTCTACGCCGCCGCGACGAGATGTTCCTCGAACCAGTCTCCCGCGAGCCGCGCCACGTCATCGAGCGCACCGGCTTCCTCGAAGAGATGGGTCGCGCGCGGCACGAGCTCCAGCTGCTTCTCGCAGCGAAGCGTCCGGTACGCCGCGCGGTTCAGCTCGACGACCCCGGCATCGGCAGCCCCGACGATGAGCAGCGTCGGCGCGCGCACACCGGCCAACGCGTCGCCCGCAAGGTCGGGGCGGCCACCGCGCGACACCACCGCCTGCACGTCGTGCGGGCGGCGCGCCGCCGCGACGAGTGCCGCTGCGGCACCGGTGCTGGCGCCGAACAGGCCGACCGGCAGGGCGCGCGTGTGCGCATGCACGGCATCGAGCGCGTCGAGCACCCGCCGGGCGAGCAGGTCGATGTCGAACACGTTGACCCGGTCGCGTTCCTCATCGGCGGTCAGGAGGTCGAACAGCAGCGTGCTGAAGCCACGCGTCTGCAGGCTGTGCGCAACGAGCAGGTTGCGTGGGCTCCGACGGCTGCTGCCACTGCCATGCGTGAAGACGACCAGCCCCCGCGTCGCGGACACCGCACACAGATCGCCCGGCAGGCTCTGCTCACCGATCAGGATCGCGCTTGAACGGTTCGGCATGTCGCTCGTGCTCGAGTGCGGACGCCGGCTCGGCGCGGCCGGAAGCGTGCAGCAGCCGGCGGTCGATGCGGTCGATCTTCGGTCCGCGCGCCAGCGGCGGGAAAGCGAGGCCGACGCCGTTCTCCGCGAGGCCGTACATGGGCATCATATCGCGAGCGTCAAAGCCATGCGCCCGGAAGCGCTCGGCAAAGCGAGCCAGCGTCGACGCATGCACCGGCTCGGCACCGTTGGCCGCGACGCGCCAGGCGCTGAGATCGAGGCCCTGCAATTCGTCGTCCGGCACCTTGGTCGCGAGGATCTCGTAGGCGAGGTTCGGTGCCGCCGACAGCGTGCCGCGGTGCTCGTGCAGCGCACGCAGCCAGCGCGACGGCCGCGCCAGGAACGCCTGCGGCGACATCACGACCAGCGGGATGCCGTGGTAGAGACTGCCCATCCAGGCGCCGATCAGCCCCATGTCGTGGTACAGGGGCAGCCAGCTGACGAAGACGTCGCCCGCACCCGCCTGCAGGACCTGTCCCATCGCACGGACATTGGAAAGCAGGTTGGCGCGTGTCAGCACGACGCCCTTGGGTTGTCCGGTCCTTCCGGAGGTGTACTGCAACAGCGCCGTGTCGTGCGGCCCTCGGCGCCCGAGGCTCGCGGTGCCGCCGAGCGCGAGCAGGCGATCGACCGTCAGCACCGAGCGCAGGCCTGGTGCGCCGGCCCGCAGGATGGTCGCCGCGGCAAGGGCCCGTGCATCGCTGACGAGAAGCGTGGCACGTCCGTTGTCGAGGATGTTGGCCTGCCGGCGCAGATGATCCTCGATCTGCGAGGCGCGAAACGGCGGGTAGATCGGAATCGGCACGCCACCGGCGAGCAGGATGCCGGTGAAGACCGCGAAGAACTCCAGGCTTGTCGGCAGCATCAGCGCCACGCTGTCACCCGGCGCGACGCCAGACCGCTGCAAGCCCGCCGCCACCATCCCGGCGCGTTCCAGCAAGCCTGCATGGGTGAGTCGGTCCCTGACAGACGCGTCGCCGAGCAGGGTGATGTGGGTCCGGTCCGGGGCCTGCGCCGCATGCCACTGCAGCACCTCCATCAAGGTCTGGGCATGATGGGGAGGCGCCACCGCGGCGAGCGAGGGCGCGGCCGCATCCACGCCGGTCGGCTGCTCGACGGCCGCGCCCTGGCGCGGTGCCGACGCGGCCAGCGCGCGCATCAGGTCGCGTGGCGTTTGCGCCGCTTGCACCATCGACTCCGGCATGCGGATGTCGAAGTCCCTTTCCAGCCGCAGCATCAACTCCATGCGGGTCAGGCTGTCGATGCCCAGTGTGCGCTCCAGGTCGTCGTCCATCGCCACCGGCGGGACGGCGCTTCCCCGCAAGTCGCGCAGCAATGCGGCGATCGCCTCCATGACTCGCGCCGGCGTGATCGCGTGCGAGCCGGATGGCCCTGCAGCAGCGGCTTGTCCCTGGAGGCGATCCATACCAACGCACTCGCTCAAACTCGGATTGAGAAGCATCGGTCGCACGGAATGCGGGCATCTTGCACTGGCGCAACCGGACTGCACGATGCGCTGTTCCGGTTTCTTGGGACCTCCGGGTACAGGACAACCATGAACAGCGAAGTGGCCATTGCACGGGCTAGCGACGTGATGACGGGCCGTGGCGTCGACCAGATCCTGCAGCGCCTGGGCGCCGCAGTCGTTCGAGGCCCACGTACGCGAAACGTGCGACTACGTGCGGCTGGCCGAGCGCGTGATCGGGCCCATCCCGCGCCGCGTCGATGCCGGCTACATCTGGGGCGATGCATTGGCCGAGCTACGCCGCGCCGGGCCGCGGCTGCGCATTGTCAATCTCGAGACGGCGATCACGACGGCCGACGACGCCTGGCCCGGCCAAGGGCATCCACTACCGCATGGACCGGCGAACGTCGCCTGCCTGGACGCCGCCGCCATCGACTCCTGCACGCTGACCAACAACCACGTGCTAGCTACGTTGACGCAGGTCAAGGCGTCGGAGCATGTTCGCCCGACAGTCATGGTGTTTGCATTGCAGTGCTTCCGATGCAATCCACTCGAAACGTAGGCGGAAAGGCAACCGCAATGGCGGCCGCAACAAGGACAGTCAAGACCGACGCCCAGTTACAGCGGGACGTCGCCGCCGATCTCGAGTGGGATGCGCAGACACGCTCACAAAGCGTCGGCGTGACCAGCCAAGACGGGATCATCACCGTGTCCGGCACCGTCGATACCTGGGCGCAGCGGCAAGCCGCTGCGAGCGCGGCGATGCGAGTTGCGGGTGTCAACGCCGTCGCGGTCGAGCTGGAGGTGCGGCTCGCAATTCCGCACCATCGAAGCGACACTGAGATTGCCGCTACTGCTGCAGACGCTGTGCGCTCGGATGCGTTGATCCCAGCAGGAGCGGTGCGGATCGAGGTGGAGCGCGGCTGCCTCACGCTGGAGGGCGACGTGGCCTGGGACTTCCAGCGGCGTGCAGCCGAGCGTGCCGTCCAGTCGCTCATCGGCGTCGTCGAGGTCCGCAACTTGATTCGCCTTCAGATCCGTCCGGCCGAAGGCGAGCTCGTGCGACGGATCGAAGCGGCCCTCGAGCGTCAGGCTCTGCATCAGGCGCACCGGATCCAGGTGGTCGTCGACGGCACCACTGTCAAGCTGAGCGGCTTGGTCAATTCCTGGCACGAGCGGGATGCGATCGAGAGGGTGGCGTGGTCCGCTCCGGGGGTGCACGACGTCGTCAACGAGCTGCTTTCGGCATGAACCACGTGCACACCAGCCGGAGCCCAGAACCTGCAAGCACGGCTCTGCCGTCCGCGCTTCGAACCGCTCGTGTCATGGTGCTCAACCGGCCGGGACGGCCGCTGCGACTGGAAGAACGCGCGTTGCCCACTCCAGGTACCGGCGAAGTCCTGATTAGGGTCGAGGCGTGCGCGGTCTGCAGGACCGATCTCGACATCGTCGACGGTGAACTCCAGGTTCCTCATCTGCCGCTGGTGCCTGGGCACGAGATCGTGGGCACGGTCGAAGCCCTCGGGGCGGGAGTGGCTGGACTGGGGGTCGGCGAGCGTGTCGGCGTCCCCTGGCTCGCCCATACGTGCGGCAGTTGCCGCTTCTGCTGCGGCGGCCTGGAGAACCTGTGCGCGACGCCCCTCTCTTCACAGGGCACGGCCGGGACGGCGGCTTTGCTTCGCACGTCATGGCCGAGGCGGCCTACGCCGTGCTCTTGCCGGGAACGGCAGACCCCGTGAAGTTGGCGCCCCTGCTTTGCGCCGGCCTGAACGGTTGGCGCGCCTTGCAGATGGCGGGGCCATCGATTCACGAACTGGGTCTGTACGGATTCGGCGCGTCGGCGCATCTGGTAGCCCAGATCGCCTCCCAGCAGAGCACGCGGGTGCACGCGTTCACCCGGCCCGGTGACACCGACACACAGCGCTTCGCGCGCGAGCTCGGAGCAGTGTGGGCCGGCGGATCGGACGAACCGGCAGTCACCTCTCTCGATGCGGCGATCATCTTCGCGAGCGATGGCGCGCTCGTTCCGCAGGCGTTGCAAGCGGTCCGCAAAGGAGGCTGCGTCGTTTGTGCCGGCATCCACATGAGCGACTCCTGCCTTTCCCTACACGTCGTTGAGCGGAGAGCGGCACATCCTGTCCGTGGCGAACCCGAGCCGTCGCGACGCGGCCACCTTCTGCCGTTACGTGGCATTGCATCCGCTGTCCGTCAAGACGATCCAGTACCCGCTGGACCACGCCAACGAGGCATTGGATGCGCTGCGAGATGGACGCCTTCACGGGGCGGCAGTGCTGGTCCCCTGGCTGTTCGCCCAAGACCCTTCATGGCCGTCAATTCATACATCGCCCGGGCAGCGATGATGAAGAGACGTCGATTCCGGGAGGCAGCGTGAAGGCCATCGATTTCGCCGCTCTTCGCCTTGACATGGTCGATCGTCACGTGGCGGCGCGCGGCGTGCACTCTCCTCTGGTTCTCGATGCCCTGCGCACGGTTCCACGCGAGACCTTTATCCCGGAATCGATGCGCGAGTTCGCGTACGAAGACTCGCCGCTGCCGATCGCGGAGGGTCAGACGATCTCGCAGCCCTACATCGTCGCCCTGATGACGGAGGCGCTTTCGCTCGCTGGCGAGGAAAAGGTGCTCGAGATCGGTACCGGGTCCGGCTATGCGGCAGCGGTGCTCTCGCGCATTGCAAAGGATGTCTATACGGTCGAGCGCATCAGTTCGCTCGCCAAGAACGCGGCCACGGCGTTGAGCGCGGCGGGCTGCGCGAACGTGCACGTGCTGCATGGAGATGGCACGCTTGGATGGCCCGAGCATGCGCCCTATGACGCGATCGTGGTCGCAGCCGGGGGCCCGGAAGTGCCGGAATCGCTGAAGGCCCAGTTGAAGATCGGCGGGCGCCTCGTCATCCCGGTCGGAATCGATCGACGCGTCCAGGAGCTGATGCGCATCACCCGTGTCTCCGAACGTGAATACAAGACTGAAGACATCGCCGATGTCCGCTTCGTGCCGCTGGTCGGGGAAGAAGGCTGGACGCCGGACGAGCAGCTCCGGCCGGCGGCACAAGCCGGCGCCGGTCGCGACGCTTCCGATCTCGCGCTGGCAAGGTCGATCGCGAAATCATGCGAGCCTTTTGCCGACATCGACTCCGCAGATCTGGAGCCGCTGCTGCGGCGCATCGGCGACGCGCGCGTCGTGCTACTCGGCGAGGCCACGCACGGCAGCTCGGAGTTCTACCGAATGCGCGAGCGAATCTCGCGCGAGCTGATCGAGCGCAAGGGCTTCTCCTTCGTCGCCGTAGAGGGCGACTGGCCGGACGCGGCCCGTGTCGACCACTACGTGCGCCATGCTGAGTTCGCCCCGTCGGAGTGGACGGCGTTCGCCCGCTTCCCGGTCTGGATGTGGCGCAACGAGGAGGTGCGCGACTTCGTCGACTGGCTGCGTGAACGCAATGCGGGTTTGGAGCCCGCCCGTCGAGTCGCTTTCCACGGGCTCGATCTCTATAGTCTCTTCAACTCGATTCGCTCGGTGCTGGAGTACCTGGACGATGTCGACCCGGAGGCTGCCGGCGTCGCCCGTCGGCGCTACGGGTGCCTGACACCCTGGCAATCCGATCCGGCCACCTATGGCCAAGCGGCACTGACCGGCGCCTACCAGACCTGCGAACGCGAGGTCGTGACGATGCTCGTCGACCTCATGCACAAGCGCCGGGCCTATGCCGAGCACGACGGCGCGCGGTTCCTCGATGCCGTGCAGAACGCGCGACTGGTGGCGAACGCCGAACGCTATTACCGGATCATGTACTACGGCTCGCGCGCTTCGTGGAACCTGCGCGACGGACACATGTTCCAGACGTTGAAGACATTGCTGGACTTTCACGGACCCGCAAGCAAGGCGCTCGTGTGGGCCCACAACTCGCATGTCGGCGATTCGGCAGCCACCGAGATGGCGTCGCGCGGCGAATACAACGTCGGGCATCTGTGCCGCAACGAGTTCGGCGCCGCCGCCTACTCGATCGGCTTCGGCACGAACAGCGGCACGGTCGCCGCGGCCTCGGAATGGGATGGCCCCATGGAGGTCAAGAGGGTGCGGGTCGCTCTGCCAGGAAGCTACGAGCGGCTCTGTCACGAGACCGGCGTCGAGCGCTTCTTGCTGCCATTGCGCAAAGCGGTGCCGGGCGACCTTGCGCGCAGACTGGCAAAGGCCCGGCTGGAGCGGGCGATCGGCGTGATCTACCGGCCCGACACGGAGCTCGAAAGCCACTACTTTCAGGCCGTGCTGCCCCGACAGTTCGACGAGTACGTGTGGTTCGACGAAACCGGAGCGGTCACACCGCTCGACACGAAGAAAGTGGAAGGGCTGCCGGATACCTATCCTTTCGGCGTCTAGCGCATCAGCGTCAGCGTGCATGTCGAACAATCGGGATAGCGGCCACCGAGGGCGCGTGGCTCGAAATCCTGGACAAGACACTCGTCGCGTACCGCACGCAAGCGGCCAGCCAGCTGGCGCAGCCGTCGCTCTGACGGGCTCAGCTCGCCGCCAGGAAGCGTTCGAGGTGCGCGGCTAGCGCCTGCGGCTGGTCGTGGTGCAGCATGTGCCCAGCCGGCAGGGTGCCCGTAGAGACTGGGGGCCTCATGTCTTATGGGCCGAGCTTCTCTGATATGTGGCGGCGCGGCGCAGTCAAAAGCCACCGCCGGCTGGGTCGACATCGGAAGTGGTGAGTACGGTTTGCAGACGCTAAACGCATTCTGGCATCGCTGAAGCGGTGAAGCCTCCCGTCGATCAGCGAGAAGAAATAGTTGGTAGGCGGCGTGTTGAATTGCTAGTCCTTGACGCACCCAAAATCTATGGCTGCATGCGCGTGCAACTCTTCTTGAGCCGTCTTGCGATCGACGAGGACCGGGTAGAAGCCCTTGCCGAATAGCGCAGGGTCAAGGTCAAATCGAACGAAGACGTGTTGACCCGAATCTACCGAAACCTCCAGTTCTTCCTTGTGATATGCAAGCATGACCTGATGCGTGCCGGGCGTCACGTCAATGGCATTGCCGACACCGGGAAGTAGCGCACGGTAGCGTCGGCCGTCTACTACCATGTCAGGGGGCAGACCCATTGTCTTACGCGCTGTTCGGTAGATCCATATTCGCCCCTTTCCTGCGTCGAGTTTGGGGACGCACCAGAAGGTCGGATCGCGGTCTTCCGCCGAAACTACACGCGATTCCTAATCAATCGCGCAGGCAGAGAGAATAGTCAGCGAAGCCAGAACTGGAAAGAGTTGATATCGCTTGGTCATCGTGCCGCCTGCCACCTCATCCGTCGCCGAGCTTATCCAGGTTCACACCCGCGTGCTGCCAGCTGCGGGACGAGCCGATCAGAACAGCCAGTCCCATGTGGCGGTGTTCGCCGACTCGTACTGCCCGTTGCCGTCGGCGTCCGGGTCGATCAAGACCTGGCTCGCCGACTGCGCCGTCACCCGCATCGTCCCCTTGCTACCGTTGATCGTCGCCACACCCGAGCGCGGATACGAGTCGACGTCGTGGACCACGAAGGCCCACGATGTCGAGACGGCCACGATGCCGCCGGCAGCACTGGACTGGACATTGCCGTTCAACGTCATAGTCGTGCGGCCCGACGAGCCGCCTTCGGGAGGCACCGCCGAGGCGTCGTAGCCCGAGTTTTCGACAAAGCCCGACTGCAGCGTGACCGTGTCGCTGAAGACGTGGGTGTTTGCGGCGACGCCGATGGCGCCGTCGGCAGTGACCTTCAACGTGTCCGCAGTGGGGCTCTGCGCCGCATAGTCGAAGACGGCGCTGCCGTTGATGGTCATCGCGTGGTTCGGGTGCGACTGCGCCAGGCCGGTCATCGTCATTCGACCGCTGAGGGCCGACGCCGAGCTCAGTGGGGTGATCGTCACGCTGGCCGAGCCGTTCGTCGTGTCCAGGCCGCTTTCATGGCAATTGCTGAACGACAGCGTGATCACGTCACCGACGGTCTTCGCCGGAGACCGGTCGGACCACCATCTCGCTCGGTGAGTCCGACGCCGGAACCTCCTTCGCCTCTTTGATGGCGAAGGAAGGCGAGGCTCCTCGCGTTCCCATCGATCCTCGCACCGATCTGTTGATGCTTCCCTACTCGAGCGGGACGACCGGCCGCTCCAAAGGCGTCATGCTGAGCCATTACAACGCCGTCGCCATGCTCACGCAGCTCGAATCCCTGGCGCCGGACGTGACCGGCCGCATCTCGCTTGCAGTCCTGCCCTTCTTCCATTCGTACGGCCTACAGATCCTCTTGAACGGCACGCTGCGGCGGGGGACGACATGCGTCACGATGCCGCGATTCGATTTCCCGCAGTTCCTTCAGCTCATCCAGGACCGGCGGATCACCTCGCTGGCGCTGGTCCCGCCGATCGTGCTCGCACTGGCGCGGCATCCACTCGTCGACCAGTTCGACCTTTCGTCTCTCACCTTGGTGGGATGCGGCGCCGCGCCTCTCGGGGCGGCGCTGCAGGACGAGGCGAGCAGGCGTCTCAAGGTGCCGGTAAGGGAAGGCTACGGGATGACCGAGGTCGTCGTCGCGGTAACGGGATTGCCTGTCGACGACGCGATCATCAAACCCGGCTCCGTGGGGCCCTTGCTTCCCAACATCGAGGCGCGGATCGTCGATGTCGAATCGGGAGCCGACCTCGGGATAGACGAGCGCATCGTGTGCCCTTGTTCCCATCGACCCACCGACGAATTAGCTTTGGCCGACTTGAAATGGTGTGCTCCAGCGTTCGCTAACGAACAGACTGAAATGCTTTATTGGCACAAGCTGAAGCTCTGATGTTCACGGGAGGACTCAACACTTCTGGCAGCTCATCAGAACATGTCATTGATATTTTCTTGAGGAACACAGCATGTCAGACGCAAATGCCACCGCAAGTGCCGCACACAAAGAAGCCGCCGCCCACCACACAGCCTGTGCGGAGCACCACACGAAAGCCGCATCGTGTCACGACAATCACAAGATCGACGATGCCAAGGCCAGTTCCAAGAGGGCGATGTCATGCTGCGATACGGCCAGCAAGAAGTCGAGTACCGCTTGTGGATGTTCAGCGATGTAATGGGCTGAAGAAAAACGGATAGCCATGCAGTCGCGGCGGGTTGAGATCTGTCTCGCCGACGAAAGCCCGAAACAGATCTCTTCGGAAGACTCGTTAGGCGGCGCACTGGGGCCATTGGAAGCGGCGTTGTTGAACGGACCCTTTGGGTACGGTGCAGACCCCAGTGAACCACGGCTCGACTTCCTCGCGTTCCGACCCTTCTCTCCCGGGCCACAGGTCAATCCGACCAAGCACCGGCGTCGGCACACGACAAGGACAAAGCATATGAAGAAGCCGACACTCTCCGCGGGCATTACCGCGTTAGCACTCGCATTGACCATGTCCTTTGCGTTCGGCCAGACGGCGTCGGATTCCGAGACAGCAGCGTCGTCGCCCGGAAACGTGGCCGACCCCGGCATGACGTATCGCCAAGGACAAGGCAACTACGGTCCCGGCATGATGTCTGGTCAAAGCACTGGCCAACCGCAACGGGGCTACTTTGCCGGCATGATGGGCGGCTATAGCGCGAACTCAATCGGCGGATATGGCTGGATATGGTTGCCGATCCTACTTGTCCTGTTGACTGGCGGCTTTGTGATGTGGGTCGTCCGCCGAAAGACCAAATGAATAGATGTATATATTCTGACGACTTCGAAGCGCTGTGAATCCAGCCGT
>JBBSAM010000034.1:0-45739 GCA_038252255.1 Acidimicrobiia bacterium | reverse complement strand
GAGGAGACCATCCGCGGTTCGCAGTTTCCGGACCACCTGCTCGGGAGTGTGCCGTCGTCGTTTCATCGTGAAGTCCATTCTGCCCATCATGGGCAATCGGACTCTCACAACGCGTGGACCACCCCACCGGGGTCAGGCCAGAGGTACAGCCCGAAGTCCGGCACCACCTCGCGCGCGTACGGTTCCGCGCTCCCGAAGGACACCGCCATCACCTCGGTCTTGTCGGGGAACACGACACGGCTGCGATGGAGATGCGAGTCGCGTCGGCTGTGATCGTGGGACGGGTCCGTGCATGCAGCATGCTCGGCAGTCGGGTCCCAGAACGTCCCGCACTGGTTGCACACGATGACGATCCGGGTCTCAGCCAAGTGCTCAACCTACATACCGGCCTCGAAGAGTGCGCCTGAACCGGCGTTCGGGCCAACTCCAGACTTCAGTGCGTTGATGTCCCTTTTGGATTGCCGGCTCCGATCGTCGGAGCTGGAGGCGCCGCCCGATCGGCAGTTCTGTCGCGCTACCGCGCGACGTCGAAGCCCGCGCGGCAGTCCCCTATGAACACGGACACAACTACTCTCGCTCACCCAGGCGGCAGAGGAAGCCGCTGGCTTCCTGCTTCGATCGCAGCACATAGATACGAGCGTGCGATCCGTACTGCGAGGCCATCGCGATTGCATGGGCGGCTTCCACATGGCGGTTGCGGCAGCACTTCAGCGCGCCTCGCCACTCGTCGCCCAGGCGTTGCGCCGCGGAATCTTCGCAACCATCTGGCATCCGCGCGCCCGCGGGCCGGCGGATCCCCCGTCTGAACGCTCGGGCGGCGCATCTCCACCACGGCGTGTCGAGCACGACGATCGTGTCCGCTCGCTCAAGCCGGAGGGGAAGCGTCTCGGGATAGTTGCCGTCGGCGATCCACGCATCGCCAGCAAGCGCCTCCCGTTGCTTCTCCTTCCACTCCTCCGGGGTCGGCCTTGACCAACCCGGCTTCCAGTAGAGAAGGTCGAGGTGGATCAGGGCCAAGCCGGTCTTCGCGGCGAGGGCACGCGCGAAGGTGCTCTTCCCCGCGCCCGTCATCCCGTCTACAACGACACGCCTACCCATGAGCTCGGGCGCGGCGATGTCGGGCACCTTCACAGCTTGGCCGATTCGGTAGCTGGCGGCTCCCGAACTATCAACACACCAAGCGCATAATGCCCGTTCTGGTGCGGGTGCGGGTGCAGGTGCGGGCGCCGGATCCGATGTGGCTGGCCTCGGGGCTGACCTGTGGCCTGAGCGACATCGGGTCAGACCCTCAATTGTGGATCCGCGCGTACTCAGCCTTGCGAAATGCTCCGCGGGATAACGGCAATTATCCCGCGGATATCCCGCGGCCGCCGTCGTTCGGGGTCGTCCGGAGTCATTCACACATAGGCTTTGAACTGCGCAAACAGTTCGCCAGCGTCCGTGGAAACCCGTTTGGACCCATTCCCAAGCTGAGAACGCGAGTTCGATTCTCTTCACCCGCTCTGCTCAAAGGCCCAGGTCAGGGGCCATGTCGCCGGCCTGGGCCGCGTTGGCGTGCGGTTCAAGCGCACCTCCATCGCGCGGGAGGGCGAAGCGCGCGGCGAGTCGCGAAGATCTGATCCGATGACCGCGCTCCCGCCCGACTATGACTCCGACCCCGAGCGACGGCGTCACGTGGGTCGGGGTTGATTCGTCGCCCGCGCAGCTGGCGACGAGCCCGTACCGACCCGTGGTGCTCGCCGACATGCGGGCGCTGCCGTTCCGCGAAGGCGCGTTCGCGGAGGTGGCGCACCTCTGGTGCCTCTACCACGTCGACCAGCCGGTGGTCGCTATCAGAGAGGCGAGGCGCGGCGCGTGCTGCGAACCGGTGGTCGCTACTACGCGTCAACCGGCGCACGCGACAACGACCCGGAGATCATGCCTGCCGGCTACCCACCTTCCTCCTTCGACGCCGAGGAGGCAGTCTCGGTCGTGGCGTCCGTGTTCGAGCAGCTCGATCCGGAGCGCTGGGACGGCACGTTCTTCCCGCTGGAGACGCGCGACGAGGTGCGCGCGTATTGCCGGCACCACTACGTCCCGGCGGAGCGAGCCGAGCTGGTCGACCTGCCGCTGTGGCTCACCAAGCGCGGCGTGCTCGTACGCGCCACGAAGCTCTGATCCGATCTTGGAGTCGACGACCCCGCAGCCGCTGACACGTGAGCACCTGCTTCGAGCCTCCACGCCGGGGCGCGGCGGGCGGACCAAGCCCGGAGCACACGCGACCCGCGGGACCCGGGCTGGGCCTTCGCGGGCCGTGTTCAGGATTCGAGCTCGCGGTACCGGTTCGAGCCGTCTGAGTAGCGGTTCCGGACCCGAAGACCACGGAACGCGCGGGTGCCTGAACTCGCGGCGGACGGTGACCTAACGTCCCCCACATGACCTCTCAAAGCCCGGCGTCCACCAGGGCGCCCAAGAAGCAGCGCGGCCCCCTCGTCATCATCCTGATCGTGGTGGGCGTCGTGGTCGTCATCGGCGTCGCCATCGCGGCCTGGAAGCTCTCGAGCAGCTCGAGCAGCTCCTCCGGTCCGCCGGCGGGCCAGACCGCGAAGGGCCTGTACAAGGCCTGGCAGGGTGGGAATCAGGCGCAGGCGGCCAAGCATGCGAGTCCCACCGCGGTGACCGCCATCTTCAAGGTCCAGCCGTCCGCCGCGACCGGGCTCAAGTTCGACGGCTGCAAGGCGACCGGCAGCAATGCATTCCCGAAGACCTGCACCTGGAGCCGGCCCGGTGGCGAGCTGACGATGACGGTGCAGAAGCAGAGCGGCAAGGCGACGGTCACGAGCGTCAGCTATGGACCGGCCGGCACCACGCCCACCAGCTGACGCCCGACTGACATCGCTCCGTGAGGACCGCCTCACCCTTCGTGGATCTCCCCTTTCCTTTGCGGGCACCTCGCGCCTAGAGTCACGCGCTCCCGGGCGGAGAGACTGGGAGAGGATCACGTGCGCACTGCGAGACGAGGGGTGTCGATCTGCGGTCTCGGAGCTGTCACTGGCTACGGATGGGGCCGCAAACACTTGTGGGACGGGCTGCGCGGGAGCGAATCCGCCGTCGTCCCCCGACCCGGATACGAAGAGTGGCTGGGCCATGACATCGCGTACGGTGCCCTGGTCCCCGAGGTCGAGCGCTCCGACGGGCTGACCCGCTTCGGCGCCGCCGTCTCCGAGGCCGCCGACGAGGCGATCGACGACGCGCTGGACCGCGGCTGGCGGCCCGGCCCGGTGGTGGGCGTGGTCCACGCGATCGTGCTCGGTGAGGTGGATCTCTGGAAGGAGTTCTACCTGGAGCGGGACCGGCGGCTGAAGAGCCACGAGTACCTGCATCTGATGCCGTCCACGATCCTGTCGCTGTTCATGAAGCGTCACGACTTCCACGGTCCCGTCATGAACGTCACGGCCATGTGCGCGTCCGGCAACGCGGCGATGCTGACCGCCAAGATGTGGCTCGACGCCGGTGTGGCGAGCGATGTCGTGGTGTTGGCGAGCGATCTCTCGTGCACGCCGGAGAACATCCGCCACTTCCGCAATCTCGGGGTCGTGTTCCCGGAGGCGCCCGCGCTCGAGGTCTGCCGACCGTTTCAGGAAGGCAGCAAGGGCTTCTCGCCCGGCGAGGCATCGATCGGGATGGTGCTGTCCGGCCGTCACAGCGGCGCGTACGCACGCGTCCTCGGTGGCGCGATGAGCCACGACGGCTACCACCCCACGTCGCTCAACCCGAGCCACCGCGAGATCCGTCGCTGCTACCAGCAGGCGCTGAGCAACGCGAAGGTGTTCCCGAGCGAGGTCGCCTACCTCAACGCCCACGGCCCGGGCACCGCCCAGTGCGACGCCGCCGAGACTGAGATGCTCGACACGCTCCTGACCGAGGCGGACGTGTACTCGATCAAGCCGCTCGTGGGCCACTGCCAGGGCGCCGCCTCGGCGGTGGAGCTGGCCGCGGCCGCCATGAGCTACGAGACCGGGGTCATCGCGGCGCCGCCGCAGGTCGCTCCGGGCCATCCCCGCCTGGTCGACGGCCCCACGCGGCGCCGGGAGGGACTGACGCTCAAGTCCTCGATCGGTATGGGCGGCCACAATTCGGCGGTCATCCTCGCCGACGCGTAACGCCGGAGCCCTGACGGGCGGGGGTCCGGGCCCAAAGGGCTCAACCCCGCCCGTTGACGGGCCGATATGCACCCCGGAGGCCAACGAACGCCTGCCGGGGGAGCATGGGAAGGCTCACGCGAGACCATCTGAGTGGTGCACCGGATCGCCTCGCTCGGGATCACGGCGCAACTGCATCGCGCCAGGCCGAGGGCCTGGCCGCGTGCCACGACCTCGCGCTCGCGACCTCGCGCATGGCGACGTGGGAGCACAGCCGCACCGTGGAGCCCGTCCGCTGGCGGGGCTCGCTGACCACCGTGCTCGGGGGCGACCCCGAGACGTTCACGGTTCCCGGAGCCGATTCCTGCGCTGATCTGGCCGGGTGGCTCCTCGCACCGGTGCTGACCGTGGTCGAGGGCGGCGGCCCATGGGACGACTACGAGCTCGAGCGGACGATCGTCGATCCGGACGGCAACGAGCGGATCCTGCTCGTGCGGGCCCGCCCCGTCGCCGATGTCACCGGCGCGATCACCGGCAGCATCGGCGTCCTCACCGACGTCACCGCCAGCCGCACCACCGAGCAGGCCCTGCAGGAACAGACCGACCGCTACCGGCTCCTGCTCGAGCTGAGCCCGGACGGCATCGTCGTCCACGAGGACGGGCTCATCCGCTGGACGAACAAGGCCGCGGCCGAGTTCGTCGGCGTCGACGATCTCAACGACTACCTCGGCCAGTCCGTCACCCAGTTCATCCATCCCGACTCGCTGCTCGAGACCCTGTAGCGGATCGCGTCGCTGAAGGAGGACGAGGCGGCGACGAAGCCCGCCGAAGCGACGCTCGTCCGCCTCGACGGCTCGCAGATCGTGATCGAGTCCCTGAGCGTGCGTACGAAGTGGGACGGCCGGCCCGCGTACCAGGTGATCATGCGCGACCTCTCGTTGCGCAAGAAGGCCGAGGCCGCGCTCCGCTACCAGGCGAAGCTCGTCGAGCACGTCTCCGACGCGATCATCGGACTCGACGACGAGGGTCGCATCGACAGCTGGAACCCCGCCGCCGAGCAGATGTACGGCTGGAGCTGCGATGCCGTGGTGGGGCGCCGCTTCGCCGACGTGGTCGGCGCCGACACCCGCCTCGGCCTCGAGCCCGCGAAGCATCTCGAGACCGTCCATCGCCGGTCGGACGGCACGCTGCTCGAAGTCCGCATCTCGGTCGCGCTCGTGGTGGACCAGGAGCAGGTGGGCCAGGACCCGAAGGTGACGGGAGCCGTGGCCGTCTGTGCCGACATCACCGAGCGCCGTCGCTCCGAAGCGGCCCGCCGTGCCCTCGAAGAGCGCTACACCGCGGTGGTCGCCTCGCTCGAGGAAGGCATCGTCGTCAGCGACGATCAGGGCATCATCACCGCCGCGAACCGCGCCGCCGAGAGCATCCTCGGCCGGCGGGTCATGGTCGGCGAGCGCCTCGACACCGTGTTCAGCGAGGAGCTGCGGGCGCGTCACCCCGATGGCTTCCTCATCACCGAGGACGAGCACCCGACCGTGCGCACGCTGCGCACCGGCGAGTCCTTCACGAACGTGCTGATCGGCATCGAGCTGTCAGATCGCGAGCAGCGCTGGCTGTCGTTGAACTCCCGGCCGTTGCGCCACGACGACCTGCTTCCCTACGGGATGGTGTGCTCGTTCTCGGATGTAACCGAGCGCCGCCGCACCGAGCGCCAGCTGAACTACCAGGCGACCCACGACGCTCTCACGGGTCTCGCCAACCGCCCGGTCTTCATCGAGAGCCTGCGCCAGACGCTCGACCACGCGAAGCGCGCGGGATCGCGCGTCGGCGTGCTCTTCATCGACCTCGACCGTTTCAAGGTCGTGAACGACACGCAAGGTCACCTCGTCGGAGACGAGGTGCTGAGCGCGATCGCGCGACGGCTGCAGCGCACGACCCGTTCGGTCGACACGGTGGCGCGGCTCTCGGGCGACGAGTTCGTCGTCCTGTGCCCCGACCTGGCGGACATCGAGGCCGCCCGGCGGCGGGCGCACGAGCTCGCCGACGTCGTCGCCGAGCCCATCCCGGTCTCGTCCGGCCGTGACGTCGTCATCACCGCCAGCGTGGGCGTGTCCTGCGTGGAAGGCGGGCTCGCCGACCCCGAGGCCATGCTGCGGGACGCGGACGTCGCGATGTACACCGCCAAGGAGCGCGGCCGGGCCCGGGTCGAGCTGCTCGACCACACCCTGCGGAAGCGGGCGCAGCGCCGCACCGACATCGAGCGCGACCTGCGTGCCGCGCTCGACAACGACGAGCTCGCGGTCCACTACCAGCCGATCGTCACTCGGGGGATCGGCGTCGTCGGCGTCGAGGCACTCGCGCGGTGGCCCCACCCGGAGGGCGCGATCTTCCCCGACGAGTTCATCCCGATCGCCGAGGAGTCGGGCCTCATCCTGCCCCTCGGCATCTGGGTGTTGAACCGGGCATGCGCGGACGCGGCGCGGTGGAAGGCGACCGCGCCCGGCGCCGAGAACCTGCACATGAGCGTCAACCTCTCCGGCCGCCAGCTCGGCGACCCGGACGTCGTGGCCAACATCGCTGCCGCGCTGACCCGATCGGGCCTGGAGCCGGACGCGCTGTGGCTGGAGATCACGGAGAGCACGCTGATGGACGACGCGGCGGGCGCGGCCCGGACGCTGAACGCGATCCGCGAGCTCGGCGTACACCTCGTCATCGACGACTTCGGTACCGGCTACTCGTCCCTCGCGTACCTCAAGCGCTTCCCGGTCGACACCTTGAAGATCGACCGCTCCTTCGTGGACGGGCTCGGCAACGACGCGGAAAGCGAAGCGATCGT
Source organism: Acidimicrobiia bacterium (assembly GCA_038252255.1). GTDB lineage: Bacteria > Actinomycetota > Acidimicrobiia > IMCC26256 > JAENVU01 > Chersky-806. Next base: position 38,782 of record JBBSAM010000034.1, on the reverse strand, counting down.
GCGCGCCGTCGTCGGTCTGACCCAGTCGCTGCACCTGTCGGTCATCGCCGAAGGCGTCGAGACCGAAGAGCAGCTGACCATGCTGCACGAGCTCGGCTGCGACAGCTACCAGGGCTACCTCTTGTCACGGCCCGTGCCGGCAGAGGAGCTCGGCTTCGACATCACGGTGCCGGAGCACGGCTCCACCCGGAGCTCTCCGGACGGCGAACGCGGGGCCGCGACCGATCCGGCGCCCTCCGGCGGCTAGCGCAAATCGCTCACGCGACGAGGGCGGCGATCCCGGCCACCATCATGACGAAGCCGAGGATCGCGAACGCCACCGTTCGCCCGACCGGCGCCTGAATGAGCTCGCCGTCGCGCGTCCGGCCGGTCGCCTGGACCCGCGACCCACCTTTGGCCTTCACGCTCCGGGCCCCCGCCCGGGCGCCCCGCGCCTTGGCGTCCGCGTTCCGGCGCACCAGCGCGATCACGTTGGCCACGAACAGCGCCGCACCGATCGCGGCGATCAGCTCCCGCATGACCTCGTCGTAGAAGCTCACGAGTCATGAGCGTACCGATCCGCCCTCCGCGATCCGGAGTCAGGTGGCGGCCGGGTGAGCCCGGCGCTGGCGGCGAGCCACCAGCCGCCACCCGACGACTCCGGCGCCGCCGAGCACGAGGATCGGGAGCAGGGCACCGAGCACGATCAGCGTGCCGCCCGTGACCGCGAGTGCCGCGTCGACGCCGTCCGCCCAGGCCGACCCGAGCGTGGTGGACGACTCGTTCGCCACCGGCGGCGCGCCCACCGGCGTGATCGAGACCACGAGCGTGGCGTACGTCGTCTGATCCGCGAGCGCACGGCGCTGCCCGTCGAGCTGCTCGATCTGCTCCTGGTTCTGGGAGAGCTGCTGCTGCACCGCGATCGAATCGCCGATGGTGGTCGCCTTGCCCATCAGCCCGATCAGCACCGCCTCCTGCGCGCGGAGGTTGCGCAACCGCGCGTCGAGATCCGTCACGGCGCCGGTCACATCCTGGCCGTGCACCTCGAGGTTGCGCTTCTTGCCGAGATCCAGCAGGCGATGCAGCGTCACGTCGAATTGGTCGGCCGGCACGCGCACCGTGAGGCGCGAACGGCCTCCGCTCTGGTCGGTGCTCTCGACGAAGCCGCGGACGAGCCCGACGTCGTCGATCACGTCGCGCACGGTCGCGTCGCCCTTGCGCCGGCCGACCTCGAGCTCGAGCGTGGCCTGCTTGACCACCTCCGCGTGCAGCTGCGGTGTGGGTAGCCCCCCGAGACCGGTCGGGTCTGGGGCAACGGCACCGGTCGAGGAGCTCGACCCCGCGTCGTGCGCGACCTTCGCGCCCCCAGCCGGGGCCGGAGCACTCGCGGTGCTATCGGGAGCAGCCGCCGCGCCGCCGCTCGAGACCGAGGAAGAGGAAGCGCCCTTGCTCCCGGTCCGGCCCCCGTTCACGACGGCCAACCCCGCGCCGGCCCCGAGCACGAGCAGCACCGCGATCGTCAGGATCGTTCCCCACCGCATCCTCATGGTTCGCCCCTTCGTCGACCGATTCACGACGTTGGACGAAGCCGGCGGGCACCCGGTTCCCGAGACGTGCTACAACGCGGCCGTGCGTGTGATCGTCGCCCGGTGCTCGGTGACCTACGACGGGCGCCTCGCGGCCCGGCTCCCGGAAGCGCTCCGGCTGCTGATCCTGAAGGCCGACGGGTCGATCGCGATCCACTGCGATTCCAAGGCCTACAAGCCACTGAATTGGATGAGCCCGCCGTGCACGATCCAGGAGCGGGACGGGCTGATCATCGCCGAGAGCCCGAAGGGCGAGACCCTGCGGGTCGAGCTCCACGAGGTCCTCGACGACCGCAGCTTCGACCTCGGTGACGACCCGGGGCTCGAGAAGGACGGCGTCGAGGCGGAGCTCCAGGAGCTGATCGCGGCGCGGGTTCAGGCTCTCGCGGCGGACTTCACCCTCGTCCGCCGGGAGTACCCGACCGACATCGGCCCCATCGACCTGCTGTGCCGCGACGGCGCCGGCCGCGCGGTCGCGATCGAGATCAAGCGGGTCGGGGAGATCGCCGGCGTCGAGCAGCTCGTGCGCTACCAGGAGCGCCTCGACCTCGACACCCGGCTCGCGCCGACGCGCGGGATGTTCGTCGCGACGCGCATCAAGCCGCAGGCGCGAGTCTTCGCCACGAGTCGGGGAATCGACTGCGTCGAGGTCGCGCTCGACGACCTGCGCGAGCACGACACACCGCGACTCAAGCTGTTCTGAACATCCGAGCCAGGGGGAACCGAGTTGTCACACGCACGCGATGAGGTCGAGGCGATCGTCGCCCGTTACTGCGACGTTCGCCGCCGGATCGACGCGGGTGAGCTCCCCTGGGGCTCGCTGGCGCAGTTCTTCACCGACGACTGCGTCTACATCGACCCGGCATGGGGACGGGTGGAAGGCATCGGGCCCGTCTCCGAGTTCTTCGAGGAGAGCATGCGCGGGCTCGAGGACTGGGAGTTCCCGATCGAGTTCTCCGCCATCGACGGCGACAACGTGGTCGTGAAGTGGCTGCAGATCCTGCCGGGCCGGCGCGCGGACGGCAGCCGCTACCAGCAGTCCGGCTCCTCGACGATGGTCTACGAGGGCGACGGCAAGTTCCGGTACCAGGAGGACCTGCTGAACATGGTCCACGTGCTCGACGACCTGCGCGAGAGCGGCTGGCGCCCCGGACCCGGGTTCGCGATGCCGCCCGCCGAGCCGAACCGCGACTTCTCCCGCCCGGCCTGACCCGAGCGCGCGAGCGCTACTGCGATCGCCGTTGCGCGTCGAGCTTGTCGGTCGCGTCGGCCGGGATCGTGATCCGCCAACCGGCTTGGTCGAGCTGGTCCTTCGTGCGGACGATGTCGCCGACGCGGTCCGGGCCGACCGTCAGGCGGAAGTGCCAGACCGGGCCCTGATCGGCGACCGATTCGAACGTGGCGTGGGACCGTGGGTCGACCGTGCCGAGGCCGAGCCAGCCACCGCGGTTGCCCCGGGCGCTCAACGTCACGTACGCGCCGGTCGGGTTCTGGACCGTGACCGATTCCCGCCCCGGCTCGGATTGCGCGAGGTTCAGGACGAACAGCGACACAGCCACCGCGAAGATGACCGGCACGATCCAGAGGATCGGCCCACGCGACGGCTTGGGGGGTCGTACCGAGGTGGTGGTCGCGGTCATGCACTTCCTCCAGGCTCAGATCGCGAACGTCGAATCAGCGGCAGGCGAGTGCTTCCTGCACTCGTGAGCGCGAATCGCGAGTCCGCCGCCGACGCGGCGTGGACCACACGACGGAATCGACGCTGCCGCGCCGATGAGCACCGCTTGCCGGGCGCTCCGCACCGTCCGCATGGGAGAAGGCTACCCACCGACCTCGCCGGACAGGCCCCCGAACGCCGGGCTGTCGGAGAGGGTGGCCGCGGCGGCTGGGCGTGGATCCCCGTTACTCCTTCGCCATGTTGGCGAACTTCACGAAGTGGTCCAGGAACGCCAGGCGGGCGACCCCGGTGGGACCGTTTCGGTGCTTGGCGACGATCAGCTCGACCACCCCGCGCTGGTCCGAGTCCGGGTTGTAGGCCTCGTCCCGGTAGATGAACAGCACCACGTCTGCGTCCTGCTCGATCGAGCCGGACTCGCGGAGGTCGGCGAGCATCGGCCGCTTGTCCTGGCGGTACTCGAGCTGGCGGTTCAGCTGCGACAACGCCATCACCGGGCAGTCGAGCTCACGGGCGAGGATCTTGAGACCACGGGAGAGCTCGGAGACCTCGACCTGGCGGTTCTCCGAGCGGCGCGGCGAGCTCATCAGCTGGAGGTAGTCCACGACCACCAGGCCGAGATCGCCATAACGCGCCTTGATGCGCCGCGCCTTGGCCCGCATCTCCATGACGGTGCAGTGCGGGTTGTCGTCGATGAACAGCGGCGCTTCGCCGAGATGGCTGATCGCGGCGTTGAGCCGGCTCCAGTCCGAGTCGGAGAGCTTGCCGGTCTGCAGCTTGCGGGCGTCCACGCGGCCCTCCGCCGCGAGCATGCGCTTGGTGAGCTCGATCGAGCCCATCTCCATGGAGAAGAAGACAACCGGACGGCGGCTGACCATCGCCACGTTCGCGGCGGCGCCGAGCGCGAAGGAGCTCTTGCCCATACCGGGACGGGCGGCCGCGACGATGAGGTTCGACGGCTGGAGCCCGAGGAGCACGTTGTCGAGCTCGGTGTACCCGGTGGGGACACCGGTGAGCGCGTCGGACTCGCCGTACAGCGTCTCGAGCTGGTCCACGGTCGCGGTGACGGAGTCGAACACCCGGACCAACGACTCCGAGATCCGCTTCTCCGCTACCTCGAACACCATCGCCTCGGCGCGGTCCACCGTCTCGGTCACGTCGTCGGGCTGCGCGTACGCGGACTCGGCGATCTCGCCGGACACGGTGATCAGCCGGCGCAGCAACGCGAGCTCGCTCACGATCTTGGCGTAGTGCCCGGCGTTCGCGGACGCGGGGGTCGCGGCCTGGATGGACAGCAGCGATCCCTTGCCGCCGAGCGCCTCGAGGAGCCCGGACCGCCGCAGCTCTTCGGCGACCGTCACCGGGTCGACGGGCTCGCCCTGCTCGTACAGCGACCAGATCGCGTCGAAGATGTGGCCGTGCGCGGGGCGGTAGAAGTCGCTGGCATCGACCCGGGCCTCGACTGCCGAGGTGATGGCATCGCGCGACAGCAACATCGAACCGAGCAACGACTGCTCGGCCTCGAGGTTGTGCGGCGGGACCCGCTCGGCACTGCGCCGCCGGACCCGCTCGTCATCGATCGATTGGACCACGCTGCCCCTTCACCCCGAGTGGAGCGCAGCCGCCCCGGCACCGGCATGTTCGCGTCTCGAGCCTGTGGGGAGTAAGGGGCGCAACCCCGGTTTCCCCTGTGAATTCGTTGTGGATGACGCCTCCTCTTTTCCCCAGGCCTGGGGATAGCGGACGTCAGCCATTGTGAATCGACGGTGGGACATCGAACGCGGATGCCCCGCCAAACCGGTCGAACCGTGACAAGACGCGCGAGCCGGCGGAGCGCGCCAACCCACCCGCGGTCGACCGTTCGCGCTCCGGAGATCTCCGGAAAGCAGCTACTCCGCGACTACTTCCACGACGATCGTGGCGGTGACCTCGGCGTGGAGCTGCACCGGCACCTCGGCCGGGCCGAGCGCCTTGAGCGGCTCGGCGAGCGTGACCTTGCGCCGGTCGAGCTCGATCCCCGAGCGGTCCTTCACCGCGGCGACGATGTCGGCGGTCGTGACGGAGCCGAACAGCTTCCCGCCTTCGCCGGCACGCGCCTTCACCTCGATGGGCGTCGCGGTGAGCCGCGTCGCGAGCTCCTGCGCGGACTCCTTGTCGCGCAGGTCCCGCACCTGGCGGTTGCGGCGCATGGCCGTCGCCTGTTGCACGACGCCCTTCGTCGCGACGATCGCGAGCCCGCGAGGCACGAGGTAGTTGCGCGCGTAGCCGTCCGCGACGTCGAGCAGATCGCCTTTGCGACCCAAGGTGTCGACGTCCTCGCGCAGCACGACCTTCATTCGCCCGCTCCCGAATCCGTCGCGCCCGCCTCGGGTGCCGTCGCTTCCTCACCGCCGGACTCGGGAGCTGCGGCCGCCACGGCCACCGCCTCCTCGGTCCCTTCGACCGTCACGCCTTCCGGCAGCTCGTCGAGCTCGGACACGACGGGCGGCGGTGCGTCCGGAGTCGGCATCGGCGCCGAGAGGTCCGCCCGGTCGCCGCGGTCCCGACGACCACTGCGGCTGCGCTGCGTCACCTGACGGACGCTGTAGGGAAGCAACGCCATCTCGCGTGCCACCCGGATCGCCCGGGCCACCTCACGCTGCTGCTGGGCGTTGTTCCCCGTGACGCGGCGCGCCCGGATCTTCGCCCGCTCCGACATGAAGCGCCGCAGAAGGTTGACGTCCTTGTAGTCCACCCAGTCGATGCTGTCCTGGTTGAGGATCGACACCTTCTTCTTGGGCGTGCGCCTGCGGTCGGCGGCCTTTGAGTCCTTGCCGCGCCGTTCGCGATCTCTTGCCATGGTTCTCGCCGCTCCGTTCCGGTTTGCGTGCTTAGAAAGGCTCTTCGTCGCCGAACTCGTCGGCCGCGCCACCCGCGTCGGGGACGCGCGCCGGAGGAGCCGAGGCGCGCCCGCCGCCACCACCGCCTCCGCCGAAGTCGCCGCCACCACCACCGCCGCCACCGCGCCGCTCCGACCGCTTCACCTCGGCCGTGGCCCAGCGCAGGCTCGGGCCGACCTCGTCCGCGATGATCTCGACGACCGAGCGCTTCTCGCCCTGCTCGGTCTCCCAGCTGCGCTGCTCGAGCCGCCCGTTCACGAGGACCCGGGTGCCCTTGGCCACGGAGTCGCTCACGTTCTCGGCCATGTCGCCCCAGCACACGACGTTGAAGAAGCTCGTGCGCTCCTCCCACTCGTTCGTCTGGCGGTTCTGCCAGCGCCGGCTCACGGCGATGCCGAGCTGCGCCTTCGCCTGGCCGGATGCGGTGTAGCGGATCTCGGGATCGCGGGTCAGGTTGCCTACGACCGTGATCGAGTTGTCAGCCATTCCTTGGTCTCCTCTTCATCATCTTCACTGGAGAGTCCGTCACTGCGGCGGAGCTAGTCGTCGTCGTCGGCGTCGCGTGTGAGCGGCGTCTCGGCGGCCGGCGTACCAGCGAGCTTCCCGTAGACCTGCTCCGGGATGCGCAGCACCTTGTGGCGGACCACCTCGTCGGCAAGGGAGAGCGACCGGTGCAGCTCTTCCATCGCCGCGGGCTCCGACTTCGCCTGCAGGACCACGTAGTAGCCCTCCCAGCGATGCTTCACCTCGTAGGCGAACCGCCGCTTGCCCCAGAAGTCGATCTGGCCCTTTTCGGCGCCTTTCGACTCGATGAGCTGGACGGAACGGTCGACCGCAGATCGGATGTTCTCCTCATCCAGGTCCGCGTCGAAGATGATCATGACCTCGTACGGCCGCATCGGCTCGTACCTCCTTCGGACCGCAGCCCGAGCTGCGGGCTCCTCGGATCGCCAACGCTCGGCGCCAGGAGCAGGGTGATATGGAAACCGGGAACCCGGGGGTTCACGGAATCGGCGAGGCTATCAGACCCCTGCGAACGGACCTATCAGGGGTGGACGTTACCCAGCCGGTGGGACAGCTACGGCCGAGGGCGCCGCGTAGAGGTCGAACGCCTCCATCTGATCGGTCATGTGGTACGTCTCCTCGCTCGACGGGAACGTCCCCGTCCGCACATCCTCGACGAAGCTCGCCACCGCGGCCGTCGCCGACTCCCTCAGGTCGGCGTAGCGCCGCACGAACTTGGGGAGCTCCCGGTCTTCGAGCCCGAGCAGGTCGTGGTACACGAGCACCTGCCCGTCGCAGTGCCGGCCCGCACCGATCCCGATCGTCGGGATGTCGATCGCGTCCGTCACCATCCGGGCCACGCCGTCGGGGACGCACTCGAGCACGAGGGCGAAGCAACCCGCCTCGGCGAGCGCCACCGCGTCGTCCACGATCGCTCGGGCCGACTCCAGCTGCTTGCCCTGGACGTGGAAGCCGCCGAGCGAGTGGATCGACTGGGGAGTGAGCCCGAGGTGGCCCATCACGGGGATCTCCGCGTCGAGGATCGCGGCTACCGCATCGAGCCGCTTGCGACCGCCTTCGAGCTTCACGGCACCCGCGCCGGCGCGGACGAGCGCGGCCGCGTTGCGGACGGTCTCCTCGCGCGACACGTGGTAGCTCAACCAGGGCAGGTCGCCGACGACCAGAGGACGGGGCTTGGTGCGAGCGACGGCCGCGATGTGGTGGACCATGTCGTCGGTCGTCACCTGCAGGGTGTCGTCGTAGCCGAGCACGACCATTGCGAGCGAGTCGCCCACGAGGATCATGTCCGCCCCTGCGGCGTCGACGACGCGTGCCGACGGCGCGTCGTAGGCGGTGACCATCACGAGTGGCACACCGGTGCCCTCGCGGATCTCGGCCTTGCGCCCCGAGATGTCGGGTGCGCTGACCGCGCGGACACGCGCCGTGGAAGAACCTGTGGTCATGATGCTGACCTCCGCCGTCCAGGGCACACACGGCTCCCGGCAGCGCCCCCAGAGTAGTGGGCCCGGGCGGTATGGGCTACCCCGGGACTCGTGTCCAGGTCGCTGCGGCCTACTCTCGCACCCGTGAGCGAGCGGGCCTGCGAGAACTGCGCGATGCCGGACGAGGAGCTCGTGCTCGTGCGTCGAGTCTACGTCACGCCGGAGCGCTGGGACAGCCCCGAGGCCTCGGCCCGTGAGGTCGGCGACGCCGAGCTCTGGTGCATCTCGTGCTGCTCCCAGTACCCCCACGTCGTCGAAGGCTCCGACGAGGAAGCAACAGACCAGGACTGACGAGCCGACCCGGAACCGCCGGAGGGCGTCAGCCCATCCGCGGTCGACCGTTCGCCCTCCGGAGATCTTCGGAAGGCCGGCTCAACCGGCGTGCCTTCTGCCGTGGAGCTCGCGGGCACCGAGGTGGTTCCAGCGGCAGCCGGTGCAGACCTCGACGACGTAGCGGTCGAACTCGTCGTGCTTGGCCCGCAGCTTCTCGAGCTCGCCGGGGTACGAGAGGCAACGGCCGTTCGCGTGCTTGAGCCCGTCGCCGTAGACGTACGAGACGTAATAGAGGTCGGGACCACCACACACCGGGCACTCGACCCCCGCCCGGTCCCCGACGTTGCGGGCTGCCCGCACCAGCTCGGGGTGCGCGTCGCAGACGTCGTTGCGGCTCCGCACGCCGCGCCGGAGCTCGGCCAGCACGGCTCGACGGGCGAGCTCGTAGTTGGTCCCTCTCGGCACGCAAGGCAGTGTACGCAGCCCCCGCAGCCGCTGGAACACCCCCCGGCGGACGGGATCCGAGGGGGTCGTTGCCTCTCCGCAGCGCGCTGTGCAATACTATCTCCCGATATATCGGATCGATATATCGGCCAGAAGAACTCCCCGCCAAATCCGCTGGAATTCCGCCGGAACACCCGGTGTCGCGGCGGTGGCCCGAGGCGAGACAGGTTGCGATCACGTGCTGGAGCTGGCGATTCTCGGGGTGCTGCAGGAGCAACCGCTCCACGGCTACGAGCTGAAGAAGCGCCTGAGCGAGATGCTCGGCTCCTTCTGGGGGGTCTCGTTCGGCTCGCTGTACCCGGCGCTGCGCCGGCTCGAGAAGGCCGCGGCCATCGAGGTCGTCACCGGGCTCGCGCCCGAGAGCACCACCGCCGGCGCCGCCACCCGGCCGATGCCGCCGACCGGCTCGCTCAAGGGCGAAGCGGCCGCGGCGCGGCTGCGGCTCCTGCCGACCCCGTCGGGCCGGCGCCCGCGCAAGGCGTACCGCATCACCCCGCGCGGCCAGGAGCAATTCCTCGAGCTGCTCTCGGCTGACGACACCGGCGACGACGAGCGCCTCTTCACCCTCAAGCTCGCGTTCTGCCGGTTCCTCGACGCCCCCGCGCGCATGGAGCTCCTCTTCCGGCGCCGCACCGAGCTCGCCGATCGCCTCCACCGGGCCCACCGGACGCGTGGCCCCGCGGTCGACCGCTACACCCGCTCCCTCCTGGAGCACCGCACGCGATCCACCGAGCGCGACCTCGAGTGGCTCGACGACCTGATCAGCCAAGAAGCAGTAGCGCCCGACAGCGGGGGTCCTCCTCCCGCCGATGGCGTCGAACCGGAAGGAGCGACCGCATGAGCGGTTCCGAGAAGATCCGCGTGGCCATCGCCGGCGTAGGCAACTGCGCGAGCAGCTTGCTGCAAGGGGTGGAGTACTACCGGGGTGCAGACCCGGCGGAGTCGGTGCCGGGACTCATGCACGTCGAGCTCGGCGGCTACCACGTCGGTGACGTCGAGTTCGTGGCCGCCTTCGACGTCGACGCGGCCAAGGTCGGGCTGGACCTCGGCAAGGCGATCTTCGCCGGCCAGAACAACACGATCCGCTTCGCCGAGGTCCCCGAGACCGGCGTCCTCGTCCAGCGCGCCCCCACCCTCGACGGTCTCGGCAAGTACTACCGCCAGACCGTGGAGGAGAGCCCGGCCGACCCGGTGGACGTGGCCCAGGTGCTGCGCGACGCGAAGGCCGATGTGCTCGTCTCCTATCTCCCGGTCGGCTCCGAGGACGCGCAGAAGCACTACGCCCAGTGCTGCCTCGACACCGGCGTCGCCTTCGTGAACGCGATCCCCGTGTTCATCGCGAGTGACCCCGTGTGGGCGAAGAAGTTCACGGACGCGAACGTCCCGATCGTGGGCGACGACATCAAGAGCCAGGTCGGCGCGACCATCGTCCACCGCATCCTGGCCCGCCTGTTCGAGGACCGGGGCATGGTGCTCGACCGCACGTACCAGCTGAACGTCGGCGGCAACATGGACTTCAAGAACATGCTCGAGCGCGAGCGCCTGGAGTCGAAGAAGATCTCGAAGACCCAGTCCGTCACCAGCCAGATCGACCACGGGATCGAGGCCGACGACGTCCACATCGGGCCGTCGGACCACGTCCCGTGGCTCCAGGACCGCAAGTGGGCGTACATCCGGCTGGAGGGCCGCAACTTCGGCGACGTGCCGCTGAACCTGGAGCTCAAGCTCGAGGTCTGGGACTCACCCAACTCGGCCGGTGTGATAATCGACGCGCTGCGCTGCGCCAAGCTCGCCCTGGACCGCGGCATCGGCGGCCCGCTCGAGGGTCCGTCCGCGTACTTCATGAAGTCGCCGCTCGTGCAGCACCACGACGACGAGGCGTATCGGATGGTGGAGGAGTTCGCCGACGGCGCCTGAGCTCCGGGTCGCTTCGTTCTCCGCACTTCGTGCCCGCTCCGGCCTACGCTCCGCGCATGACCAACGACGATGCACCGGCGGACCTCGCCGTTCGACTGCTCGGTTCGCTGCGAGGCCGGCGACTGCTCGAGCTCGGCTGTGGGACCGGCGACTCGTCCGTCCGGTTCGCGCACGAAGGCGCCACGGTCATCGGCGTGGACAGCTCGGCCGAGAACATCGCGCGGGCGCGGGCCGCGGCGGAAGCCGCGGAGATCCGCCTCGAGCTGCACGCCGGCGACCTCGCCGATCTGGCGTTCCTGCGCGCCGACTCGGTCGACCTCGCGTTCAGCGACGGTGCGCTGGCCAGGGTCGCAGACCTCGGGCGGCTGTTCCGCCAGGTGCACCGCGTGCTGCGCCACGGTGCGGCATTCGTGTTCTCGCTGCCGCACCCGATGGCGCTCGGGACCGAGACCGAGGCCGGGCCCGAGGGCTCCCTCCCACCCGGCCGCACGTATCTCACCCGCTCGTACTTCGACCCGTCTCCGATCGAGGTCGGAGCCGACGAGCAGGCACAGCTCCTGACGCGCCACACGCTGACCGAGGTCTTCACGGGGCTCAGCCGGACCGGCTACCGGGTGGACACGCTGCTCGAGCCCGAGCCGCCGCGCGTGAAGGGCACCCGGGCGCTGCTGCCGGCCGCGGTCATCTGGCGCGCCCGCAAAGAAGGCTCGTGACGTGACCCAAGGCGGGACCCACCGGTACCGGGCCCGGTGCTCGTGGGCTGGCTCCACCGCAGTCGGCTACGACAGCTACTCCCGAGAGCACACGCTCGAGTGTCCACCCGCGCCGACGCGACTCGTGATGAGCGGCGACCCCGCGTTCCACGGCGATCCGAGCCGGCTGAATCCCGAGCAGCTGCTGCTGGCCGCGGCGGTCTCGTGCCAGCTGCTCTCGTTCCTCGCGGTCGCGGCGAGGGCCCGGCTCGAGGTGTGGCACTACGAGGACGAAGCCGAGGCGGACATGCCCGAGGACATCCGGCCGGTGCGCATCACGGCGATCCGGCTCCGGCCGCGCATCACCGTCCCCGACGGCACCGACGAGGCCAAGGTGCTGAAGCTCGTCACGCTCGCGCACGAGCACTGCTTCATCGCCAACTCGGTGACGAGCGAGATGGACATCCGGGCGACGGTCGTCAGCCGGGTGGCCCGGCCGGCGTGATGCCGCGCTCGCGGGCCCATCCCGCGAGCCTGGCGTAGGCATCAGCCGGTTCGATCGGCCCTTCGTCGAGGCGGGCCTCGAGCAGGAAGTCCAGCGCCTCGCCGATGATCGGGCCCGGCGGGACACCGAGGAGCTCCATGACCTGGCGGCCGTCGAGCGGCGGGCGGATCGCCTTCAGCTCCTCTTCGGCCGCCAGCGCCTCGATGCGCGCCTCGAGCTCGTCCATGCGCCGGTCCAACGCCCGCGCCTTGCGCTCGTTGCGCGTCGTGCAGTCGCAGCGCTGGAGCTCGTTCAGCTGATCGAGCAGCGGCCCGGCGTCGCGCACGTAGCGACGCACCGCACTGTCCGTCCATCCCATCGCGTAGGTGTGGATCCGCAGGTGCAGGTAGACGAGCTGGCTGACCTGGTCGACGACCTCCTTCGGGTAGCGCAACGCGTGGAGGCGCTCCCGCGCGATGCGCGCGCCGACGACCTCGTGGTGGTGGAACGACGCCCGACCCTGCTCGAACGAGCGCGTCTTGGGCTTACCCACGTCGTGCATCAGGGCGGCCAGACGGAGCACGAGGTCCGGGCTCACCTTCTGCACGACCGCGATCGTGTGCGCGAGCACGTCCTTGTGGTGGTGGATCGGGTCCTGCTCGAGCTGCATCGCGTTGAGCTCGGGCAGGAACTCGTCGGACAGCGCGGTGCGGGCGAGGAACCAGAGGCCCGGCCCCGGGTCGCCGATCACGAGCAGCTTGGAGAGCTCGTCGCGGATCCGCTCCGCGCTCACGATCTCCAGCCGCTCGCGGTGCTCGACGACCGCGGCGACGAGCTCGGGCGTGGGCTCCAGCTCGAAGCCGGCGACGAACCGGGCGGCACGCAGCATGCGCAACGGGTCGTCGGTGAACGAGACATCGGGCGAGAGAGGCGTGCGCAGCCGGCGGGCCGCGAGGTCCACCGCACCCCCGAAGGGATCGACGAGCTGCGGGTCGGGCAGGCGCAGGGCCATCGCGTTGATGGTGAAGTCGCGACGGGAGAGATCCGTCTCGATGTCGTCGCCGAACACGACCTCGGGCTTGCGGCTCTCCGGGTGGTACACGTCCGAGCGGAAGGTCGTGACCTCGCACGGAACGCCGTCGACGATCGCGCTGACCGTCCCGAAGCGCGCACCGACGAGGACGACCCCGTGGCCGATCGGCCGCAGGAGCGCTTCGATCGCCTCGGGCCGGGCGTCGGTGGCGAAGTCGTTCTCCGGCGTGTCCCGCTCGTACCCGATCAGCGCGTCCCGGACCGATCCCCCCACGAGAAAGCACTGGTACCCGGCCCCCGTGAGCGCGGCGGCAACCCGTTGCGCGGGGGACTCACGCGCGAGCAGCGGCTCGAGCCGCGCCGGAATGGCCGTCATCCCGCCATTGTGACCCGACCGGCGCAAGGGACAGTGTTCGTATCGGACGTCCGCCAGCAATCGGTCGACGCAGGAGCGGAACCCGGAGCGGGCACGAAGTGCGCAGGGTGTAGCGACCAGAAGTCAGGCGGTGGCGGTGGACTCGCCGTCGAGGTCGGCCTGGGCCCGGCTCAGGTCGAGGTGATCGAGCTTGAGCCGCAGGTCGTGGGAGTTCGTGGCGGTGGCCAGCGCGTCGCGCCGGGTCACGATGCCCTGCTCGTACAGGTTTCGCAGCGACTGGTCGAAGGTCTGCATCCCGTAGAACTCGCCTTCGGCGATGATCTCCTCGAGCTCGTGGGTCGTCGCGGGGTCGGCGATCTTGTCGAACACACGGCCGGTGGCGACGAGCACCTCCATCGCCGGCACCCGCCCTTCGCGGTCGGCTCGCTCGAGCAGCCGTTGCGAGATGATCCCCCGCAGCGAGGTGGCAAGCGACATGCGCACCTGCTGCTGCTGGTAGGGAGGGAAGAAGTCGATGACGCGCGCGATCGTCTCCATCGCGCCCATCGTGTGCAGCGTCGAGAGCACGAGGTGACCCGTCTCGGCACTCGAGAGAGCGGCCCAGACGGTCTCGGGGTCGCGCATCTCGCCGATGAGGATCACGTCCGGGTCCTGGCGCAGCACGCGCTTCAGCGCGCTGTGGAAGTCGTCCGTGTCGGTGCCGATCTCGCGCTGGTTCACGATCGACTTCTTGTCCGGGTGCAGCACCTCGATCGGGTCCTCGACCGTCACGATGTGGCGCGACTGGTTCTCGTTGATGTGATCGATCATCGCGGCGAGCGTCGTCGTCTTTCCCGATCCCGTCGGCCCGGTGACGAGCACGAGCCCGCGCTGCTCCTCCGCGAGGCGGCGGACGATCGGCGGCAACCCCAGCTCCTCGAACGACGGGATGCCGGGCAGAACGCGCCGCAGGACGAGGCCGACGGACCCGCGCTGGCGGAAGACGTTGACGCGGAAGCGCCCGAGGCCCGCGAGCGTGTACGCGAAGTCGGCTTCGTGGTGGTCGAGGAACTCGTCGGCGCGCGCCTTCGGCATCAGGGCGAAGGCGATCCGCTCGGTGTCGGCGGGAGTCACCTCGTCGAGCTCCCAGGGCACCAGGTGGCCGTCGATCCGCAGGTAGGGCGGCGAGCCGACCTTGATGTGGATGTCGGAGGCCTCGCGCCGGACAGACTCACGCAAGAGGTTGTCGAGATCGAGCAAGGGTTTCCTCCGAATGCCGGTTCGCTGCGTTATCGACCCGCATTCGGGGGTCCTGAAGGTCCTTACTCCGGGGGACCGGTCAGCCCGTCTCCCGGCGCCGCCAGAGGTCGGTGACGGCCTCGACCACCGTGGTTCCGGGGCCGCCGGTGGTCTCGGGCTCCCCGTCGATCCGCGGTGACGCGGCGCCGATGAGCGCCGGGAGGCTCGCCGCCACCGAGTCCCGCAGCGCATCGAGGTCGTAGCCACCCTCGAGGAACGCGATGAGCCGCCCGGGTTCGGCGAAGGCGGCGATGCGCTCGCTGATCGCGGCGAAGTCCCCGGCGGAGAGCCCGAGCCCGGTCAGGGGGTCGGCCCGGTGCGCGTCGAATCCGGCGGAGATCAGCACCCAGGTCGGCGCGAACGTCTCGACCCGCGACGCGACCACCTCGTCGAGCGCGCGCAGGTAGACGTCACCCGTTGCTCCCGCCGGGAGCGGGACGTTCAGCGTCGCGCCGTCGCCGGCTCCGTGACCCATCTCGTCGTGTCGGCCGGTGCCCGGGTAGAGCGGCCACTCGTGGAACGAGACGTAGAGGACACGCGGATCCTCGTAGAACATCTCCTGCGTGCCGTTGCCGTGATGCGCGTCGTAGTCCACGATGAGCACACGCTCCTCGCGGGCCGCGAGCGCGGCGGCCGCGACCGCCACGTTGTTGATGAGGCAGAAGCCCATCCCCTGGGTGGGCCGGGCGTGGTGGCCGGGCGGGCGGAGCGCGAGGAACGCGGCGTCCGCCGCGCCGTTCGACAACGCGTCGATAGCCGCGATCCCGGTGCCTGCGGCCGCGACGGCCGCTCGCCACGAGTCGGCGGAGAGCACCGTGTCCGCGTCGAGGTTGCCGCCTCCCGCACGGCAACGCGCCTCGAGCATCTCGAGGTATGCCGCCGGGTGCACCCGCTCGAGCTCCGCCGCGGTCGCGTCACGCGACGGCAGTGGGATCAGCGCCTCGCGCAACCCCGCCCGCTCGATCCCCTCGTGCACCGCCACCAGACGGGCCGGCCGCTCAGGGTGGCCACGACCCGTGTCGTGGAGCTCGAACACCGGGTCCGTCGCGACGAACAGCACGCGCGCACGGTAACCCAGCCGGGAATTGGGAGCACCACCCGCCTACGCTTCTCGTCATCATGACCGACGACACGCTGCGCTGGCGCGGTGGATGGGCGCGGCTCGGGTCCTGGCGCGGCCGGCCCGACGTGGCTTACCTCTCCGTCGGCGCCGACCGGCCGCCCACGCCCGAGATCGTTGAACGCTGCATCGGGTTGCTGCGACGCCGCGGGTACTCGGCGGTCGTCACGAGCGCGCTCGCCATGGCCGACGCACTGCCGTTCATCGACGCCGGGTTCTCGGTGCGGGAGCGACTGCACCTGCTCGCGCACTCGATGGGCGACCTCTCCTTTCCCGCCCATCCCACCCGCCGCGCCCGCCGAGGAGACCGCGCCGCCGTCCTGGCCCTCGACCATCTCTCCTTCGACGGCTTCTGGCAGCTCGATGCCGACGGGCTCACCAACGCGATCGACGCCACGCCGGCGAGCCGGTTCCGCGTCGCGGGCCCGCGGTCGGGGCCGGGCGGCATCGCCGCGTACGCGGTCACCGGCCGCGCCGGGAACCACGGCTACCTCCAGCGGGTCGCGGTCCATCCCGACCAGCGCCGGCAGGGCTATGGCCGCGCGGTGGTGCTCGACGGCCTCCGCTGGCTGCGTCGCCACGGCGCGACCCAGGCGTTGGTCAACACCCAGCGCAACAACGCCGGCGCGCTCGCGCTCTACGAGGCATGCGGCTTCCGCGAGCTGCCCGCGGGGCTGTGCGTGATGGGCCGATCGTTGTGAGAAGGCTCGCGGGACGGGCCGGGGCGCTCCTGGCCGTCCTGCTCTTCGCGGGCCTGGCCGCAGCGCCGAACGGGACCGCCGGTGCAGCCGGCACCCGTGCAGCACCGACCGCGCGCCGCTTCGCCCTGCTCGAGCAACCCGCGTTCGTGACGCTCGGGTCGGACGTCCTTCTCCGGCTCTCGATCACCGGCCCCGTCGCCGGGTTGGACGTCCGCGCCACCGTCCACTCCGCGATCACGAGTCGCACCGCGTTCGAGCGCAGCATGACCGGCGACCGGCTCGGCTCGACCGTCGCCAGCACCTCCGCGGCGGCCGACTCGCTCCCGACCGCCGCGTCCGGTGGACGCGTGTTCACACTCCGGCTGCAGGACCCGAACCTGCCGCGAGACTCGAGCCGGCTCCGGCTCCAGGTGCCGCGCGGGACGAGGACCGGGGTCTTCCCCGTCGAGGTCGAGCTGCGCGACCCGGAGAGTGGTGATCGGATCTCGGACTTCGTGACGCATCTCGTCGCGGTTGCGCCGGCGACCGACGGCGCTCCCCTGGGCGAGCCGCTGAACGTGTCGTGGATCTGGCCGATCACCGCCGATCCCGCGACGGCGCCGGACGGCAAGGTCCGCCCCGCGTTCCTACGGGCCATCGGTGAGGACGGCCGGCTGAGCCTCCTGGCGAGCGCGGCCTCGCGCTCCGGTGACGTGCCGCTGACGCTCGTTCCCGGGCCCGAGACGCTCGAGTCATGGGCGCAACGGGCCAAGATCGATCCCGTGGCCAACGCCGGCGTTCTCGCCCTGCGCGCCGCGGCGCGCACCCAACAGGTCCTGAGCGGGCCGTACGTCGGGATCGACATGCCCAGCCTCGAACGCGCCGGGCTCGGGGAAGAAGCCTCACTCGAGCTGAACCAGGGCGCGGTCGTGCTCGGCAACGTGCTCGGCAAGCGCCTCGATTCGCGCACCACGACCGAGGCGCCGCTCGACCCGTCGACCCTCACCCGCCTGCAGCTCGGTGGCGTGGACCGCGCGGTGGTCTCGCCCCGCGAGCTCGTGGCGCCCGAGCCCGTGCCACAGTTCACGCCGTCGCGCCCCTTCACCCTGCAGAACGCGGGGAAGCAGATCGCGGCGTACCAGACCGACGAGGGCCTCACTGCGCTGCTCATCGGCAAGAGCCCACCGGCGCTGCGCGCCGCCCACTTCCTCGCCGGGCTCGCGGTCGTCGCGATCGAGCAACCCAACCAGACGCGCGGGCTCGTGATCGAGATGCCCCAGCACTGGAATCCGGAGCAGGCGCTGCTCGACGCGGTGCTCGCCGGGCTCGACAACAATCCGCTGCTGGCCCCGGTGACGCTCGACGAGATCTTCGACCACGTGCCCCTCGAGCAGCAGCGGCGTTCCGCGCCCGTCGTGCGCGAGCTCGCCCCGGTGAACCCGGTGGCCGCGACCGTGAACCCGGGGCACTTCCGCTCGACCCGTGACCACCTGAGCGCGTACAAGAGCACCGTTCCCGCCAACGATCCGCTGGCCGTCTCCGGCGACCGGAGCCTGTTGATCTCGTTGACCTCGGCGTGGCCGGGGGCTGCGGGCCGCCGAGCCTCGACCGCTCGCCTCGACGCCATCGACGCCGGGATCAAGGGCTTTTCGAACCTGATCGAGACCCCGCCGAGCGGATTGACGGTCACGCTCACCTCCCGCCAGGCCGAGCTCCCGCTCAGCTTCAACAACCAGACCGGGAGGCCCGTCCGGGTCCAGATCCGGTTCGAGAGCGAGAAGCTCGAGTTCCCGGCGGGATCCACGCCGGACGGGGCGACCTGCACCCAGTCCGGCTCGGGGTTCACCTGCAACCTGCCGCCGCGCAACACCACGATCCGGTTCCCGGTGGAGACGCGCGCGTCCGGGACCTTCCCGCTCCAGATGACCGTGACCTCCGAGGACGGCAAGCTCACGTTGGGCTCCGCGCGCTACACCGTGCGCTCGACCGTCGTGAGTGGTGTCGGCGTCTTCCTCACGATCGGGGCGGGAGTCTTCCTCGCCATCTGGTGGATCACCCACTGGCGGAGAAGCCGGCGCCAGCCCATCAGGCCTGCGACGCTCGCCACGTGACCGAACGGTCGACGGGCGGCGCCGACCACCGCCTCGTACGGTCCAGCGCCGTCGTCGGGCTCGGGACCGCGCTCTCGCGCATCACGGGGCTGCTGCGCGTCTCCGCGCTGGCGGCGCTCGGACTCGGGCGGCTCACCGACGTCTACAACATCGCGAACTCGACGCCGAACATCGTCTACGAGCTGCTGCTCGGCGGCATCCTCACGGCAACGCTCGTACCGATCTACGTCGAGCACTACGAACGCAAGGACGACCGCGCCACCGACGCGATCAACTCGATCGCGATCGCCGCGCTCGCCGCGATCAGCGTGCTCGGCTTCCTCGCCGCGCCGTGGATCATCGATCTCTACACGCTTCGCCTCCACGGCGCGGGCAAGGCCCCGCAACAGGCACTCGCCACCGACCTGCTGCGCTGGTTCATGCCGCAGATCTTCTTCTACGGCATGACCGCGCTCGCCACCGCGATGCTCAATGCGCGTCGCCGGTTCGCCGCGGCGGCGTTCGCGCCGGTGTTGAACAACGTCGTCGTCATCGCCGCGCTGCTCGCGTTGCCGGTGATCGCGAGTGAACCCCCCACCGTCACGAGCGTGCTCCAGGACCCCGCGCTCGTGCTCCTGCTCGGGCTCGGCACGACGGCGGGCATCGTCGCGATGGCCCTCGTGCTGCTCCCGGCGCTACGGCACGCCGGAGCCCGTCTTCATTGGGTCTGGGAGTGGCGCCACCCGGCCGTCCGCCACCTGGCCCGGCTCTCGGGCTGGACCGTCGGCTACGTCGCGACGAACCAGGTCGCGTTCTGGGTCGCGTTGTTCCTCGCGTACGGGGCCCGGGGCGACGCGTCCGTCTACCTGGCCGCGTTCACGTTCTTCCAGCTCCCGCACGGACTGTTCGCGGTGTCGATCATGACCGCCCTCGCGCCCGAGCTGGCGAGCCGCGCGTCGCGCGGCGACTTCGACGGGTTGCGCGCGCAGTTCGCGATGGGCTTCCGTCTCATGGGTCTCGTCGTGCTTCCCGCCGCGGCCATCCTGCTGGTGCTCGCACGCCCGATCGTGAACGCGCTCCTCGACTACGGGAGCTTCAGCGCGCAGAACGGTGCCGCGACCGCTGAGACGCTCGCGTGCTTCGCGATCGGGCTCTTCGCCTTCTCCGCGTACCTCTTCACCTTGCGCGGGTTCTACGCGATGCAGGACACGCGGACGCCGTTTCTCCTGAACTGCCTCGAGAACGGGATCAACATCGTGCTCGCACTGGCGCTGTACCCGGTGTTCGGGGTGCAGGGACTCGCTCTCTCCTGGTCGGTCGCCTACATCGTCGCGATGGTGGTGGCACTCGATGCGATGCGCCGCCGGCTCGGGCGCCTCGAAGGACGCCACATGGCCGACACGCTCGCGCGGGTGCTCACCGCGTCCGTCGTGCTCGGCGCGCTGGCCTGGGGCGTCTCGACGGTCATCGGCTACGCGACCCCGGGCCGGGCAATCGTGGCGACGGGCGCGGCGCTCGCCATCGGAGGCGTGGGTTTCCTCGCCACCCTCCAGGTGTTGCACGTGGGCGAGCTGAGCCTGCTCCGCGACGCGCTCCGCCGCCGACCGCTGAGCGCCGCGGACGACTCCGCCTGATGCCAAGCCGTGAAAGCCGCCCGGATGCGTGTAACCATTGGCGCGGTCACGCGGTCGAAGGGCCCACACCGCCGTCATCGATCCGGGGAGGCCCCGTGGGGGTACGCGTCGTCACCGACAGCTCATGTGACCTGCCGGGCGAACGGGCCGAGGAGCTCGGGATCGAGATCGTCCCGCTCACGATCCGGTTCGGCTCGAAGGAGTACGTCGACCGCGTCGAGCTGACCAACGAGGAGTTCTGGCGCAAGGTGGCCACCTCGGACGTGCTGCCGGAGACCGCGGCACCGTCGGCCGGAGCCTTCGAAGAGACGTTCCGCCGGCTTGCCGAGGAGGGCGCCGACGGGATCGTCTGCATCAACCTCTCCTCCCGCCTCTCGGCCACGATGCAGGCCGCCCAGCTCGCCGCGAAGGCGCTCAAGGGGACCTGCCCGGTCGAGGTCGTCGACTCGCTGAGCGTCTCGATGGCACTCGGGCTCCAGTGCATCAACGCGGTGAACCTCGCGGCCGCGGGCGCCGACGTCGACGCGATCGCCCGCGCGACCGAGGACCAGGCGCTGCGCACGCGACTCTTCGGCGCGCTCGACACGCTCGAGCACCTCCGGCGCGGCGGTCGCATCGGAGCAGCCCAGGCGCTGCTCGGAGGAGTGCTGTCGATCAAGCCCGTCATCGAGGTCCGCGACGGCGCAGTCGCCGAAGCGGGCAAGGTCCGCACCCGCTCCAAGAGCCTGCAGCTCCTCGCGGACAAGGTCGCCCACGCCGAGCACGCCGAGCAGGTCTTCGCGTTCGACGCGCAGGCTCCCGACATCGACGAGCTGGTGGACCTCCTATCGGCGACCGTGCCGCGCGATCAGATCGAGTTCGGCACGATCGGACCGGTCATCGGCACCCACGCCGGGCCACGCACGATCGGTGTCGGCTGGGTCGACGGCAAGTAGCGATCCGCGCGCTTCGGGCACCGCGCGCGGCCCGGGCTCGCACAACGCCGCGGGTAGCGTGAACGACCACATGTCCGAACTCCTCGAACCCGGACGCGTCCTCGGCGGCCGCTACCGGTTGGTCCGCGAGATCGCCCGCGGCGGCATGGGCACGGTCTGGGAGGCCGACGACCCGCTCCTCGCGCGCCACGTCGCGGTGAAGACGCTCGACCCCGTCATCGGCCGGGACGAGACCGTTCGCGCCCGGTTTCGTCGGGAGGCCATCGCGGCCGCCGCGGTGACCCACCAGAACATCGTCGGGACCTACGACACCGGCGAGGACGACGGGGTCGCCTACATCGTCATGGAGCTCGTGCACGGGATCACGCTGCGCCAGCTCATCGACCGCGACGGTGCGCTCCCAGTACCGGAGGCGGCCGGCATCGCCTACCAGGTCGCCGACGCGCTGGCCGTCGCCCACGCTCGCGGGCTCGTACACCGGGACGTCAAGCCGGGCAACGTGCTCGTCCAGCCGGACGGCCGGGTGAAGGTGACGGACTTCGGCATCGCCAAGGCGGCGGACAGCGGCGGCGAGGAGCTCACCCGCACCGGCATGGTGGTCGGAACCGCGCGCTACCTCGCGCCCGAGCAGGTCGACGGGCGCGTGGTGGACGAGCGAGTCGACATCTACTCGCTCGGTCTCGTGCTGTACGAGATGCTCTGCGGCCGGGCACCGTTCGAAGCCGACACCGACATCGCCACCGCCGTCGCCCGCCTCACCGCGCCGCCGAGCCCGATCAGCCTCGAGTGCCCGGGAGTCCCCGCCGGGCTCGAGATCGTCATCGACCGCGCGCTCGCACGCGATCCGGCGGAACGGTGGCCGAGCGCGCTGGCGTTTCGCGACGCGCTCGCGCAGTACCGGGCGGACGGCCGTCCGGCACCCGTCGACCCGACCGTTCCCGTCCGTCTCCCGCCGCGCCCGACCGCCCCGCTCCCGGCCGGGACGGCAGGCACCACGGCCCTGGCCACCACGGCCGCACCCACCCGCGCGGTCACGCCCCCTCGGCTCGTGCTCTGGATCTCGGTGTTCGTGATCGGGGTGCTCGGGGGCTATCTCGTGTACCGGGCCGTGGATGAACCGCCGACATCGAACGTCGCGGCCCCGATCGCACCCGTCGCCGCGCCGCTGCCGCTCGTCAGCGTCCACGACTACGACCCCGCCGGAGACGGGAGGGAGAACCCCGGCGAGGTGGCCTTGAGCCACGACGGCAACCCGGCAACGTTCTGGTCCACCGAGTCGTACCAGGACCGCAACGTGGGTGGGCTCAAGCCGGGCGTGGGTCTCGTCATCGACCTCGGCTCGCCGAAGCTCGTGGACCGGGTCGAGGTGGACAGTCCGGACAGCGACTGGAGCGCACAGGTGTACACGAGCGACTCGGTACCCGCGTCGCTCGCGGGTTGGGGCCCGCCCGAATTCATCGGCGCCGGTCTCACCACCAACGCGCAGCTCACGCTGCAGCCGCCCACACGCGCCCGAAACGTGCTCCTCTGGATCACAGACCTGCCCCCCAACCGTCCCTACCGCCTGCGCGTGGCCGAGGTCCGCGTCGTTGGCTCCTCCTGATCCGCTCCGGTCGCGTGACGACTCCACGCTCGCGAGCCTGGCCGCGGTCGGCGACCGGGCCGCGCTCGAAGTCCTGCTCGACCGCCACGTCGACCGGGTGCACGCGATCTGCCGGCGCGTGCTCGGGGACCGTGACGACGCGCTCGACGCGAGCCAGGAAGCTCTGATCTCGGTCGCCCGCAGCATCCACCGGTTCGACGGGCGCGCCGCGTTCACCACGTGGCTCCACCGCATCGCGACGAACGCGGCGATCGACGAGCTGCGCCGCCGCCAACGGCGCCCGACCCCCGACCCCCTGGTGCTCGACGCCGCGGCTCCGGGCACTCTGGCCCACCTCGCCCCGCCGGCCGGACCCGAGGCGGCCGGTGACCGGATCGACATCGATGCGGCGCTCGCCCGGATACCCGACGAGTTCCGGGTCGCGGTCGTCCTGCGCGACCTCTGCGACCTCGACTACGCGCAGATCGCCGCCGTCCTCGATGTCCCCGCGGGCACGGTGAGATCCCGGATCGCCCGGGGCCGGGCGGCACTCGCCGCCGAGCTCAGCGAGACGGCGGGGAACCGGCTCGACCCGAGCCGTCGTCCAACGAAGGACCGGCCATGACCCCGCCTCCCCCGCTTCCGCCCCCTCCTTTCGGTGACGACACCGACGAGGCGCTCAACGCGCTCCTCGACGGTGAGCTCGGCGCGTTCGCACAGGCCCGCGGGCTGGTCGAGGTCGACGTGCGGGCCCGGCTCGAGCACTGGCCCGAGTACCAGGCGCGCCTCGCGGCGCTCGAGCAGGTGCGCGCCGCGGTACGGGAGCCGGTCCCACCACTCGACGATCTCGACCGGAAACGTCTCGTGAGCAAGGCGTTGGCAGCCAAGGACGGCACCGGCGCCACCTCGAAGCGAACCGGGAGGCCGTGGCTGCGCATCTCCGCCGCAGCCGCGGCCGCACTCGTCGTGCTCGCCGGGATCGGGGCGATGCTCACGTCGCTCGGCACCGGTGGTGATTCGAAGTCGGCCAGCAGCGGGTCGGCCGCCACCGCCGGCGCACCGCGCGGCGATGTGGGGAACCTGGGCGACGTGAGCGATCCGGCCACGATCCGAACGCTCCTCGACCCTGGTTCGGCCAGCACATCCAGCCGCCCGAGCGCGCCCGGCCTCGATCACCTCAGGCAGCAGTACTCGACCGGAGGGACGAGCGACGCCGCGATCGCCGCCGGCCCAGACGTCCCCACCCCCCGGGCCTGCGCCGCTCTCGTGGCCGGCTCGAGGCCGGTGCGGTTCTTCGGCACCGGCACGTACCAGGGCCGGGCGGTCACCATCGTCGGCATCGACTCGGGCGGGCGGACCATCGCCTTCGTGGTCCCGAGGGACGACTGCACCAGCGTCCTCACCGCCGTCTCCCGGTGAGCGCACTCCCGGCTCGTGCCGACCCGGTGGGCCCGACGGGCGTCCGGGTACGCTCCTGGCTTCCCGGAACGCGGCCGGGGCTACGGGAGGGACCTGCGTTGAGCGACTGGACCACGCAAGCGGCGGACGCGGTCGAGAAGGCGGTCGTCCTCGTCCGGGACAAGACCGTCGTCCCGGCCGAGCGGACCGCCCGCGTCGCCGTATTCGGGTTCCTGACCGCCTTCTTCGCCCTGACGGCGTTCACGCTCGTGGCGATCCTGGCGTTCCGGGTCCTCGCGATCTTCGTTCCGGTCTGGGCCGCCTGGTTGATCCTCGGGGGAATCTTCATCCTCGCCGGCGGGTTCTGCTGGACACTGCGGACGAAGAAGGGTGCCCAGAGTGTCTGAGCTGCGAGATGTCGTCATCGTCGGATCCGGTCCGTCGGGCCTGACCGCCGCGGTCTACGCCGCCCGCGCGGACCTGCGGCCCATCGTGATCGAGGGGCTCGCCGCCGGTGGGCAGCTCATGCTCACCACCGATGTCGAGAACTACCCCGGGTTCCCGGAAGGGATCATGGGTCCCGAGCTGATGCAGAAGTTCCGCGAGCAGGCGGAGCGCTTCGGAGCCGAGTTCGTCACCGCCGACGCGGATCGGGTGGACCTCTCCGGCGCCCCCTTCACCGTGGGCGTGGGCTCCGACCAGTACACCGCCCGTTCCATCATCATCTCGACCGGCGCCTCGGCCCAGATGCTCGGCCTGCCCAATGAGCAGCGGCTGCTGGGCCACGGAGTGTCCACGTGTGCCACCTGCGACGGCTTCTTCTTCAAGGAGAAGGAGATCGGCGTGGTCGGGGGTGGCGACACCGCGATCGAGGAGGCGTTGTTCCTCACCAAGTTCGCGTCCCGGGTCACGGTCGTGCACCGGCGCGACGAGCTGCGGGCCTCGAAGATCATGCAGGACCGCGCGTTCGCGAACCCCAAGATCGCGTTCCGTTGGAACTCCGTCGTCGAGGACGTGGTGGGCGACACCAAGCTCGAGGCGGTGCACATCCGCGACGTGCAGACGGACGAGATCGAGGAGGTCCCGCTCAACGGTCTGTTCGTCGCGATCGGCCACACCCCGAACACGGATCTCTTCAAGGGCCAGATCGAGCTCGACGAGAACGGCTACGTCATCACACCCGGCGGGTCGACCGCGACCTCCGTCGAAGGTGTCTTCGCCGCCGGCGATGTCGCGGACCACGTCTACCGCCAGGCGATCACCGCGGCGGGCACCGGCTGCATGGCCGCGATCGAGGCGGAGCGCTGGCTCGCGGAGGCCGCGCACGCGGCGGCAACTCTCTAGCTGGTTCGGGAAGTACGGAACCGCCTACGGCGTTAGAGCGATCAGTAGACTTCGAGCTCATCCACCGGCCGCACCGGCCGCCCGAAAGGAAATGTCGTGTCTGACAAGATTGTGACACTCTCCGACGCCACGTTCGACGAGACGGTCAAGTCCGCTGGCACGGCGGTTGTGATCGACTTCTGGGCGGAGTGGTGCGGGCCGTGCAAGATGATCGCTCCGGCCCTCGAGGAGATCGCTTCCGAGCACGCCGGCAAGCTCCAGATCGCCAAGCTCAACGTGGACGACAACCCCGATACGGCTCGCCGCTACGACGTGATGAGCATCCCGACCTTGCTCGTGTTCCAGGACGGCGCCCCGGTCAAGCGGCTCGTCGGGGCCAAGGGCAAGGGTCAGCTGCTCCAGGATCTCTCCGAATTCATCGGATGACGATGTACCGTCCCGGGCTCACCGGCCCGGGACGGGTGAGGACGGACCCCCCGGCATGACGCCCGCCTCGATGACCGGTTCCGAGATTCTCCGCCGCCGCCGGACGGGCGAGGCCGTCCGGGACCTCCAGCAGCGCCTGGCCGCCGCGGGCCACCTACCGGTCGGTGACGAGGGCGGCGTCTTCGGCGCCGGCACCGAGGTGGCCCTGCGAGCGTTCCAGGAGGCCCGGGGCATCCGGGTCGACGGGATCTGTGGCCCCGAGACGTGGGCCGCGCTCGTGGAGAGCGGGTTCGCGCTCGGAGACCGCATGCTCTACGAGAGCAGCCCGAACCTGCGCGGTGACGACGTGGCCGACCTCCAGCACCGGTTGAACGTGCTCGGCTTCGATGCCGGCCGCGAGGACGGGATCCTCGGCCACCGGACCAGCGCGGCGTTGCGGGAGTTCCAGCGCAACACGGGGCTCGCGGTCGACGGCATCCTCGGGCCGGAGACCCTCGACGCCTTCGGGAGGGTCGCGACTACCACCGACGGCTCGGTCGCGGCGGTGCGTGAGCGCGAAGAGCTCCGCCACCCCCGCCGCCTGGAGGATCACCGGGTCTACGTCGCCGTCGCCCCGGAATTCCAGACTCTGGGAGATGTGGTGGGGCGGGCTCTCTCGGCGGCAGGCGCCCAGACCATCACGGACCTCTCCGGTGAGGACGACTCCACCATCGCCGGCCGGGCCAACCAGTACCACGCCGACCTCTTCCTCGCGGTTCGCGCGGGCGACCGCTCGGGCTGCCGGTGCCACTACTTCGCGTCCGGCGCCTTCCGATCGGAAGCCGGGTTCCGGGTGGCGCAAGCCATCCAGGCCGAGCTCGACGCGGTGCTCGGGCCACCCGCAGGGGCGGCCGAGGACGACGGTCCGTGCGGTAGGACCTTCGCGATCCTGCGCGAGACGCGGATGGCCGCGGTCGTGTGCGAGCCGGTCGGCGAGCGCGACGTCCAGGCGATGGGAGCGCTCGTGGCGGCGGTGGCGGACGTCGGCGCGGCGATCGCCCGCGGCATCCAACGCGGCATCGAAGAGCAACCCGCGGACTAGGCGAAGATCCCCCTCGGCCGAACCCTCGACCACGGCCGAGAGCGGCTCCCCCTACCGCGACCGTCGGACTCGGGAGTCCCTATTCGGTGATCAGCTTGTAGATCCGCTCGAGGTCCTCGAGTCCCGAGAACTCGATCGTGACCTTGCCCCGCTTCGAACCCATGTCCACCTTCACCCGCGTGTCGAGGTGATCACCGAGCAGGCTCTCGAGCTCGAGCAGCCCCGGCGGTCGCAGCGACCGGGTCGCGCTGGGGGCCTCCTTCCCGCGCGTCTCGCCATTGGTCTCGGCCGGCGAGGTGCTGGCGCGCAACGCCTCCTCGACCGCCCGGACCGAGAGGCCCTCGGCCACGATCCGCTTCGCCAGCTGTTCCTGCAGCGCGCGGTCGGGACTCCCGAGCAGCGCCCGCGCATGGCCCATCGTGAGCGATCGGTCCCGCACCATCCGCTGAACCGAAGGCGGGAGCTGGAGCAGCCGCATGGTGTTCGTGACCGAGGTGCGACTCCGACCGACCCGGATCGCCACCTCTTCGTGGGTCAGACCGAAGTCCTCGATGAGCTGCTGGTAGGCCGCCGCCTCCTCCAGGACGTTGAGGTCGGCCCGGTGCACGTTCTCCACCAGCGCGTGCTCGAGCGCCGACGCGTCATCGGTGTCGCGCACCAGGGCGGGGATGTTCTGGAGACCTACCCGGCGGGCAGCTCGCCACCGTCGTTCGCCGGCGATCAGCTCGTACCCGTCACTCGTCTCCCGTACGAGCACCGGCTGGAGGATCCCCACCTCGCGGATCGAGTCGGAGAGTGACGCGAGCTCCTCCTCGTCGAAGTGCTCCCGCGGCTGGTACGGGTTGGGCCGGATGGACGAGACCGGAATCTCCTCGAGCCCTCCGATCCCGACCGGTTCGCCTGCCGGGATCAGTGCCCCGAGCCCCTTACCCAGACCGCCGCGTCGCGCCACTGCTCACCTCCTTCGCCAGCTCCCGGTACGCCACGGCGCCCCGGGAAGTCGAGTCGAACACAATGATCGGCTGCCCGAACGACGGCGCCTCGGAAAGGCGGACCGTACGTGGGACAACTGTTTGATACACCCGGCGACCGAAGTGGCCGCGGACCTCCTGCTCGACCTGGTCCGCGAGCTTGGTGCGGGCGTCGTACATGGTGAGGACGATGCCGCGGACGTCGAGCTTCGGGTTGAGGTTGGTGCGGACGAGCGTGACGTTGCGGATCAGCTGGCTGAGCCCCTCCAGCGCGTAGTACTCGCATTGGATCGGGACGATCACGTCGTCCGCCGCGGCAAGGCCGTTGACCGTCAACAGGCCGAGCGACGGCGGGCAGTCGATCAGGACGTAGTCGTACTCGTCACGGACCTCCTCGAGGGCCCGGCGCAGCTTGAGCTCCCGGCTGAAGGCGGGTACCAGCTCGATCTCGGCCCCGGCCAGGTCGATGGTCGCAGGAGCCACGAAGAGGTTCTTGAGACTCGTCGGCTCGACGCAGTCCTCGATCGCCGCGTTCGACATGATGACGTCGTAGACCGAGGACTGGAGGTTGCGGGCGTTGATGCCGAGCCCGGTCGTGGCGTTGCCCTGCGGGTCGAGGTCGACCACGAGGACCCGGTACTCCAGCTCGGCGAGCGAAGCACCGAGGTTGACCGAGGTGGTGGTCTTGCCGACGCCGCCCTTCTGGTTGGCGATGGCGATCACCCGGGGGAGCTCGTAGGGCTCGGGACCGGTGTCTTCGCCGGAGCCCGAGTCGGAGTCGGCCTCACCTACCGAACGGGATCGCTCGGACGACCCGGGCAGCGGGCCGGCGCCGGCCCGCGAGCGGGTGGACGCCGGCGGCGGCGCTTCCGGTCCGGATGCGGGCGGTTCGACGTGCCCACCCTCGGCAGGCGGGAGCGAGTGCGGGACCGACTGCATCCGAGCCCCGAGCGGGGTCACGCTCGCGATCGCCTCGTCCGCTCCGTCCGACCCGGTCGTCGGCTCCGGTTCGGCCTGGGGCTCCGGTTGCGCTTCTGCCTGCTCCGCCTCCTGCACCTCGGGGGTGGACTCCCCGGCCTCGGGCCAGGCGCTACCGGCGGGGGGCGGCGCGGATCCCCCAGCCGGACCCGCGCTCTCGGGCCCCGTCGAGGTGACATCGGTCGTGGACATCTCGGATTCCTCGTCTGTGGACTTTGCGGCCTCCGCTCCCGCGAGGTCCTCGGGCGCCGCCCCTTCCGTGGATGCGGGCTCTTCGGTGGCCTCGGCTTGAGTGGGGGTCGGTTCGGGGGGAGCCGCGGCGGACTCCTCCTGACGGCGAAGTGCGCTGAAGAGCCGGCGGCCCCGGCCCTTCAGGTCGTTCCCCTCGGTTGACATCGTCGCCGTCCTCTCGGGCGCTGGCGCGGGACTGCCATCCTCGGCCAAGCCTCACGAGGTGGTCAAGGCTTTCCGCGGGGCAATTCGATGTTCCACGTGAAACATCTCGGGCGCGACTCTTCCTAACACGCCTCGCCGCGCCGCTTCCTACCCGGTTGCCGTTTTCACACCCTTCGGCGGCCCACAGTGACGTTTCACGTGAAACATCTCCGGCGGCCGGTCGTCGGCCCGCCTGTCTCGGCTGTGCTCGGGCCCGAGCTCGCGACTAGGACCAGAGCGGGCGGTGGCGGGGCTGGCCGACGCGGCGGGGCCAGCGGTCGTCCAGCCTCCCGATCTTCTCCAGGACGGCGAATGTCGCCTCACCCTCGGTGACGACCTCCACCGGGCCCAGCGCCACGGTCGCCAGGTGCTCGGCCGGCCACCGGGCCGCTCCACTCCCCGGCGGCTCACTCACGCTGAGTCGCCCCCCGGGCCGGACGAAGGCCGACCCGCACTCCGCCGTCACCGCCGGTGCGGCAAAGCCCCTCGCCACCACCAGGGAGAACGCCTCCCGCAGCCGGGGATCCCGGCCGGCCGCCTCGGCCCGGTCGCAGACCGTCTCGATCCGGCGGCTGAGGCCGAGCCGCTCCGCCGCCTCGCTGATCCAGGCCTCCGACAGCCGGCGAGCGTCGAGCAGCGTCCCCCGGGACTCCGGCCACTCGAGGGCCAGGACCAGGCCGGGCAACCCCCCGCCGCTCCCCAGATCGAGGAACGACTCCGGGGCCTGGCCCAGTGCTCGGGCCCAGGCCCGGCTGTGCTCGAGATGGGCTTCGAGGGGCCCCGGTCCGATGAGCCCGCGGTCCTGGGCTCCCGCCAACACCCCGAGCAGCTCGCGCCACTCGTCCATGCTCAGCTCGGGCGGATCACCACGTACCGGCGCGGCTCCTCGCCCTCCGAGCTGGTCTCCACGCCATCGATCTCGGTCACGGCGTCATGCACGATCTTGCGGTCCGGCGCGGCCATGGGCTCGAGCACCTGCTCGTCCCCGGTGTCGAGGACCTTCTCCACCAGCTGGTGGGTGAAGGCCTCCAGCGCGGCCCGGCGCTTGGCCCGGTAGCCGGCGACGTCCACGTGGATCCTGGCTCCGTGGCCCCCGGTCTCCCGCTGGACCACCGCCCGGACGAGCTCCTCGATGGCATTGAGGGTTGCCCCCTTCGGACCGACGAGCAGCCCGAGGTCCGAGCCGTCGATCCGCACGGTGATCGTGCCATCGTCGATCTCGTCGCTCACGCCGGCATCCGCACCGAACGCCTCCACCAACCCGGTCGTGAACTCCACCGCGGTCTCGGCCTGCCGTTCGACGGGCACTGTCATCTCGTCCATGTCGCTCCCCTTCGCAGCACCGTCACCGGGACGGCCGCGGCGGCCGTCACCGCCACTCCTGGTCTTCGGCTCGCCCGACCTGGGCTCACTCGACCTCGACCCGCCGGCCTTCGGCTCCCCCGACCCGGCCTCGGCCGATTCGCGCTTGCCGCCCGATCCACGTCCCCGGCCGCCACCTCGATTACCGGATCCGCGCCCGCTCGAGTCGCGCCCACCTGAGCCTCGGCCGCCGCCGGACCCCCCGTCGCGACCGTTGCCTTCCCCGCGGGACCGGCCCTTGGTCTTGCGGCGGCGGCGGTCTCCGGGCTTCTCCCGCGAGATCGGCTTCAGCCGGACGCGAACCCTCGCGTCGGAACCGCCGAACCGGCCGAACAGCCCGGACCGAGGCTCCTCGATGACTTCGTGCTCGACGTCCTCTTCGTGGACACCAAGCTCATCGAGCGCCGAGTCGATGGCTTCGGCGACCGTCCGCCCAGTTGTCTCCACCCACTCCATCTAGCGCTTTCGCTTTCGATTGTTCTTGCGCCGCGCGCTGCTGCTCCCGGAAGGTGTTCCGTTGCCCGACCCTGCGGCGGGCTTCTTGGTCCCCGCCGGCGGGCTCTTCGACGGCGGCTTCGTCCCGGACCCGGGCCCCTTGGCCGGCGTTCCTTCGTCCTTGGGTTGAGGCTTGCCGTTGCCACTCGCCGGGGAGTCCTCCGCGGCGGCCGAACCCGGCGCCAGGCTCTTGAACAGACCCTTGACGCCACCGGTCGACGCGGGTGGCGCGGGCTCGGAGCTCTTCGCCTCGATCACCGGCGGGCTCTTCGCCGCACCACCCTTCTTGGTGGGTGGGCCGGCCGCGGTCCCGATGGTTCGGAACACGACCTCCTGCTGGCCGATCTGCCACAGGTTGCTGGTGAAGAAGTAGAGGACCACACCGGCCGGGATGTTGATCGAGATGAAACCGAAGATGACCGGCATGACCTTGCCGATGATCTGCATCTGCGGGTTGGTCTGGGTCTGGTTCCGCATCGTCTGCTTCTGCTGCAGGAACGCGGTGATCACCACGAGGCCGACGAGCACGAAGTACGGGAGCGCGTTCCAGAACCCCTTCGGAGCCGAACCCGCGGTCTGGGTGAGGTTCATCCCGAAGAAGTCGAGGTTCACCACCTTGCAGTTCGCGCCCGAGCAGATGTCGTAGTACATCGAGGAGTTGGTCGGGATGAAGTGCTGGATCTCGCGCAGCGTCTGGTAGAGCGCGAAGAAGATCGGCATCTGGGCCAGGAGCGGCAGGCAACCCCCGAGCGGGTTGATCTGGTTCTCCTTGTAGAACTTCATCAGCTCTTCGTTGAGCTTCTGCTTGTCGTTCTTGTACTTCGCCTGCAGCTTCTTCATCTCGGGCTGCGCCCGCTGCATGGCGATCATCGACTTCGCCTGCTTGGCGGTGAGCGGGAAGAGGATCAACCTCACCACGATGGTGAGCATGATGATCGCGAATCCGGCGTTCGGGACGATCCCGTAGAAGAAGCTGAGGACCCAGCCCATTCCCTCCCGAATGCCGTCCCAGACAGACTGCAGCACCGCGTCTACCTACTTCCTGACTCATGCGAACAGGTGTTCGCATGGGGGACCGGGTCGAAGCCGCCCGGGTTCCAGGGGTGGCACCGGCCGAGCCGGCGTACCGCCAGCCAAGCGCCGCGGACCATCCCGTGCTCGGTGACCGCCTCGAGCGCGTACTGCGAGCACGAGGGCGCGAACCGACAGCGCGACGGGCTCCAGGCCATCAGGTGCTGGTACGCGCGGATCACGTGCACCGTCAGCCACGCGCCGGGCGACAACCGCCGGGACGGAGGGGTCATGGCGGTCATCGGGAGCCCTCGCGCACGCGGCGCAGCACGTTGCGCACCGTGTCGCGCAGCTCGGCCGGGGTGGTCGTCATGAGGGCCGGACCGACGCTGAGCAAGTACGCCCCACCGGGTACGAGCTCGGACTCGAGCTCGCGGACGGCTGCCCGGAGCCGGCGCCGCAGCCGGTTGCGTTCGACCGCGCCGCCCACCGCCCGCCCGATGGCGTAGGCCACCCGTGGCGGCTGGTCGGGGTCACCCGGGGCCAGGCGCGCGCTGAGCGCGCCATGGCGGCGTACGGGTGCCCGGGCAAGGTCCCGGAAGGTTGCATGGCCGCGGACGTGCCAGATCAGGCCGACAACCGGGCGCGGCCGCGCCGACGGCGCGTCTTGAGCACCGCACGCCCGGCGCGGGAGCTCATCCGTTGCCGGAATCCGTGCTTCTTCTTCCGCTTCCGAGTGTTCGGCTGGAAGGTCCGCTTCACGCATGGCCTCCTCGAGAGGGCCGCCCATGTGGGGTCGGTGCGGGCCCTGAGGAATGTGCGGGCCGGCCCGTTGGGGAGTAGGCGGGTGTCGGATTCTAGGATCCTCCGGGCTCCACAAGCAATCCGGCCGCCATCGCGCGCGAACGGCGTCGTCGCGACGCCTGCCCGCGGTGGAGCGCTCCCCACCCGTGGCTCCCGGAGGGCGAAGAACTTGTGGATAGCACCCCAAACGCGGTGTTTTGTCGCCCCGGGAAGGTCCCACACTCCCCTTGTTGGCGCCGGACCGGTTTGCTAGGTTCGCCTCTCCCGCCCGATCGCCACGGCCTCGATCCCGCGGACTTCCCCGGAGGGCTCCCCCCGCCCGCGGCAGGCCGACCGTCAACGTTGAAGCGGGCGCAACACCTCGCTTTTCCGTTCTCCACACGTGTGGATGGGTCTGTGGAAAACATCGAGGTCGCTTCTACGACGCTTGCCGCGACCACTGCGAGCGACCTCTGGGATTCCGGAAGCGACGCGCTGCGTGCGCAGCTGGCCGAGAAGACCTGGAACACGTGGTTTCGGGAGGTTCGACCGGTTCGCTTCGACGGGGACGTCCTCGTCCTCGCCGTGCCCAATGCGGTGGCCTGCGAGCGCATCCGCTCGAGCTACGCGGGCCTGATGACCGACCTGCTGCGCGATGCCACCGGCCGGGATCTCGCGGTCGAGCTGGTGGTGGACGCGGCCCCCCGGCGCGACGACCCCGTCGTCATGGCCACGCCCGCCCCGATGGTGAGCGTCGCTCCTCTCACCGCGGCCAGCGCCACCGGTTCCGCGCCGGGAGCCCAGGCCGGCGGCGCGGCGGCAGAAGCCCCCTCGCCGTGGACCGCGCTCAACCCGCGCTACACGTTCGACCGCTTCGTCATCGGCGCATCGAACCGCTTCGCCCACGCCGCCGCGCTCTCGGTCGCCGAGAACCCCGCCCGGTCGTACAACCCCCTCTTCATCTACGGCCCCGCCGGGCTGGGCAAGACCCACCTCCTCCACGCGATCGGCAACTACGTCCGCGACGTGCACCAGCTCACCCGGGTCCGGTACGTCTCCACCGAGACCCTGATGAACGAGTTCGTGGACGCCATCCGCAACAACGCCGGCAACGCGTTCCGGCGGCGCTACCGCGAGGTGGACGTGCTCCTCGTGGACGACATCCAGTTCCTCGAGCGCAGCCAGCAGCTCCAGGAGGAGTTCTTCCACACCTTCAACTCGCTGCACGGGGCCGGCAACCAGATCGTCCTGTCCTCGGACCGGCCGCCGAAGCAGATCCCGCGGCTCGAGGATCGGCTCCGGACCCGCCTCGAGTGGGGGCTCATCACCGACGTCCAGCCACCGGAGTTCGAGACGCGCCTCGCCATCCTGCGCATGAAGGCCGAGGCCGAAGGGCTCGAGGAGCTCCCGGACGAGGTGCTGAACTTCATCGCCAGCAACATCAGTGACAACGTCCGCCAGCTCGAGGGCGCGCTCATCCGGGTCGCCGCCTACTCCAGCCTGAACCGCCTCCCGCTCTCCGAGGAGGTCGCCCGCCAGGTGCTCATCGACCTCCTCCCGCCCGTGCGGCCCCGTGTCATCACGCCGGAGCTGATCTTCGACGAGACGGCCAAGATGTTCGGCTTCACCGTCGACGACCTCTGCGGCCGCAGCCGGCGCCGACCCCTCGTCATCGCCCGCCAGATCGGCATGTACGTCTTCCGTGAGCTCACGGACTTCTCGTACCCCAAGATCGCCGAGGAGTTCGGCGGGCGGGACCACACGACCGTCATCCACGCCGTGGAGAAGATCAAGGGCCTCATGACCGAGCGCCACAACGTGTTCGACCAGGTCAACGAGCTGATGAGCCGCATCCGGCTCGGGACGGGCGGGGCCGGTGGATAAGCCTGTGGACTCCTGGGGATATCTCCGCAACACGGTGGGGAACCTTGCCGGTCGCTCACCTGCCGCTCACCGCCCTGGGGACGGCGGTGGACAAGCTCCTCGCTTCGAAAACCCCTCCCATCAGGACCGGACCATGGTTATGCACAATCCCCAGGACCTACTACCGCTACGACAAGAACACCTATCGTCTTTGTCAGGAGGTGCACGGTGAAGTTCCGCTGCGAGCGCGACACCCTTGCCGAGGCGATCGGCACCGCGCAACGAGCGGTGTCGGCTCGAAGCGGCGCGCTCCCGGTGCTCTCCGGCATCCAGGTCACCGCGACGGGCGATCACATCGAGCTCGTCGGCTCGGACCTGGATCTCACCATCTGCGTGCAGGCACCGGCCCAGGTCGACACCGAGGGTCAGGCCGTCGTCCCGGCCAAGCTGTTCGACGGGCTGGCCACGCGGCTCAAGGCCGGGATCGTGACGTTCGAGGTCGAGGGCGACGACGCGCGGATCGCGGCGGGCAACGCCAAGGCCAGCGTGCGGCTCCTCCCGGCGGACGAGTTCCCCCGGATCGGCGACCCGACCGGCTCTGCGGTGACGGTGGACGCGGGCCCGTTCGCCGAAGCACTGCGGCAGGTGATCCCCGGGGCGTCGCGCGACGATGCCCGGCCGATCCTCACCGGTGTGCTGCTCACCGCGACGGCCGACGGCGTGCGTCTGGTCGCCACCGACTCGTACCGGCTCGCGGTGCGGGATCTCGCCGGGGTCGGCATGCTGAGCGAGGGCCAGAAGGTGCTCGTCGGCGCACGCGGGCTCAACGAGGTCCAGCGGGTGTTCGGGTCGGGGAAGATCGACGTGACCTTCGGCGAGCGTGAAGTTCGCTTCGCCTCGGAGACGCGGACGGTCACCGCCCGGCTGATCGAGGGTGAGTTCCCGAACTACGAGCAGCTCATCCCGAGCGGCTACCCGAACCGGCTCACGGTCTCGCGCGAGACGCTCGAAGAAGCCGTGCGGCTCATGCAGATCGTGGGGGAGGGCCGCGAGGGCACCCCGGTGCGGTTGGCCATGAGTGCCGACGGGCTGGAGCTCTCGGCGAGCTCGCAGGAACGGGCCGACGCCACTGAGATCATCGAGGCGAAGTTCGAGGGCACCGATGTCACCGTCGCGTTCAACCCGCAGTTCCTCCTGGACGGACTGCTGGCGGTGGAGGGCGACGAGGTCGTCCTCGAGACCCTGGACCCACTGAAGCCGGCGACGTTGAAGGGCACGGATCATCCGGAGTTCCTGTATCTCCTGATGCCCGTCCGGATCTCCTGAGGACCGATGCGGCTCAGCCGCCTCTGGCTGCGTGACTTTCGTTGCTACGAGACGCTGGACGTCCCGTTCGGCGAGGGGTGCACGGTCATCACCGGAGCGAACGGCCAGGGCAAGACGAGCCTGCTCGAGGCGGTCGCCTGGATCGCGACGGGCCGGTCGTTTCGCGGGGTGCCGGACGCCGCGCTCGTCGCGTCGGGCCATGACGAGGCGATCGTGCGGGCCGAGATCGTCGACGACGACCGCACGACCCTGACCGAGGCGGCGCTGCGGGCCGTGGGCCGGAACCGGGTCCTCGTGAACAAGCAGCCGGTGACCCGGCGCTGCGACATGCTCGAGCACCTCAGGGTCACGGTGTTCTCGCCCGACGACCTGGCGGTCGTGAAGAGCGGCCCGGCCCGCCGGCGGGACTACCTGGACGAGCTGCTCGAGGCCGGCGCGCCACGGATGGCGTCGGTGCGGACGGACTTCGAGCGGGTGTTGCGGCAGCGCAACGCGCTCCTCCGGGGCGGGGTGCGGGACGCCGAGGCCCGTACGACGCTCGACGTGCTGGACGACCGGCTGGCGGCCTCCGGCGGCGAGCTCGTCCGGGGGCGGCTCGAGCTCGTCGAGCGCCTGACCCCGGGGGTGGCGCAGGCGTACGAGTCGCTCGCCGGCGCGACGCCCGGGCTCGGGTTGCGCTACGACGCGGAGTGGAGCGAGCGCGGCTTGGCGCCCGACCGGCTCGATGACGTGGAGCCGCAGCTGCGCGCCGCGCTGGAGACGCACCGCAAGCGCGAGATGGACCGCGGCATGACGCTCGTGGGACCGCACCGGGACGACTGCCGCCTCCTGCTCAACGGGCTCGATGCCCGGAGCCATGCGTCGCAAGGGGAGCAGCGCACGCTCGCCCTCGCGCTGCGCCTGGCCGGGCACCGGCTGATCGCCTCGGTGATCGACCGCGATCCGGTGCTGCTCCTGGACGACGTCTTCAGCGAGCTCGACCCGGACCGCTCGGCCGCACTCGTCGCGCACCTGCCCGCGACTCAGACGCTGCTCACCACCGCGGGTGTCGTTCCTCCCGGCATCGACGCGGAACGCCAGCTCGAGGTCCACGCGGGCAAGGTCGTCTCGTGAGCACGGGTGGGGAGCCGTGACCGAAGACGTGCCGCGGATCGGGGATGCGCTCGACGCGATCCGGCGCGAGTTCGACCTCGGGGCACCCTCCGAGATCGACGCGCTCGCCGCCGGCTGGGAGCATCTCGTGGGCACGGCGCTGGCCGGTCACTCACATCCGCAGTCGGTGCGCGGGGGTGTGCTCGTGGTGCTCGCGGACAGCCCGGCGTGGGCCGGCCAGCTGCGCTATCTCGACCAGGTGCTCGTCACGCGGATCGCCGACGAGCTCCCCGCGGTGAGCGTGCGCGAGGTCCGCGTGGCGGTGGCGCGCGAACCCGGCGCGCGCGGCTGAAATCACCCTCCTCCGGGCGGGTAAATGTCCCGGCTCTCTGGTAGACTGCAGGTACTGGCAATAGGCCCCTGACCTGCGGTTTTACCTGTCCTCACGGGTGCGCTCACCTACGAGCCGCAGTGGTCGACCGGTCGGGCCTCCGGAGCCAGCACACTCGACGTCGAAAGGGTGCTCGCGCGTGGCGTACGCGGCAAAAGACATCACCGTTCTCAAGGGCCTCGAGCCGGTCCGGGAACGGCCCGGGATGTACATCGGCTCCACCTCGATCAGCGGTCTCCACCACCTCGTCTACGAGGTGGTCGACAACGCCGTGGACGAAGCGATGGCCGGCCATGCCACGCGCATCGACGTGACGCTCCTCGCCGACGGCGGGTGCCGTGTCATCGACAACGGTCGTGGGATCCCGGTCGACCCGCACCCCGAGGACAAGAAGAAGTCCGCGGCGGAGATCGTGCTCACCACGCTCCACGCCGGGGGCAAGTTCGGGGGCGAGGGCTACAAGATCTCCGGCGGCCTGCACGGCGTGGGTGTGTCGGTCGTCAACGCGCTCTCGTCCCGCCTCGAGCTCGAAATCCACCGCGACGGCGGCAAGTGGGAGATGGCCTTCGAGAACGGCGGCAACCCCACCGGCCGCATCGTCCGCAAGGCGGATTCGAAGCGCACGGGCACGGCCGTCACCTTCTGGCCCGACCCGACCGTCTTCGAGGACACCAGCTTCCGAGCCCAGACGCTGATCGAGCGGTTGCGCGAGATGGCGTTCCTCAACAAGGGCCTCGAGATCCGCTTCAAGGACGAGCGGACCGATCCCGTCACCGAGCAGAACTTCTTGTTCAAGGGCGGCATCGTGGACTTCGTCAAGCACCTCAACGCGTCGAAGGAGCCGATCTTCAAGCGCGTCGTCGCGTTCGAAGATTCCTCCGAAGACTCCGAGGTCGACGTCGCGTTGCAGTGGAACACCGGCTACCACGAGGGCATCCACTCGTTCGCGAACAACATCGCGACCACCGAGGGCGGGATGCACGAGGAGGGCTTCAAGAAGGCACTCACCAACGTGGTCAACAAGTACGGCCGCGGCAAGAACCTGCTCAAGGAGAAGGAGGACAACCTCCTCGGCGAGGACATCCGCGTGGGCCTAACCGCGAT
>JBBSAM010000033.1:0-45941 GCA_038252255.1 Acidimicrobiia bacterium | reverse complement strand
CTGAGGTGTGAATCACTGCGCCGCGTGGGTGCTGGGACGCGCGGGGGTGTGGGGGCGGCAGCCCCCGTTCGGGGCGGAGCTCCGATGGTCGGTGATCGTCGGTTTGTCAGGCGGCGACGGGTTCGAGTGTGACTTTGTGGCCCATCGCTTCGAGTTGGGCGACGAGTCGTCGTTGACGGGACTGGCTGTGCGCGCGGCGCTCGAAATAGTCGGCGCCGAGGTCGGTGTAGGTCTCGCCGGTGGAGAGCAGGTGCCAGCAGATGACCAGGATGGAGTGGCCGACCGCGACCGCGGCTCGTCGGGGTCCGCGTCGGGTGCGGATGCGGGCGTATTGCGCGGCGAGGTAGGTGTTCTTGGTGCGTCCGGCGGCTTGCGCGGCTTCGACCAGCGCGATGCCGAGCCACTTCGATCCGTGACGCGTGCGGCCCGAGCCGTGTTTGCCGGCGGACTCGTTGTTGCCGGGGCACATGCCCGCCCACGACGCGAGATGCCCAGCGGTCGCGAAGCGGGACATGTCGGTGCCGATCTCAGCGAGGATCACCTGGGCGGTCCGTTGGGAGACCCCGGGGATCGTCACCAATAACGTCACCGCCGCTTGGTGAGGGTCCAACAACGCCTCGATCTGTTCGGTGAGTTTCGCGATGGTCGCGTCGGCATGGTCGATGCGGGCGAGCATCGCGCCACACAGGAGCGCGTGGTGCTCATTGAACCGTCCGGCCAGCGCGTCGCGAAGCTCGGGGATCTTCTTGCGCATGGCGCCCTTGGCGAACTCCGCGAGGACCTGAGGGTCGCGTTGCCCGGCGATCAGCGCGTCGAGCATCTCGCGTCCCGACTTCGTCAACACATGCGACGCGACCGACGACAACTTCACCCCGGCGTCTTCGAGGACCTTGTGGAGCCGCTGCACCTCCCGACCGCGTTCTTCGATCACCGACTTGCGGTAACGAGTCAGGTCGCGTTGCTCGCGAGTCGGCCGCGGCGGAATGAAACTCGGCCGCACCAGCCCATGTTCCAACAGCTGCGCGCCCCACTGAGCGTCGGCCACGTCGGTCTTGCGGCCCGGAACGTTGCGCATGTGACGGGCATTGATCACCCACACCTCGCCGATCGCGTCTTCGAGGACCCAATGCACCGGCTTCCAATAGACGCCAGTCGCTTCCATCCCCACCAACGTCACGTCCCGGTCGACCAGCCAGTCCGAGAGCGCCAGCAGCTGCGACGTCGTCGAACCGAACTCCGCGACCTCCTCGCGGCGACCACCTCCATCATCGGGCATGCGGGCACAAGCCACCACCGTGTCGCGGTGCACATCCAAGAACGCGCACCGCTCGACGAGTACCTCCATCATCGGCCTCCTTCCATCGACCACCGACGTGTCGGACCGGATGGGGGCCTCGCCACGAAGAGACTGAGGTACGTGCTCGAAGCAACAGGACGGAGCGCCCGAGACCCCCGGGCTCAAGCTAACGACGGGCTCCCAGCGCCATAGAAAAAGACGAGCTCTGCCCGGCCGGCACATCCCGATTCTCATTCGCCGAGAGCGGCCCCGCCAGGGGCCATCACAGCTAACTTCCTGTCACGCCTCCTTCCGGTGCAGGTCAGAGCATCGAGCTCCTAGTCGGAGACCAATTCGGTTGACCGCCAGCGACCACGAGTGACCACCAGTACCCGTGATGACGGGCACGCAACGGGCATGGGTTTCAAGGGCACGCACGGGCACGCCACGCGCACAGCGCGAGCGGCGGCCCGAAGGGGCGTCGAGCTGTCGCATCACGACTATGACCATCTCGCATCGCGTTCATACGCGCATCATGGAGGAGTGCCCTTCACGCGCGGCTGCACCGCGCGCCTGACCGCATCAACACCGTTCTCTTGAGATACCCGTCCGGTGTTCAATCGTCGAGTCGTTCGGTGAGCCACACCACCAACGCGGCTTCGTCGAGTTCGCCGGCCGCGATGGACTGCATCGTCGTGACAGCATCGTCGGCTGCGACATGGAGCTCGTGACCGTTCAGCGCGCAGAACATCGTGAGGGCCTGCCAACCGAGCCGCTTGTTGCCGTCCGGCAGCGGGTGGTTCCGCACGATCCGCACGACCAGCACCGCGGCCTTCTCGACGAAGCCCGGGTAGAAGTCCTCGTCGGCGAAGCTGGCTTGTGGCGCGTGCAGCGCCGAGTCGAGGAGATCGAGCTGGCACACCCGGACCAGCGTCGAGGCTTCGAGTCCGGTGACGGCTTCGGCGATCAGGAGTGCCTCGGCCAGACTCAGGTATCTCACTCGGCCAGGCGGTCCAGGATCTCCCGGTCACGCTCGGTCAACTCGCGCAACTTGGCCATGAACGCCTCGTCGGCGCGGACCCGCTCGATCTCAGCCGTGAGCGCATCGACGACCAAGGCGTTCACGCTCGTCCCCCGACCACGCGCCACCACCTCGGCCGTCTGGGCGAGCTCTTCAGACAGGCGGATGGTCGTCGTCCTCTTCGTCATGACGTCAAGCTATCACGCTATCGTCGGACCGATCGGCCGCGTGCTTGGCCGGATCGGGTCAGCCGTGGAGCGCGCGCTTCGCACGGCGCTCGATCGTGCCGTAGCCACCGGTTCGAGCAAGGTCGAGGGGACTGTTGCATTGGCGGATGGCAGCGGTAGCCGGTGAGTCTGGCCCGATGTTGCCTCCCAGCGGTCTCAAGGGGTCAAGTGTCCGGTCACCGACACCGAGCTCGACTACGCGCGCCTCGCGAACGCGATCTTCGACGCGCACCGTGACGATCCCGAGTTCGGCTACCGGTTCCTCACCAATGAGGTCCGCGACGCCGGCCATCGGGTGTGTGAGCGGACGGTGTGGAGCGTCTGCTCGGAGATGGGCTGGTGGTCGAGGTTCGGGAAGCGCAAGTCCTCGAAGCGTTCCCAGGTCGGTCCGCCGGCCCATGACGACCTCGTCCGTCGGAAGTTCACGGCCAGCCAGCCGAACGAGTTGTGGCTGACCGACATCACCGAACACCGCACGCCTTGGGTTCTACCGGTAAGGCAAGCTGTACTGCTGCGTCGTGCTCGATGCCCACAGTCGCCGCGTCGTGGGCTGGTCCATCGATTCCGCCCCGACCGCGTTGCTCACGACCAACGCTCTCAGCATGGCGATCGAGAACCGACAGCCAGCGGAGGGACTCGTGATACACGCCGATCACGGCACGCAGGGCGGACTCAACTGGTCGTCGCAACACCTCGATGGTGGAGGTGTTGGTGATGGGGACGATGAAGGAGCGGCAGCGCGAGGTCCAGCTGTATCGGGGGCAGATCCCGTCGCCGGGTCGGCCAACGGTCGCGTGGCGAGCGGACCGCGTGCGGTTCTGGGCGGCGATCGCGCGTGGGGTGATGACCGAAGACGCGGCGGCCGAGGCGGGCGTGTCATCCCCTGTTGCGTTCCGGTGGTTCCGCCACGCTGGCGGTGTGAACCCCTGTCTGTCCCCAACAGTGTCGGGTCGATACCTGTCGTTCTCCGAGCGGGAGGACATCGCGCTCTTCCGGGCCCAGGGCCTCGGCGTGCGCGAGATCGCGCGGCGGCTCCACCGTTCGCCGTCAACGATCTCTCGGGAGCTTCGCCGCAACGCGTCGACGCGCACGTTCCGGCTTGAGTACAAGGCTTCGACTGCGCAGTGGCACGCCGAACGGCGTGCGCGCCGACCGAAGGTCGCCAAGCTCACCGCGAGCGACCGGCTCCGCGACTACGTGCAGGACCGGCTCTCGGGCGCGGTTCGAGCTGCTGACGGTCGCACGCTGGGGCCGGAGGGTCCGGAGTGGAAGGGCCGCAACAAACCCCACCGTGCGGATCGCCGTTGGGTGCAGGGTTGGAGTCCGGAGCAGATCGCTCGTCGCCTGCGAGTCGACTTCCCCGATGATGAGTCCATGCGGATCAGTCATGAGGCGATCTACCAGGCCCTCTACGTCCAAGGCCGCGGCGCGCTCCAACGAGAGCTGGTCGCGTGCCTGCGCACTGGACGTGCGCTGCGAGTTCCCCGAGCCCGAGCTCGACAGAAGGCTTGGGCCCACGTCACGCCCGAGGTGATGATCAGCGAACGCCCCGCTGAGGTCGAGGACCGAGCCGTTCCTGGACACTGGGAGGGCGATCTGGTCATCGGCCTGAAACGCTCCGCGATCGGCACGCTCGTCGAGCGCACGACCCGCTTCACGATGCTGATCCACCTGCCACGCGAAGACGGCTACGGCGTCATCGCGCGAACGAAGAACGGCCCGGCGCTCGCCGGCTACGGCGCGATCACCATGAAGGACGCGCTCGCAGCATCGATGACCACGCTCCCCGAGCAGCTGCGTCGATCGTTGACCTGGGACCGAGGCAAGGAGCTGTCCGCGCATACGGTGTTCAAGGTCGAGACCGGCATCCCCGTCTACTTCGCCGACCCGAAGAGCCCATGGCAGCGCGGCACCAACGAGAACACGAACGGCCTGCTGCGCCAGTACTTCCCCAAGGGAACCGACCTGTCGCGTTGGACCGCCGAGGAGATCGAAGCCGTCGCCAACACGCTCAACACAAGGCCCCGCAAGACCCTCGGCTGGAAGACCCCCGCCGAAGCCCTCGACGAACACCTACGCTCCCTCCAACAAGCCGGTGTTGCGACAACCGATTGAGTCCGCCCAGTTTCGTTCCCGGTCGTTCCGGGCCACGCTCAAGGCCGCGGAGTTGACCGGGTCGATGGGCCGCGTCGGTGCCGCCGGCGACAACGCGGCGATGGAATCGTTCTTCGCGCTGGTCCAGAAGAACGTCCTCAACCGCCAC
Organism: Acidimicrobiia bacterium; assembly: GCA_038252255.1. Classification (GTDB taxonomy): domain Bacteria; phylum Actinomycetota; class Acidimicrobiia; order IMCC26256; family JAENVU01; genus Chersky-806. The sequence goes on along the minus strand of JBBSAM010000033.1, from coordinate 41,154 downwards.
GGCTGGGCGACCCGAGAACAACTCCGCTACGAGCTCGTCTACTGGACCGAACACACCTACAACCACCGGCGCCGCCAACGGGCCCTCGGCAAGCTGACCCCGATCGAGTTCGAGCTTGCGTTCACGTCGCTGCCCACCGACACTGCTCACGCAGCAGCCTGATGATCAGTCACAACCAACGTCAACCAAAGTCGCGGCAGACCCGACCATCTGACCGCCGAACAAGACGACAGCTCAACCCGCCGCGAGCGTTTCACATCAACGCAACAGTGCCAGCCTGAATCTGGAACGATTGATCGCCAGATCGGACAGGGCCCGCTTGGTGCCCACATCCCAAGGGTGGACCTTCAGACTCCCCGTGCGATACCCATCGGAGCATGACACGTCAGCTCCGGGTTGGTACCTTGCCCTTGCGTGAGCAGGGCGCGTTCGCCGACGGGGAGAGTCCAGCGTGGCTACAAGTCCGATCGTATCTGCAGATTCCTTTCCAGATCTCAGGGCCGCATTCGACGGAGTTTCCGACGGAGCTACACTCTTCATTCCCCCCGGTAACTATGTCGTTAGTGGTCCATTGAATGGCGGTAACAAGCCGTTGGTGCTCCGAGCTGGGATGCGCGTCATCGGCGCTGGAATTGGTCACACGGTGTTGACGCTTCCTGACAATGTGGCACAGACACCACGTCCGGGCGCAACCTCGTTGTGCGCGACTCTGATTATCAATGACCACCATGCCTGGTGGCACTGGGATCCCAACTCGGGTTCCGCCCCCCCGGACCCGATCTTCAACCTAGAGCTCGCCCACATGACTCTCGATGGCAATGGCACCAACCAGAATGGCAATGGGACCAACCTCAAGGCGATTGACAAAGCTCAAGCACGTGGGCTCGTATCGCTTAACAACGTCGGTAACATCTATTTTCACGACCTAGATATCGTCAACTCGATACCCTATGGGCTGGAACTCCAGTCGAACGCGTCAACTCCTGGTGGAGGATTTGGCGTCAGGAATGCAGTGTTCGAACGAGTCGCAACGAGTGCCGCCCAGTGGGACGGAATTGCACTCGTCGGCGTATTCAAGAATCTGACCTTTCGGGAGTGCTCTAGTTATGACAACGCTCGCGATGGTGTCCATTTTGAGGATGTCGGGCTAAGCGCATACTAGGAGTATCAATGACCTACTCAGAGATGGAACACCGGGAACTTCACCCGGGCTGCGAGGCGGTCGTCGTGGGCGATCTTCTATTCGATCACTGTTCCATTGCGGGGAACAATGGGTTCGGTATTACTCTGCATCCGAATCCCCAGTGCCTGATCGAAAACATATCGATTTCGAACTGCGTTTTTGAAACCAACAATGGTGGATCGATTAGTTTGAGTGCAGAGTACTGTACCTTCGTAAACAACATCCGGATCTTAGGTTGTACTTTTACGCACCAAACCTTTCGAGCGATCATCATAGCCACTCCGAGCTCAGGAGTAATTTCGGACTGCGCCTTTGAGCATTCAGAGAATTCGGTGCCAACCTCAGACTCCCTGGTGAAGTTGCTGGGAATTCCAGAGGTTGAAGGCCGACCCCGACCACCAGGCCATGACGATTTCGGAGACGGATCAGATATATTCTTCCAGCCCACAGTTTTTACTGGTTCGCGCACATGGCGGATACTCGGAAATCACTTTGTAAGGCCGTTGCGATGGGACAACACGCCCGAAACCTTCGGCGGCCGAACTACTGATGCCGATGATCGGGGAATCGTAGCGCGTGACCTAGGGCCCCGAGTTGTACAGAGGTGGTCCATATATGTTGACGATGATATAGACAGTCATCTCGTCGTCACGGGGAACCACTTTGATGCCCTTTTGTTAGGTGAATACCCTGCGGCGTATTTCGACGTGGATACTCCGAACGACACCTGGTTCATTCGACGCGCGGGGACGATAGTCGAAGGTCTCAATCTCTTTACTGTGCCGGTAGAGACGCTTAGGACCGGGGGGCAAATACCGCGTTTCGAGGACAAGCGGAAGAAGTGAATCGCCGACTTGTATGTGAGGTGCCGGTCGGGACGGGCTGAGGTTCGTAGCGTCCGGTAGGTCGCCGGCCAGGTTGGCTCGTGAATCGCCTGCCGCCTTCGGGTTGGCTCTCCCAGGGTTTGCCGGCTCTTCGCGATGAGGCGTGGGGTCGTGTCCGTGTAGGGCCGATGTCATAGGGGCCCTACGCGGCTGACCTTGTAGGTGCCAGAAATCCATCGCCGCTGTGTTTCGGGAGGTTTCGAGCCGATCGATCAGTCGATACGTTCTGCCGTCGATGAACCTCGTCACGACGATCCGTCACCTTCTGGTCGGCCGGCTCCGATGGCTGCTCGCGACCGGCGACGAACGCGACGCTGAGATCCTCGCCCTGCGCCATCAGATCCTGGTGCTGCAACGCCAGATCGACCGGCCCCGCTTCACCGACGCCGACCGCACCATCCTCGCGATCCTGTCGACCGCCTTCGCCCGATCACGACTGCAGCAGATCATGTTGATCGTGCAACCAAAGACGGTAATCGGCTGGCACCGTCGACTCGTGGCCCGTCACTGGACTTACCCGCCCACCAGTCGGAGCGGCCGACCGCCGACGCTCGCGGAGATCCGTCGCCTCGCGATCCGTCTCGCCCAAGAGAACCCGACGTGGGTGAAGGTGCCGGAAATCCATCACCGCTGTGTTCCTTGAGTTTTCGCGGGCCTTGGTCGGTCGGTACGTTCCGTCGCTAATGCACCTCGTCACGGCACTCCGTCACCTGATCGTCGGCCGGTTGCGATGGTTGATCGCGACCGGCGACGAACGCGACGCCGAGATCCTCGCGCTACGCCATCAGATCCTCGTCCTCCAACGACAAGTCGAGCGTCCACGGTTCACCGACACCGACCGGACGATCCTTGCCGTGTTGTCGACCGCGTTCGCACGGTCACGATTGTCACAGATCATGTTGATCGTGCAACCCGCGACCGTGATCGGCTGGCACCGCAGACTCGTCGCCCGCCACTGGACCTACCCACACACGACACCACGAGGACGGCCACCGACGCTCGCCCAGATCCGCATGCTCGCGATCCGCCTCGCGCAGGAGAACCCGACGTGGGGCTACCGGCGTGTCCATGGCGAACTCGCACGCCTGGGCTACAAGATCGCCGCGTCGACGGTGTGGACGATCCTGCGCGCAGCTGGGATCGACCCCACCCCCGAACGGACCGGACCCACCTGGGCGCAGTTCATTCGCACCCAAGCCAAAGGGATCATCGCGACCGACTTCGCGTGCGTCGACACCGCCACACTCCGCCGGTTTCATGTCCTGTTCTTCATCGAGATCGCCACCCGCAGGGTGCATCTCGGAGGGATCACCACCAACCCGACCGGACCCTGGACCACCCAAGCCGCCCGCAACTTGCTGATGAGCCTCGACCACCGGTTCCGGTTCATCGTCCATGACGGTGCCACCCAGTACGCCCGATCATTCGACGCCGTATTCGAATCGACCGGGATGACGGCGATCACGACACCGGCACGCGCCCCGAAAGCCAACGCGTACGCCGAACGATGGGTCCGCACCCTCCGTCACGAACTGTTGGACCGCACGATCATCTGGAACGAACGCCAACTCCGAGCGCTGCTCGTCGACTACCTCGACCACTACAACCAGCACCGGCCCCACCGCTCACTCGATCAAGCCGCACCCGAGGACACCAACGTCGTCGCGCTCGGCACAGGCCAGCCGATCCTGCGACACACCCGCTGCGCTGGACTCATCAACGAATACCGCCACGCCGCCTGAGCGCGACACCAGCGATCGCGACCGACTGCTCGCCCTGCTTCGACGCGCGCGGACACATCAAGCAGCGAACATCAGCGATCAAACCCGAGAGGCTGCACCGCGTCCGATCCCGAAATGCGCCGAGAAAACACCGACGATGACTTTTCGGCACCTTCAGGCCGTGCTGGTCGACGGCACGGTAGACGTAGCTCCACTTGCCGGAGACTTTGACGTAGGTCTCGTCCACATACCAACGGTCACCGACCGTGTGCCGGCATGCTGTTGCTGCATCGGCGAGGAGTGGCGTGAAGCGCCGAACCCATCGGTAGATGGTGACGTGGTCGACCTCGATGCCACGCTCACCGAGGAGCGCTTCGACGTCGCGGTAGGACAGCCCGTACCTCAGATACGAACGGACGGCGAGGACGATGATCTCCGGCGGGAACCGGAAGCCAGCGAACGCTGAGCTCGGAACCACGGGGATCGGACGGGAACGGCGAAGCCTCATCCGACCACCCTCACCGCAGGCCGTAATCCTGCGCCAATGCAACAGTGCCAGGAACCCTCAACGCGAATGTGGCGCGGCGGATCTCGGGGCGGACGGCGCCAAGTGGCGGCAACTGCTCCGACGTTGACACCCTTCGCCACGTCGCAGGAGACCATGCACCTTAAGCATCACCGGGTCGACGTTCGGCTGGAGATGTAGTGCGAAGGCTAGCTAAGGGGTTATCTCAAAGTTTCCACTCGCGACGACGCGATGGCCAAAATAGCTCGCGACCGGGCATGAGAAGCTACCGCTGAGGTCAGTGGCGGTGACCGTTAGTTGCATCGAACAGGGCTGGCCCGCCGGATAACCGAGGCTTGCACCAGAGTTCCGGTCGCCGGGCGGAGTCAAACTGAGGGCGAAGACGCTGTACTTTCTCGAGAAACCCGTAGTGGGATCGTCCTCTACGGCCGGTGCAGTGCTGAAGAAGGTACCGGAAGAAATGGGTTCCTGGAGTTCGATAAGTAGTGACAGATCTTCGCTAGCACTTCTAAAATACGTCTTTAGTTCGCTGTAGTAGGTGCTTCCCGATGGATCCGATTCATAGGTATTAACATAGTTCTCGAAATTCGTTAGGTCACTCGAAGCGCCTGACTCATCGCCGTTCCATGTGACCGCGGCATGTCCACCCTTCCAGTTCGCGAAAGTCTGCGCGGAAAACCCGTTGCCGCCCGCCGACTGGGTAGACGACTCGGGGCTCGAAGTTGTCGATCCGTTGCACGAGCTGGCACCCGGTGCAATCTTTTCAGCCGTGGCGCTCGAGACACCATATAAGCCAAATTGGTTAGCGCACGGTGGCGTCACACTCCCGACGTAGGTCCAATGACCGTCGCGAAACTGGAATAACATTCCGGGATCTGACGGAGGCGTCGCGGGATCCAGGACATTTGCAAAGCCATATCCGTCCGCACACTTCAGCGCTTGGATCTCTGTCGGTGCGGGCAGCCCGGCGGCTACCACAGACGCGAAGATGTGCTCGTTGGTACAAGAAGCGGGATCAAGACTCTGAAGGGTAACGCTCACCGTCTTCGTGGTGTCCGCGATGATCGCGGAATCGCGCAGCTCATTTCCGTGATAGCAAGGGCTGCTCAAGATGTCGACTAGAGACACATTGTTACACGTGTCGATGAAGGGCTGCCCGCTCCCGTCCGCAACTGCGGAGTCGGCCGAGACGACAAAGTCGCCTATCGCTTGGGATCGGCTCGCGAAGAACAAGTTCCATCGAACGACTAGTTGAGTCGCGACTCGGTGCACCAGCAGGCCCGCGTGCCACGCGGGTAGGGTGAGGAGCTCGCGCGATCCCGAGCGCATCGCGCGCCCAGCCGGAGTGTCATAGCTGGATGCGGAGGCGCAGGGCTCCGCTTGAGGGTGAGCGCTTCCAAGGATCCCGCAGATCTTCAGCACACCTGCCAGAACACCGACCGCTCCAGGAAATGCAAGCCCGAGTGCAAGTTGACTGCCATTGATGAGATCGGCGAGCTGTGAACCGCGTGTCGGTGTACCGATTGTGATCACGGCGGCAAGCTCGTCCCCCACGATCCTGCCGTCGACCGTCTGCGCTTGAGCGAACTGTGTCGCAAGTCCACCCATGGAGTGCGCGACGACAAGCACTTTCGTTCCACTCGCCAGCGCGAGGCAGTCGATGGCGCGAGCAAGACCCGGGCCTAGCTCCGGTGCGTTTACCCAGTTCAAGGACTTGCGCGAGTAGTCGAAGGTGTAGATGGCCACACCGGGCAGGTTTCGCAGCGCCTGAGTCACTGACGGTCCCGAGCCGATTGCTGGACGGCTCCAGTCGGTCGACGAGCCCGTGATCCCATGGACGAGGACGATCGGTATCCACTTTCCAGTTGGCGCTGCACCTGACAACTGAAGCGCAGCGCTTTGGCAATCCGTCGGCGATCCGGACGCTTCCGCGTGTCCGGGCGCAACTACCTGAACGATGCCCGCAAGTAGCAGGATGACGATTGCAAGCGCAGTTCTCATCGCCGGGCCTCGGAACTGATGACACGCCAGGTCACACCCTCCCTAGCGAACTGCAGGCGAACGTTCCGTCTAGAGCCGTCGGCGCTGATCAGAACGGCCGGCACCGTCGCCGCGCTGGTCGTGACGGCGATGCCCCGGCGCAACGTCTCAACTCTCGTTCCAAGCGGCAGGACGGCGTCGATTCCTCCAAAACCCTTGAGTGCGCTCGGATCGATGGCCGACACAACCTCGGCACGATCGCTCGACTCGAGTCGATTGGTCGCCGACCGCAACGTCGCATTCGGCGAAGGCTGCTCGTCCTTGCCGATCCATTCGGTCGACGCCACGGCGAACCCAGTGAGCGCCAAGCCGACGAGCGCAACCAGACCGACTGCGACTCGTCGACGTCTTTGCGACAACATACTGGCTGCCTCTCCTGCGCCAGCGATGATCCGCTTCGAGTTCGCTCGTCGTTCGCATTCGCATTCGCACGCCGCGTCAGATCAGCGCGGAGGGTACTCGTTTGGTTGCGTCGTTGCTGTTCTGAAACCCGTCATTGCCTTGGTGGGCTCTGTTGCATTGGCGGAGCGCATGGGGTCCGCTGTGAACGTCACAGGGTGACATCTCACCGATCCCGTCCGGTTCCTGCAGTCCCGAGCTCGGACGACCCAGCTGCACGCAACGGGCCGCTCGGTCGCCGCGCCGTGCCCCGTGACCCCCCGCCCCCGGACTCCCTCCGTTCCTGACAGGAGACTCCGCCAACACCCGCCGATTGCAGCGCCGGTTCGTTGGCCGTGAGGCCGACGATGCAGAGCACCGGCACGCAGACAGGTCACGAGGCAGTGCAAACGCTCCAGTTCAGCGGGCGAGTGCTCGGCGCTGGCCCGCATCCCGCTCAACCTGGATCGAGTTCGATGCTCTCGCGTACCCGGGCCAGACCACGAGCGGCCCGAGACTTGACCGTCCCGCGTTTGACTCCGAGCACAGCCGCCGTTTCCTCCTCCGAAAGATCCTCGAAGTACCGAAGCACCAGCACGGTCCGCTGATCGATCGGAAGCTCCGCGAGCGCGTGAGCAACGACGTCGCCGACATCGATTCGTCGCTCCAACGAAGTCCCATCGCGCCAGTCAACGCGGCGTCGCTCCTGTTCACGACGTTCGACGACACGCCGACGCAACCCACCACGTACCTGATTGACGACCGCTCGTTTCACATACGGCACCAGATCATCGACAGTGCCCCGCTGGTAACGCGGCCACACCTTCGCGTAGGCCTCCGCGACCGCGTCCTCCGCCTGTTCCCGGTCACCGCAGATCAGAAACGCGAGCCGCGCGAGCCGCGCGTGATGCGCGTCCACAAACTCGGCGAACTCTGCAGCGACCGCACCGCGACCCTCACCGGTGACCACCACCGCAGCGACATCCGACGAGGATGGCATGCGCCCGGCGGCCACGAACCCGTCGGTGCTCGCCGCCATCGCCCCATCCCGTCTCGCGGGATTCCCACGGCACTTCCCGGACCTACCGACGCTCAGACGCTCACCCACGACGCCGCGTCCCACGAAATCGCGAACCGCGGGCGTCCCTGCTCTCGCCGAACCGGCAATGACGGGCAGTGTTGAATCGGAGAGGGTATGTCCAGGCTCGCAACAATGCCGGCGGTGTCGTCGGCCGGCTCGACAGCACCTTCTGGCAGTCGCCCAGCGCGGCAGGGACCAGCCGGCCACCCATGACCAACTGCCGTCCCTCTTGTGCTGTTGCGTGCACCACGTAGGTCGACACCTTGTACGCGCCGGGAGCGACCAATGTCTGTACTGGGAGTGACCTGCCTGGTGCGATCAACGTGCTCGGAACGCCACCCGGGAAGGTGCTCCCAGCGATACGCCAACCGACCTTGCCGGTATTCGTTGCCGACCAACGGATCGCCTCTAGGCCGGTCGCCGTATCACAGGCGGCGGAACCACGAGTGGTTCCGCGGAGCCGCAATGCCGGGAGCGGCCTCAGTGTGCAGTCAATGCCCTTGTAGTCAGCAGTCATCGTGTATGTGCCGTCGTGTCCATCCGCCCACGTGAGCTGAAAGTTCACGAACCCGTCCGCGATCGAGCGCAGACCTGTCGTGATCTGATCGTTGACGCCTCCGTTGCCAAGAACGGTGCCGAGGTCGATACCGCCTTGAACTCAGCCGCGTAGGTGCCACCACCAATCGGGTACTGCGTGTGAACACTGGCCATCGACACGATGCAGTTCACGAACGTCTTGCACTCGCCTGCCGGCGATCGGCCCTTCCCCGCATCGACGCACGCGTTCTTGCCGGGTTGACCCACATACCGCAACGCGATCTCGGCGATCGCGCCGTTGGGATACGAACCGCTCGCGCCGGCCGGAGAAGCGGCCGCCACGAAGAGGGAGGGCACTCCTGCGGTAACCAATGCCGCCAGAGTGAACGTTGCGATGCTGCGAGCGAGTCGGGTCACGATCCAACCTCCAGAAACGACGATCTGGAGAGAACAGCGATCAGACATGTGCCGGTGTGACACGGCCCAGGCGTTCGAGCTGACCGTGGGGCGCTGAGGTTATGAACCGACGATCCCGGACGCGAGGGGCGTCAGGGCGGGAGAGCACGGGCCGGGCCCGAAGGCCCGGCCCGTCCCTGCCCTGCACCGGGGGGCCGGTGAGGGCTCCCGTACGCCGGCCCTCCGTGGCCGGCGGTCGGAAGTTGTCAGTCCTGCGGACGCACGATGAGCTGCATCGCACGGGACGCCACCTGCTGGGGTGAGCGTGTATCGAGGACCTGCACGGTGAACTCAGCGCTGCCCGGCCGGCGCGGCGTACCAGAGATGACGCCGGTCCGACCGTCGAGTGTGAGCCCGGTCGGCAGGCTCCCGCGGGTGACGCTCCATACGAGCGGCAGCCGCCCGCCTGCCGCGGTCACAGCGCCGCGGTAGCTGGTCTGCTCGGTTGCGTCACGAAGGCGAGTGGTGTTGATCGACAGTCGCGCCGTGGGATCGGTCGAGCAGCGGTACGCGGTCTGGTTCGACAGTCCCGCGGCGTTGAATCCGAGCTGGCGGCCTCGCGTGCCAGTCGCGTTCTCGATGCCGGCGGTGGCCGACGCGCCCCGGTCGACCGTCGGGTCGCCGAAGTCGACGTCGCGGTACCGGAACGTGATCCCGCCGTCGTCCTCGGCGAGCACGAGCTCGAAGCTCGTGTTGCCTTGGGTCGGGTAGTGCGGGACGTCGACCCAGCCGATGACGAGGCGGCGGTGCGGTGCCGTCCCCGCGGTGCGGATCCACACGCCACCCCCCGCTCCGGGGTTCAGGTCGTCCCAGTAGGGAGCCGCGAAGTTGTTGGGGTCGCTCGGGCTCGGGATGCTCTGGTTCTCGAAATGCATCGCCGGTCCGCTGTCGAAGCGCACGAAGCCGTTCGCCGAGACGTTCACCGTCGAGGTCGTGCGCCCGTAGAACTCGACCGGGAACGGTAGGGGCACCGTCGCGAACCCGTCGTCGGCGAGACCGAGATTCGTTCCCCCGTTCGTCGGATCGGTCCACGCATAGGGTGCCGCTCGGCAGACGTAGTCATGCGTCGTCCGAGACGTCACCACGTTCGACCAGCTCGAGGTCGTCCCGCCGCCGAATGAGTTCTCGGCCCGGACCCGGAAGCAGTAGCGCGTCGACGGTGTGAGACCAGTGACGTCGAACGACGCCGCGTTGGCCGACGCGAACCCGACGTTCCGGAAGCGACCGCACAGGGCGCCCAACACTGCGTCCGCCTGTTGCACCCGGAAGCGCTCTTCGTGCTGGGCGCCGTCGGTCCAGGTCAGGTGGACGGAGTCGATGTTGGCCTGGGAGCGCAGGTTGCGTGGCTTGCCCACGACGGGGTCGTGTTGGGGCTGGCAGCGACCGATCATGGCACCGATGTCGAGCCGACCGCCGGTGACGGTGCGGCCCGCCAATGACGGTGTCGGAGCGACCGACTCGAGGACGGCCTCCCGAAGCTGCTGCGCAGTGGCCCCCGGGTTCGCTGCGGCGCAGAGCGCTACCGCGCCACTGACATGTGGTGTGGCCATCGACGTGCCGCTGTAGCTCGCATAGCTCCCGTCCGGGACCGTGGACCAGACGTCGACGCCTGGCGCGCCCAGGTCGACTGTGCGCGCGCCGTAGTCGGAGAAGGACGCGAGGCCACCCGCCGATCCGAGTGCCGCCACGGAGATGACACAATCCCAACCCCGGGTGCCGCCGTTCGTGCATTCGTAGTTGGCCGGGTAGGCGGGCGCGGTGTCGTTGTCGAGGGCGTTGTTCTGGGCCGCGGCCACAAAGAGGATCCCGGCGTCAGCGGCGCGGTTGATTGCGTCGAGGAGCGCCTGGCTGTAGCCACCGCCGCCCCAGGAGTTGCTGGTCGCGACGATGTTCAGACCGTGCCGCACCTTCAGGTCGGTGAGATAGTCGACTGCCCGGACCGCGTCGCTGGTCGTCCCGCCGTACGGGCCGAGGAACTTGGCCGGGATGATCGTCGCCTGCCAGTTGACCCCGGCAACGCCGGTCCCGTTCCCACCGACTCCCGCGATGGTGCCGGACACGTGGGTGCCGTGGTCGTCGAAGCCCAGCACCGGATCACCATCGAACACGCTGGCGTCGTTGTTGATGAAGTCCCAGCCGTGCGTGTCGTCGACGTAGCCATTGCCGTCGTTGTCGATCCCGTCGGGTGGGTCAAACGGGTTCGTCCAGGTATTCGCCGCGAGGTCGGGATGCGTGATCTGGACCCCCTCGTCGATGACGCCGACATAGACGTTGCGAGATCCGACCTGGCCCTGCGCCCACGCCTCCGCCGCCTGGCTCCCGAACTGGTTCCCGGGGGTCGTGGTGTCGCCGTACATTCCCCAGAGCCGCCCGTCCGTGAACGCCGGGTCGTCCGACTGCTGCTCCTTGTGGAGTAGATAGTCAGGCTCCGCGTAGCGGACGCCAGGCTGCGACCGCAGCTTGGCGATGGCCTCGGTGACGCTCTCACCGTCATCGAGCTTCACTCGCTCGGTGTCGGGCGCGACCCTCTGAACGCCGGTCGCCGGATTCGAATCCACGGTGGCGCGTACATCCGCGCGCTCGGCGTTGGCGATCCCGGCCTCGTAGCCCACGACCACGATGCCCGGGACGTAGGCATGGCCGGCAACCCCAACCGGCGGCTCCACGCTCGTGCCGACGGGCGCGGCAGCGACGCCATTGGCGCTCCCCGCGATCCCGCCGGCGACCAGCGTGCTGAGGAGGAGGGCCGCGGTCCATCGCCGTCCTGCCCTCCGCTGGTGCTTCCTGCTCCGAGCGAATTCCATCCTGCCCGCCTCCCGTAGCGACCGTGTCGGCCGACTGGGAGATGAGCGCTGACGGCTTTCGCGGTGTGACAGCGCCGCTGGCGTTGAACCGGCTGACGTCCGCGTGAAATGGTGCGCCGGTGCGTATTGGGCAGGTGCTCGGCGGTCGCTGCGAGCTGATCGACGAGGTCGGCCGCGGGCGGCTTGGCGTCGTCTACCGCGCCTACGACGCGCCTCTGGGCGAGATCGTCGCCGCGAAGGTGATCCCGACGGGTGTGGGCACCGAGGCCATGGTCGCGTTCTTCCACGAGCGGCGGCTGCGGGTCAGGCACCCCAACGTCGTCCCGGTGCTCGACGGCTTTCAGGCCGGCGACGTGCTGGTGGTGCTGACCGAGTTGTTCGAGCACGGAACGCTGGCCGACCTGCTCCGGGACCAGCCGGCGATTGGAGCCGCACAGGTGGCCACGATCGGGACCGATCTGCTGGCTGCGTTGCAGGAGATGCACGCCCACGGCGTCCTGCACGGTGATCTGCACGCCGGCAATGTGCTGCTCGCCCCTGACCCGCCCGGGTTGCGCTGCGTGGTGAGCGACTTCGGGAGCGCGACCGTAGGCGCCGAGCAGACCGCGCGCGGCTCGGCGACGGCACTCCCGCCAGAGGTCTGGGCCGGAGCCGCCCCCGACGCGCGCAGCGACCTGTTCGCAGTCGGAGTGCTGCTGCGGCAGTGCGTCGGCGACGACGCGGCGTCCGTCGCCCCGGTGATCGATGATCTGATAGTCGACCTGACTGCAACCGATCCGAGCGCCCGGCCGACAAGTGCCGAGATCGCCCTCGGGCGGATCCAGGCTGCCGGTACGCCAGTCGGAGCCCCCGCGATCGACCTGCCGGTCACAATTCCAGCACTGCCGTCGGCGTGGGCGCCGACTGCGTCCGTGCGGCCTCACCGCTTGGCCCGCTACCGAGGCGTGCAGGCGCCAACGCATCCGTTCGTCGCGCGGCGTGCCGAGCTCGCTTCTCTCGATCGGCGCTGGAATGAAGGGGATGGCGGAGCCCTCGTGCTGGTCGGTGAGGCCGGTGTAGGCAAGACCCGCCTGGCCCGCGAGTGGATCGATCGAAACGAGGATGCGCTCGTGGTCGCCGGCGCGTGCACGGTTTCCGGATCGGGACACGAACCGTGGTCGTCACTGGTGGCGGACACGGTCGAGGCACTCGGAGTCGACGCCGTACGCGCGCGGTTGAACCCCGACGTCGCCATCGGTCGCTTCGATGGCGACCTCGCGGCGAGTGTCGACGCGCTGCTTCGCGCCGCGGCACGCGAGCAACCGGTGATCGCCGTACTTGAGGACCTGCACCATGCTTCGCCGGAGTCGGTCGCGGTGCTTGAGCGTCTTGCCGTTTCATTGGCCGATGTGCCCGTTCTCATCGTCGGGACGTCGCGACCATGGACGAACGACGGGCTGCCCGAGTCGATCGAGACGATCGAGGTGTCAGAACTGGATATGGACGACGCCGCACTTCTGGTGAGCGCCGTCACGGGCGACGACCGGGAGGAAGTCGTGGGTGCCACGTTGCGTCGGGCAGGTGGCAATCCGTTCTTCGTGGTGGAGCTTGCGCGAACGGCGGCCACCAACGGAGCGCTCCCGGCGACCGTGGGTCAGACCGTGCTGCAGCGGATCGACGAGCAGGGAGAGGGCGCACGACGGGTGCTCGAGGTCGCGGCATTGCTCGGCAGTTCGTGCAGCGCACAGGAGATCGCCTTGGTGCTCGACGAGCCGGTAGTCAAGATCGAACTCGTCCTCGCCGAGGCAGCTGGGCGCCGGCTGTTGAGCGCTGCGCCCGACGGCAGCTACCGCTTCGCACACGACCTCGTCCCCGAGTTGCTCTTCGACGCCATGACACCGGAGCATGCCGTCGCGTTACACCGCGCTGTCGCGGCGATGTTGGAGCGGGACGCCCCCGTATCGCCCGAAGCGCTCGGCGCTCTCGCCGCCCACCAGGCTGCGATCGGCGAGGCCGAATCGATGGTGTCGGCGCTGCAGAACTACGAGCTGGCTTGGCGCCGGGCCGCCGACGACGGCGCGCCGGAAGTGGCCATCGGCTTCGGCGCGTTTGCACTCGACCTCGCCAGAGTCGTCGGAGACGACGAGGCGGAGCAGCGCATAGGGCTCGAGCTCGGAGAGCTGAGCGAGCGGGTCGGTCGCCTCGAGCGCGCGCTCGGCCTGTACGAGCAGGCGGCGGCGGCCGCGAGCGATCACGTCACCAAGGCGTCACTCGTCCGTCGACACGCCGTCGCGCTGGAGAAGCACGGCGACTACGGACCATCGATCGACCACTTCGAGCGGGCCCTGGAACTGCTGACCGCGGGCCCGACCGGATCCAGGCGAGACCTGGAAGAGGCGCGTGCGACACTCGGACTCGCCGTCACTCGGTTCTTCCGAGGCGATTTCGCCGAGTCACGCGACCTCTCGGAGCGCGGCCTCGCACTCGCTGAACGGTTGGGGGAGGACCGGCTAATCGCGCAGGCGTGCCTGCAGCTCGAGATGGTATGCAGCGAGCTCGGCCTGCCGGAGCGGGCCACCTACGCGGGACGCGCCCGCGCGCTGTTGGAGCGCCTCGACGACCCGGTCGGGCTGGGGAATCTTCTCCTCAACCTTGGGGTCAGTGACTACAACGACGGCGCATGGGACCGGGCGCGCGCCGATTACCGCGACGCCAGCGCCGCGTACGACCGGGCGCATGACACGATCGGCGCCGGCATCGTTCGCAACAACGAGGCCGAGATTCTCACGGGTCAGGGCCGGTTACGCGAGGCGCGCTGGAAGCTGGTTGAGGCCCGGGAGGCGTTTCGGGCGTGTGGGTATGCGAACGGTGAGGCGCTCTCGACGAGTGGGCTCAGCCGGGTCGCGCTCCACACCGGCAGGCCCGATGACGCACGTCGTCTCCTCGACCAGGCCACCCACATGTTCCGCGAACTCGACGCGACCAACATGGTGTACGACTCTTTCGTGCGAGCGGTCGAGCTGGCTCTGTACACGTTCGCGGTGGACGACGTCGCCGATCTGGTCGAGGAGTCGCGCCTTCTCGAAGCCGAGATGAAAGAGGACGTTGCCATCGTTCCGATCACCCTTCTGCGGTTCGAGAGCGTCGGGGTCTGGCTGACCGGTGACTCCGTACGGGCCGCTGAGCGGCTGTTTGTCGCCGAGGAACGGGCCCGCGCTCAGCACGCCCGCTCGGAGCTCGCGCTCGTGCTGCACACGATCCTGGCCACCGGCACGCGCACCGACGACGCGACGCGCGACGAGCTCACCGCCCTGAACAAGTCGCTCGGCATCGTCTGGATCCCGCCGCTCCCGGCACCGGTCTAGGCCAGATCGTCGATCTCGGCGGTTAGTACCTCCACTACGAAGGGCTCCTGCGCCCGCGCCGTTCGGGCGGCCACGGCGGCGGCGTTGGCTTCGGCCTGGCCGGCACGTGTGTTGTCGCCGATCGAGGCCCATGTCGCGGCGCATCGGCGCCACGCGTCGTCGGCCGCATCGGCGAGTCCGAGCCGCTCCGCGGTGACGGCCGCCCGGCCGAAGCGCGATGCAGCATCGCTTCCTCGGCGTGACTCGCTGGGTGGACGCGTGGCCGGGTCGGGTGTGACGTCGATCGCCAGGGTCCGCACCGCATTGTCGTCGAGCGGGCCGAGCAGAAGGTCGACGCCCGCACTACCGGCCGTGCTCGCTCCCGGGTCGAGAGAGCCGAGCGCCAGCATGACCCGGCTGTCGGGCTGGTAGACGCGGACCCACTGGATGCCCACCTCAGGGAGATAGGCGCGCGACGCGACCGGGCACGAGACCTGCAGGGTCTGATCGATGCGATCCCAGCGCAGGTCGGTCGGACGGCCGAGGTCGAGCACGTGGCGCGGCGCCAGCGCGGCGTCGAGGACGACTGTTCCATCCAAGGAGCGGCCGTCCGCGCCCGGTGTCAGCCGTGGGCGCGCCACTTCGATCTGATCGAGATCGGGCGCGCGACGGCCGGCGCTGCCGGTGCGCGCGGCTTCGAGCCGGGTGAGCTCGTGCGTGCCGTCGCGCGCAGCTGAACGGTAGGGGTCGATCGCATGGCTGAGCTGCGTGCGGGGATCGGCGCGACCCGCGAGGCTGGCGAGCTCCCCCGCCCAGAGGTTGCGCTGCCCGTCGGAACGGGCGAGGTCGAGACGGTCGACCGCGAGCGCGACCAGGGTTCCGAGCGCAGCCTGCTCCGGTTCGGCGTCGGGCAGGTCACGGCCGCCGGCAACCATTTCGACGCGGGCACGGCCGAGGAACGTGGCCGCGGCAACGAGATCGGCGTCACGCACATGACCGGTGAACTCATCCTCGAAGAGCACGACGCCCAGCTGGGTCGGCTCGGCTACATCCACCATCAGCTCGAGCCCGTCCGAGAGTACGAGACGCGCCGCGCCGGCCGGACCCGGAGGAATCACGCCGATCTCCCAGATCCCGATGTCCGCGTCGTAGCGAGGTTCGAGGCCGTTGGCATTCACGTCATTACACCGCCTCGGGCTCGGAAGCTGCGGCGGCGATGACGCGGCGTACGCAGGGTGTGCAGCGACGCTTGTAGGTCCGGCTCGCGTCAGAGGCTCGGTTGTCCTTGAAGTTCATCCGGTGCGGGACGACCTCGGCCATCGCCTGGTAGATCAGCCGATCGAACTCAGTCGTTCCACCGCGTAGGTTGGCGGCCTGCTCAGCGCCTTCGTTCCGCTTGTTGTCGTCCGCGCAAAGGGCATTGACCACGTAAAGAGCGATCGCACCGACCTCTTCGCTGCGGACTCCGCTGCAAGTGATCGAACGCTCCCGGATGCTGATGCTGATGCCGCGACGGACCGATTCGCACGACGCGTCGAATTTGAGCTCCGTTGCCGCTTCCGGATTGACGTCGACATCCCTGTCCTCGATCGCGCCCATCATCCTGGGATCGTCCGGCGCGACGGATGCTTCTGTCCCGGAACCACGCGCGAGGTCGACGACGGCGTTTCTCATCGCGCGCAGCGCGTACCCGGTTGCCGCATCTTCGTTCTTGAGCGTCTCGGGAATGTTGCCTCGGCGATGCGTACCCTCGAGCCGCAGATACCAGACGTGCCGTGCATCGTCCAGTTCCTGGCGAAGGCCGTACCGAGCGCAGTACGACTCGAGAGCGCGAGTCGCTGTGCTCGAGTAGACGAACGCGTCGAGCCAGGCTCGAAACTCGAATCCTGCCGAGTGTCCCACGGCCTCACGCTGCCAGCCCAACGGCCTCGCGTGCAACAACGTCGTGACGGTCATCGGCGCTCGCCCGTACGGCGATCGATGTCGGTCCACCAGCGGTGCGTGGAAGCGGACCGTGACCCGGTCATCGCGGTCATCCAGTCGCGGTGCTGCGGTCCGAGCGGGGCTGTGAGCTGCTCGCATTGGTGCCGCATGGCACGGTCCGCCAGCTTGTCGCCGAGCCAGGATCGCTTGAGGTCGTCGTGCTCGATGGCCCGGATCACGGCGAGCAAGGCGAACATCGCCGCGTGTGCCGCCATTCGCGTCTGTCTCCGTCGCGTGGCTCCGCGCAGCAGACCTGAGTGCCTCGCGGGTTTCAGCGTGGGACTCGAGCAGGCTCATGGCTCGCGAAACGTCACGCGCCGAACGGATCGGCTCTTCGACAAGCCGATCTAGCACCCAGGCGCGGGCGACGGATGGCTGACAGCTCGATGTCCCACCGGGTCTAGTTTCCGTCGCCTGCGACGTGGTCATAACAGGGGAAGCGGCGATGAGGGGTTCGGAGTGACAGCAAGCGTGGCCCTTATGCGCCCGATGATGCTGGTCCCCAGTCGAGCGGAATGCGAGCTGCGGCGGCTTCGGGTGGCGATCCGGCTTCGATGCGTCGGGCGAGTTCGTCGAGCCACAGGTTCGGATTCGACGGTTGATCCGGCATCTTCGTCAGGATGTCATTCGCGCGCTCATAAGTGCGCTCACTGACTGGCCCGTACGCGGAGTCATCGTTACGGGGTACGAAGGTGGTGCGCCTCGGCACCGATCCGGGACGAACATCCGCAAGCCGATCCCGCGTCCAGCCCAGGGGGATGCGGGCCGCGGCCGCCTCGGGGGGCGATCCGGCCTCGATCCTGGTGGCCAGCTCGGACGCCCATGCATGCGGGTGGTCTGGGAGCGTGGGTAGCGCGTCGGTGATCCGGAGCGCCTCGTCGGCGATGCCCCCGAAACGCGCCTGGAACCGGTCTTGCCATGCCGCTTGCCGCGCATGCGGTGCGTCGCCTCCGGTGGACGGCGGGTCCGCGGGTTCGACGTCCTGGCCACAGAAGCGGCACAGGATCGCCGCGGGCTGGATCAACTCCGCGCAGTACGGACAGGGCCGCAGACCGCCGGGGTACGGAGATGACATGTCCGGTTCCGATCCGAGATGCTGTTGGATCGAATGGAGTCGCTGCGCTTCGGCTTCCGGCGTCGGCTGGAGCAGCGCGGCAATGATCCATCCGAGACAGCCCAGCAGCGCACCGAGCCAGAACCCTTCGGTGCCGCGCCCTTTGGCGTTGCCGATCGAATACCCGATGCCGCCCCCGACCGCGATTCCGATGATCGCCCAGATCAACAGGATGCCGACCGCGGATTCACCTGCTGCAACTGTCATGGTGTGGACCTCCAGTCCGGGTTGGGGCTCGCGTCTGCACCTGATCGCGGACGCGTGTCCACGCACGCGCCACTGCGAAGCTTCGGCGCTCGGACTCGACGGGCTCGTGCCTCGCGAGCGCCCAGTCGGCAGCCAATGCGAACAGCAGCCCGAGCGCGCTCAAGACCACGAGATCCCAGATCCAGTTGGCAACGCCTCGGTGCCACCGCGCGTCACAGTGCGGAGTCGACGTCGCTCGGGGCGCGTCGCGGTTCCTATTTGGCAGTTCCGAGCCGGACTGGCTACGGCTGCACGCACCACCCTCGAGCCCGGGGAGGTCAACCGTCGAGGCAGTCGCGCTCATTCCCCAATTCGCGGCATTGAGGTACGCGACGTCGCGCATGAACGGCTTGGTCTGCAGGTCTACCGCGACGCCCGAGAACAGCCACGAGACGACGAAGATCACCGGGATCAACGCCACCGCTTTCTCAGACGTCGAGACCACGGCCGAGATGAAGAGCCCGAGCACGAGGGCGGCGACCGCGCACGCGGCGACCGCGAGGACGAGTTCGAGGCGTCCGGGCAGAAGGTTAGAAGACGCGGGTCCGTTCGCGGTGAGAGTCGCAATGACGACGAGGACCGCGCACTGCAGGCTCGTGACGGCACCGAGCATCGCGATCTTGGATGTGAGGTATGCGCTTCGCCGCAGTCCGATCGCGCGCTCCCGCAGGTAAATCGCACGCTCCTTCACGATCTCGCGGAGACCATTCGCGGCGCCGAGAGCGGCCGCAGTGATGACCACCGCGGCGAGCAATATGCGGGCACCCGTACGAGGAGGTGGGAGGCCGGCATCGAGTGCCCCGTTCCCCACGAGGGCGAGTGCGAGCAGTGCTGGGACAACCGCAGCGAGTCCAAGCACGAGCAGGTTGCGCCGATCCGCGCGCAGGATCGCCAGTTGTCGGCGCATCAGGGTCGAGGTCTGTCGTCGCCACTGCGGACTCGGGGGATCCGTGACCACGTGAGGAGTCCCGTCTGGGTGCCCACCGCTTCCGCGGCGGACTCGTCGGGGATTGTCGAGCGCGTCGGCTGCATCAGGCTCGCCGCGGGCTTCCAATGCCCGGAACACCGCGGGGAAATCGGCCTCTTGGAAGTATCCGAGCGCCTCGCTGGGTGGGCCGAGGTACGCAGTGCGTCCGCCGGGGGCGAGAAACAGCACTTGGTCGCAGAGGTGCAGGCTCGCCAACGAGTGCGTGACGACCAGCACTGCGCGTCCACCATCCGCGAGCTCGCGGAGGAGCTCCATGACCGCTTGCTCGTAGCCAGGGTCGAGACCTGAGGTCGGCTCGTCAAGGAAGAGGAGTGACGGCTTCGTCAAGAGCTCCATGGCCACGCTGGTTCGCTTCCGTTGACCACCCGAGAGTCGCGAGATTGGGAGGTCGGCGCGGTGCGTCAGTCCCAGCTCGTCGATCAGTTCCTGCACGCGGACATCGCGCTCGTGTCGTGTCGTCTCGGGTGGGAACCGCAGCTCGGCGCCGAACTGCAACGCGCGGCGAACGGTGAGCTGGGGATGCAGGATGTCGTCCTGTGGAACGTAACCGAGAGTGGGTCGGATCTCTTCGAAGTTCTCGTAGAGCGAACGGCCTTCGACCAAGACTTCGCCCGCGTCGGGGGGTCGGAACCCCGTGAGCGCCTTCAGAAGGGTTGACTTCCCAGCCCCGGTCGGGCCGACCACCGCGAGCAGGGTCCCCCGCTGCATTGTGAAGGACACATCGGCGAGAATCCGGCGCGCGTCGGGCAAGGTCACCGCGAGGTGGCTCGCCTCGAGGGCGGGCGTCGTTCGCGCGGGGACCCACGCCGCGAGGCGCGCCCCCTCGACACAAAACGAGTGCGACCCGATCGAGACACGCGAGCCCGGCAGCACCACCGCCGGCTCAGTCACCCGCACCCCATCGACGAAGGTACCGAGGTGACCCCCCAGATCCACGACCACCAGACTGTCGCCGTCGCGTCTCAGCTCCGCCTGATGTCGTGAGACGCTCAGGTCTTCGATCATCACATCGCAGGCACGTGACCGCCCGATCGTCTGGAGGACCTCGGGCGACGAGCCGCCACGCGCACGATCGCCGTCGCTTGGCGATGCTGCATCATCCTTCGATGTCAACGCCAGCGTGACCGCATCTCCGGGGCACAGCGAGACCACCGCCGGAGCGAAGACGCGCCCGCGATCCACTCTGACCCGGGCGCTCGGCTCGGTGGCACCGACCCGTTCGTAATACCAGCGGCCGTCATCCACGCCGAGGACACCGGCGTGACGCGAGACCCGAAGATCCGAGATGACGACGTCACAATCCGGCGCGCGTCCGACCGTGTAGGGACCGGGCGGGGTCAGATCGGCCCGAACGACGGTCGCGCCGACGGCACGGACCTGGATCCCGATCTCAGTGACAGATTCCATCGTCCGGCTCACGGCACGCTGGTCGGCAGCGTGGTCGGAACGGAGCTCGGCGTGCTGTACCCGGGAACGTCGGCCGCCGACCCGAGCGCTCGGATGTCACCCCAGACGGCGGTCGTGTCTGAGCAACAGTCGGACGTCGAAGCGACCAGCGTCGCCGACAAGCGCAGCCGGAGCACACCCGTGACGTCGACATCGAGCGGCACCGCCTGGCCGATCGACGTGATCTGTGAGAAGAGCGGGCGGCCGTCGCCGAAGACCTCGATCTTGACCTGGTCGCCCGACCCCGAATCATCACGCAGGCCCATCGTTGCGAGAAGCCGCCGGTAGTGCCGACCGAGGTCATACTCCACCGAGTTCTGCGAGTCGCCCGCGCTGAGTTGCACTGGATGGGCATACGCGGTGCCCGAGAGGTTCGCCGGTTCCGAAGACTCATTGGTCCCAGCGACCGGTTGCAGGTCGGCGAGGAAGGTGCTCACCGATCGACGGGCAACCCGGAGTGCGACCTGCTCGGGAAGCGGGCTCCCCGCGGCGGGCTCCTGGGAGAGGATAGTGCCGTCGACCTTCGTGTCGTCGAGCACGTCCGTCGAGTTCACGGTCAACCCGAGTCCCTCGAGGACGTCTGTCGCCTCAGACAGGCTCTTGCCCGTCACATCCGGCACCGTGGTCGCTTTCTTCGCGACGGTGACCGTCACGGTTCCGCGCACTCGTGCACCGCCGGTCGGATCGGTCGACAACACCGTGTCCACTGCTTCGGAGCTCTCCTGCCTCCTGACGGTGAACTCGGAGATCCCGGCCCGCCGCAGCCGTGACCGGGCCGCAGTGAGCCGCAGACCAGTCACGTCGGGCATCACGACGCGGGTGGCGGTTGGTGCCTCTCCGGCCGCAGCGGTGGAGCCGCCCGGGCCACCCCCGCCGGACATCATCGCGACTGCGGCTCCGGCGCCGGCCAAGACAATGACCGCCGTGGCAATACCGATGATGAGCCCCCGACGCGACCGACGGGCTGGTACGGAGTTCTCCGAGACTGCGCCGCGCGGACTCGCCGCCCCATCCCCCCCGTCCAGCGAGACCGGAAGGCGGTCGGACACGACCCCCACGGCCAGCGCCTGGGCCCATTCGATGACGTTCGCCGGACGTCGAGCGGGGTCGCGCGACATCATCGCCATGAGGTGGTCGACAATGTCGTCGCGCCCTTCGAAACCGCGCACCGACAGCAAGCGCCTCGTCATCTGTGAGATGTCGCTCGGTGCGGGATCTTCTCCGGTGAAGAGGTAGTACGCGGTGGCGCCGAGCGAGTAACGATCCGAGCTCTCGCTCTGCTGCGCGCCGGCGACGACCTCGGGCGCGATGTATGACGGGGTGCCAATGATGGTCATCTCGTCGCCGGCGAGTCGCGCGAATCCGAAATCCACTAATCGGATCTCGGGGCCGTCGACAATCACGTTCGCCGGCTTGATGTCGCGATGCAGGACCGGGACTCCACCGGTCGCATTCCCGGAGTGCAGGTAGTCGATCGCCGCGGACAATCTCGTGACGATCCGCGTGACGTCGAGGACGTCCCGGTCTGGATGCGTCGCGCACCAGCTCGGCAGGCTCTCGCCCGGAGCCCAATTCATGACGAGGAACAGACCATGCGTCGCGGGGTCGGCCGCGCCCGCGACGTGGGGCGACGGCCCCTCGAACACCTCGCGGACCTTGACCAGACTCGGGTGCTCGAGACTCTGCAGCAACTCCGCCTGGCGATGCCACCGCTCGGAGATGGCGGCGAAGGCACCGTCCGATGTGGGATGAAGGATCTTGACCGCGACCGGGAGCGCCTGCCCGTCGATGACGACGAACGCTCGCCAGAGCTCACCCTCGGCGCCTCGGCTCGTCAGCTCGCTCAGTTCGTAGCGGTCCGGATCAGTGAACGGTCCGATGTAGTCGGTCACAGTCGTGTCTCCTGTTCCTGCACGTGGTGCGTGCTTGGTTTCGTCCTTCATGACCCCGCCGTCGGTTGCATGAAGGAGAGGTCGCAGTTGGACGCGATGAACGTGTCCACACGCTTCGCCGATCCCATGGCCTGGAGGCCCGCGATGAGGCCGCCCCCGAGTGCGCCGAGCGGGTCCGACGCTGCGTTGCGCATTGCCTCGGCCTGCGACTTGAGCGAGTCGCGCATTGTTGCGACGTCAGGCTCGATCGAGTCGGGGGCACGCTGGTCGAGCGCGTCGAAGAGGCTCACCATGTCGCCCTGCGCCTCGAGAGCCGTTGCGGTCAGCCTCAGGAGCGATCCGAGGGGATCTCCTTTTGGGTCGGAGGCTCTAACCTCGGCCTTGTACTTGTCGTGAAGCTCGATCGCTCGACTCTGGAACTCGTCGCAGAACGAGGCGGTCGAGCGGGAAGGCCCGGATCCGCACGCGGCCAGGAGCACCATGGCCGCCACGCACGCCGACACAGCTGCGCGCAGTCGCTTGCACGGGGGGCGTGCATCGCCTCGCACGGCCGACGCATCCGCTTCGGATGCGCGTCCTCGCAGCACGAGAACGTCGCTCGCTCCGGCGACGAGCTCGACCGGCTCCGCGCTGGCCAACGCCGCCGTGAGCTGGCTGGCCCGCACGCGCGGCGCGGCCAGCAGTGTGAGGGGACCGAGCAACGCGTGGAGTAGGACAAAGCGCAGCGTGAACCATCTCGACCCCCCGCAACGACGGATCGACCGTGCCACCTTCGACACGGTGACGCCTCGATGCGGGACGACGATCACGACCGTGCCGCTCTCGGAGGCCAGCTGCTGCAAACGCCGAACTGCTGCGACGGGATCCGGCACCAGGTGCACCACATTGACGGCCACGACTGTCCGCGGCTCTCTCGGAGCGAGCTGCAATGACTCGATGGTCGCCGAAAGCAGCGTCACCTCCGGCAGGCGGCGGGCAAGCCTGCTCCGCATCCCGGCATGAGGTTCGACCGCCACGATCGGCGCGCCGGTCGCGACGAGACGTCGGGTAATCAGTCCCGTCCCCGCGCCGACCTCAACGACGGGTCGCGAC
Source organism: Acidimicrobiia bacterium (assembly GCA_038252255.1). Taxonomy (GTDB): domain Bacteria; phylum Actinomycetota; class Acidimicrobiia; order IMCC26256; family JAENVU01; genus Chersky-806. The sequence goes on along the minus strand of JBBSAM010000033.1, from coordinate 17,460 downwards.
GGCGGCAAGTTCGCCGCCACTGCTGTCGCCACCTGTTCTGTCAGCCCGTTGTCCCAGAGCGCGTCGTAGACCCGCGCATAGCTCCGCCACAACACACCGTGGAACACCGAACGACGCCCGATCACGCACATCAGTAGATGAGCCAACGGCCGTCGAACACCCAGAGATAGACGAGGTAGACCGCGGCGAAGACGGCGGCGACCGGCTGTCCGGCGGCCGCACCTGCAGCTGCAATTCCGACCCACAACAAGCTCGTCAGCAGCTTGGCCACCAAGCTCACCGCTCGCCCAACCCGTTTCGTGTTCTCACTCATCGCTCTCTCCTTTCCTCCCAGGGTGAGCGCAGCGCGATCGCCCGGTGTGACAGCCCCGAAGGGTTGGCCCGGATCGCTTTGTCACACCGCAGGTGTTTGCGGCGCTGTCAGCGACGTCCGACGCGGGAGAAACAGCGAGGTACCGGTATGAACCCCAACGTCCTGATAACGCGGCACCGCATAGGGGAGGCGCAGGGATGACGACGGCTCTTCCCTCAGAGGGACTCGCAAGTGCGACGCAGGCTCCTCGGCGCACGCATGACCACCTCGGCCCGCATTGGCCGCCTCGCCGTAAGGTGCACGACGGCACGCCGTTAGGCATGCAGCCGTTGGTTTGGGCCGAGGACTTTCTCCACTACACGGTGGCTCTCGTGCTCGTGGCCGCCGCGTTCGTTGTGCTCGTCCACAGTGTCTGGCTCGCCGTGTTCAGTTCCGGGATCTTCAGTTCGAAGATCCCGGAACTGATCGACAGCGTGCTGTTCGTGGTGATCGTGCTCGAGATCTTCACCACGGTGCTCTCACACTTCCGTGACGCCGGTCTGCAGCTGCAGCCTTTCTTGATCATCGGCATCGTCTCCGCGGTACGGCACATCCTTGTCGTCGGCGCGAAGTCGTCGCTTGGCGAAGGCCATCATTCGGCGGTGCCGTTCGACCACACGATGATCGAGCTGGGGGTCAACGTCGGGATTGTCCTCATCCTCGTTGTCGCCCTGGTTCTCGTGAACCGTCACGGTCCGCGCACCAAGAGAGCGGAATGAGTCCGGTCATGTCCTTCGACATATCAAAGCGCGGTGCCACTCGAGGCCAGGCCACCCGATCGGCGGAACCCGGCGACGCGGGTGGTAATGCCACGCTTGGATCCACCGACCACGAACGCGCCCTGCATGACCGGCTGGACCGCATCGAACGCCTCTTGAGTCCCCGTCACCTCGCCGACCATGTCGAGCAGGGGCTCGACGCTTGCCTGCCCGCGTGGCGGCGAGTCACCAGGGGCGAACATCGAGCCGTGGCCACGGCGACGATCCTCGTCGCGATCGGGCTCATGACGGCCCTTCCACCTCGTGTCGCGAACCGGCCTCGATGGATGCTGCCAGCAGTGGCGCTGCTCCTCCTCGTCGCACTCGTCATCGCGAACCCCGCTCGCCTCGAACGGCAATCGCGCCTGCTACGGGCAGCGAGCATCGCGCTCATTGCGGTACTCAGCATCGCCAATGCCGCGTCCGCTGCGCGACTCGTGGTCGACCTTGTCAATTCACAAGGTATCCGCGATCCCGGCCAACTCCTTCTCACTGGCGGAGCGATTTGGCTGACTAACGTTGTGGTGTTCTCGCTGTGGTACTGGGAGTCGGATCGCGGTGGTCCGGTACAGCGATCCCTCGGAACACACGAGCATCCCGACTTCCTCTTCACGCAGATGTCGAGCTCGGAGTTCGCGCCTGCACACTGGGAGCCGAAGTTCATCGACTACCTCTACCTGTCCTATACGAACGCGACCGCATTTAGTCCGACGGACGTCATGCCAATGAGTCGGTGGGCGAAGCTCGTGATGTTGCTGCAGTCCGCTGTCTCGATCGTCACGATCGCCCTCGTCGTCGCGCGCGCAGTCAACGTTCTTCGGTAGGCCCCCCGTCGCACGTTCTCACTACGACATGGAAGTCTCGTGCTCTCGACGTGCTCACTCGAGTACGGAGAGCCTCAGAGATCGCCATCGAAGCGCGAGCCAGCCAGGTGACCGTGGGCCCCGGTGGCCCCGCAGGACCAGGCCAAGAGCCCTCGGCACCAGGGATATCGCGCCTCACCAGTTCGTGCGCGACTTCCGAGAAGCCGCGACACACCCCGCCGGATCGATGGGAACCGTATCAGAGCTCCGCCGACTATGAACTCCACCACGTCAACGCATCCGCGGTCGCGTAGCCATCCGGTGTCCACGCAACCGGGTCAACTCCACGTCAGACGGTCTCTCGATCTACTCGATTGCCGTCGTGCGATGCGGTCGGTGGACGGCATCGCTGGTCATGATGCAACTGTCCTCATTGGGGTACCTCTGCTCGTCAAGTCGCCTCTGGTGGACGACGACCAAGGGCACCGCTCGCTGCTACGGCGGTCGAACTTGGGAGGACTGGGAACCGTCGGTAGCGCGGCGCTCAGATCGATGGAACGATGCCTGGTGCCGGACGCCGTATGGGGTGTCGACACGAGGTCGACGCGATGAGAGGCTTGGGTGGGGCGGAAGTGCAGTGGGTACCCGAAACGCTGGCGGGGTACAGAGCTCAAGGAACCGCGCGCCTTCTACGACGTTTGGCGATACTCGTCGCCGTCGCGGGGCTGCTCACGACGTCCATGTCGCCGATCAGCGCGCAGGTCCGACAAGCATCGGGCGGCGTCCGTAACCGAGTCGCGGTCATCTCGGTCAAGCGAGCCTTCCACGACCTGGCGCCAAACGCGCCCGGCACGCACGACGCCATCACTAGCGCAAATGCACTCCACATCGGCGCTTGCGATGGCGCCGGACGAGAGCTGGTCGCGGATCTCGATTCCCAGCACCAGTCGACGATCGCAGATCGACGTTGCGTCGCCTTCAGATATGACCGATTGACGAATATCACAGACTCTGGTCGCTTCGCGCTCGAGACTCGCGGCGGTCGCGGGCTCGACATCTGCTGTCAGCGCGTTGATCGAGACGCGAATGGTGACGGAAGTTTCGACAACGAGTTAACTCGTTCGGACCCTGACTTCGCGTATACCCCAGCGGAACCGGTCGGCTTCTCTCACGATGGGCACTACGGACTGATCGAACGAGACTGGTGCGACAGTCCCGAATGTCCAGCGCCACCGTGTCTACCCCATCAGCCCGATACCTGCGCGTTTCTCGTCGACTATGGAACAGCACCACAACCCACTTCCTATGGGCTTCCGATCATCTGGCCCACCGGATGCCACGCCGACGTGCGATTTGGTCCTTGCGCTTTCGCATGGAAGGCGAGCCCAGCACTAAGTCACGTCGCAACCTGCGATAGGGATTCGACCGATACACCGTTTGTGCTTCACCGCGTCGACATCAATATTGCAACACCCGACCAGTCGATCGAATCCCACGTCTCACTCGGCAGCGCGACCAAGTGCACAGTCCTCAGTGTCCACGACGACGGAACCACAGCCGTATACATCGCTAGTCCGGGCTCAAATCGGGTCGAGATCCGTCCGCCAGGACCACTCGATCTCGCTCCGCTCGGAGTGACACGCATCGCCGACGGCTGGGAAGCCCGTGCAATCAGCGACGACGGCTCAACCATCGTCCGAACGCGAACAACCACGGTCTTGTCCAAGGACGAGATCTGGCTCGACGACCTCGCGCGCACACAGTCGATCAGCATCGGTACGGGACTGTTCGATGCTCTGAGCGGTGACGGCTCGCGGGTCGTCTACGAGACCGACGCTCAGCTCACCAGCGACGACAGAGACTCCGCGTCCGACGTGTACGTCGCACAAGTGGGCCTCGTCGGGATCGTCTCGATCGATGGAGTTCGCCTCACGTCCGATTCCGCTTCGGTTCAGCCGGGATTGATGCATGTACCGATCGACGCCGTACCCAATGACCGACTGCAGCAACTGAGATTCTCCGCCACTCCCAACGGGCGGCGGGCACCGAATGGACGACGCGCACCGAATGGACGGCGCGCACCTGGTGTCGATGACGGATCCGCCGCACTCGGGCTCCCCGTCGTGCGAGATCTCACTCTCGGCGAACTCGTGGCAACCGGCTCGAGATGGCTAACGACAGGTGCGCTCGATACGCCCTTATCGCAGATCGAGACGGTCCCTCCGGGCCGCTGGCCTGCCCTGCTTCAAGGAACACCGCTCGAGACTGACCCGGCAGCAACTCTCGATTCGTTGCTCACCGCTGTTAGCGCTGTTGGCCCTGATAGCCCGCTGAAGACACTTCGGCTCAGCGAACTAGATCTTCCGGACTCGCTGGGGATCGTCAGCACAAGCGCATGGCTAACCATCCCAACACCAGTCGCTGCTCTCCACTGGACAGACGGACGAAGTTGGTGCGACGCGTTCCACTCAGCGGTCGGCCTCGACTGCTCGGGAGACAACGCGCTCAGCAACTACGAAGCCGGTGTCTACGACCTTCGCACTGATCGTTCAATCGACTTCTCATCCTTGACCTGGTTGGAGAACGTTCCACTCGCCGCCAATGCTGACGCCTTCACCGCGAGTTCCGCTCTCCTGGCGCGAACCCGCGTCCAGGACCTGAACCTGCCCTCCACCCGCATCGGGCTCGCACCGCTCACACCGATGCTTTCACCGGCAGCGGGTTCGGTAGCACTGCGCTCCATCGCGATTTCTGCGGTCTTGGATCCCAGAAATGGTGCCGGCTTGGGCGCACTTATGAACTGCACGACCTCACAATGCCTCGCAGGCATCGCGACCCTCGGTGACGCCTTCGATGCCGGACTCCTTCAACCCGGGGCAGGGCTCCAGCAACTAGGTCGGGCCACGCCAGGCGTAACCCTTGGCGATCTCCTCAAGTTCCTACCAAGTGACCTAACCGTCAACGATGTGCTCGTGGGTGCCCTAGACCGCGCTGATTGGCCCTGGGAGCAGTTGGATCCGACCACGGCAGCATTGCAGCCATACTCCAGCGACCCGCATTCGGTGAGGTTGACGCTCGCTTTCAATCTCAGTGGCACCGGCGGCGTCGCCGACGCGACCGTCCGCAGCGTGCTTCCAGCGGGATTCGAGTATCGGGATGGGTCAGCACAGCTCGATGGAGCACCCCTGTCGGCTCCACTCCGCGCCGCCGGCGCCAACGGAACCACGTTGATGTGGACACTGCCACAAGCCTCGGAAGGCGGCCACGATCTGCGTTTCGACGTCTGGTCCGGCTCACGGTTGGGTTCGTACCAAGCGACAGCGTCAATCTCAGTCGCGGAAACCAGCTCCGACGCCGCACCTACATCGGTTGACGTGGCAGCCCCGCCAGAACCGCCAGGAGATGCGCAACACGCTGTGGATCTCCCCACGAACACCCTCACCTTCGGGTACATCACTAAGCCCAACACGATCCACATGTATCGGGTCAAGCGGCTGCCCGGTGACCGCGGCGCGATTGGCACGGTCCGCCTCGCCACACCCTCGACCGATGCAGACCTCGTGCTCTATGGGCCACCGTCACAGCATCCTGATCCGAGCGCGGCAGCATCGAGGATCGGCACCGCCATCAAGCCCATCGATGACGACGTACCGCTGGGATCGGCCCTGGGTTACGAAGGGGAAGCCGAACAGAGTGACGACATCCCAACTCTGAACGATCGGCCTGTCGTCGGCCGCTCGCTCACATCCACAAGCGGCGTCGAGGGCGCAAGCTCCGCCGACGCGGATCTCGTGCAGGTAACGGGATACAACGGCGCGACAAGTAACGACCCATACGTTCTGCGAGCACGATTCGACCCACCCATCGCGGCACCAACATGCCCGGCGCGAACCGCCGGACTTGGGCGGACAGGGCCCGCACCACGATTGTCGCAACTACCGCAGGACCTGAAGACCCTAGTTCTCATCAACCGGAAACGGCTCGGCGACCGATTTGGACGCCGCGCCGCCTCACACATCGCCACCAAGGTGGCTCAACTCGTCGGAGCGCCGAACGTTCATGGTGCCGCAATCAGCATCGACGCGGTCAGATCCGTCAGAAACGCTTATCAAATCTGGGATGCAACTCCATGCGACGCCGATGCGGCCAACGGTGTCGTGCATGCGATTACACAGCTCATCACTGACGTTCGAGTCGGCTCGAAAGCTCAGGGCGTCCGCGCACATCCCGACATCCAAAATGTCGTCATCGTGGGCGACGACAGCATCGTTCCCATGGCGCGGATCCCCGACACAACCCGCCTCGGCAACGAGAGCACGTACGCCGCGAACGTGCCTGCAGGCACGCCTCTGGAGGCGGCGCTCGAGACCAGCCACATCGTCTCAGACGATCCGTACGGAACGAGCGACCCTATAGACTGGCTCGATCACCGTCTCTACGTACCCGAACTCGCGGTGGGTCGACTCGTCGAGACCCCAGATGCCATCACCGGTTCGATCGACCGCTTCCTGAGCTCCGGCGGGCGCTTGGATCCCAGCCGCTTGTATGCGGCTGGCTATGACTTCATGACCGACGGTGCGCAAGCGGCATGGAACGCTGCTCGCACGGCGCTCACAACCGCGAACGCGGGCGTTGCGCCCCAGGCGAGTTCGAACCTCGACGACGGCTATAGCGGAAGGCAGCTTGTAACCGCGCTGCAAGCACGACCAACAGTCGCGGCGATCTACGGTCATGCTGACCACACGACCATCACCGCCGCAAACGGTGATCCAGTCGCAGCCGACACGCTGGCAGCTGCGCTCGGCGCGGGAGCGCGACTGGTGTTCTCGATGGGCTGCCACACCGGTCTGGATGTGCCCGGCACCACCACGAACGGTTCGGCAAGCTTGGCTACAGCCCTCGGACGCAACAACGCCATCTTCGTTGCCGCCACGGGCTACGGATACGGAGATCTCAATACGGTCGGCATGCATGAGCGCCTCTTCGCGCTGTTCGGCGACCGTCTCGACGGGCACGCCACCATCGGTATGGCACTCGCTGCCGCGAAGCAAGAGTATTTCGCTTCCTCCGGTCTCTACGGTCCATACGACGAGAAGGTCCTCGAAACGACAGCGTTCTACGGTCTCCCGATGTATCAGCTCCGACCAGGACCCGCGCCTGCAATGCGCCTCCCATCCGGTCCCGACGGCAGTGTGCCCTCACGAATCGCCGCAACCGAGACGCACAACGAATCGTTCAAGATCAAGTTCACGACCCGGTCCGTCCCAAGCGTCGGCCAAATCGACGAAGCCCAGGTCGCAGGCCGCACCTACGACCCGCTCATCGCGGCCGGGCGGCCGGCGCTCCCCCGACTTGATCGTGACCTCCCCACAATCCGAACCGGCCTGACCCCCAAACCGGCCCACGGAGTGCTCATCACCGACCTTCATACCTCAACCACGCAAACGACCTTCGACCCAGTTCTCGCAGCCGCGAGCATCCAAACCGCTGGCGGCACGCCAGCCAAAAACTCCTTCGGGACAGTCGCTCTGCCTAGCCGCTTCGCCAGAATCAATACGTATCACGACCTCACCAACGGTAGACCCGAACAGCGGCAAAGACTCGTGATCGTTCCGGGTCACTACCGCACCACCTATGAAGGTGACCCATCGGGGATTGGGAACCTGCAGCTCTTCGACCGGGTCAATACCCGTGTCTTCTATTCCAGCAGCAAGGACTACCAGCCACCCCAAATTCAACAGGTCATCCCGACAGTGACAGCGGACCGAGTGCGCCTTGATGTCAAGGCCAGCGACAACGTCGGCGTTCGCCACGTCGTCGCGCTTGCAACCTTCGGGACCAACACGTGGCAAACCGCGAACCTCACACTGTCCAGCACCGGCTTGTGGTCAACGACCCTAGCGATCCCCGCGCAACGACCATACCTTGAACTCATCATCCAAGCAGTCGATACGAACGGCAACGTCGGCATCAGCAACGACAAGGGCAACGACTTTCTCGTCCCACTCACCGTACAGGCCGACGCGCGAATCACGGCCCCCGCTCACACGTACGGTGCGTACGAGCTCGACCAACCATTCACGATCCAACAGGCGGCTCCAGATACTCACTGGCAGTTCGGCTTTGACTGGTACGGCAAGCACACCGGCCCCTCGATCGACATCGCGACAAACACGAGACGCGCCGATGGCACGATTGGCCCTACGGCCGTCCTGCACGTCGATGAAGCACAAGACGCATCGGACAACTGCACTTCGTCGGGAGCCCCGACTCATATCCTCAGCTGCGAGCTACCCATCAGTCTGACTGAACGAGACCCCTATCGGATCCGCGTCGCTCGGATCCCTCTCACGGAGCCGGGCTCAACCTGGGGCATCTACCTGGTAGACGACACCGCACAAGTCGAGACACTCATCGGATCGTTCTCCATGAACACGAATGAACTTCTCGGAGCCGTGTTCGCAGAGGTTTTCTACGACGGTCCAGCTGCCGACTGCGCCTCGCTGCCACCATCGACCATCGATCTCGAACCCCCAACCGGCGACCCCAGCGCGGGCCTCTACACCTTCTCACTCGCCTACGACCCAGCATCAACCGACCGCACTGGCTGTGACCTTGCCTTCACCAACCCGACCCCAGACACTCTGCGCCTGTCGATCGGGCACCCAGCTTAAGAAAGCCGATGCAAGTCGGCGAAGGCCAGGTAACTGCCAAGTTGATCCAACTCCGAACCAGGGACCGGAGCGGCCGCCCGCGCGTCGATGCCCCGCACCGCTATGGCGGAACCCCGGTCGTCTGTGCCCGCGGTGGCTGTCATAGGCGACACGACGCCCGAACTCGCCGACCAGTTCAGCTTCACGCTCAGCAACCCGCGCGGAGCCAAGCTTGGACGGGCTAGTGCGATCGGCACGATCCTCAACGACGACGCCTGACTTCCGCTGACCATGTGGTCGTAACGTCAACTGGGATTCGACGACACGCGTCCGGGCACTGGAGCTGGTGCCAGCGCGACAAGCTGACGTGTCACACCAGTTGCGGTAACGGCGCTTCCCACAGTGAACCCGAGACACGGGCGTTCACAACTTGGGGAGAAGCCATGAAGACGACGATGCGGACACCCTCGCTCCGAGGTGTCCGGGGAGCCATCTCTGCGATCGCGTTATCGGCCATTGCTCTAGGTGGATTGGTCGGGGCTGCGGTGTCTACGGCCGGTGCTGCTGTGTACGCGACCTACCGCGTCACAACCGATGTCAGTGCTCGTACCTCACCGACCGCGGCACCCGGAGCCGGGTACGGGATTCCCAACGGAGGCTCGTTCGGTGTCCAATGCCAGGTGATCGGCCAGCCGGTCGGCCCTCGGGGCAACACGCTCTATTTCTACGCCCTCTATCAGGGCCGATCGTTCTACGTCCCGGACACCTGGACGACGAGTCCACACCTGGCGGGTCAGCCACCGATCGCGGGCATCCCGATGTGCGGCGCCAAGCCGGCTCCGGCGCCGAAGCCGCCGTCGGGGACCTACGCCTCCCGCGATCGACAGCTGCGTCTTTGCACGAACACCGGAAACGCTGGTTGTGTCCCGTCCGGGATGTCGACAGTCTCCCGGTACGCCTCGGTCAAGATGGTCTGCTGGGAGAAAGGCTCCCCCGACACCGGCGACTACACCACGGACATGTGGTTCTGGATCACCTCACCGCGCGGTGAAGGTTACGTAACCGCCTCGGTGATCCGCAACCAGACCAGCGTGCCCGCGTGCTCCACGAAGCGAGCCTTCGTCGCGGCCGAGGCGGCGCTTGCCCGCTACAACCAGACGACCGCGTCAGCCACCGATCAGCAACTCTTCGCCAGCTGGGAGTGGAAGCCGGGACCGACTGGAGAATGGGCCGGTGACTGCCCGAAACTGCCGTATGTCGCTTGGCGGGCAGCCGGAGTCACCGTTCCCAAGCAGAACGCGATTGCGAACTACTCCACCTGGAGGGCTCGACACGGCGGAGCACTGCCAACCTCGGCCCTTCCACGCGGCGCGATCGCGTTCTGGAATATCACGAGCTACGGCCACACGGCGGTAGGGGTAGGCGACGGATTCGTTGCGACCACCTCAGGTATGGACTTCAGCGGTGCCCGCAACACAGTCCGGCGCTACACCGACTACGCCAACTATCTCGGCTGGGTGATGCCGGGCTAGGGCAAGATGCCATCGCGGAGTATCGAACATCTCAGAGCCCGGAGCCCGTCAGACGCGGGCTCCGGGCTCCAGTTGGTCTCGGCAACGGAAGTCGAGAGACTCCGGCAAACTCGGTGAGGTTGCCACGGTTGATCGGACACCTGTTGTGAGGCGATTTTCGCCCGGAGAGGAGTCCGCATGCCGAGGCCACATCCGCCGGCGTTCCGTGCTCGCTCGCTCGAGTTGGCTCGTGAGAGCGCCAAGACACTGGATCAGAAAGCCAAGGACTTGGTGAGGCACTGTTGCGTTGATTCGGATCGGGACGCGCCTCGCCACTGATCTTGCCGAGGGTGGAGCCGAGGTGGATCGTCTTCCCGCGCTAACGATCGAGTCCGGTCTACGGCGGCGGGCTCGGCCCGGGCGTGGCCGTCGGGGCGATCGCTGGACGGTGGGTCGACCAGTCGGCGCGCTCGGCTTCCAGATCCGCGACGAGATGATCGACGGTGCCGTTGCCGATCGCGGCCGCGAGTTCGAGAGTCAGGCGGACCGACGCCGCGGCGGCGGGTGGATACGCGATTCCCGAGATCTTCTGACGGTTCGACACCGCGATGCCCGTCCACGCCGCGACCTCATCGTCGTGGAAGCCCACGAGCTTGGACCAGGCCCACTCGCGGGTCTGTTGCGCGCCGAGGAACACCGCTCGGTGATCAGTGATCGTCAGAGTCCCCACGTCGATGGGCGTCGGGTGCTCATCACCCTGGATGAAGCTGCCGCGAGTGGCGCCGACGCGGTATCGCATCGACTTGGTGCCGGGTATGTGCACCGAGACTCCTTGGCTCGCGCCCTGCCAGTGCCCCGGGCCCCGGCGTGACTCGATCAGTGATACGCCTGCCACATCTAGGAGGGCAGTCTCGCCGGCTTTGAGGGCTGTCGACGCCGCGACGGTAGGGAAGCTTCCCGCGGCCGCGGCTTTGGCCCGTTCGATCAGCACCGCCAGTTGCTGATCGGTTTGCGCCCAGTCCGTCTCACGCCGGGCCAGGTCCCGGCCAGCTGCGTCGGCCGCGCGTTGGGCCCGTCGCGCTTTCCACTGCTCGAACACGCCCGCAGTCTCGCAGTGCGACCGTGGTCCCTCAACCGCACCCCGACCGGGCTCTGATGATGGGCGCCGGCGGTGGTTAGGTTCGACGGCGATGACCACCATGCCAGGTTCTGCGGCCGATCTCGTGGCCGCCATCGTCGAGGCGAACAACGAGCTGCGGGTCACCGATCCGAAGCCGACCGAGCGCGCCGCTTGGCGACGAGTGATCTACGCGCTGATCAACTCAAACGCGGCCCCACCCGGACTTCGGCTACGCCACACGGGTCGTGACCACGGGGACCTGGTCATCCGGCTCGTCCCCGACACCCCCGTCAACGAACCCCGCGCCTCGCCACTCCAACCGGTCGCGATACCCGAGCGTCTCACCCGACCACATCCACTGATCGCCGCGACCCGCGACACTGCCGGACAGCCCAAGACGGGATGGATCGACACCCGCCGGACCGCCGGCGCGTTACACATCAACGTCGCGGCGGCCAGCGTGCGTCGCGTGTTGGTGCTTGCGCAGGCACTGGTCGGCGAAACACTGCGTCGAGGCCATGAGGTTCGAGTCATCAGTGGTCATCAGTGGTCATCGGTGCGCGGGAGGCCTGGGAATCTACGTGGAAGGCCACGGCTACGAGATCTCTTTGCCGAAGAGACAGTCCGAGTACCCCACGAGGCGACAAGGACCGAGCTCGCCGACGCCGCCCTCTACTGGCTCTTCGGATTTGAGCGGGGTGTGAGGGTCCGCGTCGCGTAGCAGGGGCTCAACGATCGTGGAGGTGTCTGACGCCTTCCCGATCGAGGAGCCCCTGTGGAACTCGACCCTACGCGCATGTGCGCGCTTCTTGTTGGTCTGCCCGATGTGGTCGTGCTCGGCGTCGAGGATCGCGACGGTCGGTTGCGGGTCCTGGTCGAGGTTCCGGTGGTGGTGATGGGTTGCTCGGCGTGCGGGACGCGAGCGCGTGTGAAGGATCGGCCGGTCGTGGAGTTCGTGGATCTTCCCGCGTTCGGCCGGCCGACTCGGCTGCTGTGGCGCAAGCACCGGTGGTCGTGTCCCGATCGGGACTGTCCGGTCGGGTCCTGGACCGGCGAGCACGCTCAGATCGCCCCACCGCGGGCGGTGATGACCGACCGGGCGGGCCGGTGGGTCACGGCACAGGTCGGCCGGGACGGGCGCAGCGTCGCGGAGGTCGCCCGCGAGCTCGGCTGTGATTGGCACACGATCAACGACGCGGTGATCGCCTACGGGACACCACTGGTCGAGGACCCGGAACGGTTCGGGACCGTCGACGCGCTGGGTCTCGACGAGACCCTGTTCTGTCGTCGCGGTCGGTGGCGACGCCAAGAGTGGTGCACCTCGATCGTGGACGTCGGCCGCCCATCCCAGCTCCTCGACGTCGTCGCGGGTCGCAGCGCGGCGGGCCCGTCCGTGTGGATCGACGCCCGGCCCGACGAGTGGCGGGCCCAGGTCCGGTGGGGGGTGTTGGACCTGTCGGGGCCGTATCGCAAGACCTTCGACGACGCGTTGCCTGATGCGGCCCAGGTCGCGGATCCGTTCCATCTGATCAAGCTCGCGAACCAGCGCCTCGATGAGTGTCGCCGTCGGGTGCAGAACGAGACGCTCGGTCACCGGGGCCGCAAAGACGATCCCCTCTACCGGGGCCGGCGGCTGATGACCAAGGCGCATGAACGCCTCGACGAGCACGGCAACGAGAAGCTCATGAACCTGCTCGAGGCGGGCGACCCGCACGGCGAAGTGCGGATGGCGTGGCACGCCAAGGAAGTGGTCCGGTCGATCTACACGATCGACGAACCGGAAGTCGCGGACGCGTTCGTCGCCGAACTCGCCGGTGATCTCCAAGACGAGTCGTGCCCGCCCGAGACGCATCAGCTCGGCCGGACGATCCGGCGCTGGAGCACGCAGATCACGAACTGGCATCGCGCCCGCGTGAGCAACGGGCCGACCGAAGCGGCGAACAATCTGATCAAGCGGATCAAGCGCATCGGGTTCGGGTTCCGCCGCTTCGCGCACTACCGGATCCGCGTGTTGCTCTACGCCGGCCGACCCAACTGGGACCTACTCGCGACCGTCGACCCCGCTGAGATCCGATGAGCCACTAATGCACTACGACCGTTGCGGCTGACTCGTATCCCTACAGTCGTTGCACTGAGCTGCGCACGGGCCTTCGCCTTCGAGTCTGCGCCACACAAGGGATTCGCCCTCCAAGTCAACGCGATCCGCATCGAGAACCGGGCCCTCGGCATGGATTCCAGAATGCCCGCAACGTGCGCAACTCAAGCCCACTCATGCCTCACTCGCTCGGATCGTGACTAAGCGGCGTCATATATCGAGTCTGCTCCCGGCTTCAGCCGCAGGCGTAAGGATCATGGCACAAGCAGGCCTGGATGATTCTCTTTCGCTCAACTGCTGTCGTTAGCCATCAGTTCTGCTCTGGAACAGAGTCTCATCTCATCAACCTTGCATCGCCCCAAACCGCATACGAAAACTGAAATGCGGGGTCCGCCGTCTCCAGTGTCGCTGATAATTGCAGGCGAAGTCCGCCAGAGACGTTGAGGTTGAGCGGAATCGACTGTCCGAGCGAGAGTGTCCGGTCGTCGATAACCGCGCCGTCGAGGACCGTTTGGAAGCGCACCGGGTATTGGAGCTGAGAGTTGTCTCTAAGGCCAATCGTCGCCTGCAGTGTGTGGTAAGTACGCCCGAGGATCAAGCTCTGCGAGGTAGGTCGACGAGGGGGGAGCAGCCACGGGTGGAGCTAACGCCGTCGTCGTGGTGCTCTGTTGCACGAGTCCGGTCGTTGCACTCGTAGGTGCAGCCGGCGAACTCGTACCACCAGATCCCCAGCCTCGTAGCGCCAGTCCACCCAATGCGGTCCCCAGTGCCGCGATGAGAACTGCGAGTAGAAAGTTCCGAGTGCCGGAGCTCACGCTGGTGATCCTCCTTAGGGCCTAAGGCGGAAGGATGCTCAGGCCGTTGCTACTACAGGCGCGGATGATCAAGCTACGCGTTGCTCTCGCTATCGGCGACACCGGGTGGTTCAGCACCAACAGTCCCTACGAGGAACTGGAGTTGACCCGCGATCTTGGACACGGGTTGGTGTGAGTCACGCGGCTTGGGAGGCAGCGTAGGTCTCGGCCGGTGTGCGGTGACCGAGACGGGCTTGGTGGCGTTGCCGGTTGTAGAAGACCTCGATGTATTCGAAGAGGATCGTGCGGAGCTGCGATCGGGTGCGCGGTTCCCAGGGTCCCCAGATGTGGGCGATGTCGCGCTTGATCGCAGCCCAGGTCGATTCCATCGCGGCGTTGTCCCAACAGTCACCGGTCGAGCCATACGACGCGTGGACGTGCCAGTCGGTGAGCCGGTTAGTCGAGGCAGCGCTCCTCCAAAGCGCCCTGCACGCGGGACTCGGTGAGCGAGAAGCCCTGCGTACCCTCCAGTCCGGACTGACCGCGGGAATCGCCCACCCACGGCTCGCGCTCGGCGACCGGACATCACAGCCCGCGCATCAGGCTCCGACTGTGCCGGAGACGGCACACGAACTCGGGCTCGGCTGAGCAACTAACCCTTCGAACACGTCAGTTTCAATATGATGGTCGAGGTAGAGTCGTGGGGTGAAGCGCACTGCTGCCGGGCGACCACCCAAGCCCATCAAGGTCGATTCAGCGATGATGGACGCTGCAGAGGCTGCCCTCGCGTCTGCAGCGCGTCGCCTCTCGTCTTCGAACTCCCGCGCTCGTCGACCCCGGACTGATCCGCGTCTCGCCGATGCCGTGCTCGCAGTCCGCCTTGCCGAGGCACTCGAGATCCTCGCAAGCCAGAAAGTCGGCTACGCCCGTGACCGCGACGGTCTCACCTGGGCTGACGTTGGCGAGGCGTTCGGTACGTCTGCTCAGTCCGCGCACACTCGGCTCCGCCCTCGATAGACCCGCGATCACGAGCACTCCGATCTGATCCACGCCTGCCCCTGTGCTGACGTGAGAACCTGAGCGGATCGTGCTCGCGCGGAACTGAGGTCGCAATGGCGGACGCATTCGCGCTTGATACCCAGCAGGTCGAGCTCATGGGCAGAGCCTGGCTCGCAAGCCAGCTGCTGCGCGACAACGTCGAGGTAGCTATCCCTGAGCGGGACCTCGGCATCGACCTCATCGCGTACCTCGTCAGAGGCAGCGAGCAACCGTTCGCCGCTTACCCAGTCCAACTGAAAGCGGCGCAGCAGTTCAGCTTTGGGTTCTCACGCAAGTACGACAAGTTCCACGACCTGCTGTTCGCTTTCGTCTGGTATCTGGACGACCCGGCGGGCACACAGGCGGCGTTCATGACCAAGGACGAGGTCGTCGGCGTCTGCCGTGAGATGGGTTGGACTGAATCGAAATCGTGGTCGGGTGCGACCAAAGCTGCCCACTTCGAAGAGAAGCGCGGTGGTTGGCGCGCCGGTCACCGCTCCGTGAAGCTCGGCCAACTGTTGGAGCAATACATCATGAAGCCAGGCGGCTGGCGCCAGAAGCTCGAGACCGTGACGGCTGTCTCGGGAGCGAGAGCGATCTCGTCAGGCTGATCGAGTCGGGTGTCGCTCGAGATCGAGCAGCGCACGACATCAGTCCGCCAGGAGCGCGAACACCGTGAGCAAACCCGCGCCCGAGAGCACACCCGTAACCCAACCCCATGCTGCGAGTCGAGCGAACCGCCATCTCCGGCACCAGAGTCCAAGACCGACGAGCGCGACAGTGCCGACCGTGAACGCGACCCAGTTGTGAACGAACACCCACAAGTCGATGTTCGCGAAGAACCCGAACACCACCGCCACCGGCGTCGCAGCCAATGGAAGCAAAATCAACCACCACGACTCAGGCCGTGCGATCTCGTCGACGGCGTCGGTCGCAGCGGCATGCTCTGCAACTACCTCGGTGATCGCCGCTACCTCTTCGGTCGCGAGCGATGCCAGGTGCTCGTCGTGGTCCTCGATCCATTTCGGCAGAGTACGGCCCGCGACGACGTAGGTCCTGCCGATCTTGCGCGGTGCTCTCGATGCGTCTGATGCGGGCTGGCCACTCCACCAAGTGAGGACCGGAGTGACCTTGGTGCGGAGGCCGCGCTGGGCGAGAAGCTCGCGTATTGAGTCGGCGTGTTCGTCGGCTTCGCGCGCAGCGGCGAGCACTCGGCGATCTGGTGGTGTCACCTCCCATGCGCGGCTTCGCCACTTCGTCTCGATGGCCAGCACGCCGCCCGGGCCGACTGCCACGTGGTCGACATCACCTACGTACGGGAACCAGACGTGATGGATGACGTGCCACCTGCCGTTGAGCTTCTTGAGTTCGCCGGCGGTCGAGCGCTCACCGAAGTCGCCCATGCGTGTGCTCGCCGTGCCGGACACTTGAGCGACGATGAAGAGCACAGACCAACAGGCGGTAGCGGTTCCCGCTCCAAGCACGAAACCCCGCATCGCGCCTTCGGTAATGATCACGACCGGCGTAACGACGACCGCGATCATCAGGATGAGGGCTGCCAGCACGGGCCAGCGCTGGACGACGAAGTCGACTTCCCGTTCAACGGATTCGCGTCGTACCCACGAGCCGGCCCGACGCTGCGAGAACACCGCCTTCGAAGGGGATGCGCCGGAACCTGCCACCGGCTCATCTTGCGTGGTCACCGTGACCGGATCGACGGAGTTGGTTGGGGGCTTGAGACAATCGGCCGGCCTCTGGGGATTCAGGTGACCCGCCTGACGGTCGCAAGCCTCGGAGAGCAACAATCGGCTACGCGTTGGCGACGCCTATCCTCAACGATCAGTGATGCGCGACTCCGCACGGTCTTACGAGTTGCTCGAAGAGTCCGATCTTGTTCGCCTCGACCGTCTCGCGGACGCCGAGCTCGATGACTTCTTCGGCCGCAATGCCCACCTATCCCACTGGCGGGAGCGGCTGCGGTTCATCGCACTCGCACAAGGCGGTGCCGACCACTACCTCCGACATGAGCGTGGCATCTGGGACCTGGACCTCATCCTTTGCTTCGCTCAGCATCCGGATGACAAGCCGCGCCACTACCTTCGACGAAGTCCGAGTCGATGGGATTGGGGGCGCTCGAAGTTCGGGCGCAATCCGTACGACCCGCCCGGTTACGCGGGTCGGGCTGTCGACATCATGCTTTGGGTGATCCCGGCTCGGCATGATCCGTATGAGGGTCTTCAGGAGTGGCTCGAGAAGCGTCGAGCTTCGAAACCGAATCCAGCGCGACAGCCGGATCTCGCTCACGAGCCGGTCGTGCTCATCCGACCTGATCGAGG
>JBBSAM010000032.1:0-46599 GCA_038252255.1 Acidimicrobiia bacterium | reverse complement strand
TGATCGAGAGGAGCTTGCGGCCCTCCTCGTTGGTCAACTCACGAACCAGCACCCGTTCCGCCATGCCCAAAGTCTGCGCGACCCGAGCCGCCAAGTGGTGGACGCGACCCCACCAACGTTGCCTGACACGGCACTAGTTCGTGATGGTCTGGCTGACGGAGCCGGTAGACGGCACGTAGCTCGAACTGCCCCGGTAGACCGCAGTGATGACGTACGTGCCGACGGGAAGAGTGTTCGTCCGCAGGCGGGCGACGCCGTTGGTGATCACGACGTTGCCGATCCACGCCCGCGTGCCGTTGGCGCGCATCCGGAAGAACGCGACGGTGCCGGTCGGGCTGCCGGTGCCTTCGCTCGGGGTGACCGCGGCTCTGAGGGCGATGAACCGCCTCGCTACAGCCGATACGCGCGAGGTGGTGACCGCCGTCCGGGAGCCGCCGCTGTCGATCCTCTGGTTCATGGTGGCGTTCGACATCGAGAAGTCGTCGGTGCCGCGGTAGACGGCGCTGATGCGGTTCGCGCCGGGTGGGAGCGACGACGTGGTGGTGTTCGCGGCGCCGCCGGTGAGGGGCACGGTCGCGATCCACGCGCGGGTCAGGTCGCTGCGGACCCGGAAGAATGCGACGTCGCCGGTAGGAGTGGCGGTGCCCGGACCGGTGATGCCCACGACGACGTGGAAGGTCACCGCCGCGCTCGCGCTCGCCGGGTTGTGGTTCGACGTGAGCACGACGCCGGTACCGGCCGCGCTCACGGCCTGAACCACCGGCGCGGAGAGGCTCGTGATGTAGCTCGACGTCCCGGAGTACCGGGCGGTGAGCGAGTGGGAGGCGACCGCGAGGTTGCTGAGCACGCAGGTCGCGGCGCCGGCGGACAGCCCCTGGGTGGTACAGCCCGTGATGTCCACGCCGGCGTCCTGGAAGCTGACGGTGCCGGTGGGGGTGCCCGCGCCCGGTGCGACGGGAGCCACGGTCGCGGTGACGGTCACCGGTTGCGTGAATACGGACGGGTTGGCCGATGGGGCAAGCACCGTCGTGGTTGTGGCCGCGGCGACGGTCTGGCTGAGCGCGGGAGCGAAGTCGGTGGAGAGCGAGGGGCTGTACGTCCCGTCACCGGCGTACGACACGGTGATCGCGTGGACTCCAACCGTCAGTGAGGATGTGGTGCAGCCCGCCACGGAAGTCGGGGAGATGCCTGCCGCGAGCGGAGCCGAACTGCAGAGCGGCGTACCACCGTCGAAGAAGGCGACTGTGCCAGTTGGTGACGCCGACGTGCCCGTGAGTGTGGCAAAGAAGGTCACGCTCTGGCCGGCGGCCGCGCTCGGGTGGTTCGAGCTGACGGTGAAGTTGCTCAGGGGGACCGCGGCGGAGGCGGGACCGGCCAGGACGACGAGGGAGGCGGAGATCAGGAACGGGCCGAGCAACGCGGCGAGCGCACGCCGGCGGACGCGGGTCATGGATCTCCTTCAAGGCAGCCGGCGTCCCCACGAATCTCGTGAGGGACCTGCCGGCCGATCGCCCCCCATCGGCCGTGGGCTCTGGACCTGAAGGCGGTTCGGCTCGATGCGCCGCAGAAGGTGATACGGCGTCCGTTGTTGCGTCAGCGCAAGCCCTCGTACGGCTCCGACGGCTCCCCGACGGCTTTGATCGAGTGCACGCGCATGACCGGCTTGGGAACGTCGGGCGCCGGCACCACGTACGTCGGGTCGTACTGCGCGGTCACCTCGACCCAGTGGTTGGCCTTGGGTACGTGCTCGGCGTCGATCATCGTGATCTTCACCGGCGTCGCGTCCGCGGCGCAGCAGCTCACGAGAAAGCGCGTGAGCACGAAGCCGCGTGGCCCCAGCGCGGGATTCGTCGTCACGAAGCCCAGCAGCTTGACCACGTGATGGGCGAGGTAGTCACGGTTCCCGCGTTGCTGCGCGCCCAGGTACACGTCCACGAGCTGCAGCCCGGGCTCGCTCTCGCCCTGGGACGCGGCGTAAGCCGCGATGTCGAAGCTGTACGGCGGAAGGTTGCGGGTCGACGAGTGCGCGGCCGCGAACGCGCCGAGCGACTGCTGGCCCAGCACGAGCACCACGAGAACGGGGAGGACGAGGAGCCACCCGAAGCCCTGCCGGTGCGCGTGCTCGTCTGGGCTGTGCGCGTGGGCATCATCGTCGTGGTCGTGGGCCTCTGCACCAGCTGCGACGCGTTCGCGTTGGCGGGCGCGCACGATGCCGCGGATCCCGACCGCGACCAGGAGCGCGCCGGCGAGGACGAGCCACGGGCGCATCGACGGCTTGAGGTACTTGAGCATCGCGTCGGTCAGGCCCATCCACAGGGCGAGCAGCCCGGTCGCGAGCACGGCGCAGGACGCGTCGAACGGGCTCACAGCAGCAACCAACCGACGACGGACCCGGCGACAACGGCCACCGCGAAGGTCAGGGGCGCGAAGCGCCTCGCGAACTGACGGCCGAAGACCGCGACCTGCAACGCGACGAGCTTGATGTCCACCATCGGTCCCACGACCATGAACACCAGGCGCGAGGTCAAGGAGAACTGCGTGAGTCCGGCCGCAATGAAGGCGTCGGCCTCGGAGCAGACGGAGAGGACGACGGCGAGCACGGCCATCGTCAGCACCGCTGCGAGACCCGAGCCGCCGAGACGGTTCAGGAAGCTCTGCGGTACCAACGTCTGCATGGTGGCCACGAGGGCGGCCCCGATGACGAGGAATCCGCCGGCCTGCACGAAGTCGGTGGTGACGGTCGTGACGAACGCGTCAGCTCGATTGCCGTGGTCGTGCTCGGGTTCCGGCTCGCGCATCCAGTGGGGTGCTGCCTTGCGGGCCCAGATGAGCCCGACCACCACCGCAGTCGCGAAGGAAGCGAGGAAGCGCGCCGCCACCATCTCGGGATGGCCGGGAAAGGCGACGGCAGTCGAGACGAGCACGATCGGATTGATCGCGGGTGCGGTGAGGAGGAAGGTCAGGGCCGCCGCGGGTGGAACGCCGCGCGCCACCAGCCGATGCGCGACCGGGGCGGCACTGCACTCACAGCCGGGCAGCAGCGCTCCGGCGAGCCCGGCCATGGGAACCGCGTACCGGGCCTGCTTCGGGACGGTCCGGGCGATGAACGCACCGGGCACGAACGCGGCGATGGCGGCACTGATACCGACGCCGAGCACGAGGAACGGCAGCGCCTGCAGCATCGTGGCCATGAAGATCGTGCCCCAGCTCTGCAGCTCGGGGTAGGGGAGCAGGCGTTGGACCGATCCCTGCCAGAGAAAGAAGATGCCGATGTTCAGCCAGACGATCAGGCCGATCCGGTGGCGCGGCTCGGCCTGCGGCCGGCTTCCCCCCTCCGGCTCCGCGACGATCGTCACGGAGCGTGATCCCGCCCCCGTCATGGTGGGAAAGCGTAGCGACCCGGGAGGCGGCCGCGGCCTCGGAGCGTGAGGTCGCCGGTTGGGCTTATCCGGCGGCCGGTGCGTGCCGATGCAAGGAGGTGATGGAACGCCGAACCGTGCCGTCCCCGAAGCGGGCCCGTCCGACGCTGACCCAGCCGAGCCTCGCCGATGTGGTCGGTGGCCTCGTGCTGCTCGCCATCGCGGCACTGCTGGTCGGAATCGCGCTCGTAGCCGCGACCGGTTGATCCCGGTCTCCGTTACCCGCGAGTCACCTGGACCGGTCGTAGCCTGAACTGAGCCGGTGCTCGAGTGAGGAGGTGCGCGGTGTTCGTCGACGGTTTCGTACACCAGCTCCCGGACACCGATCGCGGCGAGACCCAGGAGTGGCTGGACTCGCTCGACGCGGTGATCGACGCCGGGGGCAAGGCCCGCGCCCGGTATCTGCTGGCGCGGCTCATGGCGCGAGCGAACGAGCACGGGGTCGGTGTGCCGTCGATGACCTCGACGCCGTACATCAACACGATCCCGCCCGAGCAGGAGCCGTGGTTCCCCGGGGACGAGAACATCGAGCGCCGGATCCGCGCGTTCGTGCGCTGGAACGCCGTCGCGATGGTGGACCGGGCCAACCACCGCTACGAAGGCCTCGGCGGCCACCTCTCGACCTACGCATCCGCGGCCGCGCTCTACGAGGTCGGGTTCAACCATTTCTTCCGCGGCAAGAGCAACGGCGACTTCGGTGACCAGATCTTCTTCCAGGGCCACGCGGCGCCCGGCATCTACGCCCGCGCCTTCGTCGAAGGGCGCCTGACCGAGGAGCATCTGGACGGGTTCCGGCGCGAGGTGTCCGCCCCGCTCGGCATTCCCAGCTACCCGCACCCGCGGCGGATGCCGGACTTCTGGGAGTTCCCCACCGTCTCGATGGGGCTCGGGCCGCTGAACGCGGTGGCGCAGGCGCGCTTCAACCGGTACCTGCTGCACCACGAGATCGCCGACACGAGCGACGCCAGGGTCTGGGCGTTCGTCGGCGACGGGGAGATGGACGAGCCCGAGTCGATGGCCGGACTGTCGATCGCGGCGCGCGAGAACCTCGACAACCTGATCTTCGTCGTGAACTGCAACCTGCAGCGCCTCGACGGCCCGGTGCGCGGCAACCACAAGGTGATCCAAGAGCTCGAGATGATGTTCCGCGGCGCAGGCTGGAAGGTCATCAAGGTGGTCTGGGGTCGCGCGTGGGACGAGCTGCTCGCGCGCGACGTCGACGGGGTGCTCGTCAACAAGATGAACTCGACGGTCGACGGCGAGTTCCAGAAGTACGCCACCGAATCGGGCGCGTACATCCGCGAGCACTTCTTCGGTCCGGACCCGCGGCTGCAGAAGATGGTGGAGCATCTGAGCGACGAGGATCTGCAGCGCCTACCGCGGGGCGGTCACGACTACCGGAAGCTCTACGCCGCGTACCAGGCCGCGACCGAGAACGAGGGCAGCCCGACTGTCATCCTGGCCAAGACGGTCAAGGGCTGGACGCTCGGCTCGAGCTTCGAGGCGCGCAACGCCACGCATCAGATCAAAAAGCTGACGGTGGAGGAGCTGAAGCGCTTCCGCGACCGGCTGTCGCTCGACATCCCCGATTCGGAGCTCGAGAACGATGTCCCGCCCTACTACCACCCGGGCGTCGACTCGCCGGAGTACGAGTACATGATGTCCCGCCGGCGGGTGCTGGACGGCTCGATCCCCGAGCGCACCGTGCGCGCCAAGCCACTGAACGAGCCGTCGCCGAGCGTCTACGAGGAGCTCCTCACGGGGACCGGCGAGAAGCTCCAGGCATCGACGACGACCGCGTTCGCCCGCCTCGCGCGCAAGCTGCT
The DNA here is from genome assembly GCA_038252255.1 of Acidimicrobiia bacterium. Lineage (GTDB taxonomy): Bacteria > Actinomycetota > Acidimicrobiia > IMCC26256 > JAENVU01 > Chersky-806. The sequence continues at coordinate 41,354 of JBBSAM010000032.1, read as the reverse complement.
CGCCGATCCCGAGATCGGGGACCGGGTGGTGCCGATCGTCCCGGACGAGGCCCGGACGTTCGGTCTCGACGCGCTGTTCCGCGACGTGAAGATCTACTCGCCCATCGGCCAGCGTTACGAGCCGGTCGACGCCGGCCTCCTGCTCTCGTACCGCGAGGCGAAGAACGGGCGCATCCTCGAGGAGGGGATCACCGAGGCCGGCTCGATGGCGTCGATGACCGCGGTGGGAACCGCGTACGCAACGTGGGGTCAGCCGATGATCCCGTTCTTCATCTTCTATTCGATGTTCGGCTTCCAACGCGTCGGCGATCTGGTGTGGGCGTTCGGCGATCAGCGCGGGCGCGGGTTCATGCTCGGCGCGACAGCCGGTCGCACCACGCTCACCGGTGAGGGCCTCCAGCACTGCGACGGGCAGAGCCAGGTGCTGGCGACCGCGGTTCCCAACTGCCGTGCCTACGACCCCGCGTACGCGTACGAGATGGCGGTGATCATTCGCGACGGCATCCGCCGCATGTACGGGCCGGAGCCGGAGGACTGCTTCTACTACCTGACCCTCTACAACGAGAACCTGGTGATGCCGGCGATGCCCGAGGGCGTCGAGGAGGGGATCGTGCGCGGCTTGTACCGGTACCGCGCCGCCCCGGAGGAGCGGGCGCACCGGGCGCAGATCCTGGCGAGCGGGCCGATGATGGCCGGGGCGCTCGAGGCACAACGGCTGCTGGCCGAGAACCACGATGTCGCGGCGGACGTGTGGAGCGCGACGAGCTACAAGCTGTTGCGCGAGGAAGCGCTCAGCGCGGAGCGATGGAACCGGCTGCACCCGGCGGAGTCACCGCGCACGCCGTACGTCACCGAGCTCCTGCGAGGCGCCGAGGGCCCGATCGTCGCCGTCACGGACTTCTTGAAGAGCGTGCCCGATCAGGTCGCGCGCTTCGTCCCGCAGCCGTTCATCCCGCTCGGCACCGATGGGTTCGGGTACTCGGATACGCGGGCGGCGCTGCGGCGTCACTTCGAGGTGGACGCGGCCAACATCGTCGTGGCATCGCTCGACGGGCTCGCGCAGCTGGGCGACGTGAAGGGCGAGGAAGTGGAGACGGCGATCCGCCGGTACGAGCTCGACGCCGAAGCGCCGGACCCGAGAACCACCTAAGCGCGCCGAGAACGGGTCAGGTCCCGGCGCGGTTGCGCTCCTCGTCCGGATCCCAGGGCTCTTTCGCCGCCCCGTCGTCGTCGTCATCCTCGAGGTAGACGATGCCGGCCTCGTCATCGTCGACATCGGCCAGTGTCCCGGCGCCTTCACGGAACATGCCGTCGTCGAAGCCCTGCTTCAGCTCGCGGGCCTCCCTGAACCGGCGTGCTCTTCCCTTCCTGGCCACGCTTCACCTACCCCCGAACGGGTTTCATGGCGTCTCACCGATGCCAATTATCTCGCATTTTGCCGTGCCATGTGGAATGCGCTGCGTTCAGGTGGTCGCGGCGCCCGACTCGACGTCGAGAAATGCCCGGTTCCCGTAGCGGTCGAGGTGGATGAGCTCCTCGACCGGGCGGCGGGTCGTGGGTCCGTATCCGCCCCCCATGGGCCAGCCGAGCGGGATCACCGCGCAGGGCGTGACGTGGCGCGGCAGGCTGAGCGTGCGCCGGGCCAGGCCGGTGGACCAGAGGGGGAGCGTGGTCAATGCCGCGCCCAGACCGAGGGCCCGGGCGGCGAGGAGCAGGTTCTGGGTCGCCGGGAAGATCGAGCCGTAGTAGGCGCTGCCGGCCATCGCGCCGGGCCAGCGGCGGCCGTGGAGGCTGGGGACCACGATCACCGGGGCGTTCTCGAAGTGGTCGGCCTGCCACTGGACCGCGGCGAGGATCCGGGCCTGGCTGAGGTCGCCGCGGGCCCGGGAGCGGGCGAACCGGCGGTAGATGGAATACGCCTGGCGGTTGAGCCGGGCGAGCTGGTGCTTCACGTCCGGGTCCCGGACGACGAGGAACTCCCAGTTCTGGGCGTTGCTGCCCGTCGGGGCCTTCACCGCCAGGCGCAGCAGCGCCAGGACCGTCTCGTCGTCGACGGGGTCGGAGCGGAGCCGGCGTACGGCCCGCTGGGTCTGCATGGCGTCCGCCAACGGCATCTCCAACCCGTCGGCGACCTCGGCGAACTCCGGCATCTCGTCCTCCCCGGCGACTGAGCCGCCGAGCGTAGTGGCGCGACACCCCGACGGTTATCCTCATCGGTCCCGGGCGATTGGCTCAGTCGGTTAGAGCGCTGCCTTCACACGGCAGAGGTCGTGGGTTCGAGTCCCGCATCGCCCACCGGAAGATCGCGAACGGAAGGAGGGTGCGGGTCTCGAACCAACGCACCAGGAACCGGACGGCGGCGTAGGCGGCGAGCCCGGCCGCGATGCTTCCGACGAGCACTTGACCCCGAACACCGTCACCGTTCGGTCCGATGAGATCGGGCAGTTTGTAGAGCCCGGCCGCGAGAATGATCGGTGTCGCGAGCACGAACGAGAAACGTGCCGCGTCTTCGTGGTCGAGCCCTCGGAGCAGTCCGGCGACCATCGTGACACCGGATCGGCTGATCCCGGCGAAGAGGGCGAGGATCTGCGCCACGCCGACGAAGCCAGCTTCGCGGTATTCAAGGGTGTCGAGGCGCCGGCCCCCTTCAAGGTTCGTCGCATGGGTCTTGGTGAGCTTGCGGACCTCGGCTCGTCGGCGGAGGCGCTCACCGGCGAGCAGGATCAGGCCGTTGACCATGAGGAAGATCGCGGCCGCGGTCGGCTTCGCGAACAGCGTGCGGAGGCTGTGCTCGAAGAGTAGGCCGGTCAGACCGGCCGGGATGGTGGCGACGATGAGGAGCCAGTCCGTATTGCGCTAACGCGACAGTGCCGCGCGGGGCATTGGAGCCGGGCAACTTCGCACCGCTCGTCGTACGACGGTCAATGAACGACAGAAGCCGCTTAAGCAACTCGAGCGGACGACCGATCTGGCTTGCACGAGACCAAGGACTCGCACGAAAGCTCGCCCTGTGGCGGATCGTGCGACCGCGAACGGCAGCCGCGTCGATCTGCTCTGGCTGGATCAGTTCACCCTGAGACTCCGAGGACAGGCATGAAGCCGAGGCAGCGACGCAGTACCCCGACGAGGCCAGGGTTCTACTTCATCTTGGCCGTGGTGATCATGGCGCCGCTTGCCTGGCTCAGCGTCGGCGACCGGCCTGACCCGAATTTCTACCAGGGGGCGACGAGCAGTCTCGTCACGTTGATCGGCCTGCTCATCGCGGCGACGACCATCGCAGCGGACGCGGCATCCCTGCGGCGGATGAAGTTCATCCGCCGAGTCGTCGATCCGTGGACGTTCGTCGTCTTCCTCCTTGCGCTGGGGGCATTCTTTGGGAGTCTCTTCTTGGGAGTCCGGGGGCTCTCCGTGAACCACCCCTCGGTTCTGGGGGCCCGCGGTCTCGCGGTGCTGATCGTCGTGACGCTCGCTGCGACCGGCTACCTCGTGCAGCGACTCTTCCGTGCTCTTCAGCCGGAGAATCTCTGCGCCAGCCTCGTGCGTCGAGTCATGGAGGCGAGCCCCGACTCGCGTCTCCAGGTGTTCAAAGAGACGCGGGGAGACCTTGTCGCGCTGGCCGAGGTCCATCGCCGTGAAGGGCAGCGGGACGCGTATCGCGTATGGGTGGGCGGCCTAAAGAATCTTGCCGTAGGAGCGACCGCCGACGAATGGGTCGCGATTTGCGACGCTCTTTATCGATGCTTCCAGACAACATTCCCCGACATCGACTGTGGGCTCGCGATCGTTGAAGCGCTCGAGGCCTGCGCCGACCAGCTTCCGGGTTACGCCAAGGAACGGTCCCCCTCAGTCGCGCTTCGAGGGGGGCTCGTGGACACGATCGCTCAGGTCATCGAGAATCGCCAACCCAACCAGTTGACGATTCTGGGGAAGGTTGCAGTCCGTGCCGGAGGCAACGACCAGGAAATGCTGGCGGTCATGCAACCGATCGCGGACGTCGCAATGGATGGTGACGCCCGGCTCGGCGATGCGGCGAGCGACGCGTTGCTCAAGATCGCTGACGCAAGGGAGAAGTGGCAGGTCGTCGCCGAGATTCTCGTACGCCGCGACGATCGAGACTCCGCCCGGGAGACCGGTGCGCAGACTGAGCGGGCATGGCTTGTGGAGCAGCTCAATCGCGATGGGGTCCCGGCGCTGATCTCGAAATCACCCAACGCCAAGGAGTTCGTCGCCGCATCGTGGCGGGTCCTCGACAAGACGCGTCTGGTGAATCTGGCGCGAGACCAGCCGGTCATTCACGCGCTCGCCGAGATCTGGTCCAATCCCGAACCCGGGTCCAAGGCCGAACTCACGCTTCCCGACGAGATCCTCGATACGAAGAATCCCACGCTGCTGTTCCTCTTCATGGTGGAGCTGTGCGCGGCGAGCGCTTGCCGGCGCACGGAGTCTCCGAGCGTGAAATGGCCGGTGGTCCAGATCGGCTCGGAGGAGCTCGGCTTCCTGCGCGAGTTCATCAGGGACAAGAAGGGACATCTTGCCCGCGAGCTTACCGAGAGGTCCTCTGCCGTGGACTTCTGGCGCAGCCTTGCTGCCCAGTACGACAAGAGGGACGAGTGGATTGTGCTCGTGCTGTCGCTCTATGTGGACGGCACGTGCCAACGCTTGAACAGTCGCTCGCGGCAGGTGTCCACCGGAAGCGAGCCCCTCGATCCGGAACCGATGTGGGATCCGTCGATCGCGTTCGACCTGCGGGACCTATGGCCTACCGGCTCCGCTGACCCTCAATCGGTCGATCCTGCGGTGCTTGCCGAGCTGGGCGGGAGCGCCGCACAGGCACTGATGTGCCTCACCCCCAACGGTTCTGAACTTCAGCCCGCCGCGCTGGTGGCGCTCGTGATCGTGTTGGTCTCAGCGCTCGCGCGCGGGGGTCTGTCGACCGTTACCACCGGACCGCTCTCTCACGTGCTGCGGGTAACCCAACCGTCCGCTCTGGTCCTTGCGACCGACGATGCGACCAACGATCTGCGCATCCGTGTGGCTCGGCAGGTCGTCGCTGTTGCCGAAAAGATCCGCGACTCATCTTCCGTCTCTGGCGGCGTGGACCACGACGACGTCGAGCTCGACGGCGAGGAGCTCAAGACGGTAAATCCAATGGCGGATGATGCCGGTGCCGATGACGCCGAAGCATTCGAACGACCCGCCATCGATCTTCTCGGTCTCTTGGCACTGCTGACGTGGACGAAGTCAGCCACAGAAATCGTTCGGGAGGTTCCGGACTCGAGCGGAGCGGTGAATGATCCCGTGTCGCCGACCGAGCTTCTCGAGGGTCTGCGGGTTCTTGCGGTCGACAGCGTGGGTCCGTTCGCGCAACGTCTCGCCAATCAGAAGTGGCCGGCGAGGAACAAGACGCTCTTCGATCGCCTGTGGGGGCACGCCGCGCAGAGCTGGTGGGACGAAGAGTTCACCGCCAAGCTCTGGAGCGGCATCGGAGAGGCGCTCGACGAGGCTCGCGACGAGAAGCGACTGGCCCCTCAACCAACTTTGATGACCATCGTCAGGGGCCTGGAAGAGCGTCCGGCTGGAGAAACAACCGAGCCGTGTCGCGAGGCTGAGGCCAAAGCTCTTACGGCGGTAGCGGAGACGAGCCTGTCGTGGCCCTCACCCGACTATCGGCTCGTTGTCCCCGCCATCGCGGCCTTGGCGACGCGGGACAAGGCGAGCGCGATTCGGATCCTCCAAAAGGTGGAGAAGGACGCCAAGACGAGGGGTACGAAGGCCTCCCAGTTCCTGAGAAGGAAAATCGACCGCACGCCTGTTGTCAACGCGCTCCGAGCGGAGATGCGAAGGGCCGCCTGATCAACTGCGGACCGTGACCGTGCTTCCCGCGGGGCCGACGACTAAGGCCGGCGTCGGGTTGCTGGGCGACTGGTACGCGACCCTGCTGTTCTGGAAGCCGCAGGTTGCGCTGTTCCTGAACGAGTCGACGCGGTGGGGGTCGGAAACTCATCCGGTGCGTTGACCTGGGGTTTCGCGCCCGGCGGATCGGCGTGTTCTGAGGCTGCGAGGATCCGCTGGTGGGCCCGCTTCTACCGCCTTGTCCGCCTCGTGATCGAGCTGCTAGTCCTGCGCGGTCGCACCGACCGTTCCAAAGACGCCGAGATCCTCGTCCTCCGCCATCAACTCGAGGTCTTGCACCGTCAAGTACCGCGACCGCGCTTCGAACCCACCGACCGAGAGTTGATCACCGCGTTGTCGCGCGGCGTTGGTCGCGACTGCTGGTCGATCTTGCTCGTGAAGCCCGCCACAATCCTGGCCTGGCGCCGCCGGCTCGTCGCGAGCCACTGGACGCACCCGCACCGGCCCGGCCGGCCATTCGAGGCTCCCCAGGCTGTCGTTGAGTGACGAAGACGCTGGGCCTGGGCCAAACCTCTTGAGCGCGCGTCCGGGCGCGCCGATAAGCCCTCGTAGCGCCTCCGGCCTTGTGCCTGTCATCCCTGATGCGGCCCAGGTCATGGCAATCGGCTCGGTGTTGCGTGAGATGGAGACGATGTAGGAGATGCCTGCCACGGCCAAGACCCATTACCAAGTGCTCGGCGTCTCCGAGTCGGCGTCCGTCAGAGCGGTGAAGCGGGCGTATCGCGCCTTGGTGCAGAGGACGCACCCCGACCACGGTGGTTCCCGCACCGAGTTCGAGGCGGTCCAGGCTTCGTTTGAGGTCTTGTCGAACGCCCCGGGCCGACGTGAATACGACAACGAGCTCGCCGAGTCGCGCGCCGAGTCGTCGCGACCTCGCCACGAGACGCCCAATCCACCTCCTCACGCGCCCGAACCCGCCGCGACCCCGCCCGACCGTGACGGCATGCCGAACTTCACACAGCGGGCCCGAACGCCGGCCTCGACGAGCTCTGGCAGGCGGTCCTGGCGGCCCGATCGGCACGTACCCGTGTGGTGATACGCCTCGAGCGGGCTACGGATCCCGCCAAACGCGCCGACCTCGAGAGCTTGCTCGCTCAGGCATCACTTCGTGCAAACGCCGCGTTCGTAGCGTGGAAGCACGCCGCTGCCCGCGCCGGTGTGGACGTGTCGGACGATGGCCCAAGATGGGCACGGGGCCCGAGCACAAACCCGAACGCGGCCTCGACCCGCTTCTGGCAGCGGGCACGCCCGACGGGTGAGATCTACCAGGATCCCGACGTTTCGCTATCGAACCAGACCTACGCCGAGCTCTTCTTGCATGGGCCCGCCTACTTGCGCCTGACCTGGCGCTGGCGCTGGCGCGCCGGCGTCTTCCTGGCGTTCTGCGGTTCTCTCGCCTGGATGGCGCGCGCTACGGGCTGGCTCGGTGCTCTCGCCGGCGTCAACGGCCGCAACGCGACGCTGCCCAAGATCCTCGAACCCTATTTGGCCAAGGCCTCGGTCGGGACGTTGCTCCTCTGGATGGGCGCGGGCTTGGCGCTTGGTACCTGCTTCTGGGTCGCGCCTGTCGCGGGGTACCACATCGCGAACATCTCTCAACGCTGGCAGCGTTGCGCCGCACTCGGTCTGTTGGCCGCCGTCGCGGTGTTGTTCGAGTTCGTGTCGGTGACGCGCTGTCTTGTACTCCTGCCCGTCTTTGCTGTCGCGGCCATAGCCCTTTCCTTCGTGCCCGCCCACAGTTCGGCGGACGCGGGCTCGGCATGACGGGCCGCCTCGTCGGGCACACTATGAGGATGACAGCGACTCCCGACCCCGCCGAGAAACCCACGGAGGGCGTCGCCGGTGACCAGGCGGCAGCCATCCAGATGCGCCCCTTGCGCCACCTGTCCGACGCGGAACAGGCCGAGGGCGACGCAGACTTCGACGAGGTCTTCGCCGCGCACCTCGAGCCCCACGAGCGGGGCGCCGCGGACCCGAGGTCGACTCGCATCGAGAGCGCGAATCGCCCAGGCCCCTGAAACGAGCCCTGCCACGTTCAGGTGACGACCGGCGAATGCGTCAAGGCAACGGTGCCGTTCACGGTCGATTCCAGAACTCGAGGCTCTCGCTCGCGGAGCCCATTGGCTACCCACCCGCGAGGGCCCGTCGTACCTCGCGCGCTGCGGCCGGCGGAGCGTCCCAGATGCTCGCTGCATCAGCCAGCTTGGCTGCAAGACGTGTGCACAGCGCGGTGGTCCTCGGACCTGAGCTCATTCCCTCTCGCTGGAGCTCTTCCGCGTAGCGAAGACTGTCGACGAGTACCGACTTGCATCGCTCATGCATGAGCAACGTCTCGAGATCTTCGTCTGCGTCCTCGAGACAAGGTCCCGCTGGTGACCGAGCAAGGAGCGCCAGAAACGCTTGTTGCTCGTCGGGTAGGTATCGCATCTTGTGCAGATGGACCGCGATCTCGTACAGCGGGTCCCCCCACAGGGCAAGTTCCCAGTCGAGCACCCAGGTGTGGCGCCCATCGAGTATGAGGTTCTTGCGGTGGAGGTCGGCATGAACGAGTCGGAACGGTCGACTTCGCAGTCGTTCCAAACGCGGCCACACCCTGGCCAGAGGGTCCTCCGGCACCCCGAGCGCGCGGTAGGTCTTGGCGAAGGTTGCGCGCGCGTTGGTGAAGATGCTCTGCGTGTGCCGAAGGAGGACCGCCGCGAACGCTGCCGAATCGCCATCGCGGGGCCACCAGTCTGGCCGGCGCGGCAGGCTCTTGATCGGAACTCGATGCAACCTCGTGATGGTGTCAACGAGATCAGGAATCGCCTGCTCCGGTAACGCGGTGCCGCTCGGGGCAACGGTGTCGAGCACTTGACCATCGATGTACTCGTGCACTGCGAAGATCGGAGCCTCTGACTCGTGGAGCACTTCAGGGACCGGAAGATGTGCATCACGTGCCGCTCGTAGCACGACCGTCTCCGGCAAGACCCGCAGATCCATGCCAGGTGCACCAGGGATCGGTATCCGCACGACGACCGAATGGCCATGTATCTCGCTGAAGGTGTTGCGGTTGTAGTACCCAGCTCTGTCGCTTCGATCGCGCGCTGATCGGTAGAGCGCCAGCCACTCGTCGCTCGCGCCCGATGGCACGGCCCGCCGCGTCATTGGGCGGCCATCCTCTCGACCACGACGCGCAGCCGATCCTGCAACGCTTCGTGCGACGTCCCAGCAGCAACGATCAAGGAGGCATTGTCGCATCGACGGGGTTGGCATCTGAACCGACTCGGACCGCGGCGTGAGTCTGCGCGGCAAGATCCGAGTCGACGCAACCGAAGTAGCCGCGCCTCATCCCGTCTCGGCAAGAAGTGCGAGACCGGTCGAAAGTGATTCAACCCCAAGGACTGCTCAAGTCGCTCGCAGGGCCGTCGACTAGTCCGAAGAAGGTCCGATTGGTCCGAAGAACCAGTGCCAGGGCCCTCGAGCAGGAAAGGGCGCGAACGATGGATGTAGTGATTCCCGATCTCGGCGCTTTCCTCGCCACGGCGCACGGGAAATGGCTCCGCCGCACCATCGGTCGACCCGATAACTTCTACGCCCTCTTCGGCGCGGTGGACACCGGGAAGACGACGCTGCTCGAGCACATCGCTGAGACCCAACCGTTCGATGACGTCCACGTCGTCTACTGGGACCTCGGCCCGCACCGCGCGGTCCTCGACACACCCATGCGCTTCTGGTCGGCGTTCGCGGCGCTCATGGGTCAACCCGACTACTTCGGGGAGTCCGTCGACCTTCGCGACGACTTGTTCGACGATTACATCGACGATCTGGTCACCCAGGCCGGCGACGGGACGAAGGCTCTCATGGTGATCCTCGACCACTGGGACCTCGCGCTGACGGATCCGTTCGGCGCGATCGACCAACGGAGCCTGACGCTGCTTGACAAGACGCTGGTGGCGAGGGCCCAGACCGGAGAGGGACGCCGCTGCGCACTCACACTCGTCACCCAATTCCCGAACACTTCGGCGTTGGTTGCGTGGGGTAGGGAACACGAGGACCGCTCACCCGGCCTGCACGCACTCTCGAAGGTTCTCGAACGCCGCTACATGCCGGTGAACATGCCCTTCCTGTCGGTGGACGACGCGCGCCAGCTGGCGACTCGCGCCGGGCTACCGGCCCGAGACGCCGACCCGACCGGCGGGTGGCTCGGCCCGATCATCGCGGCAGGCGCGGCCATGGCGAATCCGGGCGCGTCCCGAAGCGTCGTCGAGACCGCGAACACGGCTGCGTGGCTCTCCGTGCAGAAGGTGGTGCTGCCCTTCATGAAGGCCGAGCAACCGCCCGCGGCGGACGAGCCCGACATCGAATGGTTCGCCAGGAAGGTTGATCAGATCAACACTCAGAACACGGCGAACGTTCAGCGGAGCTGCCGGTACTACTCGCTGCCGACGGTCGAAGGTCGGGTCGCACCCATCATTGGGGCCGCCTGTCCAACGCCCGCCTACCTGTGGGTGGATCTCGAGAACTGCACCTCCAGCATCAGGGGTTTGCAATGCAATCTCGATGGCGCCCAGCAGAAGGCGCAGGAGCTCGCGCGCGCCATCACGCGAGTGGCGGAGGACCGGGGCGTGCCGGCGCGGCACGTCGTCGTCGCGGCGCGGGGCGCGACCCGGGCGATCGAGCTGCTCGGCGTCCATCCGCGCGAATGGACCGTGGTGCACACGATGCTCACCGAAGGCGCGAAGCGCGCCAAAGGAGAAGGCGGAGCGAAGGACAACAGCGACGACGTCGTGCTCACCGCCTCCGTCGCGTCGACGATTGCTCGATACCCCTTCAGCAAGGTCTACCTTCTCTCGTCGGACAAGGACTTCTGGGGTGCGGTGACCCCGTTCCTCGAGAAGCGGCCGGATGTCTCGGTGACCCAGCTCGCGCCCGCCCTCGATATGCCGCAGGAGGTCCGGGCGTCTCCACGGTGGCAGAGCGAAACGGATGTGCTCAAGCAGGCGGTGAGGGCTATCCGGGCCGAGCAGCAGCCGGTCCCCGAGACCGTGGACGGGGCGGGCTGACGGTGCGGCGCCAGGAGCCGCTGCTGAAGGGGTTCGTGGTGAGCCGCGCGCCAGCGCGGGCGGTGCAGAACGTCCGTCTGGAGTCGTCCGAGGACATCGTCGTCCTCCCTGGCCGGCTCGTGGTGTTTCTCCGTCGCCGCGGCGGACACCGCTCACCGGCGGTCCTGATCATCGAGAGTCGGAGCCCCCGTTTGGAGTGCGACGGCAACGGCCGGGTGAAGCCGGCGAAGCTGCACGCACTCGCCGAGCGCTTCTTTTGCTCAACCCGGGCCCATGCTCCCTTGACTGGATTGGCTACGGTGCGCCGCGGTGCCGAGCTCCCGCTGACCATCACGGTCGACCAGAGAGGCCAGGCGTCTGTCGCGGCCGGTGGCTCCACCACCGTCGAGCTCGACGACCTGAGCGAGGCATCTGTGTCGTTCACCTGGTCGGCGGGAGCTCGGCACCCGGGGCCGATGACGGTGACGATCTGGCCCGGGATCAGGGACCGGGACCTGTATAGAGACGCGCGGGTCACCCATCGAATGGCGCTCCGGGCCAGCGATCTTTGGCGACAGATGCCGAAGGCGATTCAGGACGTGTCGTGGTCGGCGGCGACGAACGCAGAGACCGCACTGGGCGAGTCGAAATGGACCTTGGCGGCCTCCCTCGACGCAGCCGAACGTGCCGCGCGGGACCTGCTCAGCTTTCCCGTCCCTCGTGAAGAGGTCGACGGAGCGTGGCCGCTGACGGCCTCCTTCTTCGACAAGCCGAGCCGCGACCTCAACGCGAACCGAGCCCGGGAGCTGGTCGCGCACGGCTGGGACTTCGATGCTTTGGCCGGGTCTCGGGCCCGTGGGCGCGAATGGGCCCACCAGGTGGTCTGCCACGAGCAGATTCGAGAAGCGGTGGAGGGCGCTGGCGACCTCGCCGTGTTCGCGGCCGCGCTTACCGCCCGGGAGTGGTTGATCAACAGTCGCGCCGACCCGCCGCCGGCGGGACTGGCGCGGACCCTGACGCTGATCGACTCATGGATCGCCCGGAACATCTCGGCGAGCCCAACGCGCTTCCCGTACCGACCGCCCAGGGCGAACCACGAGCACCGCAGGCGCCTCGCCGCGCTCATTCACGCGGCACCGTGGGTAGCGTTCCGGCTCGGGTCGAACCCCGACTACCTGAAACCCCGACTCACTGTGGACCAGATGATCGAAGCGGCGACGGTCGCCCGCCCGGGCTTCGAGATCGTCTCGGCACAGCGGGCGACCGGGGGTCACTCACTGGTGCCGCGCTCGGGCATCGGCGCAGCGCAAGCCGTACTGGTGGTCGACGACGTCCCGATCGCGACGATCGGCGCCCTGATCGAGGCGGCCAGCTTGATCGTCGGTTCACCCGGCGACGCGTTCGAGCGCCTCGCCGAGATGCCGGTCGAGATGCGGCAGCGATTCGAGGCGGCGACACAGTTCGCCGCCCGTCTGTACGACGCCCCGATCACCGCGCTTCGCGTCGTCGTCGACCCGGTGGTGGGTCAGGCTGTCGCGATCAACACTGATCCGAGCACAGGGATGCGAGTGACGATCGGCACCGAGCAGGGATTCGAGCTTGCGCCGTGCACGACCACGCACAGCGAGTCGTGGCGCTACGCCTCGCCAATGTTTCCCTTCAACGACGAGATCATCGTCGCGAGCGTGGGCGACGAACAGGTCCGGCTCGAGGTCCCGGAACGTCCCGGTATCGACCTGGACTCCGCGGCGAGCAACGTAACGATCGCCTTACCGATGTTCCGCGGGAGAACCCGGGAGCTCGCCGCCATCAATCACGCCGCCATCGACGCGGCTCCGCACGCGCGCAAGCCGGTTGTGATCTTCGGAAACCGACGCGCCGGCAAGACGACGCTCGCCCACCGAGCCTTGCGAGCCGCCGCGGACAAGGGAACAATCTGCGCCCGCCTGACCATCGACGTCGTTGACGGAGTCGGGGCCGACGGTACGACCGGAGCCGATCTGTCCGCCCGCCTGGCGTCGAAGTTGACGCGGGCGTTGCGTCGCGAGCTGAAGAAGCAAGATGTCGAGCTCCCCGATCTCGGTAGTGAGATCGATGACTTCGTGGACCTGCTGGTGGAGCTGGACGAGGCCTGGGACCCTGCGGTCCCGCCACTGGGCCTGCTCCTCGACGAGCTCGACAGCCTGTTCTATGACCGCGAGGACGGTCCCGTATACGCATTAGCGGCTCGCCTCGGCAACATCGGGCTGCGGAACATCGCGCTGCTCGGGACGGTCCAACGGCACGGACACGAGGCGAACGTACTCAAGGAATGGCACGCGGTGAGCTGTCCGGCCACGCTCACCTGGAAAGACGCGGTCGAGTACTTCTGCGGATTCCTCGTCGAAGAGAGCAAGAATCCGACCGTCGTCGTCCCGTACCGACCCGTCGTGCCACCCGGATTGCTGAACTCGCAGGTCGTCGCCCGACTCGGGCTCCGCCCGTACTTCTGGGGGCAGCTCTTCACACGGCTGGAGAGCGAGGCGAGCGTCAGCGGGCAGTCCCTGATGGACGAGGACCCGATCCGCCGGGCGATCGACGAGATCGTCGAGAACGACACCATGCTTGCGCTGTTCGACCAACGCGAAACCGGGCTGCCCGTCCGAGAGGCGCGCCGACAGGATGTTTTTTCAGACATCGAGCTCGCACTGCTGGCCGAGTTCGCTTGCGCCACAGCCGACCACGTCGACCTGCACCGAGTCAAGAAGGTGCTCGGTGTCGACGCGGAGAGGGCGATCGGAGGCCTGACCGAACGCGAGATGCTCACGCGCCAGGGGACGAACCTCGTGCTGGCACCACCGATCTTCCTCGAGCGGCTCCGCGCGCGGCAGACGATGTTTGCTCCTCTGCTGCGAGGCTCGGCGACCCCCTTGGCGGACGCGCCTCGTCCAGAGCGGGACGGCCCAGACGCCGGCGACCAGACTTGCGCGATGACGAGCGCTCAGGCTTGATGCCCGAGGAGGCACGTTAGGACCGTTGCATTGGCGGAGGGTCGCGCCGGACGATGAGGGTGGCGTGATGATGCCCCGCCGTTCCCGTCCAGCTTCCGTGGTTCCGAGCTCTGCATTCAAGGGGTTCCGGTTCCCGCCCGAGATCATCGTCCTCGCGGTGCACGGGTATCTGCGGTACGGGCTCTCCTACCGCGAGGTCGAGGAGCTGCTCGGGTGAGCGTGGGATCGAGGGCGAACACGTCACCATCTACCGCTGGGTGCAGCGCTTCACACCACTTCTCGCGGATGGGGTTGGACCGTGCCGGCACACGGTCGGCGACCGTTGGTAGGTGGACGAGACCTACGTGAAGGTCGCGGGCCGGTGGCGGTACGTGTATCGAGCCGTTGATCAGTACGGCCAGATCATCGACGTTCTCGTCTCAGCTCGACGCGATCTCCGGGCCGCACGCTGGTTCTTCGCCAGGGCACTCCGCGCCCATGGTGAGCCGGGCGAGGTTGTGACCGATCGGGCCCTACGTTGCAGGCCGCGATCGAAGGGCTCATGCCTATCGCGTTTCACAACACGGCGCGGTAGCCGAACAACCGCGTCGAATGCGACCACGGCCGGCTGAAAGCCCGGCTTCGTCCGATGCGCGGCCTCAAACGCGACCGTTCGGCGCGGGTGATCATGCGCGGTCACGCGCTGATTCAGAACATCCGCCGCGGGCACTACGAACTCGGCATCGACGCGCGCCACCACCGGCGTCTTGAGACTGCGTTCACCGAACTCGCCCGAACGATCTGAACCCGAGACGGGACGGCAACTCGGTCCCAACGCGGCCCGATCCGGGGCAACGCAACAATGTCGGTCGAAGACAGGTGGCGTCAGATCGAGCTGGACGCGTCGGCGTGGCGCTTGCGCTGGCGGACGAGGAGCTGGGAGAGGGCGCTGACTAGTGCGACCACGATCAGTGCGATCGCCACCAGCCTGAGGGCCGTGTTCGAAGAAGCGCTCGCCGGCGCGGCCGTGGGTACCGACGTCTGCTCATCGTGTGCGGATGCGGACTTGTGGGGACGAGGGGGCGTCACGGAGGAGGACGAAGACGAAGACGCGATGCCCGGAGTCGGTGGTGGAGTTGTTGATGTCCCCGAGGGTGAGGTCGCGGTACCGGAGCCGGTCCAAGAGTGGCTCGGGGCTGGGGCAAGCGCTGGTGCAGGGGCTGAGCCCTGGGGCTGAGGAGGACTTGGAGCTGAGCCCTGGTGCGGACCACAGCCCGGCGCACAGGGGACAGGCATGAAGTACCCAGCCGGGTCAGGAGTGGGGGGCGGGAGCGGGGGCAAGTTGCTCGGTACCCTGAGTCAGGTTGGTTCGCGGGCGGAGTTGGGCCGTCGGCGTACGCAGAGGCTCCACCGGCGAGGAAGAACAAGCAGGCGAGCAGGGCCACAGCCAACATGCCCATCAGCGCCGAAGCAGGGGAAATCGTCACGGGTGCGGGGATGCGCCTGGGGGTGGTCTTGAGCTTGATCATGTCCTCACGCTCCAGGTGGTCGGATCAATTGTGCTGTGGCTTGAGAATCGGAATCCGTTCGTTCTCGGCCCGCTCCGGAACGCGCGCTCCTTCGCGCTTTAGTACACGTCCGGTCGGGTGAAGGGGGTGAACAGGTCGGACGTGATCGGCTGGCACTGATACTCCTATGTCAATGCACCGAGGTCCGCGAGGAGGGCAGCGCAAGGTCGCGGTGGGCGGTGAAAGTGCCTCAATAAGCATCTGCGATATGGGCTCTCCTACCGCGACGTCGAAGAGCTCCTCGCCGAGCGTGGCATCGACGTCGACCACGTCACCATCTACCTGTCGGTGCAACGATTCACCCGCTTCTCGCGGATGCGGACGGGCCTTGTCGCCATGCGGTCGGAGACCGCTGGTTCGTGGACGAGATCTACGTGAAGGCGCGGGCAAATAGCGCTACGTCTACCGGGCCGTCGATCAGTTCGGGCAGATCATCGACGTGTACGTCTCGGCCAAGCGCGACTTCCTGGCGGCATGGCGGTTCTTCGCCAGGGCGCTACGCGTCCATGGCCAGCCGATCGAGGTGGTGACCGATCGGGCCCCGGCATTACGGGCCGCGATCGAAGGGCTGATCCCTGGTGCGTTGCACAACACCGAGCAGTATGCGAACAACCGCGTCGAATGCGATCACGGTCGACTCAAGTCTCGGCTCCGGCCGATGCGCGGGCTGAAGCGCGACCACACCGCTCGGGTGATCATGCGCGGTCATGCGCTGATGCAGACGTCCGTCGTGGCCACTACGAACTCGGCGTCGACGCGCGCCAACACCGACGCATCGAGACCGCGGTCACCGAACTCGCCCGGACGATCTGACCGCGAAACGGCACAGAAACTCCGTCCCGCGCGACTCGATTCAATCAACGCGACCGTGCCGCGACGTGCGAGGTCCGGCTCCGTTCCTGAGCACGGGGGCGAAGTCTCCAGGGCTTCGGCCTTGGCGGGGTGATCGAGCCTTCACTGTGGGAAGCTTCGGCCGTGCCGATGCGCGAGAACTGCCGCCACTTCGAGAGCCGTGCCTACGACGACGGTGAAGTCGCTCGCCTGTGCGTGCTCGGGCTTGCGCCGGAGCAACCCTGGCGATGCCCCGAAGGCTGCTCGCACTTCGAGCTGTCGCTGATCGACGGTACGTTCGTCACCGAGCCGCTTACACGCCGACCGGAACCCGTCGTCATCGGGAGGCCGTCGCTTGGTGCGCTGCGCGGATCACGTCGGGTTCCGCTTCCTCAACGATTGCTTCAGCATCCGCGAGAACCCCTTCGACGTCGTCGGGAGAGGGGGCACTGCCGAGGTCACCAGAGCCATCAACGTTGACGGTCGGCCTAACTTCACGGATTCACACGGCAGAGGTCACAGGTTCGAGTCCTGTATCGCCCACCGGAATACATCAGGCCAGTGCCGCGCACAGTCAGGCCGGAGGCGTTTCCTCCGCAGGCCGCGGTGAGGCCGCGTAGTTCCCAAGTCGAGCATCGGGAAGTCCGAGTTCTTCCCGAGCCGCCGCGAGGAACTTGCGTCTCCCGGCGTTCAGTTCATCAATCGACGCGTAAGCGCATGAGCGTCCGATCGAGCACGGCGACCATTCAACTGGTGCCTGGCCGGAGTCGCGGCTAGAGCAGCTTCGCTTTCTGTGCCGCGAATTCCTCTTCGGTAAGAAGCCCTTCGTCCCGCAGCGCGGCGAGCGCCCGAAGTTGAGTCGCAAGGTCTGCTGGCCCCGCTGGCGCGACGGAGGCCGGCGCTCGGCTTGCTGTCTGTCGCGACGCGATGCGTCGCTCGATGTGGTCGCGGATCGCTCGGAACTCGGATTCGTGTCCCCCTGTGAACAACACCGAGTTCTCGTCTTGTGTCGCTGCCATGACTCCGCGAGTGCTCTCGTTACCGCCTGCGAGCGTGAACTGGATATAACCCCGCGACATGCCCGCCTTCTTGAACTGAACTGCTGCGATTGTGTCGATCGGTATCCGCTTCTCGCCACGCGTCCAGCCGTAGTTCATCTTCGCCATCGCGCCCTTGCGTGCGATCGTGACGAAGTGGTCGTCGACTTTCACAGTGCCAGTGACGCCTTTGCCTCGCAAAGTGCCGGCAGTATCGACAGGCGTCGCCAGCGGCGGGATAGGCGCGGGCGTCGGACCTGGATGATGCCCGGGTTGAGATATTGGTGCGGGAACTCGTGTCTGCGCCGACGCATCATCGCGTTCTGCAGTGAGCGCTTCAGTCTGCTCACCTTCGAACGCGTGGGCCCCATCCTCGAGTGTTGACGGCAGCAGGTCGGGCTTAGGTACAGGTTCCGCTAGCTCCAGGTCGCGTGTTGGACTGATCCCGAGCGGGTCGACCTCCGCCTGGCCACCGTTTGCCACATGCTCAGTCCACTCGCTGCCATTCCAGAACCGGTGGTCATAGCGACCGAGCGGGTCCGGTAGCCATTCCGGCGGCATTTCGGTCATCGCCTGCCTTGCCTCTCATCCTGGGCGTCTCGCCCGTGAGCGTAAGCGGCTCCGCGGGCAGATGTCTCCGCCAGAATTGATGCCGCCCGATCCTCCGAGTCATCCTCCGAAATCTGCATGTCACCGGTGTTCGCTGACGTCATGAGGGTCACCCCCGACGGCGGCGCTACGCGGAAGCACAGGTATGACACTCATAACACCCTCCACGAGCCTTCACACGGCAGAGGTCGTGGGTTCGAGTCCCGCATCGCCCACCGGTAAAACCGCAGCACCGCCTCGCTTAGGCAGCGATGCGCATTGTGGCGTCGTCGGTCCACCACGGGCAGGTCCCTGAGCCGGCGGTATGGGGTAGGTGAGTCAGGTGGGTCCCGGTCAGGAGGCTCGGCGGCGGCCGATGACCGCGACGAGTCCGGTAAGCAGAGTCTCGTTGCCGAAGGCTTGGCGGATCTCCGCGTCGACGCCGAACCGAGCAAGGAACTCTGGGAGTCGGCTGGTGTCGATGAGCACGTTGTCGTGGGTTTCGTCATCACGACGCCAGAGTTCGCCGTCACGGACGAACATCGTCATCTCACGCCGGAAGATCCGATCATCGAGGACGGAGCGCTGCGTCGTGAGCACCCAGTCCTCTCCGAACCAGACCCCGGGCGGCTGTCCGCGCCGGGCAGCTCCCCACTCCAGGTCGCAGATGTCGAACGCGAGTACCCCGGACTCCTCAAGCGCACCCGCCATGGCGGCAAGCGACCGGTTGATGTCTTCCTCGCTGTCGAGGTAGCTCAACGCGTGACCGACGCTGACGATTGCATCGGCGGCCGGAAGCGGATCCTCGGGAAGCCGAAGGACCTCGACCGGCACCGTGGGAACGAAGTCACGGGCAAGGTCGACCATGGCCGGAGACGCGTCGGTCGCGAGTACCCGATGGCCTGCCTCGACGAGGTACTTCGTGAGCAACCCGGATCCACAGCCGAGCTCGAGGACGAGTCCGGACCGCTCGAGGACGGGCTCGAGGATCGTCAGAATCCCGGGTGCTACCGCGTCCGCGTGGAACCCGAACCCTTCGTGATGAATGCGCGCCAGATCCGATCGGTAATACGGCGAGGCAGGCATACGACGCGATCATGTCACGGCGCTCGGTCGCGACAGCCGCAGCCTCACGCCTCGAGGGACTGTCAGGACAGATGGCCTTGTCGTGGGTAGCGGCGCCACAAAGCGCCGAACACCAGAGACTTCACCTCGGACCCTTCGCGCCGGGAAGCGCACGCGCCCAGCCCAGGCGTTGCGGGGCAGGCTCCGCGTGCGCGTCGTCCGAATCCGGCTCGACGATCTGTGCGTCGTGATGCATCATCGAGACGTGACGACGAGCGATCCGGGCGCACGTGCCTGACGGATTGGTCGGCGACGACCGCGCCGCTGTCGTGTGGGCGGTGTACTCCGTGCAGACGACAGCGGGGAAGCTCGTCACTGAACGAATGAGCCGGGACGAGGATCCCCCGGTGACGGACGAACTTCTCACGGCGATCCGTGCCGAGTGGGAGGCAGCCGACCGGCCCTTCGTTCGGCCCCACGCTCACCGCGACGTGGTGACTTTCGCCGATGGCACTGCGGTCGTAGGAGTCAGGTTCCTCGTCGACGAGCCGTACAAGCGCGACCGGCCACCAACCTTCGGGCTCTACTTCGATCAGCGTTGGTCCCCGCCGTGGGATCACACCCAGCTCCCGTGGGTCGACTTTGGTGTTCCCGATGTCAGCGAACTGCGCGTCGCGCTCGAGGACGTGCTGGCCCGGTCGCGCCGTGGCGAAGACGTCGAGGTGGGTTGCCTGGGAGGGCATGGGCGCACGGGCACAGCTCTGGCGTGCCTCGCAGTGCTGACTGGAACGCCTCCGAGCGAAGCTGTTGCCTGGGTCCGCAACGCGTACTGCGAGAAAGCGGTCGAGACCGACGAGCAGCATTGGTTCGTCGCAGCGTTTCATCGGGGCAGCGACTGAGACCGATAGCCGGGGTCGACGCCGCGGAACCTGGACGATTCCTGTCCCCGAAGTGCCGTTCGGGGATACGGTCATGGACCAGGCGACAGTCATCTCGCTGACGTGAGGTAGCCGAGAGGTCCGGTGGCGCTGGAACCAATCGGCGACGCTCATCTCGGCTCAGCGATCCTCCGAGCCATCCTCCGAAATTTGCGTGTCATGGATGTTCGCCGATGTCATGAGCGTCATTGCTGTCGGACGCCCGGCGCCGGTGCACGCCTATGACGTCAATGACGAGCACCGGAAGACTTCACACGGCAGAGGTCGGGGGTTCGAGTCCCTCATCGCCCACCAACGTTTGCGCTGACCTGCCGACACGGGAGGGCAGGCAGTGGCGCACGTGGTCGACAAGGGCAAGGGGAAGCCAGCTGCCGCTGGCAGGTTCGGGGTCTACGTGTCGAGGACCCGGCAGGTTTCGCACTGCGGCAGGGCTCGAGTGCCTACCGCGAGGCGCTCGGAGTGGATCCTCTGGCCGTCGGGACAGTCGGTGCGGTCGTGGTAGACGGCACCGGTCCGATGGTGACCGGCCGAGTGATATGGCCGGACCTTCTTGAGTCTGGGCACCGTGCGCACCTGCATCTTCGGAACCTCCGAGTTCGGCGACGATGCGAGGACGTCCGCGCTGCCCCCCAGTAGTACCGAGCGCTGGACGCCCTCGTGCCTACGGTCATACCCCTCTGGGCTTGCTGCGACACGAGAGTCGTCGCTCAACGCGAGCGCTCGCGCACGGTGGTCGACGTCTCGGTATCCCGGATGCGAACGAGAGGGTACGCCGTGTAGCCGCTGCCTCCGTTGACCTTGGTGTGCTCGACCCTGAGCCGTTCGGCGGCAGCGTGGCCCACGACAGCGGAGCGTAACCCTGGCTCAAGACCCGGCTCCTCTGCTGCGCCGACGACGTCCAGGTTGAAGCGCACGTGGCTGGACACGGTCAACGGCGTCAGTAGGCAGACGTTGTTTCTACGGCCTCGCGTTCTCGGCGATCAACATGTGCCGCGCCCGATCCTCCGAGTCCCTCATCGCCCACTGGGAAGCCCCGCATCGGTTGGAGCCCGCGGCGGGTACCGACTACGTCGGAGCAGGGGCGGCTAACCGCCGCCTTACCTCCAGCGCCATACCATCCGGGTCCAATCAGAAACGGGGGGCTGTCGTTCGATGATGTCCAAGCACCGAGCACGTCGCAGCGCCGCCACCTTCCTCGCCTGCACCGCGCTGGTGCTGGCCGGCTGCTCGGGTGGCACCGACGGAGGGACCACGGCGTCGACGCGCGCGGATCGAGCCACGTCGGTACCACCCGAGGTCCGCCATTCTGCTGGTGACTGGCCGCTTCCGGCACGCGACTACGACAACTCCCGCGCGCAGCCGGACGCAACCATCACCACGGCGAACGTCGCACGCCTGGAGCCTGCCTGGAGCGTCCCGATGCCCGGTGCGGCCGCATTTGGCAACCTCTCGAGCACACCGGTGATCGTCGGCGACACCGTCTATGTGCAGGACCTCGGAAGCAACGTCAAAGCCATCGACCTCGCGACCGGCACCGTGAGATGGACCAAGGAGTACAAGGCCTTCTCCACTGGCCCGAACGGCCCGGCGGTCGGCTACGGGCGCGTCTACGTGGCGAAGGACGGGCGCACGATCGGCGCGCTCGACGCCAACGACGGTCACGAGCTCTGGTCCACGGAGATCGCCGATACGAAAACCACCGGAGTCGACATCCAACCGACCGTCGTCGACGGACTCGTGCTTGCCGCGACGGTCCCCGTGAGCCTGCAGGGCCAGTTCCGCGGCGGTGATCGTGGTGTCCTCTGGGCGCTTGACGCGAAGACCGGCGAGAAGGTCTGGTCCTTCGACACCGTGAAGAGCGACGACCTCTGGGGCAACCCGGACCTCAACTCTGGCGGCGGCGCGTGGTTCCCTCCCGCAGTCGACCTCGAGCGCGGGCTCGTCTACTGGGGCATCGCCAACCCGGCGCCATTCCCCGGCACCCCCGAATTCCCGCGCGGCTCGAGCCGTCCCGGTCCCAACCTCTACGCCGAGTCTGTCGTCGCGCTCCATCTGCGCACCGGCAAGCTCGCCTGGTACCACCAGGCGGTACCCCACGACCTGTTCGACCACGACCTGCAGCTCACCGCGATCGCGCGCCTTGCCGGGAAGACGCTTGTCATCGGCACCGGGAAGCTCGGTCGGGTGCTCGCTCTCGATCCGGACACCGGCAAGGTCGTCTCCGACCGCGAGGTCGGAATCCACAAGAACGATCACGAAGCGCTCCTCACCCAACCACTGGACGTCATGCCTGGGCTGTTCGGCGGGACCGAAACCCCGGTCGCGGTCGCCGATGGTGTCGTCTACTCCGCCGTCATCAACGCGCCTTCGCACGTCGACCCGGCGAAGGAAGACTTCCTCGGTGGAGCCAAGCTCGGCCAGATGCCGGGTCAGGTCGTCGCCACCGACGCGGCTACCGGGCGCATCCTCTGGGACACCACGATCGCGGGCGATCCGCTCGGTGCAGCACTGGTGATGGGTGACCTGGTGTTCGTCGGCACCTACCAGGGGCACATCTACGCGCTCGACCGCACGCGCGGTTCGATCGTCCGCACCATCGACGCGCCAGGCGGAATCAACGGATTCCCGGCGGCGACGCGCGACACGATCGTCTGGCCGATCGGCATGGCCGATCCGCCGGTCGTCGTCGCCTACCGAGTCGCGGGATAGTCGGCGACGCGGGCAGCGTTGCGACGCCGTTCGTGCGAGCCGAGTTCCGTTGTCCTCACGGCTCCCGAAGCACCGTCAGGGTAGGGCCGGGGAGCTTCACCGCGGCGAGGCGGGCGACGTACTTCGCCGGGGTGAGTGTGCCGGTGCGAAGTTGCCGGAGGAGATGACGTTCTTCGGCTTGCGCGCGACGAGCCGCGATGAGATACCGATCGAGCGGGAGCGGTCCGCTGTACGCCACGACCTCGAGTCCTGGCGGCGCTGACACGAGATCGTCGTCGGCGAGGACAAGCAACCGATCTCCGATCCTCTCGGTACTGTTCGCGACTCGGTGGGCTCCGAAGCGCTGGCTCGGGTCGCTCGGTACGCGTGCCGCAATCCCCGCTCGCTCGAGTCCGAGGACCAGACCCTGCAGGTACAGCTCGCCGTTCGGCGACTGTGATCGAAGCAGCACGTCGCCGCGACGCGGTTCGAGCGCGGCGGTGAGCTGGTGCGTGACGTCTCCGGCCGTCGCGGAGTAGAAGTCGGGGGAGCCGCTTGTCGCGACATCGACGATCTGGATGACGGACAGCCCGACCAACGCGACCATCGCCAACGGCACCAAGACCTGGCGCTCACTTTGGGGCCAGCGCTTGGCGGTCGCGTTCCAGGTCGTCCACACGATCACGACGGCTCCGAGCATCCCGAGCATCCAGATCCACAGGAGTCGGTACTCGTACATGATGCCGATCGTGCTGGCGACCGAGAGCACGCCGGCGCCCACGACGAAGCCCGTCACTGCCGCGAGCCGCAGGATCGGTCGACGCCCCTGTCGCCACGCGACCGCGATCGCGATGACCAGGGGTATGAGGAGGACCGGCCACAACGTCTGGTTGAGCAAGGTCGTCTCGCCGTTGAAGCCGATGCGACGGGTGCCGGTGATCCAATCGGGCACCACCGCGAACTGCCCGAACACGATGCGGAACCCGTCGACCACCGAATAGGTCTGACCGTCGCTCTGGGTGAACCATTTGACGACCTTCCCGAGGTTGCCCGACCCGCCCCATTGGTCCCACACGGTCGGGAGCCAGAGCAACACGAAGAGACCCACAGCCGCGCCGACCGCGCCTGTGAGCCGCTTCATTCGCGATGGCTCGGCGCGCCGCGTGGTGAACCAGAGCCAGGCGGCACCCAGCATGAGCGGCGGCATCGTGAGGGGCAGGTAGCCGACATGGGTCTGCGTCAACCATGAAGCGACGACCACCGATACGGGAAGCGCCCAGACCTTCCCGTTGGTCATCGCCCAGACCAGGAAGCAGAACAAGCCGAAGGGCAGGATGGTGATGAAGCACACCCATGGATCGGATACGACCTCGGCGCCGAGGGCGTGGGCGACGACGGTGGCACCGATCAACGTGACGAGCGCCGCCGGAAGACCGCCGATCCGTCTGGCCACCAGCGCCATCCCGGTGACCGCCGCCGCATTCACGAGGAGCGCGCCGATGAGCAGGCCGACCGGACTGCTGCCGAACAGTCGGTACGGCAGCGCCAACGTGTAGAAGAGGAGCGGCCCGGGATGGCTCCAGCCATCGCGCGAGTAGAGGCCGATCAACACAGGATGCTGAGCGACGTCCCGCACGCGCATCTCGATCAGCGCCTCGTCGCGGATCAGCGCGCCCGGGCCGTGTGCCACAGCCACCACGGCCGAGACGGCGAAGGGCGCGAGAGCCAGCGCGAGCGCGAGCCAAAACGTGCGGCGTGTCCATTGGGTGGTGTCGTGCGAATCGCCGCTCCCGTTGGGAGCCGCGCCGCGGTGCACATCGGTGATCACCGGTCGCGGACCCTAACGGATCGGGGCATGAGCCAGTCGTTAGTGCGGCTGGGTCGAGCGCGCTGTCGCGCGCTCGTCGCGCGATATCTCTCGATTCCACGCTTGCGTCTATACGCCTTGGTAGAAGCCGGCCTCGTTGGTCTTGTAGGTCCGAGGCGTCTTGAGACACGGTGCCTCCTTCGCCGCTGTCCATCACCCGTCAGATGACGTGACTCTTGGGTGGTTGGGGGGTTGTCGCCGGTCGTGCATGAACGGTCGGGACTGCTGCACGGTTGGTTGACATTCTTTGTGCCCGGCGTGTCCGGGCCGGAAGGATGTTGCTATGCCGAAGAAGTTCCCACCCGAGTTCAAGCGTGACGTCGTCACGGTCGCTCGTCGGGGTGACCTGACGGTCGCCGAGGTCGCTGCCGATTTCGATATCTCGGTCGAGTCGGTACGGCGTTGGATGCACCAAGCCGACATCGACGACGGCGTAAAGGACGGTCTCACCTCGGCCGAGCAGGCCGAGGTCGTGCAGCTGCGCCGTGACAAGCGGCGGTTGGAGATGGAGAACGAGATCCTGCGCCGTGCGGCCGCCTATTTTGCGAAGGACGCGCTCCCAAAATGATGTTCCCGCTCGTCTGCGATCTTGCCGCCGAGGGCATCCCGGTGCGGGTGACGTGCGGGGTGCTCGGCTTCTCCACCCAGGCGTTCTACAAGTGGCGGGCTCGGCCGTGCTCGGACCGGGACTGGGCCGACGCGCACACGACGAACGCGATTGTCGACGTGCACGCAGATGATCCCGAGTTCGGGTATCGGTTCATCGCCGATGAGCTCGAGGCCGCCGGTCAACGAACCTGTGAACGTCGAGTCTGGCGGCTCTGCCACGCGCATCGGGTGTGGTCGACGACCACGAGGAAGGGCCGCAAAGCGCACGGCAAGACACCGGGCCCGGCCGTGCACGACGACCTCGTTCAGCGCGTCTTCACCGCGTCGGCGCCGAACACCGTGTGGCTGACCGACATCACCGAGCATCCGACGCTCGAGGGCAAGCTCTACTGCTGTTCGATCAAGGACGTGTTCTCCAACCGCATCGTCGGCTACGCGCTCGGGGATCGCATGACCGCCCAGCTCGCCGTGAGGGCGCTCCGCTCCGCGATCGCGCGTCGCCAACCGCAGGGCACGGTCGTGGTTCACTCCGACAGGGGCGGCCAATTTCGCTCCCGGGCCTTCCGGGCCACCCTCACCGCGAACCGGCTCACCGGATCGATGGGACGAGTCGCGTCCGCCGCCGACAACGCGGCGATGGAATCGTTCTACGCGTTGTTACAGAAGAACGTCCTCAACCGGCGACGTCGCTGGAGAACCCGCGACGAGCTCGCATACGAGATCCTCGTCTGGATCGAGCACACCTACAACCACCGGCGTCGCCAACGCAATCTCGGCAAACTCACCCCGGTCGCCTACGAGCTCGCCTTCACCCCACCACCCTGCCTCGAAGACGACGAGGCAGCATGATCAGTCACAACCACCGTCAACCGACCGTGCAGCAGTCCCGTCTCTTGCTCGGTCTTTGGATCCGGTGGTGGGCCGTGCCGGTGGTAGCTCTTGGCTGGGCAATCGTCGTCGTCGCTGCTTATCCGTCGGACGGATTGGCCGGGGTTGCGCTCGGTGCCGTCAACGGCACCATTGGGGTGTTGTTCGCGGTCGCGCTGCGCTCGGCCATCGGTCTGAGCGCGACCGGCCGCAAATGGCGCTGGCGGTAGCTCGACCGACTCGCAGTCCGACTTCGGGAGACATTTGACTGCCCCGGGTTTGGTTGACTCTCTGATGTGTCCCGGGTTCGGTGGAGTCGGGTTGTTCGAATTGTCATGCTGATCGAGCCTTGGAGGAGAGCCCAGCATGCCGAGGAGATACCCACCGGAGTTCCATCGCAAGGTGCTCGATCTGTTGAAGGCCGGATGAGCGGATCTCGTCCGTGAACGGCAAAGTGATCCACCGCTGCGCGATGCGTCGCACCCCCTCCTGAAGCCGTAGCCCAACCGATGCGAGAGACTGGGCACATGGCAGATGACGTGCTGGCGCGGATGCAGGATCTGATGGCGGCGTTCAATGCGCATGACCTCGACCGGATTATGGAGTTCTTCGTCGAGGACTGCGTGCTGGAGACGCCGCGCGGTCCCGACCCATGGGGAACTCGCTTCGAAGGTCGAGTCGCGGTGCGCAGAGGGTTGACCGCGCGCTTTGAAGGGTTGCCTGATGTCCACTACGGCGACGACGAGCACTGGGCGTGCGGCAGGCACGCGGTCTCTAGATGGCTGCTCACAGGAACAGGCGTCGACGGTCAACGGGTCGAGGTCCGCGGTTGTGATCTCTTCGACCTTGCCTCCGACGGGAGAGTGACGCGCAAAGATTCGTATTGGAAGATCGTTGCGTAGAGACTCGGCCTGACCCAGGCCACGATGAAGATCCTCCGAAATCCGAGAGGCATGGGCCCAGACCCGCCGACGCCAGAGTGAGAGTCGCAGTGGCCTCCCTCAGGGGCCGCGAAGACCTGGTCAGAGAGCCTGTCGCGTGGTGGGGACGAGCGAGTCGCGAAATGCCATCCACCGTCCGTTCGCTGGCGAGAAGCTCCCGGTGCGAAAGGCGCCGTTGGTGAATGACGGGCACCCCGACGCGTTGGCCGCGATCGTGAGGAGAGGGTGCCGCTCGTAGCGAAGGACCACGAGGTCCCACGCGCCGAAGTCCGCCGGACAGAGCGGCATGCCGACCTGAGGCCGTTGTGCGTTGAGGATCGAGACGGCCTCGGTGGCGAGTCGCGCGTTCAGGGTGGCGCGGCCGTAGAGGGTGCCGTGAGGGATCCCGGGTCCGACTATTCCGCCGAGCGGGAAGTACCGGCAGAGCACGCCGCCGATCGGGTTCGGCCACGCAAGCTTCGAGCGGGGCGCGATCGCCTTCGACGGTGGCGGGAGCTGTTCTCGCACCGTCGCCGGACACGAACGAGAGCGGGGAGATGACCTTCCTGGCACGAGCTGCGTTGCTGTCGTCGTCGACGACCCGGGGTGACCCTCGGAGTGCCCCGGCGATGTGCAACCTGACGTCAAGGCGATGGTCACCACGGCAAGCGCCAGCCATCGGGCACTGACGACATGCATGCTCCCCATCGCTCCTTGGACGGACTCCCCGTAGCTCCAGGTTCCCGCGAACCCGGATTGCCCTCATGGAGGATCTCGTGCTCGACGTGCTCGCCGCGCGGGACGTGAAACGAGAGGTTGCCCGATTGCCTGTACGTCTGTTGACCCTTCCGGCGAGGTAGGCGTGGCGCCGGCTACAGGTCGACCACCTCTACGTCGACGCATTGATGAGCAGGTCGGTTGCTGCCCCTAGACGGGCAAGAGGGGCAAAGGTGATGAAGTACTCCCGGTGGTCCGCAGTGGTTGTTGTGCTCGCGCTCGGCGCGAGTGCATGTAGCCGCAGTGACAACGTCACGTCGTCCGGGGGTAGGTCCTCGACTGCGTCACAGAGCTCGAGTGCGGACGACGCGAAGAGCTCGGCGTTCGGAGACCTCACCGACGTCTGCCAGGGCGGCAAGCCCAGCGGTTCACCCGCGCAGGGCGTCACGCCGACCGAGATCGGCATCTCGACCTTCTCGGATCCCGGGTTCGCCGGTCGACCGGGTCTGAACCAGGAGCTCTTCGACGCGGCCGAGGTCTTCAGCAAGTGGTGCAACGACCGCGGTGGTATCAACGGCCGAACGATCGTCGTGCATGAGCGTGATGCCGCGCTCACCAACGTGACGCCGCAGATGACCAATGCCTGCCGCGAGGACTTCATGCTCGTGGGTGGCGGCGCGGTCTTCGACCAGGACGGCGTCAAGGCCCGACTCGAATGCCTGATGCCCGATATCTCCGGGTACGTCCTGAGTCCGGAGGCACGCGGTGCCGACCTCACGGTGCAGCCTCTGCCCAACCCGGTCGACCGCGTCGGGAACGGTCTGTACAAGTACCTGGAAGAGAAGTTCCCGGCAGGCGCCAAGGCCTTCGGCGTCATCACCCCCGACCTTCCGAGCACTCGCGAGGCGGGCAACCAGAACAAGGAAGTGGTCGACGCACTGGGATGGAAGAAGGTCTACGACGACGTGTATCCGGCGCTGGGCCCGACCTCGTGGACGCCATACGCGGAGTCGCTCAAGAGCGCCGGAGTGAAGGGCCTGATCTGGGTGGGGGAGCCGGAGTTCCTGGCCAAGCTCATCGAGGCAATGAACAACATCAACTACTCGCCCGACTTCATCAGCATGAACGGCAACAACTACGCCAAGGCCTTCATAGACATCGCCGGCACCGCGCTCAAGGGCAACGTCTACACGAGCACTCCCTTCGTCCCGTTCGAGGAGGCGAAGCCGGGTTCCGCAACGAAGCAGTACCTCGACGCGTTCGCCGAGTACCTCCCCGATGGCAAAGCCCGTGCCGCCTACGGCGCTCAGGCGTTCTCGGCGTGGCTGCTGTTCGCGCAGTCGGCCAAGGCGTGTGGAAACAGCCTCACGCGCAAGTGCGTCTATGACAATGCGAAGAAGGTCACCGATTGGACCGCCGGCGGCCTGCACGCGACGCAGAACGTGCGCGCCAACAGTGTGAGCGATTGCATGACGGTCCTGAAGGCCACCGCTCGAGGCTTCGTCAGGGTCAAGGATCTGCAGGAGAACGACGGGATCTTCCATTGCGCACCGGGAGACGTGCACAAGCTGAAGTCGAGGACGGGCGAAGGCGTCACGTTGCAGGATGTGGGCAAGAGCATGGCCGACTTCAAGTGAGGCACGAGGGCTCGGAGTAGTGGACTCGGACGGTTGACGAGGGATCGTCCGGCCGGCCGCAGCCCGGTCTCACATCGGTGGCCATTTCGCCCTGCCGGATCGGCGCTCGTAGGAGCCTCGGCAGGCTTCGCCGCCGCGTCGGTGGGGGAGCCCGACGACCGCGCGTTCTGCGCTAGAACAACGACAGCGCCCCCGACCCCCGACGCCATGGAGGCTGTCCCATGCCGAACCCGCAGCACGCGATCCTCACCAACCTCGAGAAGTACCAGTGGTACACCCACATGAGCCGCACCGACGGTGCCGACCTCGGCGTCATCAAGGCGGCCCTGCGCGACGTCCGTGCCGCCGGGGCAGAGACCGGTGTGACGGTGCCGATCAACGTATGCCTCCTCTTCGGCCCGACGCTCCTCGCCGACCTCACCGAGGACGTGCCCGAGGACTTCCAGCCGTACCCCAGCTACGAGTCGCCCGACGGCAAGGTCGCCAAAGGCACCCAGGAGGAGCTCCTCCTGTGGGTGCACTCCGCGGACAAGGACCTCTGCTGGGAGACCCAGTGGAAGTTCCGCACCGCGGTCGAGGGCCACATGAGCGTCGCCCGGGAGACGCCGACGTTCATCTACCGCAACAGCCTCGACCTCACAGGTTTCATCGACGGCACCGGCAACCCGGAGCCCGAGGACCAGCACGACCGGGCGATCGTGCCGGACGGCAAGCCGGGCGCGGGCGGCTCGTTCTGCATCGCGCAGCGGTGGGTGCACGACCTCAAGTACTTCAACGGGCTCTCGCTCCAGGACCAGGAGAACACGTTCGGCCGCACGAAGGCCGACTCGACCAAGCTGCCGACGCAGGTACCCACGTCGCACCTCGCCCACGTCGAGCTGCGTGAGGGCACGACCGGTGACGACGGGACGCCGAAGCGGGGCGAGATGGTGCGGCGATCGACGCCGTACGCGTTCCACGACGGCACGATCGGCCTCTACTTCATGGGCTTCTGCAAGGAGCAGGCGCCGATGCGCGAGCGCATGGCAGCGATGTACGGCATGGACGGCCAGGCACGTGACGCGATCACCGACTACTCCACGCCCGCGTCGGGCTCCTACTACTTCGCGCCGTCGGCCGAGACGCTCGACGCGATCACCGGCTGACCGGCGCCTCGGCGCCCCCGAGACTTCTCGCGGCGCCGCGGGGTGTGTTAGCAAGCCAATCGTGACCAGCACGTCCGACCTCGACGACGCACTCGCGGCCCTCGTCGGCCGGCCGATCGGGTCCGGTGGTCCGAGCGTCGCGCCGGACCCCGTGAACCAACCGATGATCCGACACTGGGCGGCCGCGTTCGAGGACGAGAACCCGGTGTACGTCGACGCGGACGCCGCCGCGGCCTCCCTGCACCGCGAGATCGTCGCGCCGCCGCTGATGCTCCAGACCTGGACCATGGCGACACCGAAGATCACCGGCATCCGGGAGCGAGGTGGCTCCCCGGTCGAGGGCGGAGGCGCCAAGGTGCTGGAGCTGCTCGACGCGGCCGGCTTCGTCGGGACGCTCGCGACGAATTCCGAGTTCGAGATCGACCGTTACCTGCATCTCGGCGACGTCGTGTCGGCCGAGACGGTGCTCGAATCGGTATCGGCCGAGAAGCGGACCCGCCTGGGTGCCGGCCGCTTCGTCACCTGGGTCACCACGTACACCGACGCCGCGGGTGCGCGGGTCGGCCGCCAGACGTTCCGCATCCTGAAGTTCGACCCGAGCGGCCTCCTGGACGCGGGTGGATCGTGACCCTGCCGATGCGGCTCGCACCGTCGACTTCGCCCGACACGCAGTTCTTCTGGGACGGCCTCCGTGATCGTCGCCTGCTCGTGCAGCGTTGCGACGGGTGCGGGGCGTTGCGCCATCCGCCGCGGCCGATGTGCCCGCGGTGCCACTCGCTGGCGTGGACCGCGATCGAGTCGTCGGGGCGGGGCACGATCCTCTCGGCGGTGGTGATGCGCCACCCGCAGTACCCGTGGTTCGAGACGGATCCGGTCGTCGTCCTCGTGGAGCTGGAGGAAGGTTGGCGACTCGTCGCCAACCTGGTCGGCGTCGAATCGGCCGACGGCGTGATGGGCGCGCCGGTCGAGGTGGAGTACGAGGACTTCGAGGGTGACCTGACGCTGCCGGCGTTCCGGGTCGTGGCGGCGTGAGCGTCGACGCGGCATCCGTCCGGACCGGCGACGAGCTGCCCCCGCTCGTCATCGACGTGACGGCGACGGTGATCGTCGCCGGCGCGATCGCGTCGCGCGATTTCATGCCGGTGCACCACGACCGCGAGTACGCGCAGGCGCAGGGCGCACCGGACATCTTCATGAACATCCTCTCGGACACCGGCTACTGCAGCCGGTTCCTCACCGACTGGGCCGGGCCGGATGCGAGGATCCGCCGGCTCGCGATCCGACTTGGTGTGCCGGTGCACCCCGGGCACACGCTCACCTACACCGGACGCGTGACCGACGTGCGCGAAGAAGGCGACGAGACCGTCGTCGCGGTGGAGCTCACCGCGATGGACGATCTCGGCGAGCACGTCGGTGGGACCGCAGAGCTCGGGCTCCCGCGGAGTGCGGGTTGAGCACGCTCGCCGGGAAGGCCGCGATCGCCGGGATCGGCCAGACCGAGTTCTCCAAGGAGTCGGGCCGCACCGAGCTGCAGCTCGCGTGCGAGTGCGTGTTCGCCGCGCTCGACGACGCCGGGCTCGCCGCCTCGGACGTCGACGGCCTCGTGACCTTCACGCTGGACTCGAGCGAGGAGATGGAGGTCGCCCGCAACCTCGGGATCGACCGACTCTCGATGTTCGCCCGCATCCCGTACGGCGGCGGCGCGTCCGCGGCGACCGTGATGCAGGCGGCGATGGCGGTCGCGACCGGAACCGCGGAGGTGGTCGTCTGCTACCGGGCCTTCAACGAGCGTTCGGGCATGCGATTCGGGAACATCGGCGGCTCGATGGGCGGCGGCGGGCTCCCGCTGTGGCTGTCGTGGTATGGGCCGTTCGGGCTGCTCTCACCGGCCGGCTGGGTGGGTCTGCACGCGCGCCGGTACATGGAGGCGTACGGCGTCACGAACGAGGACTTCGGGCGCATCGCCGTCGTCGACCGCGCGCACGCGGCCACGAACCCGGCGGCGTGGTTCTACGAACGGCCAATCACCATCGAGGACCATCAGTCGTCGCGCTGGATCGTCGAACCGGTGCTCCGACTCCTCGACTGCTGCCAGGAGAGCGACGGCGGAGTCGCGCTGGTCGTCACGTCGGTCGAACGCGCCCGGGACCTGCGCCATCCGGTCGCCGTGGTCGAAGCGGCCGCGCAGGGTGCGGCGGGCGACGGCGAGATGATGACGAGCTACTACCGCGACGACCTCACCGGGCTTCCCGAGATGGGCGTCGTCGCCGACCAGCTCTGGCGGCAGTCCGGTCTGCGTCCCGGCGACATCTCGACCGCGTTCGTCTACGACCACTTCACGCCGTTTGTGCTCATGCAACTCGAGGAGCTCGGGTTCTGCGGCCGCGGCGAGGCGAAGGAGTTCGCGACCGTGGAGCGCCTGTCGCTCGGCGGCGACCTACCGATCAACACGAGCGGAGGGCTGCTCGGCGAGGCCTACATCCACGGGATGAACGGCATCACCGAGTGCGTGCGCCAGCTGCGGGGCACCGCGGTGAACCAGGTCGCCGACGTCGAGCACGTGCTCGTCACCGCAGGAACCGGCGTGCCGACGAGCGGCATGATCCTCGGACGGCGCTGAGCCGAGCGGCGTCAGCCGGGCCGACGTCCCGGCGGGTCCGAGCGATCTCGTCCCGTCAGTCTCCGTGCTGGGCTCTGACCGAGATCGGTTGTGGCCCGCCGGTTCCGTCGCCGTTCGGATAGTTCGGGTCGGGCTGGTAGACGTTGAAGCCGCACTGGCCGAACGCGTGACCGCTCACGACGTTCGGCGATGCGCCCGAGTCGCCGAACTGCGACGCGGGACTGTTTGCTACGCAGGCGATATCGCGGTGCACGGTGTTCTGAACGACTTCGCCGGCGTCGGGATCCGCCATCGTGTTCTTGAACGCGCCGAGGTTGCCGTGGACGTTGTTGCGGAGCATCCCGAACCAGCAGGTCTCCAGGCCGGCCACGGTGAGGTTGCCACCGACCGTGTTGTCTTCGTAGTCGCTGAACGCCGGAGACTGGAGCGCGCCGAACAGACCGGGGAACGGAGGATCGCAACTCGCGCCGCCACCGCCTCCAAACTCGGCGACGTCGCCGCCGATGGTGCTGGCGTGCACGATCGCGCCGAGTGGCTCGCGCTCCCACAGGTTGCCGAACACGTGGTTCTGCCCGGTGAGCGTCCCGCCATTCGCCTGGTCGGGATCGTCAGAGCAGGTGGAGAAGTTTGGCTCGCAGCCCATCGCCAGGAGGCCGTCCTTCCTCACAACGATGTTGCCCCTGACCGTCAGGCTCGAGCTTCCAGTCCCGCCAGGCTGGTCGTTGAGCGCGAAGGTCGCGTTCAGGCCCGCCCCCGGGGCGATCACCAGATCGCCGCGCACCGTCGCCGGACCACCGTTCACGACGCAGACTCCCGTGACCACGACGTTCGATCGGTAGGTCCCGGCCAGCAGACCCGGCGCGTCCGGGGTGCCCGTGCACGTCGTCGTTCCGTGAGCATGACCGTCGTCATGACGGTCGTGCTCGACCGGGAACCGACCCCGAGCGTCCGACGCACCTGCCGCCGCCGCACCGGAGAAGACCAACGCCGACACCAAACCCGCTGCAGCGGTCGCTCGGAAGATCCCTGACCGATTCACTCCGGATCGCCTCCTGTTCGCGTCACGCTCATCCTGAGAACCCAAAGTTGCGGTGAACCGGCCCAGTCTGTTTCACATGCGCTTTTCGACACCCTAGGTGCGGGTAACGAAATGGTTAACCGACCCGCCGACACCCAGCCTTGGCGATCAGGCGCCGCAGCGGGATTCCGAGGTCGGTCTGCAGCCACCGACGGGTCAGGCGTTTCGCTGTATCGACTCGGTGCGGGGCGGTGTGTGGCAGGTAGAGCGAGTCGACGAACTGGTCGGCGGTGGCTTCGTTGGTGAAGGTGAATGCGAATCGCTTCGATGCATCGTCGAGCACCGTCAGGCCTGCTCGTCGCATTACCTGAGCGGGGTCACTCACCACCTCGGGGTTCGGGTACCGGAAATTCGTGATGCGCAACGCCAGGAGGAGGCGGCCGTATCTCAGGCGGTCCCTCGCGGTGAGCGGCCGGTAGCCCGGGATGAGCACGGCGACGACCGCGTCGTGACGGGCGACCCGCGAGAGCTCACGCAGCGTCGCTTCGACCGAGGGGATGACCATGAGACTCATGCAGCACAGGACCACGTCGGCGCTGCAGTCACGGAAGGGAAGCGCGCGGGCGTCGGCCCGGCACACGGGCGCGGTGTGGACCTTCCGGCGAGCGGCCCTGAGCTCGGCTGCGGAACGATCCACACCAAGCCAGCCGGAGGCGATGATGGGCTGCAGCGGCGCGCTCCCGCAGGCCAGATCGACGACGCTGCGTCCCGGTTCGGCGATGCCGTCGGCAAACCACTCATAGGGCGTCACACCGGCCGCGCGGGACGCTCCGAGCACGGCTTCGGTGATGCCCGGCCTCGCGTGGTGAAACTGCCCGACGTAGTCGGCCCATTCTCCTTGGCTCACGACCTGACCGCGCCCGCGAACACGCGTCGAGTCGGCCCGACCGCCCTCACGGGGCTGCGCCGAACACCCGGATCTCGACCGCGCCAACGTTCCCACCCGTCGATCTCTCGATGTCGAAGCGCAGCCGCTGACCGGTCGCGTCGAGTGGAGCGAAGCGTGGCGTGGCGACGGTACCGGCGGGAAACGGCCCGGCGGGGGCGTTGCCATCGACGGTCACCGTGAATGTGTCGGTCACCGAGGAGCCGTCGGCCATCGAGCGGGTCAGGAACTCGACGCCACCGATCTGCCGGCTGGCTCCGAGGTCGATCGTGATGAAGGCCTTGTCGCCGTCGCCGCGACTCGCCCATTCCGTCGACGCGTCACCGTCGATTGCGTTCGTGGCGGCGAATGCCTTCGAGAACTCGGACGAGAATCCGACGATGCTCGCGTCGCGGGCGAGGTTCGGCCCGTGATCCGGCTCGGGCTGCGCGGTCTTCGCGGCACCGATGCTGAACGTGCCGATCTTTGAACGGTAGAGCGTGCCGTCCGCCGTGGTGCCCTGGACCACGTAGCGATACGCCACGTCGGCGTCGACGTGCGGCAACCGGACGTCATGCTGCGCGATCCCGGTCCCGTTCATCGACAGGCTGTTGTTGAACCGGCCGAAGGAGTCGGTCTTGCCCCAGACGATGGCGCAGATCATCGGCTCGGTCGTCGTCACGTGAAAGATCCCGCGACCCGGATCGCTCGGGTCGCGCTCGAAGGCGAACTTGCTGGCCTGCACCTTCGTGAACGGTTGGACGGTCGCCGGGCTCGTCGAGGTGTCGCTGCTCCCGCAGGCCGCGACCGTCACGAGCAACGCTGCGGCCAGGCCGGCCAGGCGCCGCACTGGCCGTTCGGTGCGTGCCGACGGGTTTGCTCGCCTCATCTTGGCGACCATAGCGACAGCGATGGTCCGATCCCGGGCGAGTGATGGAATGCGGTGAGCCACCCACGGCACGGCACCTTCGGGTCCCGTAGGGGCCGATCCGGTGCCTCGAACGCCGCCGACAGGCGGACACGGCAGGTTGGTCACAAATGACCGAACATCCCCTCTTCTTCCCCTGCCGGCGAGTCGATAGCAGGTTATGGCGCTTTGTGGCGGGACGATCACCGGGCGGGGAGCCCTCCGGCTGGTCCCGCTGAAGGACTCATGGATGTGAACCCCGGCACCGGCACACAGATATGCGACCCGACGCCGGGGGTGTCACGTCTCGAACGCCACATCGAAGAGGAACCCGCTCGAGGACCGTCGGCCCACGCTCAGAAGCGCTTCCGGTCCGGGATCGGACCGCGCCTGCTTGTCGGCGTGATGATTCCCGTCGTCGCACTGGGCGTGCTCGGCGCGGTCGGCGTGACCGAGCGCTACCGCGACGCGAACGCTGTGTCGGGCGTCGTGGCGCAAGTGGGGCGGGTCGAGCGGACCTTGCGCTTGTATGCGGGACTCGTCTCCGAGGCGTCGGCGACCGAGACGGTCGTCGTTGCTATGGGGTATGGGTTGTCCGTGGCTCAGGCCAGCAAGCTGGCCCACTATGACGTGGTGGCGCACATGCGGTCGGCCCGATCCGACGTCGACGCCGCGCTGGCCCACGGTGGCGCGGCCGTACTGGGGGTCAGGGTGGCGCGGCTGGCCCCGCTGCGGGCACGCGTGGACGCCGGGACGGAAAGGGAGGCCGCCTCGCGCGCGTTCTTCCTCGACAGCACTCAGGTCGCCGAACGGTCATGGCGCACGCAGGTGGGCCGGCTGACCAACCAGTCGTTCAGGACGGCCGGCTCCCCCGGGATCCGGCGAGCCGTCGCCGGCTTGTCGGACGCGGTGGACGCGTTCATCGCCGGCACCAACGCGACGAACGCCGCGGCCTCGCTCACAGTCCCGGGAGTTCCCGGCGGGAGCACCGGCGCCATGAAGCTCGCAGCGGCGAGCGCGCTGTACGCGCGTGCGAGCTCGGGACTGCGGACCGAGCTCGGTGGCACAGCCGGCGTGGCATGGCAGCGTCTGATCGTCTCCGACTCTGCCGTGAACACCTTCCGGCGCTTCCTCGCCGCGCTGCTCGAGGATCCGTCGCATGTCTCCGCCGGCCAGGGTGTTGCGGAGATGGGACGGACATTCAACGGAGGGCTGATCTTCCTGGACCACCTCCGGAAGGTGGTCACCGCGGCCGCGGCCGACATCGCACCGTTGGCCAGGGACCTCCGGACCAACGCCCGCCAAGGTCTCGAGCGGTACCTGCTCGTCCTGGGACTCATCGCCGCGTTCAGCCTCGCGCTGACGCTGATCATGGTTCGGGGGATCGTCACGCCCTTGCGGTGGCTCGCCAAACGCGCGTCGGAAGTGAGCGACGGCGCGATCGACGGCGACCCGCTGGACCTGAGCGGACCCTACGAGGTTGCGGCGGTCACCGAGACGTTCAACGAAATCGTGGCCAACCTCGCGGTGCTCGACGCAACAACACAGGCCCTCGCCTCGGCCGACCTCGACAGCGCCGCGCTGACGACGTCGGTGCCCGGCCGGATCGGCGACTCGCTGCGCCATTCGGTCGCCACGCTGCAGCAATCGATCCGAGACAACGAGGAGCTGCGCGAGAGCTTGACGCTCAGCGAGACGCGATTCCGTGATCTGGCGGAGAAGTCCCCTGACGTCATCTTCCGCTTCTCACGCGATCCGGCACCGCACTTCGACTACCTGAGCCCGTCGTTCGAGCACCTCACCGGAATTTCCGTCGAGAAGGCTGAATCCGACTTTCGCGTCTTCGTCGGCGCGCTCGACGACGAAGGTCGCGCCCTGGTGGCCGATGCGGCTGCCGGCAGGAACTTCCGAGCGCGCGCCGATCTGGGATTTCGACGGCCGGATGGCACCGTCGCAGTATTCGAGCTCCGATTGATCAGAACTGCCGACGGGCTGCAAGGCGTGGGTCGCGACGTCACGGAGCTCCGCGTCCTGCAAGCGCAGCTCGCGGAGCAGGCCACCCGGGACCCACTCACGGGGCTCGCCAATCGGCGCCTTCTCGATGAGTTCCTCGAGCGGGCGATCCGCGGCGCCGGCCGCTCCGGTATCCCGATCACGGTGGCGTTCCTGGACCTCGACGACTTCAAGTCGGTCAACGACACCTACGGCCACGAAGCCGGCGACACCGTCCTGCGGTTCACCGCCGATCGTCTCCGGGCTGCTTTGCGCGATGAAGACGTCATCGCGCGTTACGGCGGCGACGAGTTCGTCATCGTGTGCGAAGGCGCGGACGAGAGCTCCTCCGGAGACCTGGCCGAGCGAATCCAGGCCGCCCTCGATGTCCCCATCGACATCGAGGAGGGCGTCTCGGTGCTGTGCCGACCGAGTGTCGGCGTCGCAGACACCCGCACCACCGCCTTCGACGCGGCCGCGCTGATCGACGCAGCCGACCACGCCATGCTCGATGTCAAGAACGTGCGGAACGGCAGGCGGTTTGCCCGACCCAACGCCGCGCGCTGACTGCCTACGCGTCCTCGGCTTGGACGAGCTGTGAGGTGATCCGGCTCATGAGCTCGATCACGTCACGACGGGTCATGCTGCGGAACATCGCCTCGGCAGCGCGGTTCGCGGCCCCCGCGGCGATCGACGGGGTCGTCCCGAGGGCGGCGAGCGCGTCGCGCACGACGTCGACGGGCTCCATCACGCCATCGAGCTCGCCGTCGGCCGGTTGTGAGGACTGCCATCCGGGTGTCCGCGTCGACCCCGGACGTATCGCGACCACGTCGACACCGCGGTCCCGCAGCTCGTACCAGAGACCTTCGGCAAGTACCAGGTCGAACGCCTTGGTGGCCGAATACAGAGCGACGTTCGCCGCGCCGGCTTCGGCCGCGAGCGACGACATCACGATGATCCCGCCCCGCTGTCGCGCGGCCATGCGCGCGCCGAGCTCGTGGATGAGCACGACGGGCGCCCTGCAGTTGATGTCGATCGCCGAGATCAGGGCGGGGAGGTCCACGTCGAGGAAGGGTCCGACGGGCGACCATGCCGCGTTCGCGACGAGCAAGCCGATCTCGAGGTCCCCGACGGCGCGCCGCACCAGGTCGAGCAGGCTCTCCGGGGGTTGACCGAGGTCAACGACGGCAGTCACGACGTCGACCGGCTCCAGCGCGGCCCGCAGCTCACGAGCGGTCGCGTCCAGGTGGGCCTCGTCGCGATCGAGGATCAGGAGGTCGATCCCCGTCGCGGCGATCTGGCGGCAGTACTCGGCGCCGAGCCCGCTCGCTCCACCGGCGACCAGCGCGCGTGGCCCGTACCGGCCCGCGAATGCGGCTCGATCGAGGAGCGGCAGCTCGGTGGGGTCGTCGGGCATCGCCGCACGGTACGCCACGGTGGCTTCGCGGCGCCGCCACCTTCGAGTCCGCTACCGGGCTGCCGCAGCCTGGGGGACGAGCACGCAGCGGGTGCCGCTGTAGATGGTGGGCAGGCACTTGTTGCAGTGGACGCACAAGCCGGTGGAGCTGTGCCCGGCGGCGAGCTTGTTGACGAGATCGGGTTCGCGGAGCAGCGCGCGGGCCATCGCGACGAAGTCGAAGCCTTCGCCGAGCGCCGATTCGATCGTGGCGAGCTCGTTGATGCCACCGAGGAGGACGAGCGGCATGTCGAGCGCGTCGCGGAACTGGCGAGCGAAGGGCAGGAAGAACGCCTCCTCGAACGGGTACTCCGGGAAGATCCGACGACCGAACGCCCGGAGGCCGAGACCGACGAGTCGTGACTGCGTTGCGGCGAACTCCTTCATGGGGACGTCCCCCCGAAAGAAGTACATGCCGTTCAGGAGCGAGCTGCCGCCGGTGAGCTCGAGCGCGTCGAGGTGCCCGTCGGCCTCGAGGATCCGTGCGAACTGAAGGCTCTCGTCGAGCCAGAGTCCTCCGTCGACCCCGTCGGCCATGTTGAACTTCGCGAGCACCGCGAGGTCACCGTCGGCGACCGTGCGTACCGCTTCGACGACCCGGCGGGGAAGACGCGCCCGGTTCGCGATGCTGCCGCCGTAGTCGTCCTTGCGCCGGTTCAGGTTCGGGCTCATGAACGAGCTCAGGAGGTAGTTGTGGCCCAGGTGGACCTCGACGGCGTCGAAGCCCGCGCTCTTCGCGACCCTGGTCGCGGCCGCGAACTCGGTGACGACCTCGTCGAGCTGTGCGCGCGTCGCCCCTCGTACCCGGCCCATCGCCGGTGCGCTGAAGCGGGTCGAGGGCGCCAGGCTCGGATGCTTCTTCGACTGGTTCTGGGCGACGAGACCGGCGTGGCCGAGCTGCGCGGACACCGCGCCGCCCTCGGCATGGACTGCATCGGTCAGACGAGTCAGATCGGTGATCAGGTCATCATGGAAGACGAGTGTGTCGCGGCTGACGCGACCGCCCGGCGAGACCGCGCAGTACGCGACCGTCGTGAGCGCGGCGCCACCTCGCGCAACGGCTGTGTGGAAGTCGATGAGCTCCTGCGTGACGGCGCCGCGCGGCATGACACCTTCGAACGTCGCCGCC
Organism: Acidimicrobiia bacterium; assembly: GCA_038252255.1. GTDB lineage: Bacteria > Actinomycetota > Acidimicrobiia > IMCC26256 > JAENVU01 > Chersky-806. Next base: position 927 of record JBBSAM010000032.1, on the reverse strand, counting down.
TTCAGGACCCGGTTGCGGAGCTCCAGCGGGCCGAGTCGGGCCGGCTCGAACGGAGCAGAACGCTTCGCGGTCTCCCTCATGGACGGTTGAGGCACGCGCTGAGCGTCGACACCCGGTGAGGCTATCCAACGGGAAGAGCTGGTCAGCTCCCGGGTTTGAACACCGCGATCCCCGCGGCCCAGTACATCGCGCTGCCGAAGCTGCCGGTGAAGCTCTGGGCACTCGGCGTCGTGAGGATCTGGTAGCCGGTGATGACGCTGGCAATCGATCCCGTGCTGGTGAGCTGAGGCAGGGTCGTGAAGCCGGGCGCCGTGACCGAGATCGCCTGCGCGCTCGCGTGCCCGGCCACGAAGCCCAAAACGAGTGCGTTGGCGACCGTCGGTGTCACCGCACCGGAGGCCGCGGCGTTGCTCGTGTTCGACGTGCCGGTCGACACGTCGAGCGCGCCGGAGGTTGCGATGCCGGAGAACTCCTGCACGGCGAACGCCATGGAGGCCGCGGACGCGGTCTTCACCGTGATCGTCGTGACCGACGCCGCGTTGGGTGAATACCACATCTCACCGTCGGAGTTGTGGCCCGAGACGTTGTAGGCGCCGATCCGGGTCCACGTGTTCCCTGCGGAGTCGGTGACCGAGGAGATGTGGTTCGTGGCTCCGGTGTAGACGCTGGCCGAGACGACCAACAGGTCACCCGCGGTGGTGGCGGCCGGGAACGTAGCGGTCAGCGAGGTCGCCGCGGCGGTCTCGGTGGCGCCGGTGGACTGGACGAGTCTCGGCGTGTTCGCCGCGATCGGGTTGACGGTGAGTGAGATGGGGGTGGAGTGGGTGGCGGAGGTCCCGGTTCCGGTCACGCTGAACGCGGTGGTGCCGGCCGGGGTTGCGGTGGTGGTGGTGATGGTGAGGGTCGAGGACTGTCCGGCGGTGATGG
>JBBSAM010000031.1:0-49129 GCA_038252255.1 Acidimicrobiia bacterium | reverse complement strand
CGTAAGCACCGGAGCTGCGGGCGGCCCGGAAGTGCTTCCTCGTTCCGTGGTCGATCACGGCTTTGATCGCGCCACCGACCTCGGGAGTGACTCTGAAGTGGCCTTCGACCATCCCGTCGGCGCTGGGCCACATGCGAAACGACCGGGCCGCGTGCTGGCGCTTCGCCCGAGCCGCTTGATCCTCCCGCCGGGCCCGCGTCGCGATGCACGCGTCCCGCAACGGCACCATCCCCTGGACCGCCGCCGCGAGCAGTGCCGGCTCCGCGGCCGGGTTCTCGGCGGCTTCACCCACGATCAGCTCCACCGCCCGCGCCGACAGCCTCCCGGCCCGCACCGCCGCATCCGTCGCTGGCAACGCTTCGAGCTTCCCCGCCACCTCGATCGCCCGTTTCGCCTCACCCGAGCTCACCCCGGTCACCCGGGCGCACAGCTCCGCCGCGCTTCGATCCCGATGCCGCGTGTGCTCCGCGGTGTCCTCCACCCGCTTCGCGGCCTTGCCCAACACGCCGTCGGCCAACCGACGGATCGCACCGATCTCCTCGACCACCGCGATCGCGTCGGCGCCAGTGCACGCGCTCGGATCGAAGCATGCTGCCGCCGCTTCGAGAGCACTCCGGGCCTTGCGAAGATCATCCATGATCACCCCCGCACCGTAAAGCGAGGGTGGGACATCAACGATGTCCGGCAATGCCCGCGGATGGGGTTTGAGACCCGAGGAGCGATGGGAGCTCATGAACGAGCTCCTGCCGTTCATCACTTTCCCGATGATGCTCGTCAAGGTCTACCGAGATTTCCGCGACAGCCTGCGCGAAGGTCGAGAGAAGCGCGAGCGGCAGCAGTAGCGAGCACCGCCCGGGTTCATCGGGGAATTGTCACGATCGGCAGGAGGTGCGGGGGCTACCCTCGATGGCATGGAGTTCCGGCGCATCCATGCGCTCCCGCCGTACGCGTTCGCCGAGATCGACGCCCTGAAGACGGCCTCGCGGCGAGCCGACGTGGATGTCATCGACCTCGGCTTCGGGAATCCGGACATCCCGTCGCCCCAGATCGCAGTCGACAAGCTGGCCGAGGCCGCCCGGAACCCCCGCAACCACCGCTACTCCGCGACCCGCGGCGTCCCTCGCCTGCGGCTCGCGATCACCGACCTGTACCGCCGCCGTTTCGGGGTCCAGCTCGACCCCGAGACCGAGGCGTGCGTGACCATCGGTGCCAAGGAGGGCTTCTCCCACCTCATGTGGGTGCTCCTCGGCCCGGGCGACACCGCGCTGGTGCCGAGCCCGAGCTACCCGATCCACATCTGGGGCCCGATCCTCGCCGGCGCCGGGGTGCACTACGTGCGCATGGGCCCGGACGAGGACTTCTTCGCCAACCTCCACGCGGCCTGGGAGCAGGCATGGCCGCGACCCCGCGTCGTCGTGATGTCGTTCCCGCACAACCCGACGGGGGAGTGCGTGGACTTCGCGTTCATGGCGCGCATGGTGGAGTTCGCGCGCGAGCACGATGTGCTCCTCGTGCACGACTTCGCCTACGCGGAGCTCGGCTTCGACGGGTACAAGCCGCCGTCGCTCCTCGAGGTACCGGGCGCGAAGGATGTCGCCGTCGAGATCTACAGCCTCACGAAGAGCTTCTCGATGGCCGGCTGGCGCGTCGGGTTCATGCTCGGGAATCCCGATGTCGTCGCCGCGCTCGCCCGGCTCAAGAGCTACCTGGACTACGGCACGTTCCAGCCGATCCAGATCGCGTCGATCGTCGCGATGAACGAGGCGCCCAACTACCCGCTCGAGGTGAACCAGATCTACCTCGGTCGCCGCGACACGCTGGTGGACGGCCTCGCCCGCATCGGCTGGGACATCGAGAAGCCGCGCGGCACGATGTTCGTCTGGGCGCCGTTGCCCGAGCCGTACGAGGAGATGGGCAGCCTCGAGTTCGCCAAGATGCTGGTGCAGGAGGCGAAGGTCGCGGTTTCCCCGGGTGTGGGCTTCGGGCCGGGCGGGGAAGGCTTCGTCCGGTTCGCGCTCGTCGAGAACGAGCAGCGGATCGCCCAGGCGCTGCGCGGCATCCGCAAGGCGCTTCCCAAGCTCGGCTGACGCGGCTTTCCAAAGATCCCCGGCGCGCGGCAGTCGGACGGTCGGCGGGACCCGTTGGCTCAGGGCTCAGCCCGTGAGCCCTCGCAGGCAGAAGGCCACCGCGGCGTCGGACACCTCGTCCACGGGCTCGTCCCGCTCCAGCAGGTAGGCCTGGGCCAGGCGTTCGGTCACCCCCACGACCGCCAGCGCGAGCACCTCCGGATCCTGGTCCGCGATGCGGCCCTCCACGATCCCGTCCTTGATGTGGCGCACCGCGTCCGCGATCGCCACCTCCTCGTTGTGCCGCACCACGGGCGCGAACCGCTCCTCGGTCGCCGCGAACTGGAACAGGTTGAAGGAGTTGCGGTGCTCGTGGAACCACGCCATCGACGCGCGGATACCGAGCTCGATGCGCGCGACTGGATCGGGCTCCTCACCGATGGCCGCCTGCTGGCGGCGCCGGAGGTCCTGGTGCGCGCTGCGGAGGATCTCGACGAACAGCTCCTCCTTGCTCGGGAAGTACCAGTAGAAGACGCCCTTGCCGACGCTCAGGCTCGCCACGATGTCCGCCACCGACGTGGGGTGGTAGCCCTGCTCGGAGAACAGCCGCGCGGCCTCGCGGAGCAGCTGCACGCGACGGTCCCGGCCACGTTGCGTCAGCTTTCGGGGCATCGCGTCACGCTATGGGCGACTTGACCGAACGGTCAACAACCCCCGGCATCCATCCACGCCGCCGGCTACCTCCATCGCGAAGATCGTCCCTCTCGCGCCGGCCGTTCATCGGAGTGTCAGCCGTGGTTCGTGTGCCGGTCACGCGAGCGACGGTCCCGCGAAACCCGCGTCCCGCAAGATGAGAGCACTCCCCGTCCCGGAGGTGCTCCGATGACACAGCTGCTCGACCGTGTCCGCACCGTCGTCCGATCCCTCGGCAACGAAGGCGCGTTGGCGAACATCCGATCGGACATGGCGAACGCAGCCGAGAACCGAGCCGCCGTGGACCAGCTCGTGCAACGCCTGGCCGTCACCGAGGCCGGCCGCATCGCCCGGGCCGCGTAACCCGACGCGCTTCGCACCCGGTCGCCCCCCGGACCGGTCGGCAAGGAATAGGGTGGCCCCGCTCGCCGCTGCTCGTCCGCGCCGGCGGGCGAGGGGGGAACGTGGCCTACTGGATCCTCAAAGCGATCCTTACGCCTCTGTTGCGCATCGTGTACCGGGTGCGCGTCGAGGGGAGTGAAGTCGTCCCGAAGCACGGCCCGGTGATTCTCGCCGCGAATCATCGATCGTTCCTGGACTCGATCTTCCTGCCGTTGGTCGTCGGCCGGCGGGTGACGTTCGTCGCCAAGGCCGAGTACTTCGACGATCCGAAGACCGCGTGGTTCTTCCGGGCCCTCGGCCAGATCCCCATCCGTCGCGAAGGGGGCAGCGCGGCCGAGGGTGCCCTCGCCGCTGCGACCGACGTGCTCGAGAGCGGCGGCGTCTTCGCGATCTATCCCGAAGGCACCCGCACCCGTGACGGGTATCTCCACCGCGGCCACACCGGTGTCGCACGGCTCGCGCTCGCCACCGGGGCGTCGGTCATCCCGGTCGGGCTCGTCGGGACGGACGAGTGCCAGCCCACCGACAGGAAGCTCCCGCGCCTGTTCCGCACGGTGTGGATCCGCTTCGGCACGCCGCTGCCGGTCGCGCACTACGAGGACCGAGCGGACGAGCGGCTCGTCCTGCGCCAGGTCACCGACGAGCTGATGTACGAGATCCGTGAGCTCAGCGGGTACGAGTACGTCGACACCTACATGACGAAAGCCAAGCAGGTCGCGGACGACACCGATCCCGTCCCCGCCCCGGCCGTCATCACCCAGATCGCGAGCTGACTTCCCCAAAATCTCCGCCGGCCGGATGCTCGACGTGTGCCGGCGTCAGGGGCCGGCGGCGGCTTCCAAGATCTCCGCCGGCCGGATGCTCGACGTGTGCCGGCGTCAGGGGCCGGCGGCGGCTTCGTCGCGGGCCCAGCCGCGGGAGCGCTCGACGGCGCGGCGCCAGGTGACGAGCCCGGCCTCGACGAGCTCGGTGGGCATGGTGGGGGAGAAGCTTGCCTCCTCGGTCCAGGCGTCGGCCGCTTCCGCCGGGCTTGCCCACACCCCTTCGGCCAACCCGGCGAGATAGGCCGCCCCGAGCGCCGTGGTCTCCTGCACCGCGGGCCGGCGCACCGGCACGCCGAGCAGGTCGGCCTGGAACTGGCACAGCACGTCCATGACGCTCGCGCCCCCGTCGACGCGTAGCTCCGCGATCCCCACGCCGGCCGAGGCGGTGACCGCGTCGACGACGTCGCGCGTCTGGTACGCCATGGACTCGACGACCGCGCGCGCGATCTGGGCGCGGCCGGAACCCCGCGACAGCCCGAGGATCGTGCCGCGCGCGTAGGGATCCCAGTACGGAGAACCCAACCCGGTGAACGCGGGTACGAAGGTGACGCCTCCCGCATCCGGCACGCTTGCGGCGAGGGGCCCGACCTCTGCCGCGTCGTCGATGATGTTGATGCCGTCGCGCAACCATTGGACTGCCGCGCCCGTCACGAAGATCGCGCCCTCCATCGCGTAGACGGTGTCCGGGCCCGTCGCGGAGTCGAGCTGCCACGCGACGGTGGTGAGGAGGCCTTCGGTGGGCGCGGGCAACGTCGACCCGAGATTGACGAGCACGAACGATCCGGTGCCGTAGGTGTTCTTCGCCATGCCCGGCTCGAAGCACGCCTGACCGAACAGTGCGGCCTGCTGGTCGCCGGCGATGCCGCTCACCGGCACCGCGAGCCCCGCGGCCGTGTCCGGATCGGAGACGCCGAAGCGGCCACTGCTCGGACGCACCTCCGGGAGGCAGCTCTCGGGGACGCCGAAGGCTTCGCAGAGCTCGCTCGACCACGCCAGCTCGCCGATGTCGTACAGCAGGGTGCGGCTCGCGTTCGACGCGTCCGTCGCGTGCACGCGCCCGCCGGTGAGCCGGTACAGGATCCACGAGTCCACGGTGCCGAACGCGAGGTCGGGACCGGCCTCGACACCTCCCTCGCGCAAGAGCCACGCCAGCTTCGTAGCCGAGAAGTAGGGATCGAGCACCAGGCCGGTGCGCGCTCGGACGAGGGGCTCCAAGCCGGCCTCTCGGTACGCGTCGCACTCGGCCGCGGTCCGCCGGTCCTGCCAGACGATGGCGCGGTGCACCGGGCGCCCGGTCTTGCGGCTCCACACGACAACCGTCTCGCGCTGGTTGGCGATGCCGATGCACGCGACCGTCTCGCCGGCCGCCGCGGTCGCGGCCGCCACCTCCGAGAGTGTGGCGAGGGTGGTGGCCCAGATCTCCTCCGCGTCGTGCTCGACCCAACCCGGCTGCGGGTAGTGCTGGGTGAACTCGCGGTACGCGTGGCGCAGCACTCGCCCGTCCTCGTCGATGGCGAGGGTTCGGGTGCCCGTGGTCCCTGCGTCGATGCTGAGGACGACGCCCATCAGCCGCCGGAGGTGGCGGGGACCTCCGCGGCAGGCGCCGCCGGTTCGTCGCGGCGGAGCTCCTTGGCGATCCGGTGTCCGAGCCGGCGCTCCCGCGGCCGGAATTCGAGGACGAGGCGCCGACCCGAGGCGGTGCGGATCCGCAGTTGGAGCATGGGGATCGCGGTGCTCATGCCCTCGAGCACGATCTCACCGAGCGGGGCGTCGAGGATGAGGTCGGTGTCGTCGGCGGGCCGAACCTCGTGGGGCCGGGCCCAGATCATGATCCGCCGGTCCGTGAGCGCGACGAGATGGGCACGGCGCATCAGGAAGAGCAACGAGATCTGTGGCCGCGGGAACGCAATCCAGGTGAAACCACCCGCCAGGATGGGCTCGCCGATCGCCAGCCGCCACCGCGCGGCTTCTTCGACTCTTTGCTTGGCCTTCACACTCGGAGGCTATCCGGGGCTCGATGCGTTGCGGCAGGATGGGGCGATGCGAATCGGTGTGCTGACCGGCGGAGGGGACTGCCCGGGGCTCAACGCGGTGATCAGAGCCGTGGTGCGCAAGGGTGAAGGTGTGTACGGCCACAACGTGGTCGGGTTCCGCCACGGCTGGCGCGGGGTCATGGAGTGCGAGATGGTCGATCTCACGAAGAGGAGCACTCGCGGGATCCTCCCGAGCGGCGGGACCATTCTCGGCTCGAGCCGAACGAACCCGTTCAAGAGCGAGGACGGAGTCGCACGCGCGCTCGACACCCTGAAGCGGGAGCGGATCGACGCGCTGATCGTGATCGGGGGCGAGGACACGCTCGGGGTCGCGGCGAAGCTCGGTGCCGAGGGTGCCAACGTCGTGGGCGTGCCGAAGACGATCGACAACGACCTCTCGGCGACGGAGGTGACCTTCGGCTTCGGTACCGCGGTGCAGACCGCGACCGACGCGATCGACCGGCTGCACACCACCGCCGAATCACACGACCGGGTCATGGTGGTCGAGGTGATGGGTCGTCACGCCGGGTGGATCGCGCTGCACTCCGGGATCGCCGGAGGCGCCGACATCATCCTCATCCCCGAGATGCCGTTCGACATCGGCGAGGTCTGCGAGCGGATCCGGCACCGCCACCACGGCGGTGCCAACTTCTCGATCGTCGTGGTCGCCGAAGGTGCGACGCCCGTCGAGGGCACGATGGTCCTGCAGTCGGGCGAGACCGACGAGTTCGGTCACGTCCGCCTCGGTGGCATCGCCAACCGGGTCACCGAGGAGATCATCTCGCGCACCGGCTACGACACCAGGGTCACGATTCTCGGGCACGTCCTGCGTGGAGGCACACCCACCGCCTTCGACCGGATCCTCGCGACCCGCTTCGGGATCGCGGCGATCGACGCCGCGCACGACGGAGCGTTCGGCTCGATGGTCGCGCTGCAATGCGGACAGATCGTCCGGGTTCCGATCGAGGCCGCGGTCCGGGAGCTGAAGCTCGTCGATCCGGCGCTCTACGACGTGGCGAGCATCTTCTTTGGTTGACCTCCGGCGGGGCGCACCTCGCTCTGCGTTTCGCTAGGTTCGGGCCCACATGGGAACTGCGCTCGACGACCTGATCGCGCTGCTCGATCTCGAACCGCTCGAGGTGAACCTCTTTCGCGGGGTGTCGCCGAAGGAGGACCGCCAACGGGTGTTCGGCGGGCAGGTCGCGGGTCAGGCGCTGGTCGCGGCCGGCCGCACGGTCGAGCCGGACCGGCCGGTGCACTCGCTGCACGCGTACTTCCTGCGGCCCGGTGACCCGACGGTTCCGATCGTGTACGAGGTCGACCGCATCCGGGACGGGAAGAGCTTCACGACCCGCCGCGTCGTCGGGATCCAGCACGGGCGCGCGATCTTCAACCTGGCCGCTTCGTTCCACATCCAAGAGGATGGGCCGGACCACCAGGATCCGATGCCGGGCGTCCAGATGCCGGAGGACCTGCCGACGTTCCAGGAGCAGATGGCGGAGCACCGTGACCGCTTCTCCCCGGACATGGCGGACTGGCTCGAGCGCGAACGCCCGATCGACCAGCGCCCCACCGAGCTCCCGAGCTGGATGGACCCCGGCCCCCGGGCCCCCCGCCAGGACGTGTGGATCAAGGCCAACGGCCTGCTGCCCGACGACCCGCTGCTGCACGTCTGCGTGGTCGTCTACGCATCCGACCTGACCATCCTCGATACCGCGATGCTCCCGCACGGGAACTCGTATCGCGAGGACGAGTTCCAGATCGCCAGCCTCGACCACGCCATGTGGTTCCACCGGCCGTTTCGCGCCGACTCCTGGCTGCTGTACCACCAGCGCAGCCAGTCTGCGGCCGGCGCGCGGGGGATCGCGGAGGGATCGATCTTCACCCACGACGGCCGGCTCGCCGTCACCGTGATCCAAGAGGGACTCATGCGCCCGATCCGGCACCGCTCCCCGAGCGGAGCCTGAGGAGCGTCGCGATGCCTTCGCCCGACGGACGCGTCGACCTGCGCTCGGACACCGTCACGACCCCCACGCGCGAGATGCGGATCGCGATGGCGCAGGCGCCGGTCGGCGACGACGTCTACCGCGAGGACCCGACGGTCAACCGGCTCGAAGAGATGGCCGCGGACCTTCTCGGCAAGGACGCCGCGATCTACACGTCGACCGGCACGCTCGCGAACCAGCTGGCGATCAACGTCCTCGCGCGAGCCGGTACCGAGATCCTGTGCCCGGAGCGAGCCCACGTCTACCGGTACGAGGCGGCCGCGGTCGCGTCGAACTCCGGTGTGCAGATCCGGCCACTGCCGGACCCGGATGGTGTCGTGTCCGCCGACGCGATCTCCCGGGCGCTCGAGGCGAGCCGTCATCACTTCCCGCCGATCTCGCTGCTGACGATCGAGAACACCCACATGCCCGCCAGTGGCCGCCCGGTCCCGTCGAGCGAGGTCGCGGATGTCGCGTGGGCTGCGGCCGCGCATGCGTTGCCCTTGCACTGCGACGGCGCGCGGATCTTCAACGCGGCGATCGCGCTCGGGACCTCCGTGCACGCGCTCGCCGGGCCGCCCGACACCGTGATGTTCTGCGTCTCCAAGGGTCTCGGCGCACCCGTCGGGTCGTTGCTCTGCGGCCGGACCGAGGTGATCGACGAGGCGAGGGCGCAGCGCCAGCGGTTCGGCGGCGGGTGGCGCCAAGCCGGGATGCTCGCCGCCGGTGCCATCGTCGCGATAGAGGGTATGACGGAGCGTCTCGCCGAAGATCACGCCCGGGCCCACCGGCTGGCCGTCGCCCTCGCCGAGCGGTTCCCCGGCTCGGTCGATCCCGCGGTCGTGCGCACCAACATCGTGTGCGCCCGGGCGGACCGGCTCCCGAAGAGCTTCCTTGCCGTGCTCGAGTCCCACGGCGTCCGTGCCGGCACCATCGATCCCGAGACGGTCCGCCTCGTGACCCACAAGGACATCGACGACGCCGACATCGACCGGGCGATCGCCGCGTTGGACGCGCTCGTGCTCGACGCGGTCGCCGCGAGCCGGGTCCCGTGGGCCGGACCCCCGGCCGACACCGAGGATTAGGGTCGGGAGACCAGGCCGTTCGAGGGGAGTTGCCGTCATGCGCGTGCTGATCACGGGATGTTCGACCGGATTCGGTCGCGGAGCGGCGGTCGAGCTCACCAAGCGCGGTCACGAGGTCATCGCGACCGCCCGGCGCCCCGAGGTGATCAAAGATCTCGACGTGGCGCAGGTGCTCGCGCTCGACGTGGACTCCGATGCGTCGGTTGCCGAGACCGTCGCTGCCGCCGGCCGGATCGACGCGTTGGTGAACAACGCGGGCGTCGGGATGGTCGGGCCGGTCGAACGGCTGCCGATCGACGAGGGCAAGCGGCTCTTCGAGACGAACTTCTTCGGCGCGCTGCGCATGATCCAGGCCGTCCTGCCGCAGATGCGCGAGCGGGGGACCGGCACGATCGTCAACGTGTCGTCGGTGGCCGGCCGCGTCGCCCCGCCGCTCGACGGCATGTACTCGGGCACGAAGTTCGCGCTGGAGGGACTGACCGAGGCGCTGAAGTTCGAGGTGGAGCACTTCGGGATCAAGGTCGCGATCGTCGAGCCCGGCTTCTTCCAGACGACCTTCTCCGAGAACGTCCGCCGGTTCGGGACCGATTCGCCGCCCTACGACGAGCTGCAGCAGGCCTGGGACGCCGCGGCCGAGAGGATGCGCGGCGGCGAAGCACCCGGTCCCGAAGCGGTGGTGCACGCGATCGCGGACATCGTCGAGGCCGACGCGCCGGCGTTCCGCAATCCGGTCGGCGACGATGCGGTGATGGTCATGGCCGCACGTGGGTCGATGGACGACGCGGCGTTCGAGAAGGCCATGCGAGAGACGCTCGAGCTCGATTGGTGACGGCCCGCGATCCGGCTGCCGCTCCCCGCAGTGCGCTCGCGGTCTACGCGCACCCCGACGATCCGGAGATCTCGGCCGGTGGGACGCTGGCGCGCTGGGCCGCGGAGGGTACCGAGGTGTGGCTCCTCGTCACGACGCGCGGCGACAAGGGCAGCAGCGACCCCGACGTGGATCCCGAAGCGCTGGCCGGCCAGCGGCTGGCCGAGACCGCGGCGTCGGCATCGGTGCTCGGCCTGACCGGCCACCGTCACCTCCCGCACGGCGACGGCGACCTCGAAGACGATCGTCAGCTCCGCGAGGAGATCTGCCGGGTGGTGCGCGAGCTGCGGCCCGAGGTCGTGCTGTGCCCCGATCCGACCGCGGTCTTCTTCGGCGACGGCTACTTCAACCATCGCGACCACCGGGTGACGGGCTGGGCGACCCTCGACGCGATCGCCCCGGCCGCCGGTCTGCCCCACTACTTCGCCGACCAGCTCGCGGACGGGCTGAGCGTCCACCAGGTCTCGTCCGTCCTGCTCTCCGGGACGCTGGAGCCGAACTTCTGGGTCGACATCTCCGATCAGATCGAACGCAAGATCGACGCGCTCTTCTGCCACACGAGCCAGCTCGCGGACACCGGTGAGCCGTTCCGCCAGTTCCTCCGCCAGCGGGCGGAGCAGGACGGCCGCCAGGCCGGCGTTCGGTACGCCGAGGGCTTCCGCCGCCTGGCCTTCGGCGACTAGGCGAGCACGGCGCTAGATGCTCGGGCCGGAGCTGCCGGGCGGCCGGCGCCACTCGGCCATGGCTCGCAGGGCGAGGACCGCGACGACACCGACACCCACCGCCGCGCAGATCGCGCCGACGATCGCGCCGATCGCCTTCGGGACGGTGCAGTCGCCGCCGTGGCAGCTCGCGTCGACGAGCCCGACGCCGATCGCGGCCCCGAGCAGGCCGGAGACGACGACACCGAGGTACGCCAGGAGGAACGCCGCCCGCGACGGGCCGGGTCCCACGTCGAACCCGTCGTCCCGGGTCGCTCCGGGTTCCGCGGTGGCGCGCCGCTCAGGCCTCCGCTCGCCCGGCTCACCCTCCTCCGTCACGGCTCCCGAATCTAGAGGGCAGGCGGCGGCTCACGGGTATCAAGTCCTGGCACACTGGGCGGGATGCCGGGTCCCACACACGAATGGACGGTCGCGGGCGCCGTGCTGGAGCTCGATGACGGGCTGCTGCTCGTCTGCAACCAGCGCCGGAACGGCTCGCTCGACTGGAGCACGCCCGGCGGAGTGATCGACGCCACGGACGCCAACGTTCTTGCCGGCCTCACCCGCGAGGTCGAGGAGGAGACCGGGCTCGTCGTGCGCGAGTGGGAAGGCCCGCTCTACGAGGTCACGGCCACGGCGGTCGATCTCGGTTGGGTGATGCACTGCGAGGTGCACCGGGCCGTCTCGTTCGAAGGTGAGCTGCGGGTCGAGGACCCAGACGGGATCGTCGTCGACGCGGCCTTCGTCCCCGCGACCGAGGTGGGGGCGCGGCTCGACGAGTGCTTCCACTGGGTGCGTGAGCCGCTCGCCGAATGGCTGGCCGAGCGTTGGGCGCCGGCGGCGAGCCGCGGGTTCCACTACGACGTGCGCGGGACGTCGCTCGACACGCTCGAAGTGATCCGCGCCGGCGATCTCTAGTCTGCGCCGCGTGCGTGACGCGCCGTCGATCCTCCATCTCACTCGGTCGCCGCGCCGGCGTTCGGGAGCTGAGTGGTAGTGCGTGACGCGCCGTCGATCCTTCACCTCGATCTCGACGCGTTCTTCGCGTCGGTCGAGCAGCTCGCGGATCCGGCATTGCGGGGACGGCCGGTCGTGGTGGGCGGGCTCGGCAACCGTGGAGTCGTCGCGGCGGCGAGCTATGAAGCCCGCCGCTTCGGCATCCATTCGGCCATGCCCATGGCGCGCGCCCGGCGGGCGTGCCCGAACGCCGTGTTCCTGTCGCCGCGCTTCGACGCGTACTCCGATGCGAGCAAGCACGTCATGGCGATCCTGCGGGACGTCACGCCGCTCGTCGAGCCGATCTCGCTGGACGAGGCGTTCCTGGACGTCGGGGGCGCTTCCCGATCGCTCGGAACCGGCCCCGATATCGGCACGGGGCTGCGCCGGCGCATCCGCGACGAGACCGGACTCACCGCCTCCGTCGGCGCGGCGACCACCAAGCTGCTCGCCAAGCTCGCGAGCGACCTGGCGAAGCCGAACGGCCTGCTCGTGGTCGAGCCCGGGACCGAGCTCGAGTTCCTGCATCCACTGCCCGTGACGCGCCTGTGGGGTGTCGGCCCCGCGACCCGTCGCCGCCTCGACGACTTCGGGGTGACGAGCGTGGGGGACCTGGCCCGGCTGCCCGAATCGACGCTGGTTCGTGCACTCGGCGCGTCGGCCGGCGCGCACCTGCACGCGCTCTCGTGGAACCGTGACGACCGGGCGGTCGAGCCGGATCGGGCCACGAAGTCCATCGGCCACGAGGAGACCTTCGCGAAGGACCGCTCCGATCTCGACGGCCTGGAACGCGACGCGCTGCGCATGGCCGACGCGGTCGCGTCGCGGCTGCGCGAGTCCACGAAGACGGCGCGGACCGTGCAGCTGAAGGTGCGCTACGGCGACTTCCGCACGATCACGCGGTCGCACACGCTCCCGACGCCGACCGACCTCGCGCTCGAGATCGGTGACACGGCGCGCGCACTGCTGCGGGCGATCGATCTGAAGGACGGGATCCGGTTGCTCGGGGTCTCGGTCCAGCAGCTCGACGACCGCGTCGCGGTGCAGGGTCGGCTCGAGCTCGACGATGGGGTGGCCGTCCCGACGGACGGCCAGCGTGCGCTCGAAGATGCGCTCGACTCGGTGCGCGAGCGGTTCGGCGACGACGCGGTGGGCTCGGCGGCGTTCCTCGATCGGGGCAGACTGCGCACGGGGAGACGTGCCAGCCTGTGGGGCCCCGAGGACGGTCCCGAGCCACCTGCCGCGACCGTCGACGACGAGGAGGGGAAGCGCTAGATGCTGCGGATCGGGCTCATCGGCTGTGGCCATATCGGGACGGTGCATTCCTTCGCGCTGCGCCAGCTCATCGACGCAGGGCTCGTCGACGCCGACATCACGGCCACCTACGACATCGATCCGGCGCGGGCCGAGCGGTTGGCCGAGCCGAACCGGGCGACCGCGTGCACCGAGCTCGAGCCGCTGCTCGACGCCGTCGACGTCGCGTGGATCTGCACGTGGACCGCCGGTCACCTGGGCGCGGTCGAGTGCGCGGTTGCCCGCGGGCTCCCGGTCTTCTGCGAGAAGCCCCTGGCGCCGACCCTCGCCGACTGCCGCCGGATCGCGGAGCTCCTGGAGCAGGTGCCGCACCAGGTCGGGCTGGTGCTGCGCCACGCGCCGGTGTTCCGGAACCTCGCCGAAATCGTGCATTCGGGGCAGTACGGAAGGCCGATGGCGCTCGTGCTGCGCGACGACCAGTACTTCCCGATCCAGGGCATGTACGGATCGACGTGGCGCAGCGACGTCACGAAGGCCGGCGGGGGGACGCTCATCGAGCACTCCATCCACGACCTCGACGTCATGGACTGGGTGCTCGGGCTCCCGGAGTCGGTCAGCGCCCAAACCTCGTCGATCTTCGGCTACGAGGGCATCGAGGACGTCGCCGCGCTCCAACTCGCCTATCCGGGCGGCGCCACCGCGTCCCTCGTCAGCGTCTGGCACCAGGTGACCACCCGGCCCTCCACGCGGCGCCTCGAGCTCTTCTGCGAGGAGGCGTTCTGCTGGACCGAGGACGACTATCTGGGGCCATTGCACGTCGAGACCTCCGCCGGGGCCGAGGTGATCGAAGGCGAGCCGCCGCCCTGGATCGACCAGATGACGGTCCCGGAGGTGCTGGCGAAGCCGCTCGCGCAATATGCGGAGCCGAGCAAGGCATTCCTCGACGCCCTCAGCCGGGACGGGAACGCGGCGCGGGGCGTCCCCGGTGTCGGGGTCGCGCTCACGGCGCACGAGATCGTGGACGGGGCATACCGGTCGGCCGCGGCCGGTGGCGAGCCCACCAGCCTCTGGATCGAGAGCTGACCCGACCGCCTGCGTTGAGAGGAGGGTGGGGACGCGCGAAGATTGGCTGATGCCGCTTTCCGAGGAAGAGCAGCGGATCCTCAAAGAGATCGAAGCCAACCTGACCGCGACCGATCCTGGTCTCGTCCAGCAGGTCTCCGAGACGACCCTCTACCGACACGCTGCCCGAGCCATCAAATGGGCGGTGGTCGGCTTCATCGCGGGTCTGGTCCTCCTCCTCTTCACGTTCACCCAGGTGCTCCTCCTGGGGGTCGTCGGCTTCCTCGTGATGCTGGCGTGCCTCCTCGTCATCGAGCGCAACGTCCGCAAGCTCGGGAAAGCCGGCATGCAGAACCTGACCGGTTCGCTGCGGGGTGGCTCACTCGGCGGCATCCTCGGAAGCACCTCGCGACGCTGGCGTGAGCGCTGGCACCGCGACGAGAACAACTGACCGATCACGGTGCCGTACTCGGCGCACCAGGCTGCCCGACTCTCCGGTTGCTCCTCGGCCCAGCTCGCGTACTGGGAGCGCATCGGCCTCGTCGCGCCAACGGATGCGGCGTACAGCTTCCGTGACCTCGTGGCGCTGCGCGTCGTGGCGTCGTTGCTCGAAGCCGGTTTGTCACTCGGACGCGTGCGCCAGGCCGTCCACTACCTCGTCGCGACGGGGGAGGACATCGCCGGGCTCCGGCTCGTCACCAACGGCGAGCAAGTCTGGGCCTGCCACGACGACGGGCAGATCCTCGATGCACTCCGGCGCGGGCAGCTCGCCCTCTTCGTCGAGGTCGACGCCTACGCGAGTGAGGTCGACGCCGAGGTCCGCTCGTTCGACGCCGAACGCCAGCAGTTCGTCGAGCGCCTGGCTTCTTCCTGAAGATCTCCAGCGGCCGAACGTCGGACCGCGTCGGGCCGGGTGGCCGCTGGCGGTTCTCTTGAAGATCTCCAGGCGGCGCAATGTTGGACCGCGTCGTGCCGGGCGGCCGCCGGAGATCTTCAGACTTGGAGCGCGCGGCGGACGCGTTCGCGGTTGCTGGCGCCCTCGGCGAGCGCGTCGCGCACTGAGTCTGCGTCGGTCCACGCGCGGTTCACGTCGTCCTCGGTAGGTTCTCGCAGCGACCAGCGCGCGGTCGCGTAGAGATCGGCCAGATCTGCCAGTGGCGCCGTCGCATCGGGTGGCGCACCGCGTCCCGCGTAGCCGGTCACCTGCTCGTGGGGGGTGAGGCTCTCCGACGGTGGCAGGCCCGCTTCGGTGAGCCGTTCGAGCGCGTCCTGCCATGCGCCCGCGACCGAGTATGCGGGCACCACCGTGTGCCGGCGCCGAGATCGGCGTCGCATCTTGCGGGCGACTCGCATGACCAGCCAGCCCGCGCCCGCGACGATGGCCAGCACCGCGGCGATGGCCAGCACGAGCCAGGGCCGCGGCGAGCTGCCACTGCCGCTCTGCAACACCGAGCCGGCTTGCACGTTCGACTCGCCCCGCGGCAGCGCGCTCGCGCTCGGGGTCTTGCTCGGCGTGGTCGACGTCGGGGTCGTGGTCGGGGTCGTCGTGTTGGTCGTTCCGGCGGTGACCGGCTGACCGACCGTGGAATCGGCCTGTCCGGGGAGCGGCCCGGCCGGCGTGGGCTCGAACTGGGTCCACCCGATGCCGGCGAGCCACACCTCGGGCCACGCGTGCGCGTCGCGGGCGACGACGTTGAACTCGCCGTCGGAGTACGTGCCGGGCGCGAAGCCGACCGCGACCCGGGCCGGCAGCCCGACCGCGCGTGCCATCGCGGCGTAGGTCCCGGCGTACTGCTCGCAGAATCCCTGGCGCGACTGGAGGAAGTCCTCGATCGCCGTCGTGCCGCTGCCGTCGACGGATCCCTGCAGGCTGTAGACGAAGCCTTGCCTAGGGTCGAGGAAGAACGCCTCGAGCCGCTTCGCCTTCCGGTACGGAGTCGTAGCGCCGCGCACGATCTCGCGCGCCTTCGCCACTACCGAACGCGGGAAGTCGCCCGGCAGCGCGAGCGAGGATCGGAGGCGACCGGGGACAGGTGCATTCGTCGCGGCGATCTCGGCGCGGGTCGGCGTGCTGGTCGGCACCTCCGAGTCCACCCGGTACCGCAGGCCGGCGATGTTCTGATCGGGCGCAACGAGCGTTCCCGTCTCGGGCACGATGCGCGCGTCCTTGAGGTCGGTGGCGCGCGGCCGGTACGCGGCGGGCAGCCATTGGTCGCTGAGCCCGGAGATGGTGAACGTCTGGCGTACGGTCCCGGCCGGTCGGGCGCGCCCGAGCTCGTCACCGACGTCGCGGGCCTGGCTCTCGATGCCCCACACCTGCCCGTCGAAGTCGTCGAGCCCGGCGATGCGCCAGTAGAGGCGGGTCCGCGCCTTGACCCGGAACACTGGCGCGTCGCCCTGGTCGGTGAGGCGGCCGCGGAGGTCGACGAGCGGGCTCAGCGTCCGGTAGCTGCCCGGGCCGGCCCGGTGGCTGCCGCCGAAGGTGCGGTAGTCGATGAGCGGTCCGTCGCCCGCGCCCGGAAGCGCGGGGGCGATCACGATCCCCGCCAGGAGCGCGACCCCACCGACGAATGCCGCCGCGTTGACCAGCGTCGCGTTCGATCCGAGCCGGCGGCCACTGAACCACGATCGGTGCGACTCGAGCAGCGCCTGATGCTGGAGCATCAAGAAGACGAGTGCGGTGATCGCGAAGCCGATGGTCGTAGCGGTGCGGAGGTTCGCGGTTCCGAGGGTCGAGGCGAAGACGAAGAGCAGCAGTGCCGGCACGATTGCCGCGAGCGTGGCTTCGGACCGGAACGCGAGCGCGTCGGCCGTGGCCGCGACCGTTGCGGTCAGCACCATGCACAGCAGCAGGACACCGTCGGTCACGGGAACCGGGGCCCGCCCGGTGCGGAACACCTGCCAGCCGTCGCTCAGACGGTGCGCGAGCGTGTCCAGCGCCCCGAGGCCGGGAAGGCCGTAGAAGGTGGACGACGGCGCGATCACCCACGCGGTGTAGAGCAGCATGGCGACGACGGTCACGATGACGAGCACCGGACCCGGCCAGCGACGCGCCCGCGCGAGCGCACCGACCGCGTGGGGGAGGAGCGCGGCGCCGATGATCGGGAGGGCAAACGAGCCGTCGTCGAACACGCGCCCGAGACCCAGCGCGGCGGCGACCGTCAGCGCGGCGAGGGCACCCGCGGCGTACAACCCCGATCGATTGCCGCTCACCGGCGCGTGACCCGATCCGTCGCTCGGCCGCGGGTCAGCATCGCGGTGTCCCACGAGGTGACGAACCGACCGGCGGCGCCGTCCACCACGATCACACCGGCGGACGACCGGCCCGTCGGCGCCGGCGCCCCCCGGTCGGCGCCCTCGGCGCCTCGCGTGCGCACGAGGACGAGGGGGGCGTTGGGCGCGCCGAGCGCGTTGACCAGGTCGAGGTCCGGACGGGCGAGCGTGCCCATCACGGCGACGAGCAGGCCGCGCCGAACCTGGGACCGGAGCGGGCGGACCACACCCGCGAGGTGCTCCGGCGCGTTCGGCTGCACGACGGCGAGCTGGTCCATGATCAGCGCTTCGCCGCCCAGCCCGTGCCGACCTCCGGTGCCGGTGACGCCGAGCGTGCGGCCGTCCGTCGTGATGACCTCGACCGGGAGCACGCTGCGAGCCAGCCGCGCGACGACCGATGCCGCGGCCTCGACCGCAGCTTCGAACGACGCTTCGTCGTGGGCGCTCGGACGCGTGTCGAGCAGCACGACGGCGCGCGGCTGCCACTGGGCCTCGTCCTCGCGTACCACGAGCTCGCCGGTGCGGGCGGTCGAGCGCCAGTGGATGCGACGGAGGTCGTCACCGACCTCGTACTCACGGAGGGTCAGGAACTCCTCGCCGTCGACGGCCGGCGCGTGGAAGCGCACCGCGAACGGTGATGCGCTGCGCAGGCGCCCCGGCGCACCGGGCGGCGGTCGAAGCTCGTGGACGCGCGGGCAGATCGTGACCTCGTCGGCCGCGCCGGCGGCCCAGCTGCGGCGCGCGAGCCCGAACGGATCCGTGACCGTGAGCGAGATGGGACCGAGCGCGTAGCGGCCGCGGCGGTTCGTCGGCACCCGGTACGCGGCGCGCGCCCGCTGGCCGCGGCGCAGCGAGGGGACGAGGAAGCGGGCGGCGCGGCGGCCGCCGTCAAACACGTCGGTGAGCATGAGCTGGGGTGAATCCGCGGGGCCGGGATCGTCGACCTCGATGTCGACCCGGGCGTCACCGCCGACGTGCACGCGATGCGGGTGGACCGAGCGATCGACCCGCACGACACGCCGGCGGCTGCGCACCCACAACCACGCCGCGAACAGGAGGCTGACCGTGATGACGCCGAGGACCGAGAGCTCCACCGCGCCGAGCAGCCGGCCGGCCACGATGAGCCCGGACGCGGCGCCGGCGAGGGTCCAGCCCCGCCGCGTCAACGCGGCGCCGGCCGGCATCTACGACAGGCCCGTCGCCCCGGGTACCGCGACCGACGCCAGGACGTCGGCGAGCACGTCGGCGGGGGTGAGCCCGCGCAGCTCGGCGTCCGGCGTCAGCAGGAGACGGTGCTCGAGGACGACGGCGGCGACGCGCTTCACGTCGTCAGGCAGCACGAACTCGCGACCGAGCGTGGCGGCGAGCGCTCGCGCCGCGCCTTGCAGCGCGAGCGCACCGCGCGGGCTGGCGCCCAGCGCGAGGTCGTGATGGTGGCGTGTGGCGTCTGCGAGGTCGACGATGTAGCTCCGCAGCGGGTCGGCGACGTGCACCGCCGTCACCGCGTCGACGAGCGCGGTGATCTCGTCGGCCGTGGCGACCGGTGCGAGCTCCTCGACGGTCAGGTGACTGCTCTGCGTCTCGAGGATGGCCACCTCGGCGGCACGGTCGGGGTAGCCCATCTCGATGCGCATCAGGAACCGGTCGAGCTGGGCCTCGGGCAGGGGATAGGTGCCCTCGAGCTCGATCGGGTTCTGCGTCGCGATCACCATGAACGGCGCGCCGAGCGGGTAGGTGATCCCGTCCACCGTCACCTGGTCCTCTTCCATCGCCTCGAGCAGCGCGGACTGCGTCTTGGGCGACGCCCGGTTGATCTCGTCGGCGAGGACGATGTTGGCGAACACGCCGCCGGGGCGGAACTCGAACTCACCGGTCAGCCGGTTCCAGACCGAGACGCCGGTGACGTCGGACGGGAGGAGGTCCGGGGTGAACTGCACGCGGTGCCAGGTGCCGCCGATGGATCGCGCGATTGCCTTCGCCAGCGAGGTCTTGCCGACCCCCGGGACGTCCTCGATGAGGAGGTGGCCCGAGGCGAGCAGGCAGACCAGCGCCAGGTGGATCGCCTCGCGCTTGCCCTGGATGACGTGCTCGATGTTGTCGACGAGCGCCCGGAAGACCGGTTCGACGGGCGCGGTGATCGTCGTGGACCGGCTCGTCTCGCTCCGGAGCGGTTCGGGCCGGCTCGGTTCGGGCTGTGCCACCCGTACCCCTTCCCCCATGTCCGGGCTGATGGCGAACGAGCGTGATCCTAACGGGATCGCTGCCAGTGCCGACCCGCGGGATGGAGCGCTCGGCTGCGGAGCGAGCGGTAGGTTCCGGCGATGGAGCCGAGCCCGGGACCGCCGATCGCGACCGGCCCGGCATTCTGGGTCCGGGCGCTCGGCGCGCTCGCCCGGCGCCCGTCGTTGTGGGGTACCGCGTTCGTTCAGGCCGGCCGTACCGCTCGTCCCGGATGGTGGCGGCGGCCCCCGTTCGTCCCGGTGCCGGACCTGCGCTACGTGCGCTTCCGGCTGGAGACCCAGTACGGGCGGCAGGGCACGCCGGAGCCGGACGACCTCGTGGTGTACCTGCGCTGGTGCCGCGGCGGGGAGTAGCCCGCGCGGGTTGGCGACGCGCCGGACGGGGTGGCGGTGCGCCCCTTCGAAACGGCATAAACTCCGGGCCCGGGAGCGAGCCGGAGGAGGTCCCGAAGCTTGGGAAGAGCGCTGATGCTCAACGCCAGCTTCGAGCCGCTCTGCGTGGTCTCGGTTCGGCGGGCGGTGGTGCTGGTCCTGAAAGAGAAGGCCGTGATCGTTTCGCGCGATGAGGCAGTGCTCCACTCGGAGCGGATGCGCATGCCGGTGCCGAACGTGATCCGCCTCACTCACTTCGTGCGCGTCCCGTACCGGTCGCGGGTTCCCCTGTCGCGCCGGGCGGTCTTCGCCCGCGACGGCCACCGGTGCCAGTACTGCAGCCGGCCGGCCGAGAACATCGACCACGTCGTCCCGCGGTCCCGTGGTGGGGAGCACAGCTGGGAGAACGTCGTCGCCTCGTGCCGGCCCTGCAACGCCCGCAAGGAGAACCGGCTCCTCGCGGACACGGACCTGAAGCTGGGCCGCCGCCCCGTCGCGCCCCACGCGACCCTGTGGGTGATCGCCACCGCGGGTTCGATCGACCCCGCCTGGGCCCCGTACCTGCCGGCGCCAAATTCTGAGCGACCGGAGGCCGACGGGGTTCGAGTGGGGCCGACCGCACAGACCGCGTAGTTCCGGGTCGGGTCGACCCGGGTTCCGGGCCGCTCCGGGTTCCGCTCCGATACGTCGCGCCGGACAGAGCGCAGAGCTCCCCGAGCTGTCGCGCCTCGCCCCGACCGGACCGGACGCGTTTTGGCCCCAAGCCGATCCCGCCCGCGTGCTTGGCAACTTCCTCCGGAGGGCGTCTCGCAGCCGCGCCTGATCCGTTCGCCCTCCGGAGATCTGCGGCAGGGTGGGTGGCGCGAAGTGGCGCGGAGTGGGTTGACAAGGAGGGTAGTGGTGCCATAGGGTGCTCCAGGTGGGGTGAGGGGAGCAGAAACCGGGTCCGTTGGGCCCGGGACGCGAGCGAGGGGTCGGAATGTCGCTGGGTTTCCTTGGCGAGTACCAGCACGCGCTGGACGCCAAGGGCCGGGTGATCCTCCCGGCCGAATTCAGGGAGCCGCTGGCCAACGGGGCAGTGCTCACCAAGGTGTTGGACGGCTGTCTGGCGGTGTACAGCCGGGAAGGGTTCGAGCAGATGGCCGAGCGGGTCCGGGAGAGCGCCCGAAGGGGCGAGCGGGAACGCCGGGCGGCCCGGTCCTGGTTCAGCGCCGCCCGACCCTTCACGCCGGACAAGCAGGGGCGCGTCGCCATTCCGCAGACCCTGCGCGAGTACTCCGGTCTCGAGCGGGACGTGATGGTGCTCGGGGTCGACAACCGCATCGAGCTCTGGAACCCCGTCCGGTGGCGGGAGCACGAGGCCCAGGGCCAGGCCGACATCTCCTCGGGAGAGGGACTGGCCGACGTCGGATTCATCTAGGCGAGACCACACGGCGCAACGGAGCGCATCGGCGACATCGGTACGAACGGCACGCGGCGCAACGGAGCGTCGGACCTTGACAGGCGGGACCCGTCCATCGGGCACGCCAACAGTCCCCCGGCCGGCGCGGTTGAAGGCCCCTACTCCGCCCGCTTTTGACCGAGCCGATTCGGGGAGAAATCCGGACGGCATCGACCGACCGGGGGACTGTTGGCGGACTCGGCGCTCGGGCTCGAAGACACGGGGGAGCACCACGTGAATGCGGAGTTCGTCCATCGTCCGGTCATGGGCCGGGAAGTGGTCGAGCTGCTCGTTCCCGTTCCTCCCGGCACCGTCGTCGACGCCACGACCGGCGCCGGTGGGCATGCCGGGCTCCTGCTCGACGCCCGTCCGGACCTCCGGCTCCTCGGCATCGACCGGGATCCGGCGGCGGTGGCGGCGGCCCGGGACGGACTGGCCCGCTTCGGCGAGCGGGTCCGGGTGGTGCACGGGGGATTCGAGGACCTGGCCGAAATCGTGAAAGCCGAGAGTGAGGGGACCATCGTGGGAGTGCTGTTCGACTTGGGAGTGAGCAGCCCGCAGCTCGACCGGGCGGAGCGCGGCTTCTCCTATTGGTCCGACGCCCCACTCGACATGCGCATGGACTCGTCACAGCTGCTCACCGCGGCCGACGTCGTGAACGACTACGACGAGGCCGACCTCGTCCGCGTCATCGAGAGCAATGGGGAAGAGCGGTTCGCCCGGCGGATCGCGCGCGAGATCACGCAGCGCCGACCGCTCACCACGACGGGAGAGCTCGTCGACGCGATCAAGGCCGCGATCCCCGCGCCGGCGCGCCGGACCGGTGGTCACCCCGCCCGCCGCACGTTCCAGGCCGTGCGCATGGAGGTCAACCGCGAGCTGCCGAACTTGGGTGACGGGCTCGACGACTCCGTGCACCTGCTCTCGCCCGGTGGGCGCACGCTCGTGCTCGCGTACCACTCGCTCGAAGACCGCATGGTGAAGCAGCGCTTCGCGAAGTGGTCCGGTACCGGGCCTCGTGCCGGTCATGTGCCGCGTGGGTTGCCGGAGCCGGCTCCGGCGGAACCGCCGCTCGTGCGCCTCATCACCCGCAAGCCGATGCGCCCGAGTGACGTCGAGGTTCAGGCCAATCCGCGCGCCTCGAGCGCGCGCTTGCGGGCAGTCGAGCGGCTCGCGCCATGACTGATGTGACGGTACCCCTTCGCGCGCCGCGCCCGGAAAAGGTCGAGGAGCGCCCGCGCCACCTCGCAGCCGTCGATCCGGCGGCGCGCCGGCGTGAGCGCCGGGCCCGGATCGGAGTCCGGCTCGCGGTGGCCGGGGTCATCGCCGCGGTGCTCGTGGTGGTCGGGTTCCGGGTGTTGATGGCGGAAGGACAGCTCGAGCTCGAACGGCTGCAGCATTCGGCCGCTCGCGAGCAGCAGACCTACGAGCAGTTGCGGCTGAAGTACGCGCAACAGACGGCACCGCAGGCGATCGTCGCCCGGGCGAAGGGGATCGGCATGATCCCCGCGACCAGCTTGCGCTACCTCAGTGCACCCGGACTGCCCGCCGGTCGCGCGGCGGCTGACGGCGACGGAACGTTCGCCGCGGCCCGTGAGCGTGACTGGAAGAAAGTGAAGCCGAATCTTGACAAGCAACCATGATCCCCGAACCGGTTCCGGGAAGGCGGGGGCGACCGCAGCGTCGGCGCGCGGGCGCGGGGACACGTCCCGAAGGCCGGCTGCCGCATCCGGCACCGCCGCCGCCCGAGCGCGAGCGCGAGCCGGCGTGGCGCGGGAGGTAACGCGCACCCCGCGGACACGCACCGCGGGGGCGAAGGCGCCGGCGGCCAAACGTACGGCTCGCAAGGCGATTCCGAAGACCCCCGTCAAGAAGAAGCCCGTTTCGAAGCGCGCGCCGGCGAAGGTCCCCCCGAAGAAGCGGGCACAGGAGCGCAGGCCGGAGCGGGCACGAAGTGCGCAGGCCGGAGCGACCCAGAGAGGAAGTGCGCAGGCCGGAGCGACCCGGAGGGCACGTGCGCAGGCCGGAGCGACCCGGAGGGCAAGTGCGAAGGCCGGAGCGACCCGGAGAGCAGCCGCTCGGTCCGGTCCGGTCCCGGCGAATCGCGCGCCGGTCCGGAGGCCCGTTCCGCTGCGCATCGCGCCGAAGCGGCCGCGGGTGCACAAGGCCGCGCCGCCGCACCGGCGGCTCGTCGCATTGTTGGTGTTGATGGCCGTCGCGCTGGCCGCGATCGTCATCCGGCTCGTCGACGTCCAGGGAGTGGAAGGCGCTCACTACGAAGCCATGGCGCTCGCGCAGCGCGTGCACTCGGTGACGCTGCCCGCCGAGCGCGGGAGCATCTTCGACCGCAACGGCAACGAGCTCGCGCTGTCTGTCCCGCAGCAATCGGTGTACGCCGATCCGCGAGTGATCAAGGATCCGGCCCGCTACGCCCGCAAGCTCGCGCCGATCGTCCACGTGGACAGCGCAGTTCTCCGGAAGCGTCTTTCCGACCGTCACATGGAGTTCGTGTATGTCGCCCGCACGGTCAGCGACGACGTCGCGGCCCGGGTCAAGAAGCTGCACCTCGCCGGGATCGGGTTCGTACCCGAATCGAAGCGCTTCTACCCGGGCGGCGCGCTCGCCGGGCCGGTGCTCGGATTCACCGGCACCGACGATTTCGGGCGGAGCGGGTTCGAGCACAAGTTCAACTCGGTCCTACGCGGCAAGCCCGGCCGGCTCGTGGCCGAGGAGGATCCGAGCGGCCGTGAGATACCGGCGACCCAGCGCACGGCGGATCCGGCGCGGCGGGGTGGAGATCTCGTTCTCACCCTGGACCAGTCGCTGCAGTTCGAGGTCGAGAAGCAGCTGATCGCGGGCGTGAACCAGGCCAACGCCCGTGGTGGGATCGCGATCGTCGCGGACGTGCAGACCGGAGACGTGCTCGCGATGGCGTCCGTCGTCGCGCTCGGGGGTGGCGGTGGCGCCAAGCTCGCGCCTGCGACCGACCAGAACCGGCCGCTCACGGCGGTGTACGAGCCCGGCTCGACCGCGAAGGTCGTCACGGTCTCGGGCGCACTCCAGAACAAGGTCGTGGAGCCGCAGACCTCGCTGTACGTGGAGTCGAAGATCCAGATCGCGGACCGGGTCTTCACCGACGCGGAGTATCACAAGCCGGAGTCGTGGAGCGTCGCCGAGATCCTGCGGCAGTCGTCGAACGTGGGCGTCATCGAGATCGCGGGCAAGCTCGGACGCGAGCAGCTCAACCACTACCAGCGGGCCTTCGGCTTCGGGACGAAGACTGCTATCGACTTCCCGGCCGAGTCGGCCGGTCTCATGAAGCGGCCGGACGAGTTCGTCGCTTCGGACATGGGCAGTGTGCCGATCGGCTACACCACTGCAGTGACGCCGATGCAGATGCTCGACGTGTTCACGACGATCGCGAACGGCGGTGTCTCACGGCCGCCGCGCCTCGTGGAAGCGACCATCGATGCGAATGGGGTCCGCCAGAATCAGCCGGCCCCGCGCGGGCACCGCATCGTGAGCGCGCAGACCGCGGCGGCGATGAACGAGATGCTGCGCGGCGTGGTGCGCAAGGGCGGTACCGGTGACGAGGCGAACATCGACGGCTACACGGTGGCGGGCAAGACGGGTACGTCGCGCAAGCCGCCGTACGAGACGAAGCGGTACATGGCGAGCTTCGCCGGGTTCGCGCCGGCCGAAGACCCGCGGCTCGCGGCGATCATCGTGATCGACCAGCCGGGCACGAAGAACGAGGACTTCTACGGAGGCAAGGTCGCGGCGCCGCTGTTCAAGTCCATCATGACGTACGCGCTGCACCTGGAGAACATCCCGCCGAGCGGCATGCTGAGCTCGGTCGCGGCGAGCCCAGGACCGGTGGTCGCGATACACCCGCCCACCCCGACCACGACGGCTCCGCCCGCGACCCCGCCGGCCGCGGCAGCACCCCCGGCACCGGCTGCGGCCCAGCCGGCCAGTATCGTTGCCACTCCCGTTCCGTAACGGAGAGGATCCCGTGCACCTGCACGCCCTCCTCGACGACGCCGACGTGCTCGAGCTCACCGGGGACTCGCACGTCGACGTGTCAGACATCACGCTCGACAGCCGCCGCGTGACGCGCGGCGCGTTGTTCTGCTGCATCCGTGGCCACCACCACGACGGCCACGACCACGCCGTCGCCGCAGTGCGTGACGGCGCCGTCGCGCTCCTGGTCGACCGCCCGGTCGCGGCGCTGGCCACGCAGGTGCGGGTGGCCCGGGTCCGCGGCGCGATCGGCCCGATCGCGGCCCGGTTCTACGACGATCCTTCCGCGGCGATGCGCGTGCTCGGGATCACGGGAACGAACGGCAAGACCACGACCACCTTCCTGCTCGAGGCCATCGCGCGCGCGGCCGGGGAGCGGGCCGGGGTGATCGGCACGACCGGAGCGCGCATCGGCGGCGTCGACGAGCCGCTCGGCTTCACCACTCCCGAAGCCCCTGAGCTCCAGCACATGCTGGCCCGGATGCGTGACGCCGAGGTCGCGACCGTCGCGATGGAGGTGAGCTCGCACGCGCTCGCCTACGAGCGGGTCGACGGCACCCGTTTCGCCGCCGTGTGCTTCACCAACCTCTCGCAGGATCACCTCGACGAGCACGGGACGCTGGAGGACTACTTCGAGGCCAAGGCACGGCTCTTCTCGCCCGCGTTCACCGGATCGGCGGCGATCGCACTCGACGACGCGTGGGGTACCGCGCTCGCGACCCGCGCCCAGGAGGCGGGCCTCGAGGTGCTGACGTTCGGCCTCGACCCACGTGCGAGCGTCCGCGCGTCGAACCCGCGGCTCGACGCCGAAGGATCGACCTTCAGCCTGGAGTCGCCGGCGGGCGCGGCGCAGACGGTTCGCCTGCCGCTCGTCGGCCTGTTCAACATCCAGAACGCGCTTGCTGCGACGGCCACGGCGCTGGCCTCCGGGTTCCCGCTCCCCGATGTCGTGGCCGGCTTGCAGACCGAGCTCGTCGTACCGGGGCGCATGGAACGAGTCGCCGCGGGCCAGCCGTTCGCGGTCCTCGTGGACTACGCGCACACCCCGGCCGCGCTCGAGCGCCTGCTCGACGAAGCGCGCCGCCTCGCCGGCGAGAGCCGCGTGATCGTGGTCTTCGGGTGTGGCGGCGACCGGGACCCGGCCAAGCGCGTGGACATGGGCCGCGCGGCCGCGAGTGCCGACTTCGTCGTGCTCACCAACGACAACCCGCGTTCCGAGGTCCCCGGCGCGATCGCCGCAGCCGCCGAGGCCGGCCTGCGCGAGCGGGACGCGCACTACCTGCTCGAGCTCGACCGCCGGCGCGCGATCCGCCGTGCCCTCGCGGAGGCGCACCCGGGCGACATCGTCGTGATCGCCGGCAAGGGTCACGAGACGACGCAGGAGATCGCCGGCCGGACGCTGCCGTTCGACGACCGCGTGGCCGCGCGCGAGGAGCTGGAGGCCGTCGCGTGGACCTGAGCCGCGAGGAGATCGTCACCATCACGGGCGGTCGCGCGCACGGAGCCGATCGCGGCCGGCCCCCGGTGGCGCGCGGGTTCGACTTCGACTCGCGCACCATCGTCGCCGGGACCGGCTTCGTCGCGCTCCAGGACGGGCGCGACGGGCACGACTTCGTCGTCGACGCCTTCGCGCGTGGCGCGAGCCTCGCAGTCGTCGAGCGGGTGCCCGACCGGGTGGAAGGTCCGCTCGTGGTCGTCGACGACTCGCGCGCCGCGCTGGCCGCGCTGGCCGTCGCGGCCCGAGCGCGACTCGAGTCGGCGGTCGTCATCGCAGTCACCGGATCCGCGGGAAAGACCTCGACGAAGGACCTCACCGCCGCGGCGCTCGCTCCCGGCTTCACGGTTCACGCGAGCGCGGCGTCGTTCAACAACGAGATCGGGCTCCCGGTCACGTTGCTGGCGGCTCCCCGGGGAGTGGAGGCGCTCGTGCTCGAGATGGGAGCGCGCTTCGCAGGAAACATCCGAGAGCTGTGCGACATCGCGCGTCCGGCGATCGGCGTCATCACGAACGTCGGGCTCGCGCACGCCGAGCACCTCGGCGGCGCCGACGGCATCGCCGCGGTCAAGGGTGAGCTGCTCGACGCGCTGCCGGGCGACGGGCTTGCGGTCCTGAACGAGGACTGCGAGAGCATCCCGGTCCTCCGATCGCGCAGTCACACCGCAGTGCTCACGGTCGGTTCGAGCGCCGCGGCGGACATCCGCACATCCGAGGTCCGGCTCGACGCCGAGCTCCGGGCGACGTTCCGCCTCGACTCTCCCTGGGGCAGTGCCGACGAGGTGCGGCTCGCGGTGCGGGGCGGCTACCAGGTGGCCAACGCGGCGCAGGCGGCGACCGTCGCGCTCCACCTCGGAGTGCCGCTCGACGCCGTGGTCGCGTCACTCGCCGGGGCGGCGACGGCGGCGTGGCGGATGGATCTCGCTTCGACGCCCCACGGGATCATCGTGCTGAACGACTCCTACAACGCCAGCCCGAGCTCGATGCGCGCGGCACTCGAATCGTTCGCGCATCTGTCGGTGGCCGGCCGCCGGCTCGCGGTGCTCGGCCAGATGCGGGAGCTCGGCGACCTGGCGCCCGAGGAGCACGGCCGGCTCGGGGAGCTCGTTGCCGATGCCGGCGTGGTTGCACTGGTGGTCGTCGGGGCCGGCACCGAGGAGCTCGCCGCGGCCGCGGCAGCGCGCGGGGTCGAGGTCCACCACGTCGCGGACCCCGATGCGGCGGCGGCCATCGTCCACGAGCTGGCCCGGCCGGGTGACGCCGTGCTGGTGAAAGCCAGCCGGGCCGTGGGCCTCGAACGCGTCGCCCACTCCTTGACGGACCATGCGCCCGCCGCCGCCGAGCTCGAGGGAGGCGCTCGATGATCGCAGTGCTGATCGCGGTGTCAGTCGCCTTCTTCGTGAGCGTGCTGGGCACCCCGTTCCTCATCCGGATCCTGAAGGCTCGCAACATCGGCCAGCAGATCCGCGACGACGGCCCGATCGCCCACCCGCACGAGCGCAAGGCCGGCACGCCGACGATGGGTGGGATCGCGATCATCGCCGCGGCGTTCCTCGGCTACCTCATCGCGCACATCCGTACCGAGGCCATCAAGTTCGCCGACACGGCCATCGCGCTCTGGTTCCTCATTCTCGGACTGGCGATCGTCGGCTGGGTCGACGACTACCTCGGTGTGCGGCGGGCGCGGAACCTCGGACTCCGCAAGCGCGGCAAGACCGGCGGGATCCTCATCGTCAGCATCGGGTTCGCGTTGCTCGCACTCGAGTTCGTAAACGTCTCGACCCACCTGTCGTTCACCCGCGAGCTCGATCTCGACCTCGGAACGATCGGCTGGTTCATGTGGGCGATCGCCGTGGTCTACGCAACCGCGAACGCGGTGAACATCACGGACGGGCTCGACGGGCTCGCCGCCGGTTCGGCGGCGCTCGTATTCGCGGCGTTCATCGTGATCGCGTTCACCCAGTTCCGCCATCCGAGCGCGTACCACCTCCTCGGTGCCGGTTCGATCGACGTCGCGGTGGTCGCGGCTGCGCTGATGGGGGGATGCGTCGGGTTCCTCTGGTGGAACGCGCCACCCGCGCGGGTCTTCATGGGCGATACCGGCGCGCTCGCGCTCGGGGGCGCGATGGCCGGGATGGCGCTGCTCACGAACGTGCACCTCTTGCTGCCGCTCATCGGCGGGCTCTACGTCATCGAGACCCTCAGCGTGTTGGCCCAGGTGATCTCGTTTCGCGGGTTCGGCCGCCGGATCCTGCGGATGTCGCCGATCCATCATCACTTCGAGGTGTTGGGCTGGCCCGAGTCCACGATCATCGTGCGCTTCTGGATCCTGGCCGCGCTCGCGATGGCCCTGGGGCTCGGCTTCTTCTATTACGACTTCATCAACATCCCCGGCATCATCGAATGACCGAGCGCGTCCTCGTCGTCGGGCTGCGGGCCACCGGTGAGGCCGTGGCCCGGGCGTGCGCGCGGCACGGTGACACCGTGACCGTCGTCGAAGAGGATCCCGGCCACCGCGGCTACGAGGAACGCGTCCGCGCCGTTCGCGATCTGGGTGCGGCGGTCGTCGAGCGACCTGCCCCGGGTGATTGGCCGAATCTCGTCGCGCAGGCGGACCTGGTCGTGCCGAGCCCGGGGGTGCGACCGAGCCACCCCGTGTTCCTCGCCGCAGATGCGGCGGGCGTGCTCGTCCGCGGGGACGTCGATCTCGGTTTCGAGGCCGCGCGCGTGCCGGTGATCGCCGTGACGGGGACGAACGGCAAGAGCACCGTCACCACCTTGATCACCGCGATGCTCAACGAGTCCGGAGTGCGGGCGGTGGCGGCCGCCAACATCGGCCGGCCGCTGCTCGACGTGGTGGCCGAGCCGTGGGACGTCGTGGTCGTCGAAGTCTCGTCGTTCCAGCTCCACACGACGACGGCCGCGTTCCGGCCTGGCGTCGCGGTGTTGTTGAACGTGGCCGAGGACCATCTCGACTGGCACGGGTCGTTCCCGGCGTATGCGGCGGTGAAGGCGCGGGTCTTCGCCCACCAGCGCGACGACGACCTGCTCGTCGCCAACCTGGACGACCCCGTCGTGGCCGAGCTGAGCGCCGCCGCACCGGCCCGTGTCGTCGGCGTGGCCCTTCACGGACCCCGGGGCACATACCGGATAAGAGGTGAGCATCTGGTCACCGCCGGGGGCGAGGAGATCGCCCGGGTCGCCGAGCTGCCGCAGCGTGCCCCGCACGACGTGACGAACGCGCTGTGCGCCGCCGCGGCGGCGCTGAGTGCCGGCGCGCACCTCGCCGGGATCCGCACGGCTCTCACCTCGTTCGCGAGGCTCCACCACCGAGTGGAGCCGGTCGGCAAGGCTTCCGGGGTGGAGTACATCGACGACTCCAAGGCGACCAACCCCCACGCCACGCTGAGTGCGCTCGACGGTTTCGAGCGCGTCGTGCTGCTCGTGGGGGGAGACAGCAAGGGAATCGATCTCGGAGCACTGGCCAAGGCCAAGGAGCGACTGCGCGCGGTGGTGGCGATCGGCGAAGCCCCGGACGAGGTGGAGCGCGCGCTCGGTGGTGTCGTGCCGACCGTCCGCGCCGGCTCCATGCGGTCCGCCGTCGAGATCGCCACCGAGCTGGCATCGCCCGGCGACACGGTCCTGCTCTCGCCCGCGTGTGCCTCGTTCGACTGGTACGAGAGCTATGAGCAGCGGGGCGACGACTTCCAGCGGGAGGTCCGGCGCGTGATCGCGGCATCCGGGCCCGACCGCAAGGACGCCGGCGCATGAGCGCCACGACGAGCCGGATCCCCGGCCTCCGCATCCCGGCCGAGCGGCTGGCGGGAGTCCGCCGTGTCTGGAGCAAGTCGGGGTCCCAGACGACCTCGACGTACCTGCTCATCGTCCTGGTCATCGCGGTGCTCAACGTCATCGGCGTCGTCATGGTGCTCTCGGCTTCGTCGGTGCAGTCTCTCGACAGCAAGGGCAGCGCGTGGTGGTTCTTCGAGCGCCAGCTGCTCTGGACCGGGCTCGGCGTCGTGGGCTTCGTGATCGCGTCGCGCATCGACTACCGGAGCTGGCGTCGCTACACCGTGCCGTTCCTCGGCGTCGCGGTGGTCCTGCTCGTGCTCGTGCTCATCCCGGGCTTCGGCCTCTGGGTGGACGGATCGCGCCGCTGGCTGGGCGTCGGCTCCTGGCGCATGCAGCCGTCCGAGATCGCGAAGCTCGCCCTCCTCGTCTACGCCGCCGACGTCCTCACCCGCCAGCACCAGCAGGTGGGGGACTGGCACAAGGCGCTGCGCCCGATCATGTTGGTGTTCCTGCTCTTCGCCGGGCTCATCATGAAGGAGCCCGACCTCGCGTCGACGATGGTCCTCATCGTCATCCTCGGCGCGGTCCTCATCGTCGGCGGGGTGCGGGCGCGCCACCTCGCGGTGATCGGCGGTTCCGCAGTCACCGCGGTCACGTTGTTCGCCTTGCTGGTGCCGTGGCGCCGCGCCCGGATGCTGTCGTTCCTGGACCCTTGGCACGACAAGTCCAACACCGGGTACCAGGTGACCCAGTCGTTGATCGCGCTGGGCAGTGGTGGGTGGACCGGAGTCGGCCTCGGTGCCAGCCGCGCCAAGTGGCGGTTCCTTCCGGCCGCGCACACCGACTTCATCTTCGCCATCATCGGTGAGGAGCTCGGGCTGTTCGGTTGCGCGCTGGTCGTCGGGCTGTTCCTCGTGCTCGCCTATCTCGGGGTGCGTGCGGCACTGCGCGCGCCCGACCGGTTCGGCATGATCATCGCCGGCGGCATCACCGCGTGGATCGTCGGCCAGGCGGTCATCAACATCGGCGCGGTCGTGGGGCTGCTACCGGTGTCCGGGGTCCCGCTGCCGTTCGTCTCGTTCGGGGGGACCGCACTCGTGTTCACGATGATCGCGGCCGGCCTGCTCGGCAACGTGGCCCGCCAGGGTGGGCGGTGAAGCGGGCCGCCACACCGGTGTTCGCGCTCATCTCGGGTGGCGGTACCGGCGGCCACGTGTATCCGGCGCTCGCGCTCGCGGATGCGCTCGTCGCCCGCGGTCACGCTCGCGACTCGGTTCGCTTCCTCGGCGCGCGCCGTGGTCTCGAAGCCCGGGCGGTCCCCGACGCGGGCTACGCGATCGATCTGCTGCCCGCGCGCGGCTTCCAGCGCGGCGCGACGCTTCGCCACCTCGTGGACAACGTGCGCATGGTGTTCGCGATGGCCCGCGCCATGTTCGAGGCGCTGCGGCTGGTGCACCGGATGGCCCCACGCGTGGTCGTGGGTGTCGGCGGCTACGCGTCGCTCCCCGGTGTCCTCGCCGCGCGCCTGCTGCGCATCCCGATCGTGATCCACGAGCAGAACGCGGTGCCCGGGCTCGCGAACCGGCTCGCCACGCGTCTGGGCGCCGTTGTCGCGGTGTCGCTCCCCGGGACGAACCTGCGGGGCGCGGTCGTGACGGGCAATCCCGTCCGTTCGTCGGTCGCCGCGGTGGTGCGCGAGCCGCCGACCGGTAGCGCGCTGCTCGGCGTCGTCGGTGGCAGCCTCGGATCTCCCCGGCTGAACGACGCGGCGCTCGACCTCTACGACCGTTGGCGCGCGCGAAGCGACGTCGCGGTGCGCCAGATCACCGGACCGCGGCACTTCGACGAGATCTCGGTCCGGCTGGTCCGGCTCCGGCGGCCCGAGGACGCGCTGGTGTTCGAGCTCGTGGCGTACGAGGACCACATGGAGACCTTCTACGGGCGGGCGGCGCTCGCGGTCTGCCGGGCCGGTGCGGTGACGGTGTCGGAGCTGGCCGCCGCCGGGGTCCCCTCGGTGCTGGTGCCCTGGCCGGGCGCGGCGGACGATCACCAGACGGGTAACGCCCGCGCGATGGAGGCCGCCGGCGCGGCCGTGCTGCTGCCCGACGCGCAGTGCGACGGGGCGCGGCTCGACGCGGTCGCGGCCGAGTTGCTGGCCGATCCCGATCGACTCACGATGATGTCGAAGGCGGCGCGCTCGGTGGCGCGTCCGGACGCGGCCGACCGGCTCGCGGACCTGGTGGAGGAGGCGGCCCGTGCCCGCGCCTGAGCCCGGTCCCACGCTGGACCTCAGCGCGCCGCGCCGGATCCACGTGGTCGGCGTCGGCGGGGCGGGGATGAGCTCCTACGCGGCGATCCTCGCCGAGATGGGCCACCGGGTCAGCGGATCGGACCTGCGCGAGCACCCGCGCCTGGAGCGGCTCCGCCTCGTCGGGGTCGAGTGCCTGGTTCCCCAGGTGGCCGCGAACGTGCCCCTGGACGCGGACGCGGTCGTGATCAGCTCTGCGGTGCCCCGCACGAACGTCGAGGTGGTCGCCGCCTTGCACGCGGGGCTCCCGGTGCTCTCGCGGGCCGACGCGCTGGCCGGCATCGTCGCCGCGCGACGCGGCCTCGGCGTCGCGGGTACGCACGGAAAGACCACGACCACGTCGATGATCACGTTGATCATGCGGGCCGCCGGCATGCACCCCAGCTTCCTCGTCGGAAGCGAGCTGAACGAGGTCGGGACGAACGCCGGACTCGACGTGGGGGAGTGGCTCATCGTCGAGTCGGACGAGAGCGACGGCACGTTCCTCCGGCTCGGGCTCGACGCCGCGATCGTCACCAACATCGATCACGACCACCTCTGGTTCTGGGGCGACATGGAGCGCCTCGAGGACGCCTTCCGGCGGTTCGTCGACGGCGTCGACGGCCCGGTCGTCCTGTGCGCGGACGATCCGGGAACGCGAGAGCTCGCCGATGCCCGGCGCGACGCGGTCACCTACGGCTGGTCGGAGCGCGGCGCGGGCAAGGTGGACTACCGCGCGTCGGACTACAAGGGCTCGCGGGGTGGCTGCTCGTTCACGTTGGCGCGAGACGGCGAGCGACTCGGCGAGATCCGGCTGCCGGTGCTCGGTCGGCACAACGCGCAGAACGCGGCCGGGGCCGCGGCGATGACGCTGGAGCTCGGCGTGAGCTTCGATACCGTCGCTGCCGCGCTCGAAGGGTTCGGCGGCGTCGCGCGGCGGTTCCAGCACCGGGGTGAGCTCGACGGCGTCACGATCGTCGACGACTACGCGCTGCTCCCACCCGAGATCCAGGCGACCATCCGGGCGGCCGGCGAAGGCGGCTGGCGAAGGATCATCGCGGTCTTCCAGCCGTTCCGCTACGCGCGCACCGAGATCATGTGGCGGGAGTTCGCCGATGCCTTCGTCGGCGCCGACCAGGTGATCCTCACCGACGTCTGCGGGTTCCACGAGCAGCCGATTCCGGGCGTGACCGGGCGACTCCTCGTCAACGCGGTCCTCGACGCCCATCCCGACCAGGCCGTCGCCTACTTCCCCCACCGGGCCGAGCTCGTCGATCTCGTCCCGGGCTACGCGCGCGCGGGCGATCTGGTCCTGACCCTGGGCGGCGGCGACATCACGACGCTGCCCGACGAGCTGATCGCGCGCGCCCAAGCGCGGGCGGCGGGGGAATGACGATGACGGGGGCAGGGATGCAGGCCGAAGAGCTCGCCGAGCTGCTCGAGCCCTCGCTGCCGGGGCGAGTCGAGCGCGACGCGCCGTTGGCCGGCCTCACGACCTACCGCGTCGGCGGCGCGGCCGCGGTGCTCGTACGGGCTCGGCGCGAGGGCGACCTCGCCGTGGTCGCGGCGGCGATCCGCCGGTATCCGCAGCCACTGCTGATCGTGGGTCGGGGCTCGAACCTGCTCGTGGCCGACGAAGGTTTTGCCGGATTGGCGCTGCTGCTCGAGGGCGAGTTCGAGGAGATCAACCTCGACGAGTCCGTGCTCCACGCGGGCGGCGCGGTCGCGCTGCCGGTGCTGGCGCGACGGGCCGCCGCGGCGGGGCGGGCCGGGCTCGAGTTCTACGTCGGCATCCCGGGAACCGTCGGCGGTGCGATCCGGATGAACGCCGGGGGGCACGGCCAGGAGACCCGGGATGTGCTGCGGTCCGCGCGCGTCGTCGATCTCCTCGGCGACGGTCTGGCCACGGATCGGTCGGTCGAGGAGCTGGCCCTCGGGTACCGGAGCTCCGCGCTCGGGCCCCACGAGGTGGTGGTGGGGGCGACGTTCGCGGTCGTAGCGGACGACCCGGCGGCCTGCGAGGAGCGCATCGCCGAGATCGTGCGCTGGCGCCGCGAGAACCAGCCGGGCGGCGCGAACGCCGGCTCGGTGTTCCGCAACCCGCCCGGTGACAGCGCGGGCCGGCTGATCGAGAGCGCGGGGCTGAAGGGCCTGCGCATCGGTGGCGCGGTGGTGAGCGAGAAGCACGCGAACTTCATCCAGGCGGCGCCCGAGGCGACCGCGGCGGATGTGCGCACGCTCGTCTTCGAGGTGCAGCGGCGGGTGGCCGACGTCACCGGTCTGCTCCTCCAGCCCGAGCTGCACTTCGTCGGGTTCACCGGCGACACCCACGAGGCGACCGGGGAGGGATCGTGACCGACGAACCGCGCGACCTGCACGCCGGGCCCGAGGCTCCCTCCACCGGCAACCTGAAGACCGCGGCTGGGCCCGAAGCCGAGATCGAGGTCGTCGAGCCCGCGCCTGCGCCCGCAGCCGAGATCGAGGTCGTCGAGTCGGAGATCGAGGTCGTCGAGCCGGAGGCGCCGGGCGAGCCCGCGCCTGCCCCGCCGGTCGCGCCGGTGGCTCCTCCGGACGAGGCGCCCACCGTCGAGCTCGCGCTCGCCGACCTGCACGAAGCGGCTCGCGCCGAGGGCGTCGAGATCCAACCGAACGTCGACCAGCCGGATCCGGAGGCTCCCGAGCCGGCTCCCGGGGTCGACGGCGACGGCGGGCCGAGCACCGGTCCGATCGATCCGCGGATCCGCGAGCGTCGGATCGCGGTCACGCGCGCACAGGGTCGCCGTCGGCTCCGGATCTTGCTGGTCGCGGTGTCGATCGCGTCGGTCATCGGGATCGCCTGGCTCGTCGTCATGTCGCCGCTCCTCGCGGTCGACGACGTGACGATCCGGGGCACGCTCCACGAGACCCCGGAGGCCGTGCGCGCCGCCGCGAAGGTGAGTGACGGCTCGGCGTTGCTGTTCGTCGACACCGGTGTGGTGGCCCGC
Organism: Acidimicrobiia bacterium; assembly: GCA_038252255.1. Classification (GTDB taxonomy): domain Bacteria; phylum Actinomycetota; class Acidimicrobiia; order IMCC26256; family JAENVU01; genus Chersky-806. The sequence continues at coordinate 13,253 of JBBSAM010000031.1, read as the reverse complement.
CGGATCGAGGAGCTTCCCTGGATCGCGAGCGCCAAGGTGGATCGTGAGCTGCCGAACGGGCTGCGCATCACGGTGGTGGAGCGTGCGCCGGTCGGCTGGGTGCGCCGGCCGGCTCCGGCCGGGTCGCCGCGCGGAGCCGAAGGGCCGGCCGTGCTCGTGGACGCGACGGGTCGCCTGCTGGGTGACGAGCTGACCCCACCGGTCGGCCTGCCCGAGATCAAGGGAACGAAGCGGCTCGGAGCACCGGGAACCCGGATCTCGCCGTCGCTCCCCGCGCTCGCGGTCGCGCTGCTGCCACCGCCGTTGCGCGCGCAGGTCGTGTCACTGACCCGCGAACGCGGGGAGCCGGTCCTGCTCCTGGCCGCGCCACCCGGGGGACCGCAGCCCGCGGCCAAGCAGGTGCGGCTCGGTCGCCTCGAGGACGTCATGGCAAAAGGTGCCGCCGCGCTCGCGGTGCTCGACCGGCTCGCCGTGGACAAGGCGCACGTGACCTACATCGACGTGCGGGTACCCGGCTCGCCGGCTACCAGGTGATTGAATGACGACGATGGCCGCTGCGACCGGAGACGCTCGCGCGCTCTTCGCCGTCGAACGCAGGGAGCAGAGATCTCCGGGACCGGGGCGGGTGATTGAACGGCGAGGTGGTGTCCGTTAGAGTCTCCACCACAACCACAGGTTGACATAACTCTAAACCTCGAGCAGAGGTTGAGAGTTCCCCGACCTTCCCCCGGGCGCCCGGACCCCCGGGAGCGCGACTCCATCCGACCCCCGAACCGACCCGACGCGAGGGAGACCGTCCACGATGCTGGGTTCACCGCAGAACTATCTCGCCGTCATCAAGGTGGTCGGCGTGGGCGGGGGCGGCGGCAACGCCGTGAACCGCATGATCGATGCCGGCCTGAAGGGCGTCGAGTTCATCGCGGTCAACACCGACGCGCAGGCGCTGCTCATGAGCGACGCGGACGTGAAGCTCGACCTCGGTCGTCAGCTGACGCGTGGGCTCGGCGCGGGCTCGGATCCCGAGGTCGGCAAGCAGGCGGCCGAGGAGCACCGCGAGGAGATCGAAGAGGTGCTGAAGGGCGCCGACATGGTCTTCATCACCGCGGGCAAGGGTGGCGGCACGGGAACCGGTGGCGCGCCGATCATCGCCGAGATGGCGAAGGCGGCGGGCGCGCTGACCATCGGCGTCGTGACGCGCCCGTTCACGTTCGAGGGGAGGCGGCGCTCGGTGCAGGCCGAGCAGGGGATCCAGCACCTGAAGGAGAAGGTCGACACGCTGATCATCATCCCCAACGACCGCCTGCTCCAGGTGTCGGACGAGAAGACGTCGATGCTCAACGCGTTCAAGATGGCCGACGAGGTCCTGCTCCAGGGCGTGCAGGGGATCACCGACCTCATCACGACGCCGGGTCTCATCAACACCGACTTCGCGGACGTGAAGATGATCATGACCAACGCGGGCTCGGCGCTCATGGGCATCGGCTACGCGTCCGGCGAGGGCCGATCCGTCACCGCGGCTCGTGCCGCGATCTCCAGCCCCCTGCTCGAGGCGAGCATCGAGGGTGCACGCGGGATCCTGCTCAACATCTCCGGTCCGTCGGACCTCGGGCTGTTCGAGGTCAACGAGGCGGCCGAGATCATCGCCGAAGCCGCGCACCCCGACGCGAACATCATCTTCGGTGCGGTGGTGGACGACGCGCTCGGCGACGAGGTCCGCATCACCGTGATCGCCGCGGGCTTCGACCGCTTCGAAGGCGAGCGGCGCCCGGAGGCACCGCTCGGTCTGCTCGACGAGGAGCGCGCGCTCGCGGGCGAGTCGGGTGGGTCCGTCGACGACGGTCTCGATTCCGGCGAGGACGACTTCGACGTGCCGGAGTTCCTGCGCTGACCGATCTCAGCGCGTGATCGAGCTCATACTCGGTTGCGCGCGGGTGGTCTTCACCGACCGTCACGGCGGGGTATCGAGCGCGCCGTACGACTCGATGAATCTCGCCACGCACGTGGGCGACGATCCGGCCGCGGTGGAGGAGAACACGCGGCGGCTCGCCCGGCAGCTGCACGTGGCCGGGCCGGGCACCTGGGTGCAGCCGTCTCACGTGCACGGCACCGAGGTGCTCGAGGTAGCCACCGCCCCGGACGTGCGAGTCGAAGCCGACGGGAGCGCGACGACGACCGCGGACCTCCCGCTCCTCGCGCTCGGCGCAGACTGCGCGCCGATCGCGCTCGCCAACGACACCGCGGTCGGCGCGATCCACGCCGGCTGGCGCGGCGCGCTGGAAGGTGTGGTCGAGGCCGGAGTCGCCGCGGTGCGGGAGCTCGGTGGCGGCGTGGTGCGAGCGGCGATCGGCCCGTGCATCTGCGCGCGCCACTACGAGTTCGGGTCCGACGCGCTCGCGCCCCTGGTCGCGCGCTTCGGCGAGTCGGTGGCGGGCACGACCGACGAGGGGAGCCCCGCCTTCGATCTCCCGCGGGCGTTGCACCTCGCGTTGAGCGACGTCGGCGTGGACGAGGTCACCGATCTGCGCTGCTGCACCTTCGAGTCCGCGGACCACTTCTCGTACCGGCGCGATCGCCGCACCGGTCGCCAAGCCGTCATCGTCGTCAAGCAGTGATGTCCCCGATCGCGGACGCGCTGGCCGAGGTGAACGACAAGGTTCGCGCGGCCGCGCGCCGGGCCGGCCGAGATCCGGCGGCCGTGACGTTGATCGGTGCGTCGAAGACCGTTCCCGCCGAACGCATCGCCGAAGCGCTCGACGCGGGCCTCACCGATCTCGGTGAGAACCGCGCCCAGGAGCTGCTGGCCAAGGCGCCGGTCCTGGCCGCGCGGCCCGCGCCGCCCCGTTGGCACTTCGTCGGCCGGCTGCAGCGCAACAAGGTCGCCGGGCTCGCTCCGTGGGTGTGCTGCTGGCATTCGGTGGACCGGCTCCCGCTCGGCGAGGCGATCGCCCGGCGGGCGCCGGGCGCCCGGGTGCTCGTCGAGGTGAACCTGGGGGAGGAGGCCACGAAGGGTGGATGCGCGCCCGGCGAGGTCACCCCACTCGTCGAGGCGCTGCGGGCGCTGGGCCTCGACGTCGACGGCCTGATGACCGTCGCGCCCCAGAACGGCGATGCACGCGGTTGGTTCGCCGCGCTCCGTGAGCTTGGCGCGCGCCAGGGGCTCCCGGAGCTGTCGATGGGGATGAGCGCTGATTTCGAGGCCGCGATCGAGGAAGGTGCCACCATGGTGCGGGTCGGTCGTGCGATCTTTGGGACCCGACCGCAATGACCCGATCCCCGCCGTCGCGCATGCCGCGTGGTCCGCGAAACGGCGCAGGCCCGACGGTAGGCTGAGGAACCGGGAGGAGACTGGCATGCCGGGTATGTGGCAAAAGACAATGGTGTATCTCGGGCTCAAGGACGACGAAGAGGGCTACGAGTACGACTACGACGAGCTCTCGCTCGACGAGGAGCCCGGTGAGGTCTATGAGCGCTACGACCAGCCGGAGCGCCCCGAGCGCCCGGAGCGCCCCGAGCGGGCGCGCGAGCCGGTCGCGGTCGCCGCGCAGCCGCGGGTGAGGGCCGTCCCGGTCGACGAGGCACCCCCGCGCGACTCCGCGACCCCGACGATCCGGCCCATGGCGGCACCGCCGAGCGGGGCGCGTGTGCACGTCGTCGAGCCCCACGGGTTCAACGACGCCCAGGAGGTCGGCGACCGCCTCAAGGCCGATCAGCCGGTGATCATCAACCTCCAGGGCCTCAGCCGGGACCTGCAGCGCCGGATGATCGACTTCTCGAGCGGCCTGACCTACGCGGTGGGGGGCAGCATGTCGCGGGTGGCCGACCAGGTGTTCCTGCTCACACCGAGCAACGTCGAAGTCTCCCAAGAGGAGAAGGAGCGTCTTCAGGCCCGCGGACTGTTTCGCGCCTGACGCGCAACCACCGTGGCTGAGCTTCTCTGCGCGATCGTCACGGTGTACCTCGTCGTCATGGGGGCGCGCGCGGTCCTCTCCTGGTTTCCTCCGAGCTCGTCGAGCGGCGGGCTCGCGACCGTCAACCGGTTGCTCATGGACCTCACCGAGCCGGTGCTCGCGCCGCTGCGCCGCATCATCCCACCCGCGGGGATGTTCGACTTGTCCTTCATGGTGGCGTTCTTCGGTCTTGTCATCCTTCGCCAGGTGATCTGTTCGGCCTGAGGCGCAGATTTTCCGCGACGTGTACTACCCACCGTGGGTCGCGCGTCCTAGCATGACCTCATGGACGTGACGCCCCGCGAGCTCCGTGACATCGAAATCCGTGAAGGCTTTCGCGGCTACAACCGCGACGACGTCGACGAGCTGCTCGAACGGGCCGCGGCGACGATCGAAGCCCTGAACGAGCGCCTGCGCCGGCTCACCGAGCAGGTGTCGACCGCGGAGGGTGCCCAGGGCTCGAGCCGCGAGACCGAGGACATGCTGCACCGCACGTTGCTGCTCGCTCAGCGGGCGGCCGACGAGGCGGTGGCAGAGGCCCAGTTCAAGGCCCGTCAGATCCTGGACGACGCCGAGGCGAAGTCGCGGGCCCAGCTCGCCGAGGCCGAGTCGTCGGCCCGCCGTGCCGTCGACACCGAGCGCCGCCGGCTCGAGAGCGAGGTCCTGGAGCTCGGCTCGCGGCGTGAGGCGCTGCTCGCCGATGTGGACGGTCTCGAGCGCTTCGAGTCCGAGTACCGCGCCCGCCTGCGCCGCGCCCTCGAGACCGATCTCGAGTCGCTCGCCGGTCAAGGTCCCGTGGCCCCGTCGGGCCGCCCGCCGATCCACGACGTCGACCTCCCCGCGCCGAACGACAGCAGTGGGGCGCCGCCGCCGCTCTCGGCGCCTTCGACGTCACCGCAACCTCCTGCGACCGGTTCGGCAACCGGATCGGCATCAGTGGACTCCGGTCCGCCGACCGCGGAGATCCGCGGGTTGAGCGCGTGGGATCGCTCGAACCGTCCGAGCGAATCGTCGTCGCCGTCGTTCCCGTCGCCGACACCGTCGGCACCCGCGAGCCCCGCGACACCGGCGTCCTCTCCGGTCGCGACCGACGCGGCGCGTGCGCCGCTGTTCCCTCCGGAACAGTCCGAAGGTGAGCCGCTCGACGACGAAGCGTTCTTCGCCAGTCTCCGCGAGGCGGTCAGCGACCAGGCGCCGCTCGGTCCGCGTGACGACACCAACCCCGCGGCGTCGTACGAGGGCAACGAGGACGAGGACGAGCGCTCCGGGTTGTTCCGCCGCCGCCGCTAGCCGGCCGGCGCCCGCTCAGATCCGCTCGATCCTCACCCGGACGTCGGCCCCGTCGACGGCGATGGGCGTGAACGCGGCCGCGCTCCCGTCGGCCACCAGGTGCAGGTCCCGGGCCAGGACCTCGCCCGAGATCCAGGCCTGGTAGCGGCCGATGGCCTCGGCCACGTCGCCGTCGGCGGCCAGCCAGGCCTCGATCCGGTCCGCGATCTCGAGCCCCTGGGCCTTGCGGCGGTCGTTGACCGCCCGGATGACCTCACGGGCGAGGCCCTCGAGCCGGAGCTCGTGGTCGACCCGTGTGTCCAGGGCGACGGCCACGCCGCCGTCCTGCGCGAGGGCGAGCTCCTCGTGCGAGGTGGCGCGCACCTCCACGTCGTCGGCCCCGAGGCGCACCTCGTTGCCGTCAACCTCGAGCACGAACACTCCGTCGGTCTCGAACGCCTGCCGAACCGTCGCGCCGTCGACCTCGGCGAGCAAGGCCTTCACGCGCGGCATCAGCTTGCCGACCTTCGGGCCGAGCCGGCGGAAGTTCGGCACCACGGAGTAGTCCAGCAGTCCCTCGAGGCTCGCAACGGTCTCGATCTTCTTCACGTTGAGCGCGGACGCGATCTCGTCGTGGACCGCGTCCGGCAGCGCGCGCCCGTCCGGAAGCAGCACGAGCGCGCGCGAGAGTGGTTGACGGACTTTGAGCCGTGATTCGGTGCGGGCCGCGAGCCCCTGCGACACGACGTTGCGGGCCAGCGCGATATCTGCTTCCAGCTCGAGGTCGATGGCCGACTCGTCGACCACCGGCCAGTCCGAGAGGTGCACCGACTCCGAGGTCTGCGCCAGGTCCTGGTAGAGCGCGTCGGACAAGAACGGGCAGAACGGTGCGAGCAGCTGGGTGATGGTGCGCAGGCACTCGTGCAGCACCGCGTGCGCGTCTTGATCGTCCGAGTTCCAGAAGCGGGCGCGTGAGCGGCGCACATACCAGTTGGAGAGATCGTCGACGAGCTCTTCGAGCGACTGCGCGGCGCGCAGCGCGTCGAAGGCTTCCAGCGCATCGGTCACATCGCGCACGGTTCCGTGCAGCCGTGACCGGACCCAGCGGTCCAGGACGTGCCCGTTGCCGGTGGCCGGACCGCCCGGGCTCCAGCCGTCGAGGTTGGCGTAGGTGGCGAAGAACGAATACGTGTTCCAGAGCGTGAGGAGGAACCGGTTGGTGGTCTCGTCGATGTTCTCGACCGAGACCCGCTTCGGCATCCATGGCGAGCTCGCCGAGACGAAGTTCCACCGCAGGGCGTCGGCACCGCGCTCGCGCAGCACGGTCCACGGATCGACGACGTTGCCTCGGCTCTTCGACATCTTCAGCCCGGACTCGTCCAGCAGCAGGGCGAGGCAGACGACGTCGCGGTAGGGCGAACGGTCGAACACGAGCGTGTTGACGGCCAGCAGGGAGTAGAACCAGCCGCGGGTCTGGTCGATCGCCTCGCAGATGAAGTCGGCGGGGTAGCGCTCCTCGAGCAGGTTCGGGTGCTCGAACGGGTAGTGCATCGACGCGGTCGGCATCGAGCCCGAGTCGAACCACGCGTCGAGGACCGGCTCGACGCGTGACGCCCGCCCGCCATCGCACGCCGGGCAGTCGATCTCGATCTCGTCCACGAACGGCCGGTGCAGGTCCAGGTCCGACAGGTCGCGCCCCGCGAGCTCGGACAGCTCGGCCACCGATCCGACGCAGGTGTCCGCCCGGCAGTCTCGGCAGCGCCAGACCGGGATGGGTGTCCCCCAGAACCGGTCGCGCGAGAGCGCCCAGTCGACGTTGTTCTCCAGCCAGTCGCCGAAACGGCCGTGCTTGATGTGCTCGGGATGCCACCCGATCGTCTCGTTCTCGCGCAGCAGCTCGGCCTTGTGCGCGGAGGTGCGGGCGAACCACGTGGGCTTGGCCCAGTAGATGAGGGGCGTGCCGCAGCGCCAGCAGTGCGGGTACGAGTGGGTGTACGGCTCGACGCGCACGAGCCGGCCCGAGGTCCGCAGGGCCTCGATGAGGTCCGGGTCGGCGTCCTTCACGAACCACCCGACGAGGCCCGGCACGTCGTGGTCGAAGCGGGCTGCCGCGGTCACCGGGTTGATGACCGGCAATCCCTCGGCGAGCGCGACCTCCCGGTCGATCTCGCCGAACGCGGGCGCCAGGTGCACGATGCCCGAGCCGTCCTCGACGGTCACGAAGTCCGCGGCCACGACCCGGAACGCGGGTGTGTCCGCCTCCTTCTCCGGGACCAGCCAGTCGAACGGCCGCTCGTAGTGCACACCCACGAGGTCCTCGGCCCGGATCGCGGCGAGGACCTCGGCGTCGTCGCCGAGCACCGCCGCGACCCGATCGCGCGCCATCACCAGATCGCGGCCACCCGGTTCGGGGGAGCGGACGCGCACGTACTCGATGTCGGGACCGACGGCCGCCCCCACGTTCGACACGAGCGTCCAGGGCGTCGTGGTCCAGACGAGGAGGTCCAGGTCGAGCTCGGCCAGCGGGAACCGCACGTACACCGAATCCTCGGTCACGTCGCGGTACGCGCCGGGCTGGCCGAGCTCGTGACTCGAGAGCGCGGTGCCACAGCGGCCGCAGTAGGGCACGACCTTGTAGCCCTCGTAGAGCAGCTCCTTGTCCCACATCTGGCGGTACAGCCACCACACGCTCTCGATGTACTCGTTGCTCATCGTCCAGTACGCGTCGGACATGTCGAGCCACATGCCGATGCGGCTGGTCAGGGCCGACCAGTCCTCCACGTAGCGCTGCACCGACTCGCGACACCGCTGGTTGAACGCCTCGATGCCGTAGTCCTCGATCTCCGGCTTGCCCGCGAAGCCGAGCTCCTTCTCGATCTCGACCTCGACCGGGAGGCCGTGGCAGTCCCAACCGGCCCGGCGGGGGACGTGCTTGCCGCGCATCGTGTGGAAACGGGGGTAGATGTCCTTGAACAATCTCGCCCAAACGTGGTGGATCCCCGGCCGGCCGTTGGCCGTCGGCGGCCCTTCGTAGAAGACCCACTCGGGCGCACCCTCCCGGCGCCGGAGGCTCTCGGCGAAGACGTCGTGCTCCCGCCACCCGGCGAGCACACGGTTTTCGAGCTCGACCAGGTCGAGCTGGGCATCAACGGGTCCGAAGGGCATCGGCCGTACGATAAACGGCGGTGTCCAACGTCTCCGATCTCTTTGCGGTCCGCGACGGCCATGTGGTCGTCGATGTCCACGTCCAGCCGCAATCGGGGCGTACGGCGGTCGTGGGGCGGCACGGAGCGGCGTTGAAGCTCCGGGTCGCGGCCCCGCCGCGCGACGGCCGGGCGAACGAGGCCGCGTGCGCGTTGCTCGCCCGCACCCTCGGAGTCGCACCGTCGGCGGTGTCCCTGGTCAGCGGGGCGACGTCTCGCTCCAAGCGGCTCAAGGTCGAGGGCATCGACGGCCCCGACACCGCAACTGCCCTGGAACGGGCTATTTCGGAAGCGAATGCCGGTCCCGGGAATGTCCGGCGGGGGTCCCGGCGTTGACCGGCCCACTGCCATCGGCGCGTCGGCTGTCGTTGCCGCCCTCACTGCCTGGCGCCTAACATCCCCCGTTCTCCCCGTCCGGGCCGGCGCAACGATCGAAGGGAACAACCGATGGCCAAGGCCACCGGCAAGACCACGACCGCACGAAAGGTGCCAGCCAAGGTGACCAAGAAGGTGCCGGCGCGAGCCACCGCGGCGAAGAAGACGGCTGCGCCCCGCGTCGCTTCGAAGAAGGCGGTAGCGGTCAGCACGAAGAAGGTCGTCAAGCGGACCCCGACGAAGGCGGCGAAGACGAACAAGGCCACGAAGACCCCCACCAAGAGCGCGAAGAAGACCGCCGCGCAGACTCCGGCCAAGAAGGTCGTCAAGAAGGCCGCGGCGAAGAGCGTGAAGAAGACCGCCGCGCAGACTCCGGCCACGAAGGTCGTCAAGAAGCCGGTGGCCAAGAAGGTCGTGAAGAAGGCCCCGGCCAAGAAGGCGACGGGTTCCAAGAAGCCGGTGCCGGCGCGCAAGCCCGCGGCCGCGGCGAAGAAGACCGCACCCGCGAAGGCGAAGCCCGCCCCGAAGGTCAAGAAGCAGCCTGCGGGCAAGATCTGCCCGCTGTCCGGGATCTTCGTGCCGAAGCAGTCCCCGAACATCTCGCCGAAGACGCTCGAGAAGCTGCGCGAGCTGCTGGTCGAGGAGCGGGCCCGTCACCTCCGCCAGGCGACGGACCTGCAGGCCGAGGCCGACTCACTCGTGAACGAGCGCGAGCAGGGCGACACCCAGTTCGACGAGGAGTCCGGTGAGGGCGACACGATCTCGGTCGAGCGGGAACGGGACCTCATGCTGTCGGCGAGCGCGAATCAAGCCGTCGAGGAGATCGACCGGGCCCTCGAGCGCATGGACAACGGCACGTACGGCCTCTGTGCACCGGCCGGGCGTCGCATCGTCGTCGCGCGGCTCGAGGCGATCCCGTGGGCCGAGTACTGCGTGGACTGCAAGCAGCGTGTCGAGCGGCCACGCCGCTAGCGCCGCGCGCCCGGCACCCCGCTGGTTGGCTCCGACGGTCGTGCTCGGGGTCATCGCCCTCGATCAGATCACGAAGGTCTGGGTCGTCGCCGCGTTGAGCGATGGGCCGATGTCGATCATCGGCAACGACGTCGAGCTGCATCTGACCCGCAACAGCGGTGGCGCGTTCAGCCTCTTCACGAACGCGACGTTCGTCCTCGCACTCGTGGCGATCGTGCTCTCCGTCGTGCTCGTGCGTGCGGTGCGGCATGCGCAGGATCGTCTGAGCGTCCTCGCGCTCTCGCTCGTGCTGGGCGGTGCCCTGGGCAATCTCACCGACCGGATCGCCCGCTCACCGGGCTTCATGCGGGGTGAGGTGGTGGACTACGTCCGGGTCGGCTCGTTTCCGAGCTTCAACGTCGCCGACTCCGCGATCACGATCGGTGCGATCCTCTTGATCATCCTCGCCCTCCGCCCCGTCCCGAGAGCCGAGACCGACGAAGACGCCCATCCCGTGTGATGAGCGCAGCGATCACACGGCGGGCCTGCAGCGGTTGGACGAGCGGAGCGTGGCCCGAGCGGCCCGATCCGCAGGGTCAGGAGCGGAGATGAACGAGTCGTTGGTGGTGCCGGCGACGCTGGCGGGCGAGCGGGTGGACCGGGCGGTGGCGTTGCTCACCGGCTGGTCGCGGGCGGAGGTCCAGGTGCTGATCGAGGACGGCGCGATCCAGGTCGACGGCGCCTCCGTCATCAAGAGTCGCCGCCTCGAGGCCGGAGAGGTGGTCGACCTGCTCGCCGAGCCCGCGGCGGTCGGCCTGCCCCAACCGCAGGACATCCCGATCGTGGTCGTGCACGAGGACGCCGACGTGATCGTGGTCGACAAGCCGGCGGGTCTCATCGTGCACCCGGGCGCCGGTCATCCTGACGGCACGCTGGTCAACGGCCTGCTCGCGCGGTACCCCGAGCTCGCCGCCGTCGGCGACCCCGCTCGACCCGGCATCGTGCACCGGCTGGACGCCAACACGAGCGGGCTGCTCGCGGTGGCGCGTACCGGGGCCGCGTACGAGTCGCTCGTGACCGCGCTCGCGGCGAGGACGGTGGACCGCGGGTACCTCGCACTGGTCTGGGGCACCCCCGAAGCGGGGAGCGGTGTCATCGACGCGCCGATCGGGCGCTCGGTGCGTCGCCCGACGCGGATGGCGGTGCGCGAGGGCGGACGCGCGGCTCGGACCCGGTACTCGGTCGAGCGCACCGTCGACGATCCTGACGTCAGCCTGCTCCGCTGCACGCTCGAGACCGGACGGACTCATCAGATCCGCGTGCACCTGGCGGCGATCAAGCACCCGGTCGTCGGTGACCCGGCGTACGGCGGGATCCGGGCCGGCATCGACATCGCCCGGCCGTTCCTGCACGCCGCGACTCTGGCGTTCGCGCACCCGGTTACGGGCGAGCGGCAACACTTCGCGTCGGAGCTCCCGCCCGACCTCGTGCGGGTGCTCGACCAGCTCGGCGGCTGACGACCCGCAGCAAGATCAGGTTCAAGATGACGGCGGTGCTGATGATCGCGAAGTCGCGTACCGGTGCGGTGCCGGCATCCGTGCCGGCGGTGAGCGCGTGGACCGTCGCGAATGCGAAGAGGCCGAAGCTGGTGAGGTGGATCGCGTGCCAGAGCCGGCGGGGGATGCGGCGCTGGAGCAGCGAGGTGATCTCGATCGCGAGCAGCAGGTAGAGGGCCACGACACCCCACGCCACCGCCCCCGGCTTCCACGCCGACGCCAACGGCACGAAGAGCTCGGCCGGACCGAAGTGGACGTAGGAGTCGAGCCAGATGCCGAGCACGTGGACGGCGACGAAGACCACGGTGAGGGCACCGAGGAACCGGTGCAGGTCGAGGACCCAGGCCGGCTTCGGCTTGCGGGTGATGCGGCCCGACAGCAGGAGACCCCAGACGACCGAAGCGGTCGCGAGACCCCACGACACCAGGCCGCCGGCGCGCGCGGTGTACCACCAGAACTGCGAGCTCACCGCTCGTACTCCTCGATGTCCCCGAGCCGGATCACCGTTCCGGTGTCGGTGACCAGCAAGCCGGCCGCGTGGGCAGCTCCGAGGATTCCGGCTGCCGCCCCGGCACCGGCGACGAACACGGCTTTCGTCAGCACCTCGGCCGCCGCCGCCGATCCCGCGACGACGGTGCAGGCGGTGAGCCCGTTGTGCGCGGGTAGGCCACGGCGTGGATCGAGGAGATGGTGATAGGTGGCGTCGCCGCGCACCCAGCGCCGCTTGAGCGACGAGCTGGTGGCGACGGCACCTTCGGCCAGCGCGAGCCGGAGCTCGGGGAGATGCTCGATGTCGACGACCCACCCGTCGTCGGTGGGCCCCACACCGGTGACGCGCACGTCGCCCCCCGCGTTGACGCATGCACCGGCCGCACCGGCTCCTACGAGCTCACCCGCGACGAGATCGGCTGCGAGCCCCTTGCCGATGCCGCCGAGGTCGATCGCGGTGCCGGCGGGCAGGGTGATCGCGCCGACCACCTCGTCGATCTCGATCCCGGCGCATCCCGGCGCAGGGACTGCCGGCGGGATCGAGTGAGGTGGGCCGGCTCGGTCTGCCACCGTGGCGAAGTCCCGGTCGTAGCCGAGCCCGGCGAGCGCGGCCAGCACGGTCGGGTCGAACCGGCCGTCGGTCTCGTGCCAGGCGCGGACGGCGGTGGAGACGGCCTCGAGGGTGTCGGCGGACACGAGGACGGGCCGGCCCGCCGCGGCGTTGAGCCGGCATATCTCGCTGTCGGACCGAAAGCGGCTCCAGCGCGCTTCGAGCTGCTCGATGCGCGCGCGGGCGGCCGCGCACGCATCGAGTGGACCGTCGACGACGATCACGTGGAAGTCGCTTCCCATGGCGTGGAAGCGGTCCTCGCTCACCCGCCGGGAGGCGATGGCGGACGTCATCAGCTGGTCTTCGTCGTCGTCACCGGAGCCGGCCGAGCGGGGGGAGCGGAAGGGGTGCTCACGGCCGCGGGCGCGGCAGACGGCGCCGCGGTGGTCTGTACGGGAGACGACGCGCTCCCGGTGCCGGTGCGGCTCTGCGTGCTGGGACTCCGCGTGCCGCCCGGGCTCGCCGCCGGGCCGACCGCCACCGGCACGTAGACCGGGCGGTGGACGATGACGACGACTTCCTTGGCCGGAGGCGGCGTGGTCGTGGCGACCGGTTGCGCGACAGCCGCGCCCGGCGACGGCGACGAGAGGGTGAGCACCGCGATGAGGCTGAACAACGCCGTTGCGCTCACCCCGGCCGCGATGATCCGGGAGTTGCCCGCCGGGTGGCGGCGCCGCTTCGGGGCACCCGAGCGAGTCGGGGAGGCGAGCGCCGCCAGCCGGCGGGACAGGTCGGGGTCAGTCATCGTCGCCGATGTGCACGGCGCCGGATGACTTGTCCTCGGCCGAGGTGGCGTCCCGGTGGCCGTCCTCGGCACCGTGCGGGTCGACGCCGGCCGTGGGGGCCGGCGTCG
>JBBSAM010000030.1:0-50376 GCA_038252255.1 Acidimicrobiia bacterium | reverse complement strand
CCCCTCTGGGGGGCCCCCCCCCCCGTTCACTCCTGGGCCGCCCCCCCCCCACCCTGTTTTGGGCGTCTTTTCTGCCCCTTATGGGGCCTAAAACGACGCCAAAATCGGTAGGTCTGGGCCCGGGCTACCGGTAGAGGGTGGCGAAGATGAAGCCGGCGGTGATCTCGACCAGGCCGAGCAGGAGGTACTGGTTCTGCTGCGCGCCCGGGAGCAAGCCCAGGTAGTTGACGATGATCACCGCGGTGCCCGTGATGAGCAGGGTGAACATGACCGCCGGGACCCACATCGGGCTCGGAGGCTTGTTCTTCGGTGGTGGCGGCGTGTAGCGGGACCGCTTGCTCTTCGAGACGGGCACGGGCCGAGAGGTTATCGGCCCGGCTCGGGGGTGGGGCTCCGGTACCGTGCGCGAGGTGAACGCGACCGGGGCCTGCACCAGATGAGCGCACGCGTGCTCGTGATCGACAATTACGACTCGTTCGTCTACAACCTCGTGCAGTACCTCGGGGAGCTCGGCGCGGAGCCGATCGTCCATCGCCACAACGCGGTCAGCCTCGACGAGATGCGCGCCCTCGAACCTGACGCGGTGCTCGTATCGCCGGGTCCCGGCCGGCCCGAGGACGCGGGCCTCTCCAACGATGCGATACGAGCCTTCGGTGAGCGCGGCGTTCCGGTGCTCGGCGTGTGCCTCGGTCATCAGTGCATCGGGCAGGTCTACGGCGGTCGCATCGAGCGCGCCGATCGGGTGATGCACGGCAAGACGTCCGAGGTGCACCATCGCGGCGAGGGCGTGTTCGCCGATCTGCCCGACCCCCTCGTCGCCACGCGCTACCACTCGCTCGTCGTCGCCCGCGCATCGGTGCCCGACTGCCTGGAGGTGACGGCCGAGACCGGGGACGGCGTGGTGATGGGCCTCCGCCATCGGGAGCACCCGATCCAGGGCGTGCAGTTCCATCCCGAGTCGATCCTCACCGACGCCGGCCACGACTTGCTGCGCAACTTCCTCGCGCCCGTCGCGGTCTGAGGCCCACCTAGGGGAGGCGGGCGTGCGCGCCCTGGACCACCGCGAGGCCGTCGGCGACGAGTGAGGCCAACGCCTCCGCGTCGAGCCCCGCGACCGGGACGGGCGCGCCACTTCGCACCTTCGCCATCACGAGACCGCGACGCTCCCGGAACGAGCCCGCGAACGCGGGTTGGCGGGAGCGACGTTCGTCATCGAGCGGTCCACGCGACGCGCACCGTCTCCGCAACGGGCACTCGGCACAGCGCGGCGCGCGCGGCCGGCAGACCATCGCACCGACGTCCATGAGCGCGAGCAGCCGGTCCCGGCCGTGCAGCGGCCGGCCGAACCTGACCATCGCTGCTTCGGCCTCGTTCGGCGTGAGGATCCGGCCCGCGCCGCGTTCCACCACCCGCCGGATGTTGACCTCGACGGCCACGAGGTCCGCGCCGTCGGCCTGGGCGAGCACTGCGGCTGCGGTGTAGCGCCCGACGCCGGGCAGCGCGCTGAGATCCTCGGGCCAACCCTGATCGGCGATCACGCGCGCGGCCTCCCACAGCCGGCGGGCCCGGCGCGGGTAGCCCAGGCGGCCCCAGGCGCCGATCACCGCGCCCGGCCCGGCCGCGGCCATCGCCGCCGGCGTGGGGAAGCGCGCCATGAAGCCGGGCCAGACCTCGAGCACCCGGGGCACCTGCGTCTGCTGCAGCATCACCTCGGAGACGAGGATCGCCCACCGGTCCCGTGTCCGGCGCCACGCGAGCTCATGGCGCCCGTGCTCCCGGTACCACCGCGCGAGCAGGCTGGGCCGGGCCGACCCCGTCGACGGTGGCACGCAGATCGCTACGAGGTGCTGGTGGTCCCGGACGGGCCGTTGCCGACGGTGATGACGACCGTGGAACCCTTGTTCGCGGTCGTGCCGCTCGTCGGGTTCTGCGCGATGACCTTGCCCGAGTTCGCGGGCGTGGACGGCACCAGCACGACCGTCACGTCGAAGCCGGCCGTGGTGAGCTGGTCGGTGGCATTGCTCTGGGATTCGCCGACCACGTTGGGGACGCTCGCGGTCTCGGGTCCGGTGGAGACGTTGATCGTCACCGTGCTGCCGCGCGGCGCGGGGTTGCCGGCCGCGGGACTGGTGCTGATCACATCGCCCGGATTGGTGGTGCTGCTCGCCTGGGTGGCCTTCAACACCCGGAAGCCGGCGCTGTTCAACGTCTGCGTGGCCTCGACCTGGTCGACGCCCTCGACGTTCGGCACGTTCACCGGCGCGGGTCCGGCGGAGACGAACACGGTGACCGTCGTGGTGCCCTTGTCGACCCTGGTGCCCGCGGGCGGATCGGTGCGGGTGACGATGCCGGGCGCGACGGTGTCGCTGGCTTCGTCCTGGCGCGCGCTCTTCAGGCCCTTGCTCTCGATCGCGGCCTGCGCGTCTTCGAACGAGTCGCCCGCGACGTCCGGGATCTTCGCCGTGCCGGCCCCGTCGCTCACGGTGAGCAGGATCGTCTCGCCCTTCTCGACCTTCGTCCCGCCCGACGGATCCTGGCGGACGACGATGCCGGGGGCCACGGTGTCGTTGGGCCGGCGCACGATGTCGACCTTGAAGCCCTGCGCCTCGAGCAGCGTGCGGGCGGCCGCGGCCTCCTGGCCGACGACGTCGGTCACGTTGACCGACGGTCCGGCCGCGTCGTTGTTGAGCTGGGTGAGCAGCAGGAACGCGACCACCCCGATGAGGATGATGAGCGCCGCGATCACCGCGATGATCGGGCCGCGCCGTGACTTGACTCCCTGGGTCTTGCGGAGATCGGCCGGCGGGACGGGCGGAACGGCCACCGCCGTACGGTCCGCCGGAACCTGGCTGGTGTCCGGGATCGTGCTCACGACCGCGGTGACGGCCGTCCCGACGACCGCTTGACCGCGACGGAAGCGCATGAGGTCCGCGCGCACCTCGTCGGCGGACTGGTACCGGTCGTTCGGGTCCTTGGCGAGGCACGTGAGGATGACGCGCTCGAGCTCGCGCGGAATCGTGGGGACGTGCTTGCTCGGTGGGACGACGTCCTCGCGCACGTGCTTGTACGCGACGCTGACCGGCGAGTCGCCGCCGAACGGCGGGGCACCGGTGGCCATCTCGTAGAGGACGACGCCGAGCGAGTAGACGTCGGAGCGACCGTCAACCCCGAGGCCCTGGGCCTGCTCGGGAGAGAAGTACGTTGCGGTGCCCATCACCGCGCCGGTGCGCGTGAGTCCGTCCGTGCTGCCACCGGCCCGGGCGATCCCGAAGTCGGTGACCTTCACCTGCCCGGCCGTGGTGATCAGGACGTTGCCGGGCTTCACGTCGCGGTGCACCACGCCGTTCTTGTGCGCGAATGAGAGCGCGGCGGCGATGTCGGCCCCGATGTCGGCGACCTGGGCAGGCGCGATCACACCGTCCGAGCGGATCATGTCGCGCAGCGTGCGACCGTCGATGTACTCCATGACGATGAACGAGGTGCCGTGCTCCTGGCCCCAGTCGAAGATGCCGACGATGTTGGGCTGGTTCAGCCCCGCGGCCGACTGCGCCTCACGGCGGAACCGCTCCACGAACATCGGGTCGCGGGACAGCTCGGGCGAGAGGACCTTGAGCGCGACGGGTCGGTTGAGCTTCGAGTCGCGCGCGAGGTACACGTCGGCCATGCCGCCGTGCGCGATCTCGCGGACGATCTCGTAGCGGTCGGCGAAGACGGTCGCGGGAGTGTCCATGAACCGAGGCAACGCTACTTGCCGAGCAGGAAACGGAGGACCTTCGCGGCGACCGGGGCGGCGACCCGGCCACCGGTGGCCTCGTCGCCCATGGACCCGCCGCGCTCGATGATCACCGATACCGCGAACTGGGGGTTCTCGGCCGGGGCGAAGGCCACGAACCACGCGTGGGGAGTGCACGTCTCGCAGGTCTGGGCCGTTCCCGTCTTGCCGGCGACGGTGACGCCCGGAATCTGCGCGGACCGCCCGGTGCCTCCCGGGCTGTTCACCACCTGGACCATGAGGTCACGGATCGTCAAGGCGGTGGCGGGTGGCATCGCCTGCTTCCACGGCTCGGATCTGATCTTCGACACGACCCGACCCTCGTCGTTGCGGATCTCCGCCGCGACGTGGGGTTTCATGACGGACCCACCATCGGCCACCGCGGAAGCGATCAGCGCCATCTGCAGCGGCGTGGCCGCGACCTCGCCCTGACCGATCCCGGCCAGGGCGAACAGCGGCTTGTTGTCGTTGAACGTTCCCGGTTGCGGACCGGTGCTCGCGGCGGCGCCCGGCGAGAGGTCGAGCGGGGGCTGGGAGTAGAGCCCGAATCCGGCCATGTGCGGCGGGAACTGCTCCCCGAGCTGGAGGCCCAGCGCGGCAAACGTCGTGTTGCACGAGTGGATGAAGCTCTCCTCGAGCGTTCCGCCGCACACGCTGCCGCCGAAGTTCTGGATCGCGCGGCCGGCCTGCGGTGGGGTGATCGACCGGATGCTCGGGAAGGGTGTGGTCGGAGTCGCGATGCCGGTGTCGAGCGCGCTCTCGGTCGTCACGATCTTGAACGTCGATCCCGGCGGGTACCGCTCCCGGTACGAACGCGGCAGCAGCGGATTCTCGGGGGCATGGACCAACACGTCCCAGTAGGCCTGCACGGCCTTCGGGTTGTGATCGGCCAGCGGCGTGGGATCGAAGCTCGGGTTCGAGTACATCGCGATCAGCGCGCCGGTCTTCGGATCCGTCACCACGACGGACCCCTTCTGGTTCCCGAGCGCTTCCTTCGCCACGAGCTGCGCGTCGGCGCGCAGGCTGAGCACGACGTTGCCGGTCTGCTGCTTGCCGAGCAGGAGGTCGCCGATGTCGCGCAGCTTGAGGCTCGTCTTCCGGCCTGAGAGGACGTCGTTGTACTCCTTCTCCACGCCGGTGCTCCCCACGACGACCGACTGGTAGCCGACCACCTGGGAGAAGAGCTCGCCGAAGGGGTAGACCCGCTGCAGCGCGTACTCGTCCTTGCTCGGGACCGAGCGGGCGAGGATCTTGCCGTCGGCGCTCACGATGTTGCCGCGAGGCCGGGTGAAGTCGCGCAGGTAGGTGCGCGTGTTGCGGGGGTCGTTCGCGAGGGTCTTCGCGTCGATTACCTGGAGGTAGGTGAGCTGGCCGACGAGGAGCACCAGCATCACGGTGACGGCCGTCGCCACCCGCTTGATCGCGTTGTTCACGGGCGGGCTGCCTCGACGGCGATCAGGCGTGCCTCGCGCTCCGCGGCTGCTTCCGCGTCGACTGCGTTCTCGTGGGAGATGCGGATCAACAGGGCGAGGAGCACGAAGTTCGCCACCAGCGACGAGCCGCCGTACGACACGAACGGCAGTGTCACGCCGGTCAGCGGGATCAACCGGGTGACGCCGCCGATGATCACGAAGGTCTGGACCCCGAGGATCGTCGCGAGGCCGGCGGCGAACAGCTTGGAGAACGGACGCTCGGCCTGTACCGCGATCCGGTACGCGCTGCCAACGAGCAGCATGAACGCGATGACGACGGCAACCGTGCCGAGGAGGCCGAGCTCCTCACCGATGGCGGCGAAGATGAAGTCCGTGGTCGCGACCGGGATGAGGTCGGGCCGGCCGAGGCCGAGCCCGGTGCCCTGGAACTTCCCGCTGCCGAACGCGTACAGGCTCTGCACGAGCTGGTAGCCGGCGGCCTGGCGGTCGGCCCACGGGTTGATCCACGTGTCGATCCGCGACTGCACGTGGCCGAACGCCTGGTACGAGACGAAGACGGCGACCCCGAACAGGACCACCCCCGCCGCGAGGTACGCGGAGCGGTTCGTCGCGATGTAGAGCATCGCGGTGAACAGCGCGAAGAACAGGAGCGACGATCCGAGGTCCTTCTCGCCGACCATGATGAGGATCGAGATCCCCCAGGGCAGGAGCAGGGGCCCGAGGTGCTTGGGGTCGGGCAGGTGCATGCGGCCGAGCCGTCGGCTCCCCGATGCGAGGAGCTCGCGCTTCTCGACGAGGTACGCGGCGAAGAAGATCACCAGCAGCACCTTGGCCGCCTCACCCGGTTGCACGGTGAACGGGCCGACTCGGGCCCAGAGGCGCGCGCCGTTGATCTCGACGCCGATCCCGGGCACGAGGGGGAGCAGGAGCGCGATGACGCCGAGCAGGAGGAACGTGTAGCGGTACCGGGCGAGCACGCGGACCGTGCGCACGAAGACGAGCGTCAACACGAACGCGCCGACCCCGACCGCGGTCCAGACGGCTTGCGCGCCGGCGACACGGTGCCTCGGCGCGACCGCGATGTCGAGCCTCGTGATGGTGACGAAGCCGATGCCGAGCAGCAACGCGGCGAGCGGCAGCAAGCTGGCATCCGCGCGGGGCGCGAAGCGTCGCACGGCGATGTGAGCCGCGACGAAGAGGCCGAAGATCGCGCCGAGAAAGCCCCAGAGCCCTGCGGGGAGAGCCGGCGCCTTGGAGAGCGCGAGCAGCACGTAGCCCGTGCCCACGATCACGAGCGCGAGCACGCCCAGGTAGAGCTCTTCGGTGCGGCGACGCTCCTTGATCACACTCACGGTCAGGTAGCCGGCGGCGGCACGAGGATGGACGGAACGATCGTCGTGGTCGTGGTGGTGGTCGTCGTGGTGCTGGTTGCGGCGGTGGCGCGAGCCTCGACCCGGCCCGCGAACGCGATCGCGTCACCGCGGTTCGAGAACTCCTTTTGGTCCTCGACGTCGACCAGCACGTCCTCGGGCAGGTCCTTCTTGGTGAGCTTGCTGTGGCGGATGACCGTCGGGTCCCAGAGCAGCAGCCCGCCCGGCCGGCCCTGGTACACGGTGACATGGCCGGTCCGGTCGAACGCGACGTAATAGGTGCGCCGCGCGTACCAGGCCGTCATCGCGACCGCGAGGCCGAGGATCAGGACGATCGGGACCGCGAACCGGAAGAAGCGGCCGACGGCCCGGTAGGGGTGGCGCTCCTTCTCCTTGCGCTGCTCGCGGCGTGCCTTGTCGGCCAGTGCCTTGGCCGCGCTCGCCCCTTCGGGTAGGCCGGACTTCGTGGCGGCGGGTGCGGCGGCCGGCTCCGCCTCGGGCGGAGACGGTGACGGCGGGGTCGCGGCGGGAACCACCGGCACCGCGGTCGTTGCCGCCGCGGCGACCGGTGCGGGCGCCAGTGGGTCGATGCCGTCTTCCTCGACGTCGATGACGATCGTGGTGATGTTGTCCTCGCCGCCCGCCGCGTTCGCGGCGTCGACGAGCAGGTTCGCCGCGCGGGTCGGGTCCGACTCCCGCCGCAGCAGCCCGGCGATGTCGTCTGGGCGCAGCATGGTCGTGAGCCCGTCGGAGCAGAGGAGCAGCCGGTCGCCTGCTTCCAACGGCACCGAGTACACGTCGACCTCGACCGCTTCGTCCACGCCGAGCGCCCGGGTGATGATCGAGCGCTGCGGGTGCACCGCGGCTTCCTGCTCGGTCAGCCGGCCTTCGCGCACGAGCTCCTCGACCAGGCTGTGGTCGGTGGTCAGCTGGCGCAGCTCGCCGTCGCGCAGGAGGTACGCGCGCGAGTCGCCGACGTGGCCGACGAGTATGCCGTGACCGTCCGGCACCACGGCCGTGAGCGTGGTGCCCATGCCGGTGAGCTCGGTGTCGGCGGCGGACTTGTCGTGGACCGCGGTGTTCGCGTTCGTGATCGCATCACCGAGCCCGGTACCGGACGCGATCGCCGCGCGCAGGGCTTCGAGGGCCGTCGCGCTCGCGACCTCGCCGGCGCGGTGACCACCCATCCCGTCCGCGACCGCGAACAGCTGGAGCCGCCGGTCGACGACGTAGCCGTCCTCGTTCCCGTCGCGGACCTGGCCCTTGTCGGTCGATCCCCCGGGGGTGAGCTTCACCGCGTGATCTCCGCGACGGTGTTGCCGAACTGCACGCGGTCGCCGCGCCGCAGCCGGGTGACCTCGGTGATGCGCTCGCTGTTGACGAAGGTGCCGTTGGTCGAACCGAGATCCTCGACGTACGTCTCGCGGCCGCGGCGGAAGAGGCGGGCGTGCACCTGGGAGACGAACGTGTCGTCGTCGAGCACCACCCCGCAGCCCGGCGCGCGGCCGACGCTCACCTCTTCGGTCAGCGGGTACGCCTCACCCGCGCGCCCCGCCGGCTCGAGCAGGTAGAGCGCGGGCCCGCTGCGCTCCCTGCGCTCCTTCTTCTCCTTCTTCACGGGCGCGGCCGCCACGGGTGCCGCCACGGCGTCCACCGGCATCGCGGCCTTCACCGGCTTCAGCTCCAGGCGCACGATCCGCACCACGCGGAACAGGAACAGGTACAGCAGCGCGAGGAAGCAGAACTTCAGCAGAGTGAGCAGACCCTCGGACACAGTGCTCCCGGTGGGCTACGACGCCTCGAACCTGATGGCCACGGCGCCGATGCCGATCAGGTCGCCGTCGGCGAGAACATGGTTCTTCACCGGCGTCGCATTGACGGTCGTGCCGTTCAGTGACTGCAGGTCGACGAGGCGGTAGGCGTCGGGTTCGGGACGGATCTCGCAGTGACGCCGGGAGGCGAGCGGATCCTCGACCGCGAGATCGCAGTCGGAGAGCCGGCCGATGACGAAGGGTTCCTCGCCGAGCGTGATGCGGCGGCCGTCGGGCAGGACGAGCGCACCGACCCGGCCACCGGGGCCTTCCTTGATCGACGCTTCGACCTCGAGGTCGCCCTTCTTCAGCCGCGGGTCCTCGACGAGCTGGACCGTGACCGGGCCGATGAAGTGGTAGCCGTCCTCCCGGGCGTGCTCTCGGGCCTCGTCGGCGAGCTCGTGCTCGAGGACGTCGGCGTAGTCGTCGAAGCGCAGCGCATCCTCTTCGCACAGGCACACCACGAAGTGGTTGGGCGCGACCGTGCCCCGCACGCCCAAAGTGCGGCCATTGTCCATGTTGCGCAGCAGCTTGCGGGCGATCTCCACTGGTTGGAGACCGCTGCGGAAGGCTTTGCCGAACGTGCCTTCCACCAGCCGCTCGAGCCTGCGCTCGAAGCCCTGGACTCCCATCGGTTCGAGTGTACGAGCCCGTACCGCCAGAACCGGTGCACGTTGGCGCGTCAGGCCACGGGCACCGGGTCCGGGGCCGTGTCCGTGGCACCGTCCAAGTCCGCCCGGTCCAGCGTCTCCTTGGGCACGAGTCCCCGCGAGACCCAGCGGTGGCCGTCCGCCCAGACGAGCAGCGGCGGCAGGACGACGAGTGCGCTCAGCAACGCCACGGCGACGTTGAGGGCCACCACGGCCCCGAAGTCGCGCAGGAGCGGCAGCGACGAGGTGGCGATGACCGCGACCCCCGACACCGCCGTGAGGGCCGAGACGATGAACGCGCGGCCGGTGCGCGAAGCGGTCACGACGACCGCATGGCGCGGCGAGAGCCCGCGCCGGCGCTCTTCCACGAAGCGCAAGAGGATCAGCGACGTGAACTCGGTGCACGCCGCGATCACGAGCGGTCCCCCGACCGCGGTCATGGGGCTCAGCTTGAGGTTCAGCGCGTAGGCGAACAGCGTCGCGGCGCCGACTGCGATCAGCACCGGCACGAGCGAGAGGAGGGCGCGCACGATGCTGCGCAGCCGTACCGAGAGGAAGAGGAAGACGAAGAGGATGGCGAGGTAGGTCAGCAGGATGCGGTTCGCCTCGAGGTTGTCGAGGAGGCCGACGCCGACGACTGCGAGCCCGGACGGGGTGGCTCGGACCCCGGCCGGGGGACTCACGGTCTTGCGAATCTCACGGACGACCTTCGCCCGCGCGTCGAGCCCGCTCGGCCCGGTGCGGAACACGAGATTGAGCGCGTGGTCCTTCGGCGCCACCGTCGAGAGCTTGATGTCCCTCGGCGCCACGTCGTAGGCGGCCCGTACCTCGGCGCCGGTCGGGGTCACGTGGGCCGCGCCCGGAACGTCGCCCAGGTCGCTGACGATCTCCACGATGCTCGTGCCGGTCAGCAACGTGCGGGGCTGCGTGCGGAGCTGCCTGCGGGTGAAGCGGTCGACGAAGCCTACGGTCTTGTCGCCGAATTGCTGCTTTGACTGCACGAACACGGCGAGCTCGCTCGACGAGCCGGTCTCCCGGTCGATGACGTTCAGGTCCTTGATCACCTGGGACTTCTGGTTGACCCACTGCAACGGGTCGGTCTGGAGGACGAGCTGATTCTCGACCGCGATCCCACCGGCGAAGATCAGGACGCTCGCGGCCGCCAGCCAGATGCCGGCCTTCGGGCTCATGCTGCCGAGCCAGACCACGAGCCGCCCGAGTGGGCCCTGGCGGAAGTCCTTGCGCTTCGTCGGCGACTTGTACTCCCGGATGCCGAGGATCGCCAGCGGGGCGATGATGCTGTTGACGCAGATCGCGGCGACGCCGACGGCGAGCAGCAGCCCGAAGTCGCGCAGCATCGGAACCTTGGCGTAGTGCAGGGCGGCGAACGCGAAGATGGCGTCGAACGTCACGACGAGCAGCGCCGGACCGAGGTTGCGCGACGTCTCCTGGATCGGATGGGTCGCGCGGTCGACGACCACCTCTTCCTCCACCCGCGCGTGCATCTGGATCGCGTAGTCGATGCCGATCCCGAGCATCACGGGCAGCCCGCCGATGGTCACGATCGTGAGCGGGATGCCGAGGTAGCCGGCGATGCCGAACGCCCAGATGACGCCGATGACGACGACGCCGAGCGCCAGGAGCCGCCACCGCACGCTGAACAGCACGAGCAGGATCAGCGCCATGATCCCCGCCGCGATCGCCCCGAGCGTGAGCATCCCGCCGGTGAGGTAGTCATTCACGTTCTTCAGCAGCGTGGGCGCACCGGTGGTGACGAGTGATGCGTGGTCGAACTTCAGCGCCTTGGCCGTGTCCTGCACGAACACCGACGCCTTGCCCTCGTTCTCGATCGATGCGTTGCCACGGAGGCGGGTGACGATCTGCGCGTGGCGGTCGGACGGGAAGTTGGGGAGGAGAGGCTTGCGGATCTTCCCCTGGTTGTCGTGGAGCAGGAAGTCGACGTACGCGGGGTTGGTGAGCGTGCGCTCCGGGACCGGTATCGCATTGATCCGGGCGAGGGTCTTGAACGCGTCCGCATTGCGAGCCGCCGCACCGGCCGGGCTCGTGTCGCGGGCGACCCCGGCGAGCAGGATCTTGCCGGCTACTCCCTGCGTCGGATCTCCGGACGGGCTGCGGACGAGCGCGTCGTTGAACTCCAGCGCGGTGAGCGGCGACACCACGTTGGCGATCTGGTCGTTCGCGCGCAGCTTGCGGTCGACCGACTTCCACTGGGCGATGTTCGCGGGGGTGAAGAGCTCCGTGACGTCGTGACCGGGCTTCATGGTGACGAGCGTGAGCATCGCTTGCCCGCCGAACAGGCTCTGGTACTCGACGTTGTCCTTGTAGACCTGGTCGCTCTTGTTCAGGTAGCTGTCCTGGCCGGTCGCGAACTTGAGGTTCGTGATGCCGTAGCCGAGGCCGACGGTGAGGAGCGCACCCAGGCTGAGCACGATGATCCAGTGCTTGCCGAGGTTCAGTCCGAGCCAACCCCAGAACTTGTGCACGGCCGTCCCACCGATCCTGGTGTCGTCTGCTTGAGCCGGATTCGAAGGTACCGATGGTGGCTGGAGACCCGCCAGGGCATTCCGTCACATGTTCGTAGGGGTTCACTCGTAGCCGTCGTGACGTGGGCGCTACCCTCTGCAGTCCACTCGGGCGAGTGGCGGAATTGGCAGACGCGCAGGCTTCAGGTGCCTGTGTCCGAAAGGATGTGGGGGTTCAAGTCCCCCCTCGCCCACTCACGGTGCAACGCGAACGTGCTGGTCGAGCCGTCACCCGTTGCGGCGCGAGCCGGGAGATGAGCCGCGCGAGGGTCTCTGCCGCGTCCGTCTGATTCGTCAGCCGCGGCTACTCGCGCTTGAGCTTGAGCGCCAAGCTGGGAACGATGACGGACGCGAGAAAGATCGGCAGAAACCTCTTTCCGGTGCATCGAAAGGCGACGGTTTCGCTCTCGGCCGCGTCGAAGGTCTCAGTTCGGCTGGAGTTTCGGCCATTGCAAACTTGCACGGTGTGACGTCCAGGTTCGACTGGTATCTCGATCGTGCCGTTCATTTCGAGCGATCCGGCACCCTGACCATCGACCACGATGTCGTACGTTCCACGACGGACCTCCACTCCGATTGCTTTATGGGTCAGCTGCCTGTGGTTTGGTCCCATCCGTCATCCCCGAGAGTTGCCGTGCCGAAGCTCGAGACGGTCGATCACCGGTGATGTGCGCACTGCGAGCACGCACCCATGGTGCCCGATCCGCGCCTGCTCAGGACCCGGTGCTCGCGTTGCCGAGATAGCTCGATTCGAGCAGGCTGCGGTTGGCGGCGAGCTCGGCGACCGGGCCTTCGAGCACCAGGTTGCCGTGTGACAGCACGTACGCGCGATCGGCGATCTCGAGGGCGAGGTGCACGTGCTGTTCCACGAGGAGCACGCCGCAGCCGGTGTCGTCCGCGATGCGGCGCAGCACCGGGAGGAGATGCTCGACGATGATCGGCGCCAAGCCGAGGCTCATCTCGTCCACCATCAACAGGCGCGGATTGCTGGTCAGCGCGCGGCCGAGGGCCAGGATCTGCTGCTCGCCCCCGGACAAGAGGCCGGCGGGTCGGCCCATCAATCCGGCCAATGCCGGGAAGTAGTCCACGACCTGGTCGATGTCGGCGCCACCCTTGCGGCCACCGAGCCGGAGGTTCTCTCTCACCGTCAAGCCGAAGAAGAGCGACCGGTCCTCGGGGACGTGGGCGACGCCCCCGCGCGCGATGTGCTGGGGCGAGTGGCCCCTGACCGACTCGCCGGAGATGCGCACGTCACCACCGATGAGCGGCAGCAGGCCCGAGACCGTCAGGAGCGTGGTCGTCTTGCCCGCCCCGTTGGCTCCGAGGAGCGCCACGACCTCCCGTTCGGCGACCGCCAGGTCGAGCTTTCGCACGACCGCCGCGCCGTGGTACCCGGCGTCGAGCTGCTCGACCTGCAGCAGCGGGGGGCTCACGGCGAGGTCTCGGGCGGATCGTTGCGGGCGCCCTGATCGCCCAGATAGGCGGCGATCACGCGAGCGTCGGCGCGGATCTGCGCCGGTGTCCCTTGGGCGATGATCTGGCCGAACTCCATCACGTAGAGGTAGTCGCACACCGTGAGGACCAGGCTCATGTCGTGGTCGACGAGGAAGATGGTGACCCCGCGGTCGACCATCTTCCGCAGCTCGGCGCCGAAGGCCTGGCTCTCGGTGGGGTCGAGTCCCGCGGCCGGCTCGTCCAGGCAGACCAGCTGCGGTCCGGCGGTCAGGGCCCGGGCGACGCCGACCAGCTTGCGCTGGCCCTGGGAGAGCTCGCCGGGCATCCGGGTGCGCAGCTCCTCCAGTCCGAGCGTGGCGAGGGCCTGCTCGACGGCCGACCTGTCGCGCGGGCGTCCGGGGCGGACCAGGTCGAGCAGGAAGCCGCCGGTGCTCTGGCGGTCCGCCGCGACCTGCAGGTTCTCCACCACGTTGAGGTCGTCGAACAGCTCGAGAGATTGCCACGTCCGTTGCAGGCCGAGCCGGGCCCGCCGGTGCGCGGGCAACTTCGTGATGTCACGGTCCGCGAAGCGGATGCCGCCGGTGGCCGGGGTGAAGCCGGTGAGCGCGTCGATGAAGGTCGTCTTGCCGGCACCGTTCGGTCCGATCAACCCGACCAGCCGGCCTTGCTCTACCTCGATGTCGACGTCGTCGAGCGCCCGCAGGCCTCCGTAGGTCACTCGGAGGTCCTTGGTGGCGAGCAGCGGCATCACGCGTCCTCGGTCGCGGGAACGGGTGGGGGCCCGGGCACTCTTCGACGCGCGGAGGTGCGCGTCAGGCGCTCCACCCCCTTGCGGAAGGCTCCGGCAATGCCCTCGGGGTTGAGGATCGCGGTGACGATGAGACCGAGGCCTCCCACGTACAGGCTGTACTTCTGGTCGACGTGGAACCACTCCTGCAAGCCGGTGAACACGATGCCCCCGGTGACGATGCAGCCGCCGAGCACCGCGCCGGTGACGCTCGAGATGCCGCCGAGGTAGGCGAAGGCGAGGATCGTCAAGGAGGCGATGCTGCCGAACGTGAGCGCAGTCACCGAGCCGAAGTTGTACCCGGACAGCGCACCGCCCAGCCCGGCGACGAAGGCGGCCAGCCCGAACGCGAGCATCTTGGTGCCGGCCACGTTGATGCCGACGGCCGCGGCCGCCCGCTCGTTCGACCGCACTGCCAGCATCTGGCGCCCCGTCACGGAGCGCCGGACGTTGACGACGATCAGCGCGAGCACCATCACCACGATCAGGCAGAAGACGCCGAAGAAGGGGTTCGGCAGCTTCCCGTCGCCGAAGCTCGTCACGTCGTTCGGCCCGAACTTCAGACCGAACAGGTGCGGCGGAGGGACGGCCGCACCTCGAAGCCCGCCGTTCCACGAGGGGTTCTTGAAGACGAAGGTCTCGATCGTGACGGCGAAGGCGAGCGTCACCACCGCCAGGTTGACCCCGCGCACCCGCAGCGCGGGGATCGCGGTGAGGAGGCCGAACACGGCGGCCGCGGTCGCGCCGAGCAGCGGGCCGATGGGGAACGGGACGTTCCAGTCGGTCACCAGCTTCGAGAGCGCGAACCCGGACACGCCGGCCAGCGTCATCTGCGCGAGAGAGATCTGACCCAGGAACCCGGTGAGGACGACCAGCGACAGGCAGACGATGGTGCCGACGAGCGTGATCGTGATCGCCGTCCGCCATTGCGAGCTGAGCGTGAGCAGGCCGAGCAGGCAGAGCCCGCCCGCGATCACCGCGCGCACGGCCACGTTGGCCGGGCGCGGTGAGAAGGGGAGGCGTCCGACGGCGATCGTCCCCCTCGTCGGCAGCCTGTCCCCGCGCAGGAACAGCACGAGCACGATCAGGAGGAACGGCAAGGCCTCCTTGACCCCGGGTATCGGCCCGGATCCCGCGTGTGGGAACCAGTCCTTCGTGCCGAGGAACCCCAACCACGATTGCGTCATGGCGATCCCGAAGGCGGCGCCGGTGGTGAGCCAGAACGAGCTGAAGTTGCCGAGCAACGCGGCCGCGAGTGCCGCGACGATGAGGAGCGACACCGTGAACGGGTCGATGAAGCTGTTGATCGACGCAGCCAGGATGCCGAACGCGCCCGTCAGGACCGTGGACAGGACCCAGTTCGTGCCGGCCAACACGTCCGGCGAGAACCCGAGCAGGACGGCGCCCTTCTCGTTCTCGGCCGCGGCCCGGGTCGCGAGACCGAAGCGCGTGAAGCGGAAGACCGCCCAGAGGACGGCCGTGACGACCACCACGATGATGGCGAGCACCAGGTCGTCGAACGGGATCACCAGGTCTCCGGGGAACGTCACCGGCTGCTTGCGCATGATGGGCTCGATGGCCAGCGCCTGCGAGGTGAAGCGCAGCGTGACGATCGCCTGGAGGAGGATGAACAAGCCGACGGACGCCACGACCTTCGCCAGAGGCGGTGCGCCGCGCAGCGGGCGGAAGATCAGGAAGTGGAACAACAGTCCGAGCACGACGGACGCGGCCAGCGAGATGAGCATGGCCGGCCAGAAGTTCATCGGCGTTCCCGTCCCGATCTGCGTCGGCCAGTCCGGGAGGTTGATGCCGGTCGCGCCGGCCGCGTGCAGGGCTCCCTCCACGAGCGCGAGCGGGTTGGGCAGCGGCGGCAGGAAGATCTGGCCCTGCGTGCGGAGCGAGTCGTAGATGTAGGCCACGTACATGGCCGTGGCGCCGTTGGCGAAGTTGACGACGCCCGAGCCCTTGTAGGTGAGGACGACACCCAGCGCGATCGCGGCGTACAGGGCCCCGGAGCCGATCCCGCCGAACACGGCCGTCACCTGGTCGTGATCGGTCAGGACGACGGCGAGCAGCGCGACGCCGGCGACGGCGGCGATGATGCGGCCGATCCTCGCGACCGTGACGCTGCTTGTCATGTGCGTGCCGCGACTCGAGCGCGCGCTCCCTCTGTCAGCTCGTGTACGGGTCGATGGGCTTGTTGTTGACCCCGCTCGCGACTGCCGTCCACTTGCCGTTCTTGTACAACATGATTCCCATCTGCGTGCCGCAGAGTGACTGGAACAGAGGGGAGAACCCGCAGTTCATCGGCCCGGCCACGATCATCATCGGTCCCTTGAACGCTTTGATAGCCGAGAGCAACCCAGTTGTCGAGGCATCCGGGCCGAGCTGGTTGTAGAACTTCGTCGCGGTCATCACGTTCGCGAAGGTCGGACCCGCGAAGCCGGTGTACTCGACGTTGCTCGGGCCGTACTGCCGGATCTTGGCCAGATAGGTGGTCATCCCGGACGCCTTCTCGGGGACGAAGTAGCTGTACCCGTAGTCGCCGAAGTACCAGCCGTCGGGCACCGTGTCGGTCGAGCCGAGGTCGGCGAGGTGCTTGGTCATCGGAGTGCCGAAGCAGAGCCCGGTGGTGACGATTGGCGTCTTGATGCCGAGCGACTTGAGCGCGTCGTAGGTCGCGATGCACCCCTGGACCGTGACGATCGGTATCACCACGTCCGCGCTGCTGGCCCCGGCCGCGGTGAGGGCGTTCTGGACGTCGGGGGCGGTCGGCGCGTCGGAGATCTTCTGGAGCGTCACGTCCTTGATCCCGAAGCTCTTGAGCTTGGGCACGAGCAGCCCCTCGGCCCCGAACACCTCAGCTTCGCTGTCGCCGTAGATGACCGAGACCTTCTTGATGTTCTTCAGGTACTTGCCGACGAACACCGCCATTCCCTGCACCACCCCGGGTCCTCCCGGCGTGTAGGCGTACACGCCCTTGGTGAGGAAGTCGGGTGTGACCACCGGGTTGGCGACGAGGACGGGCTTCTTGGCCGCGAGGGTGTTGTAGAGGGCCTGGTTCCCCACGGTCATGGCGCCGGTGATCACGAGCTTCACGTTGTCGTCGTTGGCCAGCCGCGTCCCGCACTTCTGGCCGTCCTCGTTGGCGACCACGAAGCACTTCTCGACCTTGATCGGGTGGCCCTGGATGCCGCCGAGCTCGTCGTTGACGTACTGCACCGCGGCGTCGAAGCCCTGGGTGGCCTCAGGGAATGCGGGTACACCGCCCTCCTCGTTCACGTACCCGATGACGACCGGAGCCAAGCTGGGGTCGGCCTTGCCCGCTTTGCCGCCCGTGTAGGCGAGGGCCCAGTCGTTGGACACCTTCGGCACCTTGGTGTTGCTCGAGGTCCCCTTCGACGTGGTGCTCTTGCTCGTGGAGCACCCCGCCAGGGCCAGGGCCAGGATGCAGAGGACCGCGATGATCGCGAAGGACGCTCGGTGATGCCGGCGGCGATCCGGCCGGCGAACCACGGACTCGACCCCGACGATGTTGCGCTGACGCCCTGTCATCTCCATGCCCCCCACTGCTGTCCCAGTGCTGTCTCACGAACGTGTCGAAACTAACGACACGCCGCCCCGTACCGTAGGGCCGAACGGCACTTCTTGGCTGTCGCTCAGCTTCCAAGGTAGGTCAGGTCACCGATGCTTCGAAGATGCTGCCGATCGAGTCGTCGAGCTGCTCGTTGAACTCGTCGTCGGTCTGCTGCGCGGACAGTCCCTCGGTGAGCGCGCGGGAGAAGCTCGCGACCACCCCGTGGTTCTGCTTCAAGCGCGCGTTCGCCTCGTCCCGGCTGTAACCGCCGGACAGCGCCACCACCCGGAGGATGTTCGGGTGCTTCACGAGGTCGGCGTAGAAGTCGTTCGTGTCCGGCAGCGTGAGCTTCAACATCACCCGCTGCTCGCCGAGGGTTCCGAGCTGCTCGAGGATCCCGGCCTTCAGGAGATCTTCCGCCTTCTGCTTCTCGGGGCTGTGAATGTCCACCTCGGGCTCGATGATGGGCATCAGCCCGGCGGCCAGGATCTGGCGACCGATCTCGAACTGCTGGTCGACGATCGCCCGCACGCCGGCTTCGTTGCCGAGCTTGATGACGGAACGCATCTTGGTGCCGAAGACGCTCTTGCCGAGTGCCCGGGACAGGAGCGGGTCGAGGTCGGGGATCGGCTTCATGACCTGCACGCCGTCCGCCTCATCGGCCAGGCCCTTGTCGACCTTCAGGAACGGCACGACGGTCTTCTTGGTCCACAGGTACTCGGCCGTGCCGAGACCCTCGATCTCGCGGTCCATCGTCATCTCGAAGAGGATGGCGCCGAGGATGCGGTCCCCGTTGAACTCGGGGCTCGTGATGATGCGGGTGCGCATCGCGTGCATCAGGTCGAACATCTCGGCGTCGTTCGAGTACCGGTCCTCGCCGATGCCGTAGAGCTTGAGCGCCTTCGGGGTGCTCCCGCCGCTCTGATCCAGCGCGGCGATGAAGCCTTGCCCGGTCCTGACCTTCTGAAGCTGCTGTTGATCCATCCGGCGACGGTAGCAAGGCCACGGTGGGCGCCTCCCGATCGCGTCGCCGGATCCCTGTTTCCGTAGCGTTCTCCTTACGTAAGGAAAGGGCTACACATTCGGGTCGAGATCCTCTACCCTCGTCTTGTGGATGCAGCGATGCGGGCCCTGGCGGAACCGACCAGGCGGGAGATCCTGCACCTCGTTCGGGACGAGGAGCACACGGCCGGCGAGATCGCGGAGCACTTTCCGATCAGCCGCCCGGCGGTCTCCCAGCACCTCCGGATCCTCGAAGACGCCGAGCTCGTGGCGGTGAGGCGTGACGGCACCCGCCGCTGGTACCGGGCCCGGCCCGAAGGGCTCGCCGAGCTCGAGGCGTGGCTGACCGAGCTGTGGGCCGGGGATCTCGCGCGGCTCAAGGAGGCCGTCGAGCGGGAGGTGTGGGCGACGAAGACCCGCGCCCGCACGAAGACCTCGAAGACCGCCAAGAAGAAGAGCACCAAGAAGGGGCGCACGTGACCAACCTGGTCGACATGTCGATCCGCATCGAGGCGGAGCCCGCGACCGTCTTCGAGTTCTTCACCGATCCGGAGAAGATGGTTCGCTGGAAGGGGGCCAAGGCGTTGCTCGATCCGCGCCCCGGCGGGCAGTACCGGGTGGAGGTCACCGATCTCCAGATCGCGGTCGGCGAGTACGTCGAGATCGTCCCGCCCGAACGCGTCGTCTTCACCTGGGGCTGGGAAGGCAATGAGGGAGTCCCACCCGGGTCGACCCGGGTCGAGATCACCCTCACCGCCGACGGTGACGGCACCGTCGTCCACCTCCTGCACACCGACCTCCCGAGCGAGGAGGCGGCGGTGCAGCACGGCCAGGGTTGGGAGCACTTCCTCGCGCGCCTGCAGATCGCGGCGGCCGGTGGTGACCCCGGCACCGATCCACTCCTCATCCGGCAATGAATCACGCCGCACCCGCGGCAGCAGCACACGACAAGGAGACACGACAATGGCGAAGTACGTACTGGCATACCGCGGCGGGTCGATGCCCGAGACCCCGGCGGCGCAAGAGGCCGTGATGGCGGCTTGGGGTGCCTGGTTCGAGCAGCTCGGCGGTTCGGTGCTCGACGGGGGCAGCCCGTTCGGCGCGTCGAAGTCCGTCGCGTCCGACGGGTCGATGAACGACGGTGGCGACGCCGGCTTGAGCGGCTACTCGATCCTCACCGCCGACTCGCTCGCCGTGGCGGCCGACCTGGCCAAGGGCTGCCCGGTCCTCACGGCCGGTGGCAGCGTCGACGTGTACGAAGCGATGGACATGTAGCACCCGTTCCACGTGGGTCCTCTCCGGCGTTTCGGCCGGGGAGGACCTGCCGGAGCGCGTTACGGGTTGACCGGCGTCTGCTGCGCGATGAGGTCGGCGTAGGCGCGCTGCCCGTCCGGGCGCAGGTGGAAGCCGTCCTCGTAGAACCACTCGGGGTGCGCGCTGGCGACGGAGTGCCAGTCGATGAGCACCGCGTTCTTGTACTTCGGGATGTTGCTGCCCAGCACGTCGTTGTCGGGCTGCTCCCAGCGGCGCGGGACCTTGAGGTTCAGGAACACGACGCGCTTGCGGTCTTTGAGGATGTCCATGATCGCGTCGATGTGACCCTGGGTGATGATGCCGTTGGTCCCCATGTGCACGACGACGGTCTCGCTGAGCAACCCCTGGTCGTGCCAGGCCCGCAGGATGTCGATCGCGGTGCCGAACTGACGGCTGACCGCGGCGTCCACGCGCACGCTGCCGAGCCGTTGCTCCAACGCGGTCTTGGCGCCGAGCATCACCGAGTCTCCGATCGCGGTGACGCGCGGGACCACCGGGGCGGGTTGCGTGACGGGCGGCGGAACCGCGCCGGGCACGGTGTTCTGCGGTGTCGTGGTGGGAACCGTGCTCGGGACCGGGGTCTGGGATGCCGCGGCCGCGGCATCGAGGCCGGGTGGTGGCGGAGCCGGACGGCCGTTCGCCAGCCCGACCGCGATGAGCACGACGACGAGGCACAGCGCGCCGGCGGTCACCGTCGAGACGATGCCCATCCGCATCTGCTCCGAGCCCTTGGCCGCGCGCATGGACTTGAACCACCGGCCGAGCGCGCCCTGCCGGATGGGCTGCTCGACGTAGCGGTAGGACAGCTCCGCGAGTGCGACCGTCACGCCGAGCCGCAGCAGGAGATTGGGGGTCCCGGTGATGCTGATGTCGAGCTGCGGGCGCGTGATCATGAACACGGGCCAGTGCCAGAGATAGATCCCGTAGGACCGCTCGCCGATCCAGCGCATCGGTTTGAGGCCGAGGAAGAACCGGCTCAGGTCCGCGGCCGGATGGACCGTCACCGCGATCACCAGCGCGGCCAGCAGCGAGCACACGACGAAGCCGCCGCGGTAGAGGCCCGGGGAGAACTCGCTCACCTCGACGAACATGTAGCCGAGGCCGACCAGACCGCAGATCCCGAGCACATCGAGGATCATCCGGCCACCGGGCGGCGTGCGCTTCGAGAGTCGCCACGGCGCCCAGAACATCGCGAGCACCGCCCCGATGAGCAGGGTGAACGCCCGGGTGTCGGTGCCGTAATAGACGCGCGACGGGTCGTGCTCAATCGGGTAGCCGCGGCTGATCGAGAGCCCGATCATCAGCGCGATGGACACGGTGATCATCGCGGTCGTCGTCAGGACCATCGGCCGGCGGCGCCCGTGCCAGAGCTTGAGCATGCCGGCGAGCATCAAGGGCCAGATCAGGTAGAACTGCTCCTCGACCGCGAGTGACCAAAGGTGCTGCAGCAGCGGCGGCCGGCCCGACGCCTCGAAGTACGAGACGTTGCGGAAGATCTGCCACCAGTTCGTCCCGTAGACGAGGGCGGCGACCACGTCGCTGCGAAGCTTGGTGACCTCGTCGGGAAGGAAGACGACCGCGAACAGCGACGTGACCGCGAGCACGAGGAACAACGCGGGCAGTAGGCGGCGGGCCCGGCGCAGGTAGAACTGCCCGAGCCCGACGCGGGCCTTGTTGCGGTGCTCGGCGAGCAGGAGCGACGTGATCAGGTAGCCACTGATCACGAAGAAGACGTCGACCCCCATGAACCCGCCGGGGATCCAGCTCAGGTCGGCGTGGTACAGCAGGACCGCGGTGACCGCGAACGCGCGCAGCCCGTCGAGGCCGGGCATGTACCGCATCCGCACGAGATGGCGGCCGGTCTCCGGCTTGGCCGTCACCCCACCCTCGGCCGCGCCGGTACCCGCGCCATCCGCGTCTGAGCGCGCAGAAGTGCGAGTGTCCACGGCCATTGGCCCATTCTCTCGCGTTCACGACCCCCGAAGGGGATCGCTTCGGGGCTACGGGGGCACATGGGTTTCCCTTCCACCTAACCTCCGGCCGCATGGAGGTCCGAGACGGATACGCACCGCTCGCCCGCCTCGTTGCCGCCCGGCTCGACGCACGCCGGCCGTTGATCGTCGGGATCGCGGGTGGTGTGGCGGTGGGAAAGAGCACTGCCGCCGCCGCGGTTCGAGAGCTGCTGGCCCCCCGAGAGGTAGGGGTCGTGGCGACGGACGGGTTCCTGCTCCCGAACGCGGAGCTGGAGTCGCGCGGGATCATGCACCGGAAGGGCTTCCCCGAGAGCTATGACGCGCCCGCCGTCGAGCAGTTCCTCGACGCGCTGCGTGAGGGCGGGTGCGAGGTCACCGTTCCCGTCTACTCCCACGTGACCTACGACGTGGTGGCCGGCGAGCGGCTCCCCGTCGGGAACCCGCACGTCGTCGTGCTGGAAGGGGTCAACGTCCTGCAGTTCGCCGACCGACTCGATGTCGGCGTCTACCTCCAGGCCCCCGAAGACGCGATGGAGGCGTGGTACGTGGTCCGCTTCCTCGAGCTGTGCGAGCACCCGCCCCCGGGTTCGTTCTACGAGAGCTTCACGGGCTTCGAGGTCGATGCCCGCCGTGCCCTCGCTCGCGACGTATGGCGTGGAGTGAACCTCGTGAACCTGCGCGAGTGCATCCAGCCGACGCGGCGGCGTGCGCACATCGTCGTCGAGAAGCGTGCGGATCACGCGGTCGCGCGCACGGACGTCATCAGCTTGGTGCCGTGAGCCCGACAGGAGCTTCGATCCGCGCCAGTGCCACGGTGAAGACCTGGCGGGGTGCCGCGGCCGCCGTCCTCGGCGCGGGTGAGTACCAGGTGGTGGTCCTGCCGTCGCTCGGAATGCTCATACCTTCGTTCACCCACCGCGGCCGCGAGCTCGTCGCGCTGCCGGGCGGGCTCAGCGGGTACCGGGCCGGTCACACCACCGGCATCCCCTTGCTCTATCCATGGGCCAACCGTCTCTCGCGCCATCGCTACCGGGTCGGTGACGTCGACGTGGACCTGCGCCCGCTCGACCTGCACACCGACGGCAACGGGCTGCCGATCCACGGCACGATGCTCGCCCGGCCGGAGTGGGAGGTGACCCGGCTCGGTGCCGGGCCGCGCAGCGCACGGCTCGCGTCGCGCTTCGACTTCGGTGCCCACGACGATCTGCTCGCGTCGTTCCCCTTCCCGCACGAGCTGGCGATCGACGTCACGCTCTCGGCGTCGGGGCTGCGGGTGACGACCACGGTCCGCCCGAACGGGCCGGTGAGCGTCCCGGTTGCGTTCGGTTGGCATCCCTACCTGCAGCTCCCGGCATCGGAGCGGGACTCCTGGGAGCTGGGTCTCCCCGAGCGCGCCAACGCCCGCCTGGACGGGCGCGGGATCCCGACCGGCCGGGCCCGTCCCGCGGCTGCGGAGCGTGCGCCCCTGGCCGGTCGCAGCCTCGACGACCTCTTCGCGCTCGGGCCGTCCCGCGTGCTCACGCTCGCGTCGGCCGACCGGCGGCTGACGCTCACCTACGACGACTGCTACCCGTACGCACAGGTGTACTCACCGGCCGGCTCCTCGTTCTGCGCGATCGAGCCGATGACCGCGCCCACGAACGCGCTCGTCTCGGGTGACTTCCCGACCGTCCGTCCCGGCGAGATGTTCTCCGCCGCGTTCAGCATCACCGTCGCGGGGCCGCCGGAGGGCGCCAAGCGATCGCGGTAGACCGTTCGCCCTCCGGAGACCTTTGGATGGAATCTCGGGCCTAGGCTGGACGGCGAAGCGAGGGGGGATCCATGACTGCGATCACCGAACGACCGGGGCCCGAGACTGCGGCGAGTCCGTATCTCGAGGGTGTCTTCGCACCGATCGACACCGAGATCGACGCCGAGTGCGCAGTGATCGGCGAGCTGCCTCGCGATCTCGCCGGGGTGTTCGTCCGCAACGGATCGAATCCGAAGTACGCGCCCAAGGGTCGGTACCACTGGTTCGACGGCGACGGCATGTTGCACGCGCTGCAGCTCGAGAACGGGCACGCGACGTATCGCAACCGCTGGGTGCGTACGCAGGCGCTCGAAGCCGAGACGACCGCGGGCGAGGCGATCTGGAGCGGGATCAACGAGCGGCCCGACTTCAGCCACCCGGGCGGCCCGTTCAAGGACACGGCCAACACGGACCTCGTGTTCCACGCGGGCCGGCTCCTCGCGCTGTGGTGGCTCGGCGGCCCCTGCTACCAGGTCGAGCTCCCGTCGCTCGAGACCCGCGGCCGCTACGACTTCGGCGGAGCGCTGGCGAAGGGCCTGACCGCCCACCCGAAGCTCGATCCCGAGACCGGCGAGCTCATGGTGTTCGACTACGACGTGCTGCCGCCGTACCTGACGTACAGCGTCATGTCGGCCGACGGTCGGATGGTGCACCACACCGACATCGATCTCCCCGGGCCGCGGCTGCTGCACGATCTTGCGATCACCGAGCACCACACGATCTTCCTGGACTTCCCGTTGATGTGGGACCCGGAGCTCCTTGCGAAGGGCAAGACGCGCGTGACGTTCCGCGACGACATGCCGGCTCGCTTCGGCATCCTCGGCCGCCACGCGGACGGCGGCACCGTGCGCTGGTTCGAAGCCGAGCCCTGCTACATGTACCACACGATCAACGCGTGGGAGTCGGGTGACGAGATCGTGCTCGTCGGGTGCCGGATCGAGAATCCGCTCGCGCAGCTCGACGACTACGACGTCGTGCCGCGCATCGACGCGTTGCGGCTCGAGCCGTATCTGCACGAGTGGCGGTTCGACGTCACGACCGGCGCGGTGCGCGAGCGAGCGCTGGACGACGTGATGACGGAGTTCCCGCGCATGAACAAAGCGCACCTCGGCCGCAAGACGCGATACGCGTACAGCCCGCGGCTCGCCGAGCAGCCGGCGCTGCTCTTCGACGGCTTCGTGAAGTACGACACGGACACCGGCTCGGGCACCGCCTACGGGTACGGAGACGGCCGCTTCGGCGGCGAGACCGTGTTCGCACCCCGCGTGGGAGCGACGAGTGAGGACGACGGCTACGTGCTCACGTTCGTCACCGAGGCCGGGTCCGGCGCGTCCGAGGTGATCGTGATGGACGCGCAGCGGGTCGAGGACGGCCCGCTGGCCCGGGTCACCATCCCGCAGCGGGTGCCGATCGGCTACCACGCCTGGTGGGTCGGCGCCGAGGACCTCGCCGGTCAGAAGCTCACGTGACTGGCTCTTCAGGGTCTCTCTCGGCCGATCGGTGGGCTTGGTGATGTCGGGCGGCCGAGGGTGGTGACTGAGATCTACGTCCTGGGGGGCGCGCAGACGGACTTCGGTCGCAGCTGGGCGCGCGAGGGCGCGGACATCGCCGCGGTCATCGCGGAGCCGGTGCAGGGCGCGCTCGCCGACGCCGGCGTCGACGCGACCGAGATCGGCGTCGGGCACGTCGCCAACTTCGGGTCGGAGATCTACTGCGGTCAGGGACACCTCGGTGGGTTGCTCGTCGAAGCGGATCCGGCCTTCACCGGGCTGCCCACCTCCCGTCACGAAGCCGCGTGTGCGTCGGGCAGCGTCGCGGTGCTCGCGGCGATGGCCGACCTCGAGTCCGGCCGCTACGACACCGCGTGTGTTGTCGGCGTCGAGATGATGCGCAACGTCCCGAGCCGCGACGCGGTTGCGAACCTCGGTGCCGCGGCCTGGGTGCCGTACGAGACCGAGGGTGTCGCGATGGTGTGGCCCGAGGTGTTTGCGGCGCTGGGTGACGAGTACGACCGTCGGTACGGGCTGAAGGCCGAGCACCTCGCCGCGATCGCGCAGTCGAGCTTTGCGAACGCGCGCCGCAACCCGAACGCGCAGACGCGGAGCTGGGACCTGCCCGAGCACGCCTTCGAGGAGGACGACCACGACAACCCGGTGGTCGCGGGCCGGCTCCGCCGCCACGACTGCTCGCAGATCACCGACGGCGGTGCCGCGGTGATCCTCGCCACCGGCGAGTACGCGGCCGGGTGGGCGGCGCAGCGCGGCCTTCGTCTCGACGACATCCCGTCGATCCGCGGTTGGGGTCACCACACCGCGCGGATGAGCTTCGCCGACAACATCCGCGACGAGGGCCCGTACGTCTTCCCGCAGGTGCGCCGGGCGATCCTCGACGCGTTCGACCGCAGTGGCGTCGCGGACGTCTCCGAGCTCGACGCGATCGAGTGCCACGACTGCTTCACCACGACGCACTACATGGCGATCGACCACTTCGGGATCACCGCGCCGGGCGAGAGCTGGCGGGCGATCGAGGAAGGGACCGTGTTCGCGGACGGGCCGCTGCCGATCAACCCGAGTGGCGGGCTCATCGGCTGCGGGCACCCGGTTGGCGCGTCCGGGGTGCGGATGCTGCTCGACGCGTCGAAGCAGGTGCGCGGAGCTGCCGGTGACTACCAGGTCGAAGGTGCGCGCACCGCGGCGACCCTGAACATCGGCGGCAGCGCGACGACCATCGTCTCGTTCGTCGTGAGAGCGGGAGCGTGACAGAGGGGTGAGGAGCTACTCCGGCGGCCGGCTGAGCGGGGTGCGGCCGGCGAACCCGGTGTCGGGCCAGTGCCACCAGGTGATGCTCTCCTCACCGTCGAGCCAGCAGAGGAGATACTCATGCCCGCCCGGTGTGATCGCGGGGAAGTCGATGAGGCCGCGTTCGTGGTCGCGCAGCACGATGCCGTCGCGGGTGAGCTCCTCGATCGCGGCCTGCAGCTCCTCTTCGCTGCCAGCCGCGCGACCGTTCGACGAGCGCTTGGCCTGTACCGCGAGCTTGCGGATGCGACCGAGCAGCTCCCGTACCCACGGCAGTGCGGCGTCGGCCTCGGAGACCGTCCAATGGCGCACGCCCGACCCTAACGCCCGCGACGATGGCGACGCCGCCCCGCGACCGCGAATGGGCGACCGGTTCGGAGTGGCCCCCGGTACCATGCCGCCGTGCCCCCTGTCGCGTTCTTCGGTCCCTCCGGCACGTTCACCGAGGAAGCGTTGCTGAGCCAACCCGACCTCGCCGCCGGCGACCGGGTCCCGTACGCGTCGATCCCGGACGTCCTCGCCGCGGTCGATGGCGGCGCGCACGAGCTCGGTGTCGTGCCCATCGAGAACTCCATCGAAGGTTCGGTCTCGATCACGCTCGACTCCCTGGTCTTCGAGCACGACCTCCTCATCCAGCGGGAGGTGGACCTGCCGATCTCGCTGAACCTGTTCGCCAAGCCGGGCACGACGCTCGGCGACGTCACGACCGTCCTCTCCTACCCACACGCGATCGCGCAGTGCCGCGAGTGGCTGAGCAAGAAGCTGCCGGGCGCGTCGATCGTCGCGGCCAACTCGACGGCCGAGGCCGCGCAGCGAGTCTCACGCTCGAAGCGGTCCGATCAGGCGGCGATCGGCAACGCGCTCGCGGCCAGCATCTACGGCCTGCGCAAGCTCGCCGCCGAGATCGAGGACCACCCCGAGAACCAGACCCGGTTCGTCGTGGTCGGCCACGGGATCCCTGCGCCGACGGGGCACGACAAGACGAGCGTCGTCTGCTTCCAGCGCAGCGACCGGCCGGGATCGCTGCTCGGGATCCTGCAGGAGTTCTCCGCCCGCTCGCTCAACCTCTCGAAGCTCGAGAGCCGGCCGACCAAGCAGAGCCTCGGCGACTACTGCTTCCTCATCGACTTCGAAGGTCACGTGGCCGACGAGCTCGTCGCCGACTGCCTGCGCACCCTCGCCGCGAAGCAGGCGCGGGTGAAGTTCCTCGGCTCGTATCCGGTCGCCGGCCGGGAGGCCTCGGTGCGGCGCAGCGCGGCGGGCAAGGCATGGCGCGACGCCACGCGCTGGGTCGAGGATCTCCGGGGGCAGGTGCGGCCCGAATGATCGACGTCCGCCGGTTGCGGGACGAACCCGATTTCCGCGCCGGCATCGAACGCAAGCGCGTGCGCGACGGACTGCTCGACGAAGTCCTCGCCGCTGATGACGTGCGGCGCGCGTTGCTCGCCCAGGTGGAGGAGCTGCGGGCGCGCCAGAACGCGGCGTCGAAGGAGATCGGCAAGTCGTCGCCCGGAGAACGGCCCGAGAAGATCGCGGCTGCCGGCGCGCTGAAGGAAGAGCTCACCGCGCTCGAGCCCGCCCTCGCCGATGCCGAGGCGGCGCTGCGGGAGCTCGCGCTCCAGGTCCCCAACCCGGCCGACCCGTCGGTACCCGATGGTGGTGAGGACGACGCCGAGGTCGTGCGAGTGGTGGGCGAGCCCCCGCCCGGGCCACCCGCGCTCGATCACGCGACGTTCGCCGAGCAGCTCGGGTTCGTCGACACCGAGCACGGTGCGGAAGCGAGCGGTTCGCGCTTCGCGTACGTGATGCGCGAGGCCGTGCTCGTCGAGTTCGCGCTCGTGCAGTGGGTGCTCCGCGAGCTGGTGACGCAGGGCTTCACGCCCGTGGTGCCTCCCGTCTTGGTGCGCGATCACGTGATGGAGGAGGCCGGGTTCTTCCCCACGGACCGGAACCAGGTCTACGACCTGCCCGAGGACGGCCTGTTCCTCACCGGGACGAGCGAGGTGCCGCTTTCGGCGCTCCACCGCGGCGAGCTGCTCGAGGCCGGCTCGCTGCCGATCCGCTACGCCGGGTTCTCTTCCAACTTCCGTCGCGAGGCGGGCACCTACGGCAAGGACACCCGGGGCATCTTCCGGGTGCACCAGTTCGACAAGATCGAGATGTTCTCCTTCGCCGAGCCGGACCGTTCCTGGGAGGAGCACGACCGCATCCTCGAGATCGAGGAATCGTTGGTACGGGCACTGGGGTTGCCCTACCGCGTGGTGAACGTGGCGGCCGGCGATCTCGGTGCTCCGGCCGCGAAGAAGTACGACATCGAGGTCTGGCTCCCCTCCGAAGGCCGGTACCGCGAGTCGCATTCGTGCTCGAACTACCTGGACTTCTCGGCCCGGCGGCTGCGAACCCGGGTCCGGGGCGAGGACGGAACGTCGTTGGTCCACACCCTGAACGGGACTGCGTGCGCGATCAGTCGTACGCTGGTGTTCCTCTTCGAGCACTACCAACAGACCGACGGATCTTTCGCCGTCCCCGAAGTCCTCGTGCCCTTCACCGGGT
The DNA here is from genome assembly GCA_038252255.1 of Acidimicrobiia bacterium. Classification (GTDB taxonomy): domain Bacteria; phylum Actinomycetota; class Acidimicrobiia; order IMCC26256; family JAENVU01; genus Chersky-806. The sequence continues at coordinate 21,549 of JBBSAM010000030.1, read as the reverse complement.
TCGCCACCGTCGAAGCGCAGAGCTGAGCATGGAATGAGCCTCGGACCGAACGACCGCTGCTGGTGTGGCAGCGGGCAGAAGTACAAGCATTGCCACCGGCTGCTGGACGAGCCGATCAAGGCGGGCAAGCAGAGTCCCGCGCGCGAGGTGGCGGCGGACATCGACCGGCCGCCGTACATCGCCACGGGTGGCGTCCCGCCGAGCCGGAACGAGCGGTTGGTGAAGCCGGCGGAGACGGTGAACCGGATGCGCAAGGCCGGGCTCGCGGCCGGCGAGGTGCTCGACGCGGTGGCCGCGGAGATCGAGCCGGGAGTCACCACCGACCACCTCGACGCAGTGGCGCACGCGGCGTACATCGAGCGGGGTGGCTACCCGAGCCCGCTCGGCTACAAGGGCTTCCCGAAGTCCGTGTGCACGTCGGTGAACGAAGTCATCTGCCACGGGATCCCGGACGACCGGCCGCTGCGGGACGGCGACATCGTGAACGTGGACGTCACCATCTACCTCGACGGTGTGCACGGCGACACCAACGCGACGTTCCCCGTGGGTGTGGTCGACGAGCGTTCCGCGTTGCTCATGATCGTGACGCGTGAGTGCCTGGGCAAGGCGATCGACGTGGTGAAGCCCGGCGCGCTCACGCACGAGATCGGTGCGGCGATCCAGAAGCACGCGGAGTCCGAGGGGTTCGGCGTGGTGCGAACCTTCTGCGGCCACGCGATCGGCAAGGAGTTCCACGGCGACTTGAGCATCCCGCACTACGACGAGCCGCGCGCGCTGACCGTCCTCGAGCCGGGGATGACGTTCACGATCGAGCCGATGATCACGATGGGCTCGTGGCGCGAGCGGATCTGGCCCGACGGCTGGACCGCGGTGACGGCCGACGGCCTGCGCACCGCGCAGTACGAGCACACCCTCGTGGTCACCGATGACGGCGTCGAGGTCCTGACCCCGTCAGCGTCGTTGCCCGCGACCTTTTGAAGATCTCCGGAGCGCGGACTCCGGACGCCGGCTGTCCGATGCCCTCCGGCGGCTCGTTCTGAGTCGCTAGCCCGCCGGGCGGATCTTCCACCGCCGCCGGAACAGCACGCGGACGGAGCCTGCCCATCCACCGCGGCGGGCGCGGGAGCACGGCGCACGCTCCAGACGCGCTCGTCCGGCGCGACGATCGTCTGCGTCCGTTCGAGCCAGCTCCAACCTGCCATCTCGAACGGCGCCCTACCGGGCGGCGCGCCGGTAATCTCGTGAGCGGAGGGATGCCGGAGCGGCCGAACGGGGTGGTCTTGAAAACCACTGTGGGGCAACTCACCGTGGGTTCGAATCCCACTCCCTCCGCCACGCTCCTTTCGGTGTCGTCTCGACACGCTCTGGCGTGTTCAAACGCCACCGAATCGGGTTTGCCGCCGTGGTTCGACTTGACGGGTGTGGCCCGCGGGCAGTCGCATAGCGGACGAACACGCCGTCGTCGGCGAGCGATCAGAGGGAGCACCGCCCATGTACATCGGCCTGACGCCGGAGCTCACCGAGCTGCGGGACGAGCTGCGGGACTACTACGCCAAGCTGCTCACACCCGAGGTCGAGGCCGAGCTGTCGACCGGTGAGGGGATCGGCCCGGTCCCGCGCAAGATCTGGAAGCAGATGGCCGCCGACGGCTGGGCCGGCATCGGCTGGCCCACCGAGTACGGCGGCCAGGGCCGGACCGCCATCGAGCAGTTCATCTTCTTCGACGAGTCGATGCGCGTCGGTGCCCCGGTCCCGATGCTCACGATCAACTCCGTTGCCCCGACGATCATGCGGTACGGCAGCCAGGAGCAGAAGGACTTCTTCCTTCCGAAGATTCTCGCCGGTGAGATCCACTTCGCCATCGGCTACACCGAGCCGGACGCCGGCACCGACCTCGCATCGCTGAAGACCAAGGCCGAGCGTGACGGCGACGAGTACGTGATCAACGGCCAGAAGGTGTTCACCTCGCTCGCCACCGACGCCGACTACATCTGGCTCGCGGTGCGCACCGACCCGAACGTCAAGAAGCACAAGGGCATCTCGATCATCATCGTCCCGACGGACTCCCCCGGTTTCAAGGCGGAGCCGATCAAGAACATGGGCGGCCTCGACACAAACGTCACGTACTACGAGGACCTGCGGGTACCGGTCGGCAACCTGGTCGGCGAGGAGAACCAGGGCTGGAACCTCATCACGAACCAGCTCAACCACGAGCGCGTCACGCTCTGCTCGAGCGGGGTGGTGGAGCGCCAGCTCGACGACACGATCGCGTGGGCGGCGGCAACGAAGAACGCCGACGGCACGCGCGTGATCGACCAGGAGTGGGTGCAGATCAACCTGGCCAAGGTCCACGCGAAGCTCGAGTTCCTGAAGCTCGCGAACTTCAAGGTCGCGGCCGATGCCACGCAGGGCGCACCGCTCAACCCGGCCGATGCGTCGACGATCAAGGTCTTCGGCACCGAGTTCTACCTCGAGGCGTTCCGGCTCCTCATGGAGATCATCGGCCCCGCGGCGCCGGTGAAGTTCGGCTCACCGGAGGCCGTCCTCAAAGGCCGGCTCGAGGCACGGGTGCGCAGCATGCACATCCTCACCTTCGGCGGCGGCACGAACGAGATGCAGCGTGACCTCATCGCGATCTTCGGCCTCAACATGCCCGGCTCACCCCGGTAGGGAGACAGAGAACAGTGGACTTCACCTTGAGCGAAGAGCAGCAGGAGCTCCAGGGCCTGGCGAAGCAGATTCTCGGCGACCGGATGACGCTCACGCACCTGCGCGAGCTCGACGGCAGCGAAGACTGGTTCGACCGCGAGACGTGGGCCGAGCTCGGGAAGGCCAACCTGCTCGGCATGGCGCTGCCCGAGAGCGTCGGCGGCCTCGGCTACGGCTTCCTCGAGCTCTGCCTGCTGCTCCAGGAGCAGGGCCGGACGGTCGCGCCGCTGCCCTTGATCCACACGCTCGTCTCGGTCGCGCTGCCGGTGGCCGAGTTCGGGACCCCGGAGCAGATCGAGGAGCTCAGCGCCGTCGTCAACGGCGACGCCGTTCTCACCGCGGCGCTCAGCGAGCTCGGTACCCCGGCAGACGAGCCGCAGACGATCGCCGAGCGCGCGGGCGACGGTTGGAAGATCACGGGCGAGAAGGTGTGCGTGCCGCAGGCGCACATCTCGGCCGGCATCCTCGTTCCCGCGCGTGTCGGTGAGGACATCGGGCTGTTCCTCGTGTGGCCGAAGGCGGACGGGATCACGCTCGAGCGCCAGGAGACGATGGACCACGAGCCGCAGTTCGTGGTGAAGCTCGACGGGGTGAACGTGAGCGACGCGGCGCGCATCGGCGAGATCGCCGACGGCCGCGAGAACCTGCGCTGGATCCTCGACCGCACGATGACCGGCATCTGCGCGATTGCCGCCGGCGCGTGCGAGGAGGCGCTGCGCATCACCGCCGAGTACACGACGACCCGCAAGCAGTTCGACCGCGCGATCGGCACCTTCCAGGCGGTCGGGCAGCGCATGGCCGACTCGTACATCGACACCGAGGCCATCAAGCTGACGATGCTCCAGGCCGCGACCCACCTGGCCGAGGGCCAGGACTCCCGGACGGAGGTGGCGACGGCGAAGTACTGGGCCGCGGAAGGTGGCAGCCGGGTCGTGCACGCCGCGCTGCACGTCCACGGTGGCATCAGCATCGATCTCGACTACCCCATCCACCGCTACTTCCTCTGGGTGAAGCAGGCCGAGTTCACCCTCGGTGCGGCTACCCCGTCGCTGCGGGATCTCGGACGGCTGATCGCGGCATCTGCGTAACCCGCGCCTCGGTGTACGGCGCCGTCACACGCTCGACGGTCGGCGCGTCACCGCACACGAGCAGGTACTCGCGGTTGCGCAGGTGCGACACCTCACCGACCCGTTCGCCGGCGGGGTTGTGGATGCCGATCTGCGCGCCGACGTACCGGGCCGAGTCGAACGCGAGCGCGATCACGTGACCGCGGCTCGCGCACTGCTCCATCAGCTCGTCGAGCGAGATCCAGCTCTCGTCGTTGTACGAGAGGATCAGGATCCGCGCGTCGACGGCCTCGATGCACGTGCGCAACGCGTCCGGCATCTCGCGCTTGCGGTTGAACGGGCTCTTCGTCTGCTCGTCACGCGCGTCGATGCGCTTGCAGGCGATGCCGTAGTGCTCCGGCTCGTCACCGGCGACGAGCGTCTCCCATACGTGGTAGTTCGTGAAGTAGCGGTGCTGGTTGTAGGGCGGGTCGAGGTAGGCGAGGTCGAAGGAGCCGAGCGCGCGGGCGAGATCGAGGGCGTCGCCGCGCTGCGCGCGCCCGGGGCCCGCGAGCAGCTCGGGCATGCGCAGCGTCATCCGGTTGTGTGCTCGCGGCGCCCAGCGCTTGAGGTACGCCATCTGGACCCCGACGGTGGAGTCGACCCGGTCCGCGGCCTCGATCAGGCTGGTCAGGAGCACCGGGTAGAGCGGTGAGCCGCGGTGATCCGCCTCGATCGCGGACCGGATGGCGTCGACCCGCTCCCCGTTCTCCGGTCGCAGGTAGCGGGCCGCGGTGCAGAACGTCTCGGTGAAGTAGCCGGGTACGCCTTCGAGCGCGTCCAACGTCGCCAGCGTGGCTTCGAGTGCATCGTGGTCCACGGCGTCGGCGTCGGTCTCGATGTAGCAGCGCGCGAACACCTCCGAGTACCGGGCGACGTCCAGCGCGGTCACGAACCCGCCCCGACGCTTGAACTCCTGCGCGACGCGGGTCGTGCCGGTGAACAGGTCGAGCGCCCGGCGCGCACCGGACGCAGCGAACATCTCGCCGAGGACGGGCACGAGGCGTCGCTTCGAGCCCAGGTACTTGATCACCGCAGCGACGGTACCGACTCTTCGGGATCTCCGGCGGGCAATCGCCGGACTCGCGTCGCTCGACGCCCTCCGGCGGCTCTTCGGGATCTCCGGAGGGCAATCGCCGGACTCGCGTCGCTCGACGCCCTCCGGCGGCGCGGCGTCCTAGATTGCGCCAATGGCTGGTGACGATCCGAATGCCTGGTGGCGCGAGGGCACGCTGTACCAGATCTATCCGCGCTCGTACCAGGACACGAACGGCGATGGCGTCGGCGACCTCCGGGGGATCATCCGGCGCTTGGACCACCTGCAATGGCTGGGGGTCCGTGGGGTCTGGCTGAGCCCGGTGACGGTGTCGCCGAACGCGGACTTCGGCTACGACGTCGCCGACTTCTACGACGTCGACCCGTCACTCGGCACCTTGGCCGACCTCGACGAGCTCATCGCCGACGCCGCGTCGCGCGGCATCCGGATCCTGATGGACCTCGTGCCGAACCACACGAGCGTCGACCACCCGTGGTTCCTGGAGTCCCGTTCGTCGCGGGACAACCCCAAGCGCGATTGGTACGTGTGGGCCGACCCGAAGCCGGATGGGTCGCCGCCGAACAACTGGGTCAGCAGCTTCTTCGGTTCGGCCTGGACGCTGGACGACCTGACGGGCCAGTACTACCTGCAGAACTTCCTGCCCGAGCAGGCCGACCTCAACTGGTGGAACGAAGACGTGCGGGACGAGTTCGACCGGATCCTGCGGTTCTGGTTCGACCGTGGTGTGGCGGGGTTCCGCATCGACGTCGCGCACATGATCGTGAAGGACCGCGAGCTGCGGGACAACCCGCCGGCGACCGGCGACGATCCGATCCTCGAGCAGCTGCGCGGGCAACGACCCGTGTACAACGAGTGCCGGCCCGAGGTGCACGACGTGCATCGCCGCTGGCGTGCGATCGCCGACTCCTACGACCCACCCAGAGTGCTGGTGGGGGAGACGTTCCTGCCCAAGATCGACGACGTGATCCCCTTCTACGGGAACGGCGACGAGCTCAACCTCGCGTTCAACATCCCGTTCGTGCAGCTGCCGTTCGAAGCGGCGGCGTTGCGAGCCGTGATCGACCGCACCGAGGAGCTGATGCCCGAGGGCTGCACCCCGGTGTGGACGGGCAGCAATCACGACGTGCCGCGCTTCCCGACCCGTTGGGCCGAGAACGACCCGGCTCGCGCCCGGTGCGCGCTGATGATGATGATGACCCTGCGCGGGAGCGTGTTCCTGTACGAGGGCGACGAGATCGGGATGGTCGACACGCCGCTCGAGCAGGAGCAGCTGAAGGACCCCGTGTCGATCAAGTACTTCCCGGTCTACGGGCGCGACGGCGCGCGCACCCCGATGCAGTGGGCCGATACGCCGGGCGCGGGGTTCACGGAGCCGGGGGTGCAGCCTTGGCTCCCGTTCGGCGATCTGTCGGTGAATGTCGAGGACGAGCGACGCGACCCCGAGTCGTTCCTGTCGCTCTGCCGCGATCTCGTCGCGGTGCGTGACGCGCTGCCCGACCTGCGCAACGGTGCATACGCGTCGCTCGAACCGGTGCCGGCCGGCGTGCTGGCGTATCGCCGCGGCGAGCGAACCGTCGTCGCGCTCAACCTCGGCTCCGAGGCCGTGCAGCTCGACGGCATCACCGGGATCGTAAGAGTGGGGACCAGCCGCGACCGCTACGAGGAGCGCATCGAAGGGACGCTGACGCTCCAGCCGAGCGAAGGCGCCGTCGTCCTCCTCGACGCCACCTCGACCTAGCCCCCCGCCCCCCGCCAGCGGCCGAGAACGGGCTCGTCAGGCGCGGGAGCCGGCGTTCTCGTGGCTCGCGGTCCAGTCGAGGAGCTGGTCGACCGGCCAGCTGTTGACGATCCGGTCCGGCCCGATCCCGGTCTCGGCCACCCGCGCGCAGCCGTAGGGCTGCCAGGCGAGCTGGCCGGGGGCGTGGGCGTCGGTGTCGATCGAGATCTTGCAGCCCGTCTCGTCCACCATCGCCAGGAGGCGGCGCGGTGGATCGAGGCGCTCGGGCCGGCAGTTCACCTCGACCGCCTTGTCGAGCTCCCGGCAGGCCGCGAACACGAGCTCGGCGTCGAACTCGCTCTCCTTGCGGCCCTTGCCGACGATCAGGCGCCCGGTGCAGTGGCCGAGGATGTCCATGTGCGGGTTCGCCACCGCGCCGATCATGCGCGCGGTCATCGCGTCCGCGTCCATCTTGAGCTTGGAGTGCACGCTCGCCACCACGACGTCGAGCTCGGCGAGCAGCTCCTCCTCCTGGTCGAGCGTGCCGTCCTCCAGGATGTCGACCTCGATGCCGCGCAGGATGCGCAACGGCGCGAGCTCCTCGTTCAGGCGGTCGACGAGATCCAGCTGCTCCCGCAAGCGGTCCGGGCTCAAGCCGTGCGCGATCGTGAGCCGGGGCGAATGGTCCGTCATCGCGAGGTACTCGTGCCCGAGCTCGGCCGCGGTGCGTGCCATGCGCTCGACGGGTGACCCGCCGTCGGACCAGTCCGAGTGCATGTGCAGGTCGCCGCGCAGCCAGGACCGGACCTCGTCGCCGATCCCGGGGTCGGCCGACTCGCTCTCGGACGCGTCGAGCTCGAGGCGCTCGAGGTAGCTCGGGACACCACCGGCCAGCGCCTCGGTGACCACCCGTGCCGTCGTGTCCCCGATGCCGGGCAGCTCCCGCAGCGTGCCCTGCTCCGCCCGGCGGCGGAGCTCGGCGGGATCGACCTCGCGGATCACGTCGGCCGCCTTGCGGAACGCCTCGACCTTGTAGGTCTTGGCCTGCGATCGTTCGAGGAGGAAGGCGATCCGGTCCAACGCGTCGAGCGGCTCCATCAGCTCGACGGTACCCTGCCGGCATGGCAGACAACCGAGACCAGGTATCCGTCGAGCGCGTGATCGCGGCGCCGCCCGAGAAGATCTTTGAGCTGCTGGCCGACCCGGCCAGCCACCAGAAGATCGACGGGTCCGGCACCGTCCGGGACGCCAAGGGCGACACCTCGCGCCTGGCCCTCGGGTCGATCTTCGGTATGTCCATGAAGATGGGGCTCCCCTACACGACCGAGAACGAAGTGGTCGCGTTCGAGGACGGCCGCTGCATCGCGTGGCAGACGACGATCGGGCTGTTCGGGCGCAAGAAGATCTTCGGCGGCCGGATCTGGCGCTACGACCTCGAGCCCGTCGAGAGTGGTACCCGGGTCCGCGAGACCTGGGACATCTCGCTGGAGAAGGTCAAGGCACTGGTGCGGCCGGCCGCCAAGAAGACCGCCAAATCGATGGAGCAGACCCTCGAGCGGATCGACCAGCTGCTCACCGGCTGAGCGCCGGAGGCTCGGCCCGGTCCCGGCGGTGCATCCGGCCGGAGCCGGAGCGGCCCGCCGCACCGGTACCCTGCCCACGCAGAGCCCGGCCCCCCGAGGGGAGCGGATGCGACGGATCTACACCTGCCTGATCGAGTTCGCCGACCCCGCGTCCGGCGCGCCGCGCGTGGCCCGCGCGCTGACCAAGCGCTGGGTAGGACGCGCGTACGGCGGTTGGCCCGAGCACGCGCCGGAAGCCTGGCAACCCGCGCCGGGCGTCACGGTGCGCTGGCGGCTGCTCGACGATCCACGCGGCGCGGACGAGGCGTTCGAGCTCGTCTGGACGCGGCTCCACGCGCAGGACCCCACGCTGTGGCGCCGCGCGACCGTGCAGATCACCACGACGGACCAGGATGGTCGGGTCCTGATCCTCGAGCAGCTCGAGTCGGCTGACTCCAAGGTGCGCGCCGCACCGGCGCAACGGGTCCACCCGCCGACGCTCGTCGCCGAGATCGTGCGCGAGGTGGCGTGCGTCGACGGGGGCTGGCGGGTGGCCGCGGCGGCGCAGCGGATCGGGTCGGAGCGGGCCGCCGATCTCGACGCGTTCGTGCGTGGTGATCGCCGGCTGCCGGTCGTGCTCGTCGCACCGGATGCGAACGGAGTCGTGCGCGCGGATGTGGCGCGCTTCGCCGCCGATCTGGTCGCGCTGGCCCACGTCGTCGTCCTGGACGGTGCGCCGGCAGTCGCCGCGCTCGACGCGGAGCTGGGTGCGGGGCGCGGCGCGCCGGTCGGCGGCGTGAGGCTCCTGTGGCCGTCGTGGCGGTCGTCGGACCCACCGCAGCACCACCCGAGCTGGCGGGCCGAGGAGGTGGCCGGACCGGACGGGCCGCGGGCGCGGGTGGCTGAGATGCTCGCCGACCTCGTCGTCGGCGCGGCGACGCTGCGGGTGGAAGGCGATCCGTTGGTCGACCGGTTGGCCCGCAGCCAGGACACCTACGACCAGCAGGAGCGTCGCGTCGAGCTCGAGAGCCTGCGCAACGCGGTCGCGGGTGATCGCGCCGCGGCCGAAGAGCTGATCTCCGAGTACCAGTCCGAGCTGAGCCGGTCCGACGAGCAGATCTACCTGCTCGAACAGGATCTCGAGCGCGAACGTGAGCTGCGCCAACGGTTCGAGCAGGGGTACCTCACGTTGGCCACGGGCGACCGGGAGCCCGGCAATGGGCCGACGAACGGGACGTTGGGGGAAGTGGTGCGCCGAGCGAAGACGAGCCGTCGCCATCTCGTGTTCCTGCCCGAGGCCGAACGGTCGGCGACCGAGTGGCGCTACGACCGCGGCGATCTCGTCGAGGGGGATCTCGAGCGGCTCGACGCGGTCGCGGCCGATTGGGCTGCCGGTGCGCTGCGGGTGGACTTCGGCACCGCGTGTCGCGACCGGGGCTTGGACTGGGTGCGCGACGTCAGCATCACCGCGAAGCAGAAGTACGTCGAGGACTACCAGCGCTCGTACCGGGGGCGACCGATCATGCTCGGACCGCACTTTCGCCGCGACGGGCGGCAGCTCGTGCGCGTCTACTGCTTCCTGGACGAGGAGGAACGGCGAGTCGTGGTGGGCCATGTGGGCCGGCATCTACGGGACCGGACGACCTGAGGCAGGGTGTCCCTATACTCGACGCCACTCGGAGGGATGACTGAGCGGCCGAAAGTGCTCGCCTGCTAAGCGAGTAGGGGGTGTACAACCTCCTCGAGGGTTCAAATCCCTCTCCCTCCGCCAATCGAGAAGGGGTAGGAGAGCCCGATGCCAGCCGACGCCGAGATCGCAACGGCACTCATAGATCTCGGAGCGGCAACGCTGGGCGAGTGCGGGGCGCAGGCGATGCGCGCCCGTATCAGCGCAGCGTGGCCCGGCGCGCGTCTCGCGGCGCCGGCACTCCCGGTTCGGTGCACGCCCGGTGACAACCTGGCGATCCACGTCGCGGTCACGCACGCACGGGACGGCGACGCGCTCGTAGTGGATGTCGGCAACATCCGCGAGCTCGGATACTGGGGCGAGGTGCTCACGACGGCGGCGCAGTCACGCGGGGTCGCCGGGCTCGTCATCGACGGCGGTGTGCGGGACGTGCAGGAGATCCACGCGCACCGGTTCCCCGTCTTCTCTTCGATGATCGCACTGCGGGGGGCGCGCAAGACCCGTGCCGGCGCCGTCGGCAGCCCGGTGACGTGCGGCGGCGTGACGGTCGAGTTCGGCGATTGGATCGTGGGCGACGCCGACGGCGTGGTGGTCGTGCCGGGCGCGACGGTCGCCGATGTGATCAATCGGGGCCGCGTCCGCGCCCGCAAGGAAGCGGAAATGTTCGAGGCCCTCAGTCAGGGCCGGACCACGGTCGAGCTGCTCGGTCTCGACCCGTCACCGATCGACGTGGGGGGAGACGGATGAAGGTGCTCATCGGCTCGGACGGATCGGACCTGTCGATCCGTGCGGCTCAGCGCGCCGGCGCGCTGTTCGGTGCCGTCGAATCGGTGACCGTCCTCGCCGTGATCACGAGTACTCCGGGCGACGACGCCGGGGGGATCGAAGGGTCCACCGAGACGCCCGAAGAGGTCGAGGCGGATCTCGCGACCGAGGAATCGTCCGCGCGCGGCGCGATCGACGCGGCCACCGCAGTGCTGCCCGACGCGTGGAAGCCGCTTGTGAAGCCGCGGATCGAAGCCGGCGACGCCGGTCCGATGCTCGTGTGGGTAGCCGAGCAAGAGGGCTTCGACGCGATCGTCGTGGGATCGCACGGCAAGGGGCGGCTGAAGCGGCTGGTGCTGGGTTCGGTGAGCGAGCACGTCGTCCACCACGCGCCCTGCCCGGTCCTGGTGGTCCGCGGCTCCGACTGAGTGCGCGCAGCTATCGCCCGCGCGCCGCGCGCACCGTCCGCGCGACGTCGAGCAGGTGATGGGATCCCTCGTGGATCGCGTTGCAGCCCATCCACGTGATGGAGAGCTCCCGTTCGTCGCGGAGGCCGACCCGCGCCCAACCGTCGGGGGGAACGGACTCCAACCGCGTGGCGAGCGCTTCCGCCGCGGCGCCGAGCTCGTCCACGACCGCCGCGGGATCCTGGCCGTTGTAGTTGCCGTCCGCCGCGCCGGCGTCCGGATCCACGCGGCGGAACGACGGCCGGTCCTCGCGGAGGATCTTGTCGACGCGGTAGTCGGCGACCCGGAGGACGTCCCGGGCGTGACACGCGTACTCGAGCGCGGACCACCCACCGGTGGCGGGGCGTGTGCGCAGGAGCGCGTCGAGATCCTCGCCCGGTAACCCGCGGGTGAGTGGGGCGCGGTAGCGGCGGGCGAACCCGCGCACGGTGTCGGGCATGTCGGCCGGCGCGCAGTCGTCGAAGGCGAAGCCGCATTCCGGGCAGGTCCAACCGGGTTCCGGGAGCACCCATGCGGATTCGGTGGTCATGGCCGTACCTCCACGAGGTTGTGGGGCCGCTCGCCCGCCAACGCGGCACGCGCACCCTCACTGGCGACGATCGCCATGCGGGTGCGCGTCGCCGTGGTCGCGCTCCCGATGTGCGGGAGCAGCACGGCCCGCGGTGCCCCGAGCAGGCGCGGATGTACTTCGGGCTCGCGTTCGAAGACGTCGATACCGGCCGCGAAGATCGTGTTGTCCTCGAGTGCCGCCGCGAGCGCCTCTTCGTCCACGACGGGCCCGCGGGCGGTGTTCACCAGCACTGCGGTCGGCCGCATGAGTCCCAGCTCCCGCGCGCCGATGAGGTGTCGGGTCGCGTCCGTGAGGGGAACGTGCAGGCTGACGACGTCCACCTCCGCGAGGAGCTGGTCGAGGTTCCCGGTCCACCCGGGGAGCCCGGTGTCGTGGCGGGTGTGGTGCACGACCTGCATGCCGAAGCCGGCCGCGCGGCGGGCCACGGCCTGGCCGATGCGGCCGAACCCGACGAGCCCGAGCGTGGCGGCGTGCACGTCGCGGCCGAGGTACTGCAGGATCCCCCAGCCTTTCCACCGGTCGCCGCGCAGGTCGGATTCGGCGTCGTGGGCGAGGCGCGACGCGGCCAGGATCAACAGGAACGCGAGATCCGCGGTGGTCTCGTCGAGCACGCCTGGCGTGTTGCAGACGGCAATGCCGAGCTCGGCGGCTGCGCCGACATCGATGTTGTCGTAGCCGACCGCGACGTTCGCGACGACCCGCAGTCGACCGGCGGACGCACCGGCTTCGAGCACGGCGCGGTCGATGCGATCCGTGAGCAGGCACACGATCGCGTCGACCCCCGCGGCGTCGCGCACCAGCTCGTCATGGGTGAACGGGACGTCTTCGTCGCGCTGCACGAGCTCGTGGCCCGCGCGGGTCAGCGGCTCCAACCCACCGTCGGGCACCCGGCGGGTGACGAGAACTCGTCCCACGTCGTCTAGTGCTCGGTGTAGTCGACCGCGCCCGCACCGCGGATGCCGACTGCGAAGCAGAAGCAGTGGATCGGGGCGTGATCGCTCACCGGGCGCAGGCTGTGCACGAGGTTCGGGGGGATGTGCACGAGGTCGCCCTGCACGATCTCCCGTTCCTCACCGTCGATGATCATGATCCCCCGCCCCGAGGTGACGTAATAGAACTCGTGGGTCGGGTGCGAGTGCGGGTCGACGAGCCCGCCGCCGGCGACCTCGAACTCGCTCACCAGCTCGAGGAAGCCACCGTCGGTGATGTCCTTCATCTCGCGGGGGTTCACGAGCCACCACACCGGAACGGTGCCGTTGTGCTCGACGACCGGGGCCACCTCTTCGATCGACCGCACGTCCATCGGGTTCCTCCAGGCTCGTAGTGCTGGGCCGAGAGTATCTGACGTTCCCGTCACATCGCTCGGACGCGAGACTCCTGAGATGGCCGGTGCCCCGTGGCGCGAGGAGTGGGACCGTCAGGCCGACGATTGGGTCGAGCTCACGACGGACGACCCGTTCTACGAGCTGCTCAACAAGCCGGCGTTCATCGACCTGGTGCCGGAGCCGGGCGCGCTCACACTGGATGTGGGGTGCGGCGAAGGGCGCCTCGGCCGTGAGCTCGCCGCGCGGGGACATCGCGTGGTGGGCGTCGACGGCGCGTCGTCGCTCGCCCGACGGGCGAGTCGCGCGACGCCTCCGCTGCCGGTCGCGGTCGGCGATGCGTCCTGCCTCCCGGTACGCACTGGCGTCGCGGACCTCGCCATCTGCTTCATGGTGCTGATGGATGTCGAGGCGCTCGAGGCGTGCGTGGTTGAGCTGGCGCGGGTGCTCGCCCCCGGAGGAGTCGTCTGCACGGCGATCCTGCATCCGATCATCACCAGCGGGCTCTTCATCCCCGACGACCCGAACCGCACGTTCTACATGGGGGAGTACCGAGCTCCGATGCGTCACGTCCTTGACAGCGAGCGACCGAACGGCACGGTGTTCAAGCTGCGCGTCGAGCACCGGCCGATCGAGGACTACAGCCGGGCGTTCGAGGCTGCCGGGCTCACGATCACTGCGCTGCGCGAGCCGCGGCCCAGCGACGATCTGGTGGCGCAACATCCCCAGTTCGCCAACTTCCAGCGCGTCCCGACCTTCTTGCACGTCAGAGCGGAGCGCCGGACCGCTTATGCTGACGGGCCGGTCAACGACGATCAGTGAGGGGAGCAGGCAGTGGGGGCCGTTCGCACGATCTCGCTCGAGCCCGCCCCGCTCACCCCGGCGGCGTGGGAGCCGTTCGGCTGGGTGCCGGCGGAGGACACCGACCCGAGCGACCACACGTACAACTACGAGTTCCTCTGGGGCGACGCGCACGTCAACGTGATCAGCCACGCGCCGGATGAGGTCGAGCACACCGATCGAGGCTCGGTCTGTGCGGTCATGTACCGGCACGACACCCACACCCAGACGCTCATGCCGTTGAACGTGGACTCGGTCGTCGCGGTCGCGCCGGCCGCGGTGGACTTCTCGGACCCGGCCGACCTCGAGACGGTCCGGTCCTTCCGGCTGCATCCCCTCGACCGCCTGGCCCTGTTCCGCGGCACGTGGCACTGGGGCCCGTTCCCGGTCGGGACGGAGCCGGTGCAGATGTTCAACGTCCAGGGCAAGCGCTACGCGGAGGACAACGCATCGGTGGACCTGGCGGCGCGCGCCGGGGTCGTGTTCGAGGTCTTGAGCTGAACCGTCGGGCTGCGGCGGCTGCTACCGCCGGCGTGGGCGCGCTCGCGCTCGTCCTGCTCTGGGCCACCCCGGCCGGGGCGGCGACCCTCGCGGCGCAGACCCACGACGCGCTCTCGCTGGGGCAGGCGCTCCTCTTCGGGATCGTCGAAGGGCTCACCGAGTTCCTCCCGATCAGCTCCACCGGGCATCTCCTGCTGCTGGCGCGGGTTCTCGACGTCGGCCAGCACGGCGCGAACCAGGACGCGGTCAAGTCCTACGAGATCGCGATCCAGGCCGGCGCGATCCTCGCCGTGCTCGGGCTCTACCGCCACCGGTTCGCCACGATGATCGAGGGGGCCACCGGGCGCAGCGACGAGGGCCGCCGGGTGCTCATCGCCGTGGTGATCGCCTTCGTTCCCGCGGCACTGGTCGGCGTAATTCTCGAGAGCAAGATCAAAGATGTGTTGTTCGGGGTGGGGCCCGTCATCGGCGCCTGGTTCGTCGGCGGCATCCTCATTCTCGTACTGACGCGCGCGGGAGTGCTCGCTCCTCGGGATGGGCGCGTGCTCGAGCTCCTCACGACGCGCGACGCGCTCGTGATCGGGCTCGCACAGGTTGCCTCGCTGTGGCCGGGCACGAGCCGGAGCCTCGTCACGATCGTCGCGGCGCTGCTGCTCGGGTACTCGATGGCGGCCGCGGTCGAGTTCAGCTTCCTGCTTGGCTTCGTCACCCTCGGCGCCGCCACCGGGTACCAGGTGCTGAAGGACGGCCAGCTGATGATCGACGCCTTCGGTTGGTTCACGCCGCTCGTCGGGCTGGTGGCCGCATTCTTCGCCGCCGCCGTGTCCATCAAATGGATGGTCGGGTACCTTGAGCGCCACGACCTCTCGGTGTTCGGCTGGTACCGCATCGCGATCGCAGTGATGGCGACGGTGCTGGTCGTGACGGGAGCCATCTAGGTCGTTGGACCCGGTTCCCTTGAATCGGGGCAGATGGGCTATAAGGTATAAATCGTGCAACGGGCGGTTGGTTGGCGCAGGATCGTTGCGGCCTTCACGACGACGGTCGTCGTGGCCGCGGGTGGTCTGGTCGCGGGCACGGGCGCCTCGCTGCTCGGCCCGGTGCAATCGGCGCACGCCGACACGTCCTTCCCGATCCTGCCCGTGAACGCCACCTGGCTGCAGACGGTGAATGCCTGGCGGGCGCTGTCCGGCCTGGACCCCGTCACCGAGGACCCGACCTTCTCGGCCGGCGACCTGGCCCACTCCACCTACATCGTGCGGACCGGTGACTTCGGCCATACCGAGAACCCGTTCCTCGTCGATGGAACGACGCCGAACCCGTGGTACTCCGCCGAGGGCAACGACGCCGGAGCAAACGGCAACGTCGCGGCGTCGAGCGATGCCACGAAGACCGACCGTCACTTCGTCGACCAGTGGATGAACGCGCCGTTCCATGCCGCGGGCATCCTCGACCCGATGCTCGTGACGACAGGCTTCGGCTCCTACCGCTTGGCCGGGGAAACGCCATACCCGGCCGCAGCCACGCTGGATGTGCTGCGTGGCCGCACGGGTGCGGCGGCGACCGTGCCGACGCTGTTCCCCGGTGACACCTCGGTGCTGCCCGTCGCGCAGCAGTCGTACCACGGCGGCGAGTCGCCGGACCCGCTGTCACCGTGCGCCGGGTACAACCCCGGATCCGGGTCGATCAACACCGGTCCGCCGCTGTTCGCGCTGCTGCCGAACGCGCCGACCGCAGCGACGCTCACCGCGACCGTCGAGCGTGACGGAGCTCCGGTCGAGTCCTGCGCCTACGACGAGACGAGCTACACGAACACGGTCCCCGACGACCAGACGACCGGGCAGCAGGTGCTCGCCAGCCGCCACCAGGTCGTTGTCGTCCCCCGGCTGCCGTTGGTCGCGGGATCCGTGTACTCGGTCTCGATCAGCGTGACGTACTCCGGTGACCTCACGCCCACCGTGACGAGCTGGAGCTTCACCGCCGACACGCTGCCGAAGATGTCGATCGGCAACGCGTCGGTCGTCGAAGGCAACGCGCGGGCGCGGCAGATGAAGCTCACCGTTTCGCTGTCGAAGCCGTACCTCGAGCCGGTCTCGCTCGACTACGCCACGAACCCGGAGACGGCGACCGCGGGATCGGACTTCGTGGCGAAGTCCGGGACCCTGACGATCGCACCGGGCGGGACGTCCGCGGTCGTCACCGTGAACGTGAAGGGTGATCGCACGGTCGAACCGCAAGAGACGTTCACGGTCATGCTCTCGAATCCGCAGAACGCGAAGATCTGGCGCAAGCGCGGCATCGGTACGATCATCAACGACGACAGCCCGACGGATCGGACGCTGCGCGTGTCGATCGGCAGCGCGTCGCTCGTCGAAGGAGACTCGGGTGCCCGAGCGCTGCGGTTCGCGGTGACGCTCTCCGCTTCGTCGCCGACGGCGCCGGTCACGGTGCACTACGCGACGCAGTCCGGAACGGCCGACGGCAGCGACTTCAAGGCCGTGTCCGGCGTGCTGACGATCCCGGCCCGCGCGGTGTCGCGGTTCGTGCTGGTCCGGATCCTGCCCGACACCGTGGGCGAGGACACCGAAGAGTTCTACGTCAAGCTCTCGGACGCGACCGGTGCGATGATCCATCGCACGCGCGGCGTCGGCACCGGAACGATCAGCGACGACGACTGAACGACGAACCCGGCTCGGGTCAGGCGACGGCGCCACCCGCGGCGGCGACGACTCGTGGTCCCGCACCACCGGATGTGGCAGTATGACCGATTCGCGCTACGGGATCCGGGGGAGCTGAAGATGCGTGGGGGCATGCGGCTGGCGGCCGGGACGCGCGTCGTACGCGCCGTAGCAGTGGCGGGCGGGTTGGTCCTCGCGCTCAGCGGCAGTGCCTTCGTGACGCGAGCGAGCGTGTCGAACACGGGTGCGCCCGCCGATTACGTGACCCCGAGCTTCACCGACTCGTCGATCAGCACCGACGGGCGCTACATCGCGTTCGACTCGGGCGCCGACAACTTGGCGAGGGGAGCCACGAACGGTGGCGTGTTCGTGCGCGACACGCACGGCGGAACGACCGCCGCGGTCTCGCTGCGCACGAACGGAACCGTCGATGACTCGGCCGACACGCCGGCGATCAGCGGCGACGGTCGGTTCGTCGCGTTCGTGTCCGACACCAAGGATGTGGTGCCGGGCGGCAACGGGAAGTTCTCCCAGGTGTTCCTGCGAGACCGCACGCTCGGTGTGACGACGCGGGTCTCGACCAAGACGAACGGAAACCAAGCGTCCGACGACAGCGACAAGCCATCGCTGAGCAGGGACGGGCGCTACATCGCGTTCGAGTCCGATTCACCGGGGCTCGTTGCCGGCGATTTCAACGGCTGGACCGATGTGTTCGTCCGTGACCGGGTCACCAACACGACGAAGCGCGTGAGTCTGATGTCCACCGGCGCCGAGGCGTTCCTCGGTGGGGAGAGCCCTTCGATCAGCTCGAACGGAAAGATGGTCGCGTTCGTCAGCTTCGACAGCCTGACATCCAACGACACCAACTTCTCCCCGGACGTCTACCTCCGCAACCTCAGTGCGAACACCACGACCCTCGTGAGCGTGGCCACGAACGGAACCATTGCCAACGACGCGAGCACCGCCCCCGGCATCAGTGGCAACGGGCGGTTCGTCGTGTTCACCTCGGCCGCGACCAACCTCGACGGCATCGCCGACACCAACGCCGGCACGGACGTCTTCGTGAGAGATCTCGTGGCGGGAACCACGCAGCGGGTCAGCCTGAGCTCCACCGGCGGGCTCGCCCACGGAGCCGCGATCCGCCCGGGCATCAGCAGCAACGGGCGCTTCGTGAGCTACGAGTCCACCGCGGCGGACGCGGTGGCTGGCGACACGAACGGGGTACCGGACACCTTCGTCTACGACCGGAACACCGGCCTGACCACTCGGATGAGCACCGATCAGTCGGGCGCCCAGCTACCGGCCGGAGGAACGCAGCCGGAGATCAGCGCGGACGGTCGCATCGTCGCGTTCGCCAGCACGGCGCAGATCACCGGGCTGCGGGCGAGCACCACCGGCCAGCTGTACACGCGCCTGCGGGTTCCGGAGAACACTCCCGACGGTCGCCCGGCGCTCTCGATCGGGAACGCATCGGTGGTCGAGGGCGATCTCCGGTCGCGCCAGCTGCGCTTCACGGTGTCTCTGTCCCGAACTTCCACCAGGGCGGTGTCGGCCCACTACGCAACCGCGCCCGGTACCGCCGCCGCCGGACCCGACTTCGTCTCACGATCGGGAACGGTCACGATTCCCGCGGGTCAGCTGACCGGCTTGGTGACCGTGAACGTGAAGAGTGATCGGCTGCTGGAAGCCACAGAGGCGTTCACCGTGAAGCTCTCGGCCCCGGTCGGTGCGACGCTCAACCGCGTCACCGGCACCGGCACGATCATCGACGATGACCACCCGTCAAATCCGGCGGTGCGCGTCTCGATCGGCAATGCGGCTCTGGTGGAGGGCGACTCGGGAGCGCGGGGGCTCCGATTCCCGGTGACGCTCTCGGCGTCGTCACCAACCGCGGTGTCGGTGCACTACGCGACGAGCCCCGGGACGGCGACCGCGGCGGACTTCGCCGCCAAGTCCGGGACCGTGACCATCGTGGCGCGAGGTACGTCCACCGTGATCAACATCGCCGTTCGGCCGGACTACCTGCTCGAGCGCAACGAGACGTTCAAGGTCAGGCTCTCGTTGCCTACCGGGGCCACGCTCAACCGGGCGACCGCCACCGGCACGATCATCGACGACGGCTGATCTCGGGCATGATCTGAAGGTGAGCTCCGAGGTCGACGCACCGGTTCGCATCACGACCGCGCGCTACACGTCGGTGGAATGGGCGGCACTCGAGGAGGAGCGGCTGTGGCCGCGGGTCTGGCAGCTGGCTTGCCCTATCGATCACGTTGCCGCACCCGGCGACTTCTTCGAGCACCGCGTCGGGCGCCTCTCCGTGCTCGTCGTGCGCGGTGAGGACGGCGAGCTGCACGCGTTCCAGAACGTCTGCCGCCACCGGGGGAACCCGCTGTGCGAGGGCTCGGGCGGCGGGCTCACGGAGCTGCGGTGCGGGTTTCACCGTTGGGCGTGGGATCTCCACGGTGAGCTGCGCGAGGTACCGGGGCGCAAAGGGTTTGGCGCGCTGCGCAACGAAGACGTCCCGCTGTTCGCCGCCGCCGTCGACACCTGGGGTCCGCTGGTCTTCGTGAACGTCGACCCCGACGCCGCCCCGCTGGCCGAGTTCCTCGAAGGGGTGCCCGGGGACATCGACTGGGTCGGGCTGGAGGACTTCCGCTGCACGACGTTCGTCGAGGTGCCGGTCGCGGCGAACTGGAAGGCCGCGGTCGACGGGTTCAGCGAGACGTACCACCTGCAGGGGCTGCACCGCGAGATGCTCCCGATCGTCGACGACGTCGACGCGCCGCAGCGGCTCTGGGATCTCCACGGGAAGTCGATGCAGCGCTACGGAGTGCCGAGCCCGCGGTTACGCCGGGAGGTGACGGACCAGGAGATCTGGGACGCGTTCATTCTCGTCATGGGGACGCGCATCGGCATCCCGACCGACGCGGAACCCGGAGCTGCGCCAGCCGTGCCGGCCGGATCGGCGATGCAGGACGTGCTCGCGGCGCGTATCCGTGAGCTCTCGAAGTCGCAGGGGGTCGATCTCGACCGGTTCGATACGGACGAGATCATGAACATGCACCAGTACAACCTGTTCCCGAACATGACGTTGCTCGTGTACCCCGACCTCGTGCAGGTGCTGCGGGCCCGGCCGGGCGCCACACCCGACGATGCTCTCCTCGACGGGTTCTTCTTCGAGCGTCACCCGCCCGAAGACCCGGCTCCCCGGGCGAGGCCACTGGACGTGACGCTCGCACCGGGGGAAGCCGACTTCGGTCTCGTGCTGAACCAGGACTTCGCACTGCTGCAACGCGTGCAGCGTGGGCTCCATCAACCTGGTCTCACCCACCTGACGCTCTCGTCAGAGGAGTGCCGGGTCATCAACTTTCACCGGAACCTCGACCGGCTGCTCGGGGCCACCACGGTTTGAGACGGTTCCCGTAGCGGCGCGTCGCGGCCCGTCGCGCCGGGTCAGATGACGACCTTGTCCTTGGGCGTGGTGAAGGCGTGGATGAACCCTGCGATCGAGGCCAGGAGGAGAACGAGCGCGGCGGCGAATGCCACGAGTGCAGCTTGCTGCGCGCGTTCACCGAAGATGCTGAAGCCGTAGGACGTCAGGAGCAGGCCGCGCAGCGTCTCGCCACGGAACAGGGTGTCGACCTTGCCGCTCAGCGCCTTGGCGTTCGCCTCGAGGGCGACGGTGGCCGGCGCATCGGGTGCCTTCTTGGCTGCCGCGTCTGCCTCGGCCTGGAGGGATCGTGACTCGCCGCTGGTCTCGGCGTAGGTCTTGCCGCCGTTGACCTCGCTCAAATGCAGCGCGATGTACTGGTTCGCGTAGCACTCGGCCTGCTTGCCGCTCGTGAGCGGCTTGGAAGCGTTCGAAACCAGGCAGCCGGCCTTCTTCTCCGCGGGCGCCAGACCCGTGACGGGAGTGAACGTGATCTTCTGCTCGCTCAACTGGTCCTTCACGTAGCTCTTCGCGAAGTCGGCTTGGTTCTGGAGCACCAGGCCCAGGACTAGCAGTAGGCCGGCGAGGGCGACGCCACCCACGCTGAACACGATGTCGAGTGTCCGACGCTTCATGAATTCTCCTTATCTCCGCGCTCGAACCAGGAATGCCCGAACGTCGCCCCCAGTTGACGACGGCCGGTGTGCACGCGGCCAGGGCCCAAGGTCCCGGCGACCACGCCGTTCGTCCCGGTGGCGGGTCCGATGTGCCGGCGTTGGTGGGGCTCCAGGCCCCGGCCCGGATGGAGGCCGTCTCCTAGACTGCATCCCTCAAGACCTGCGCTCGTAGCTCAACGGATAGAGCATCTGACTACGGATCAGAAGGTTGGGGGTTCGAATCCCTCCGAGCGCGCTGAACGTCTCCGCAGGTCAGGCTCAGTTTCGGTTCGCTTGACCACCTGAGCGGAGCTCGTTCGGCGGGCTCTCAGGGCTCGATTTGCTGAGGTGTGAATCACTGCGCCGCGTGGGTGCTGGGACGCGCGGGGGTGTGGGGGCGGCAGCCCCCGTTCGGGGCGGAGCTCCGATGGTCGGTGATCGTCGGTTTGTCAGGCGGCGACGGGTTCGAGTGTGACTTTGT
>JBBSAM010000029.1:0-53800 GCA_038252255.1 Acidimicrobiia bacterium | reverse complement strand
TACTGCGGTCTCGGTGGCACCGGCGTGAGCTGCCCCACCGGCCTCTGACACGGCAGTACAACTAGCCCCACTCGTTTTGGCGTCAGTAGGGACCCGCAGTGGGGACCTACTGACGCCAAAATCGTGGTGGGTGGGGGTGGGGTGGTGGGTCAGAGGGCGCGCGCCGCATCGCCGGGCCGCCGAAGAAGTCACCCGACCCGTACGTGATCGCGACGAGAACCCCGAGCAGCAGCGCCACCGGCTATGACGACGCGAAGATCTGGATGCTGCCGCCGTAGTTGGCCACCCACACCGCGCCGGTCGTGCGGTCGTAGGTGATGCCGATCGGGTGGTACCCGGTCTGCACGGTCTGCACCAGGTGGAGATCACTTGCGGCGAGCTTGCTCACCGAGCTCGATTCGTAGTTGACGACGTACAAGGACTGCCCGTCCGTCGAGATCGTCATGCTGCGCGGCTCGCTCCCGGTCGCGATCTTCTGCTGCACCACGCCGTTCACCGGATCGAGCTTGGCCACCTTCCCCTCGGCATTCAGCGTCACGTACAGCGAGGCGCCGTCGGGGGAGAGCACGAGGTGGCGGGGCCCGGCCCCCACGTTGTAGATCCAGCTCACCGCGAACGTGGTGAGGTCGAGCCGGGCGATGTTGTGCGTTCCCATCACCGCGATGTAGGCGGTGCGGGAATCGGGGGAGATCGCGATGCCGCGCGGGTACGGGCCGAGCGGGATGCGCTTGACCTCTCGGTTGGTCGTGGTATCGACCACGCTCACGTCGTAGCTGCACCAGTTCGTCGCGAGCACGTACCGACCGTCCGGGCTCACCGCGACGTACTTCGGCACCTTCCCGACCGGAACCACCGCGTCGATCGCGAGCTTCGTGGTGTCGATCCGGTAGAGGAAGCTCTCGTCGTAGTTGTTGCTCGCGGGGCATTGGTCACTGCCTTCGGGACCGAAGCCCTCGCCGTACATCGAGTAGTTGGACACGTACGCGTGCGTACCGTCCGGGGTGAACGCGGCCTCGACCGGCGCACCGCGCACCGGCGTCGGATGACCGGGAATGCCGAAGTCGGTGAGGTTGACGGTGTCCGGGATCGTCTTCTGAAGATCGCCGTTGCGGTCGTACACCGTGATCGTGTGCCGGTACATCATGTTCTGCGCGAAGACGAGACCGCGCCCCGACGCTACGACGGACTTCGGTGAGATGTCTCCCGTCACGGTGCGGGTGAGCGTCATCGCCCCGGCCGAGGACGGCATCGCCAGCGTCGTGGTCGTCGTGGTGGAGGACGTCGAGGTCGTGCTCGAGCTCGTGCTCGACGCGCCGCCGGTCGAGACCGCGCTCGGCTCCCCGTCGGTCGCCCCGGCGCCGAGCAGCGAGATGATCCCGAGCAGCGCCAAGGACGCACCGAGCGCCAGGACGAGGGGCATGGCCCGGTTCCGCATCCCCAGATCGTGGCATCGGCGCCGAGCGAGTCGCGGCCACGAGATCGAAAGGACTTTGACATGGAGCCGAAATACCCCGGGAATCACGGCCTGCTTGACTCCCCGTGGTGATCGAGACCACGCGACGCGCACCCGAGACTTCGTCGGGTTGGTCACTCGCCCGGGCGGCGGTCGAGGAGCTGCTCACGGATGAGCCGCACCTCGCCGCCCTGCTGCACGACAACCTGGCGGCCACGTTGTCCGGGCGCCTGCGTCGAGCGAACGACGAGATCCGCGCCCTCGCCCACTGACGCCGGCGAATTGGCGGGGGACCACCGCGGTGCGAAAGCGTGAGCGGCATGAGCGAACGCCTCGTCGTCGTAGAGAAGCCACAGCCGCACACGAGCGTCATCACGTTGAACCGGCCGGACCGGCTCAACGCGATGTCGATCGAGCTGGTCATCGAGCTCGATGAGGCACTCCGGGCGGTGGCGGACGACAACGACACCTACGTCGCGGTGCTCACCGGCGCGGGTCGCGGCTTCTGCTCGGGCCTGGATCTCAAGGACTACGGGATCATCCCGAACATCGACGGCCTCACCGTCGGACGCATCGCCCAGCGCTCGATGCGGTACTACTCGCGGCTGATCCTCACGCTGCGGCGAATGCCGCAGCCGGTGCTCGCGGCGATCAACGGAGTCGCGTACGGGGGCGGCATGTGCTTGTCGCTCGCGGCCGAGCTGAGGATCGCGTCCGAGTCGGCGGAGTTCAATGCGACCGGCATCGTGAACGGCCTCACGAGCACGGAGCTCGGCGCGAGCTGGTTGCTGCCGCGTCTCGTGGGCGCCGCCCACTCCAGCGACATGCTGCTCACGGGGCGCAAGATCGACGCGGGGGAAGCCCTCCGCATGGGCCTCGTGTCGCGCGTCCTCCCCGACGACGAGCTCATGCCGGGGGTGCTGGAGCTCGCCGCGCGCATGGCCGAGTTCAGCCCGTACGGGCTGCAGATGACCAAGGACATCATCTGGGTGAACCTGGAGAACCCGAGCCTCGAGGCGGCGATCGAGATCGAGGACCGCAATCAGCTGATGCTGGGCTTCACGGAGAACCTCCCCGAGGCGATCCGGGCGTTCGACCGCAAGCGCAAGCCCGTGTACACCGACGAGCCCAGGAAGGACCTGTTCACGCCCCCGACGGCGGAGTGAGAACACGTTCTAGAATCACCGGCGTGAACCGTCACTTCCCGTTTCCTCACCCCTTCGGCTGGTTCCAGGTCGCGTACCCCGAGGACCTGGCCCCCGGCTCCGCCACCGCGCTGCGCTACTGGAGCACGGACCTCGTGCTCTGGCGCGACGAGGAGGGCGAGTTCCACCTCCAGGACGCGTACTGCCCGCATCTCGGCGCGCACCTCGGAGTCGGCGGCAAGGTGATCGGCCAGACGCTCGAGTGCCCGTTCCACGGCTGGACCTTCAACGGCGAGGGCAGCTGCGTGAAGATCCCGTACTCGGACAAGGTGAACCGCAAGGCGCGCCTCCGGACCTACCCCGTCGTCGTGCGCAACGGCATGGTGATGGCATGGCGTCACCCGGACGAGATCGAGCCGCAGTGGGAGATCCCCGAGATCCCCGAGATGGACGACGCGGCATGGAGCGACAGCTATCGGTCGAGCTACCTGATCAACACGGTTCCCCAGGAGATGGCCGAGAACGGCGTCGACCCTGCGCACTTCCGGTACGTGCACGGCACCGACGACGTGGCCGAGATGGAGAGCTACGACACCGACGGTCCGATCTCGGTGATGCTGTCCAAGCAGAGCTACGTGACGCCGCGCGGCGGCACGAACGGCCGCATCGACGTCTACACCTACGGTCCGGGATTCTCGAAGGTGTGGTTCTCCGGCATCGTCGACGCGATCAACGTCGCGACGACGGTTCCGGTCGACGATCAGACGACGCAGGTCCGCTTCAACTTCACGGTCCGCAAGTTCGAGGACGAGAAGCTCACCTCGACCGTCGCCGACGCGTTCGTGGCCGAGATCAACAAGCAGATCCGTGAGGACACCCCGATATGGGAGCACAAGGTGTTCCTCCCGGTCCCGGCCCTGGCCGACAGCGACGGCCCCATCCTGAAGTTCCGCAAGTGGTACGCGCAGTTCTACGCGGAGCCGATGAAGAGCGACGCTTAGGCTTGCTGGTGTGAGCGTCGGGACGTGGGAGAGCCATCACGACATCCTCACGCTCCTGTACACCTACGCCGAGTACATCGACGCGGCCGACTTCCACGCCATCGGTGATCTGTTCGAGCACGGGCAGATCACGACGCGTGGGATGAAGGGCGCAACCGTGGGTCGCGAAGCGGTCCGCGACCTGTACAAGAACACGAACAAGGTGCACCCCGACGGCACGCTGCGGACACGTCACCTGTGCACGAACGTGATCGTCGAGATCGACGAGTCCGCCGGCAGCGCGACGGCCCGATCGTCGTTCCTGGTGCTGCAGGCCACGAAGGACCTGCCGTTGCAGCCGATCGTCGCGGGGCGCTACCGCGACAGGTTCGAGCGGGCGGCGGGGAAGTGGCGCTTCGCCGAACGCGAGATGAGCGTCGAGCAGGTCGGCGACGTCCACGACCACCTGGCCTTCGACCTCGCCGCCTTCATCGACAAGACCTGACCCCGATCAAGCCGAGAGGCGGACGGGGAGCGACTTCAACGCGTTGTTGAGGTTCGAGCGCTGCCGTCGCGCGGGCCCCGTCTGCTCGATCGACGGGAACGTCCGGAAGAGCTCTTCGAAGAAGACACGCCCCTCGAGCCGGGCGAGGTGCACGCCGAGGCAGAAGTGCTCGCCGGTACCGAACGACAGGTGCGGGTTCGGGTCGCGGTGGATGTCGAAGGCATGCGGGTCGCGGAAGACCGCCTCATCCCGGTTCGCCGAGGTGTAGATCATGCCGACCTTCTCGCCTTCGCTGATCTCGACACCGCCCAGCTGCGTGTCGCGAGTCGCGGTACGGCGGAAGTAGTGCAGCGGATTCGCCCAGCGGAGGATCTCTTCGACCGCGCCGGGGATCAGGCTGGGATCGGCGCGGAGCTCGGCGAGCTGTCCGGGATGATCGAGCAGCGCGAGCAACCCCGAGGAGAGCATCGTGCGGGTGGTGTCGTTGCCCGCGGTGACCAGCTGCACGAAGAAGCTGCCGAACTGGATGTCGGTCATCGGCTCGCCGTCCAGCTCCATTGCGAGCATCAGCGTGGTGAGGTCGTCGCGAGGCTCGGCTCGGCGTTCCTGCGCGAGGCCGATCGCGTACATCGCCATCTCGATCGTCGCGTTCGATGCGTCTTCGCTGTAGCCGGAGCTGAAGTCCGGGTCCTGGCCGCCCGAGTTGCGTTCGGACCACGTGTGGATCTGCGGCCAGTCCGCTTCCGGGATGCCGACCAGCTCGCCGACGACCTGTGAGGGCAGCTTGGCGCACACGTCGTGAACGAAGTCGACATCCCCGCGCGCAGCCGCGTCGCCCAAGATCTCCCGGCAGATCGCGCGGACGCGTGGTTCGAGCTGGTTGATGACGCGCGGCACGAACTGCGGCGCCACGTTGCGGCGGTAGCCGACGTGACGCGGCGGATCCATGGCGAGGAGCATGTCCTGCATCATCGCGAGCGTCTCGGGCGCGAGGTCCTCGAGCACCACTCCGCCTCGTGATGCGGAGAACGTCTTCGGGTCGCGCGCGACCGCAACGAGATCGGCGTGACGCAACACGGCCCAGTAGCCCGTGCCGTCGGGCATCGGCTGCCAGTAGACGGGCTGGTCCCGGCGCAGGCGTTCGAACGTCTCGTGGGGCGGCCCGGCGAGGTAGCCGTCGGGGTCGTAGAGGTCGATTGCTTCGGTCTCCATCGGCGCAGCGTACGTGCAGAAACCCCTGACCTCCCGGGACGCAGGGCGTCCGCCGGCCCGCGGCCGCCATCTTGGAAGACGTCAATTCCGTCCAGGCGCGGGCGGTGGGACGCCGATCGGGTTCGGGTACGGGATCACTTCGTCGCGCCGGAGTCGTGCGGTGATCGCGCCGAGCACGTCCATCACGAGATCGGGGTCCCGCACCCGCTCGACCAGCGCCGCAGCGAGACGATCGGTGTCGTCCTCGATCGCGGCTCGGGCTCGCGAGCCGGCCGGCGTGATGAGGCCGTTGTCGTCGATCCAACCCTGGTCGCGCAGGCGCGCGGCGGCATCGGCCCAGTTCTCCTCGGTCCAGCCCCGATACGGCTGGATGGAGTCGAGTGGCGACCCGTCGGCGGCGATGCGCAGCACGTGAGCCTCGCACGGGTCCACTCCCGCGGCGCCCAACGTGTTGACGTGGCCGTCGCCCCGGT
Organism: Acidimicrobiia bacterium; assembly: GCA_038252255.1. GTDB lineage: Bacteria > Actinomycetota > Acidimicrobiia > IMCC26256 > JAENVU01 > Chersky-806. Next base: position 48,032 of record JBBSAM010000029.1, on the reverse strand, counting down.
GCTCGCGCAGGAGGGTGGCGGCGTGCCAGAGCGCAAGGTGTGGTGGCTCGGGCCATTCGAGGCCGACGTTGGCGCCGAACAGGGGAAGTCCGGTGACCGGTGTCTCGTCGACGGCGTACCGAAGAGCTTGGGCGGCGCGCGCCATGTCGAGGCCGCCGAGGTCTTCTCCGAAGATTCGCCGCATCGCGCGGTCGACGCCGGCAAGCCGCGCTTCGATGGCTCCTGCGGGAGTGATGAGGGACCAGATCGACGGGATCGCACGGGCCACGAAGTCGGGATGGAACCCGTAGAACGTCGCAGTCACCATGCCGGCGGGCGCCGCGCCGAGGGGTGCGGCACGGCCGGCGAAGTAGCCGCGCCAGAAGCCGTGCAGCCCGGCTTCCTCGAACGCTTCTGTTGATTCGGGCGCGAAGTACGTGAGCGCGTGGAGCGGCTCGGCGACGATCCACATCTGCCGCGCGTCAGCACTCATGTCAACCACCCTCCCACGATCCGGGCCTATCATCACCCTCGCAGTGCCGCAGCCTCCGGGGGGAAGCATGACGGGCGTCATCGATCGCCGGCCGCGTGCCACGTCGACCGGCGCGATCGTCACGGGTTGCGTAGCCCTGTTGCTGGGTGGGGCGAGCGCCATCCATTTCGGGGTGATGGGCGAGCACGCCGGGGTCTCCTGGAGCCACGGGTTGTTCTTCGCGCTGGTCGCGTGGGCACAGCTCGGCCTGGCGGTGCTGATCGTGACCCGCCGGTCCCGTTCCCTCATCGCCGGAGTCATCGTCGTGAACCTCGCGGTGCTCGGCGTGTGGGCGGTCTCGCGGACCGCCGGCATCGCGATCGGTGGCAACGGCAACCCTGAGGCGTGGGGTGCGGTTGATGGTTTGTGCGCTGCATTTGAGGTCGGCGCTGTGGTCCTGAGCCTGGTGCTGCTGCGGCAGTCCATAGCGCGGCGCCCGCTGAGCAGCGGGGTTGGTTACGGCGCCGTCGCGTTCATCGGCGTGCTGGTCATCGCACTCACCGTTTGGATCTTCAGTCCGTCCGTCGCGAGCGGTGGAACGGCAGCAGATGGGCATCAGCATGGTGCTCTGGCCGCGGTGAGTCACGATCACGCGCACCTGCTCGCGACCGTTGACGACAAGGGTCTCTCCGCGCTGAGCAATGGGCATCACCACGCGTTCGGGCCCGAGCAGCCGCTCGGCGCCACGACGCGCGCACTGCTCACGAGCCAGATGAACGCGACCATCGAAGTGGCACGCGCCTACCCGACCGTCGCCGCGGCCGAAGCGGCCGGCTACCGGCGCGCCGGCCCGTACAGCCCCGGTCTCGGCGCGCATTACATCTCCTACGGTTCTGCTGGTGCGCTCAACCCCGACGGGACGATGACCGACGATGCACTGCACCACCCGCTCGCCATCATCTATGACGGCACGAACCCCGACTCACGGGTGGCCGGCTTCATGTACTACTCGATCGGTAAGAACCGGCCGTCGGGCTTCGCGGGCCCGAACGACAACTGGCACTACCACGAGAGCCTCTGCCTGAAGTACACGACCACGGGGATCGACGCGCCGTTCGGAGCCGACAAGTCCGCGACCAAGGCGCAATGTGACAGCGTCGGCGGCATCATCCTCAAGCAGACCCAGTGGATGGTGCACGTCTGGTCGGTGCCCGGGTGGGCATCGGCGCAGGGTCTCTTCGGTGAGGTCAACCCGGCGCTCGCCTGCCCCGACGGCTCGTACTACGAGCGCCCGGCGAGCCAATGGGCGGCCCACCCCCTGAACGTCTGCAAGTCCGCCGCCTGAGCGGGACTGGCTGGAGCGGCGCGCCGGAAGCTGGCGCGCCGGCCATCAGGTCTGCTCAGCCTCGAGGATCGCGAGCGCCTGCTTCACGCGCTCCCCATGCCCGGTCTCCTCGCGGCCGTTGAGCCGGAGCAGCCGCGCGACCTCGGGGTCGGGCTCCCGGTCGGCCCAGTGCTGGTAGCCCGCGTCACCGTCCAGCTCGGCCTTGACGATGGCGGGGAAGAGATCGAGCCCGATCGTCTTCGGGAGCGGGATCGTGAACGGTGTGCTCACCTCCGGCGACGGCTCGTAGTCGGTGCCGAGCTTGATCGCGATCGCGCGCTGCACGCGCCGCGCGTGCCCCAGCTCCTCGCGACCGTTCTTGCGTAACAGGTCGCCGGCCTCGTCGTTGCCGATGCGATCGGCGAGCGCCTGGTAGAAGTCGTCGCCGCTGATCTCCAGGCGGTACAGCAGCTCCATCGCGGGGACGTCGAGCTCCGTGCATGCCGCAAGCTGCGCCGACGCCGAGAAGAAGTCCAGGTCGTTCGACGTCATGCCTCGAGCCTATGACCATCTCCTCCCTTCTCGGCACGCTGAAGGGGCTCAGAGCCCCGTCAGCGTGCCGAGAAGGGGTGGGGGCGGGCAGCATGGGGGCATGGCTGAGCAGAGTGGCGCGATCGAGATCGAGGGGCGGCGGCTGGCGTGGCGGTCGGTCGGGAGCGGGCCGCCATTGGTGCTGCTGAACGGCTACTCGGCGACTGCGGTCGACTGGGACCCGACCCTGCTCGGAGAGCTCGCGAACAGCTTCGAGGTCGTCTGCCCGGACCACGCTGGGATGGGGGAGTCGAGCCTCGGTGATCCCGCGGCGGTGTCGATCGACTCGATGGCCGGTGACGTCGAGCGGCTACTCGACGAGCTCGTAATTGATCACGCGCCGGTCGCGGGCTGGTCGATGGGCGGGTTCATCACCCAGAGGCTCGCGAGGCGCGCGCCCGGGCGCGTGGAGGCGATGGTCCTGCTCGGGACGGACCCGGGCGGCTCGGCCGCGGTGCGCGCGACCCCGGAGGCGTGGGCGCAGCTCATCGATCATTCCGGCACGCCGCGCGAGCGAGCCTCGCGCTTGATCCCGCTGCTCTTCCCGCCCGCGTTCGTCCCGGCGATCGACCAGGCCTTCGGTGACCTCATCGCGGAGGCCCAGGCGAAGCTCTCCCAGCCGGCGCTGCGCGCCCAGGAGCACGCGATGGACGTCTGGCACGCGGCGGGCCAGCCGGCACCGGACTCGAGCGCCCCGCGGGCCCTGGTCCTGCATGGGACCGAGGACGTCGTCATCCCGCCCGGCAACGCCGACACACTCGCCGCGGCCTGGCCGACCTCGGAGGTCGAACGGTTCGAAGGTGGTGGGCACGCCTTCTTCGCGCTGGAGCCCCAACGCACGGCCGAGAGGATCAGAGCCTTCCTCTGCTAGCCGTACCCGGCATTCCGGCCCTGCTCGTGACTTACTAAGGCAGTGGACGACGGGGTGGGCGACTTCGAGACCTGGTATCTGGCGAACCACGCGCGGCTGGTCGCGACGGTTCTCCTCGTCACCGGGAATCTGGACCTCACGCGGGACGCGGTCGACGAAGCGTTCACCCGAGCGTTCGCGCAGTGGAACCGGGTGCGGCAAATGGTGTCGCCGGCCGGATGGACGTACCGGGTGGCGCTCAACACCGCGCGCCGCCGCGAACGTCGTGCCGCGCTCGAACGTCGCCTGCTCGCGCGCCGCCCACCACCGGCGATCGTTCCGGCACCCGCGGGTGAAGCTTGGGACGTCGTCCGGGTGCTACCGGAGCGCCAACGCACCGCGGTCGTGCTCCGCTACGTCGCCGACCTGACCCAGAGCGAGATCGCCGAGGTCATGGGCGTCACGCGCAGCACCGTCTCCTCGACCCTCGCCGATGCGCACGCCCGGCTCGCCGAGCTGATCTCACCCGAGCCCATCGACATGGAGTCGAACGATGTCTGATCTACGTCGCCTCGTCCAACCTCTGTTCGACGTTCCGCCGATCGAGCCGATGCCCGTCGACCGGCTCCGATCTCGCGCCCGGCAGCGACGTCTCCGCCGGGGCACGCTTGCGGCCGGCGCGCTCGTCCTCGCGGTCGGGTTGGTTGGTGGTCTGTTGCTGGCACGCAACGACCAGCGCCCGACGCGGACGGTGAGTGCCGGACCCACCGCGCCCGCCAGCGGCGTATCGACTCCAACGGTCTCGACGCTCGAAGTCGGCGGGGCGACCGACGTCGCGGTCGGCGCGGGCTCGGTATGGGTACCGGGGTTCGATGTGCTCCGCCGGATCGATCCGGTGGCCAACGCGGTCTCGGCCACGATCGCCGTTCCCGGCAGCAGCGACTACCGCTCGGTGCTCGTCGCCTTCGGTGCGGTCTGGGTGACGGACACCGGGAACGGCACCCTGACCCGCGTCGATCCCGCGACCAACCAGGTGGTCGCGAGCATCCCGCTCGGCGGAACACCCGGTCCGATGGCTGCGGCCGGGGGATTGCTCTGGGTCGCGCAGCCTCGTCCGGTGGCACCCGGCGGGACGATCGTGCCGATCGATCCCGCCACCAACGGTGTGGGCGAAGCGCTCACGGTAGACACCACCTTCGCGGCGCCGTTCGTCGCGCTGAGCGCCGAGGGCGACTCGCTCTTCGCGGCGTGGGGCACGAAGGTGCTCCAGATCGACGCGCACACCCGCCGGATCCGGTCGCGGGACGCGACCCATGGCACGGGAGTGAATGTGGGTGACGACCCGGTCTTTGTCCTGGCTGACCGAGGAACCCTGTACGTGCTGACCGAGTCCGGCCACGTCACCGCGTTGGACGCCGCGACGCTCGCGATTCGACGGTCTTCCCGTGCGCTCGGCACGGCGCACCGCTTGGCCATCGACGGCGACACTCTCTGGGTGCTGAGTGAGGCGAGCAGCACCTCCGCCTCGCAGCTGCTCCGGCTCGACCGCACCACGCTCGAGCCTCGGGGTGCGCCGATCGAGGCGGGGCTGACGTCGGTTGCGCTCGCGAGTGGGGCCAACACGACGTGGGTCGCCAACTTCAACGACGGAACCCTCACCCGGGTCGACGCCCGTGCGCACAACGCGCGCCCGGAGCTCTGCCCCGCACCCATCCCCATCGAGCGCGCCTCGGCCGACGGACTGCGGCCCGTCGAATCCGCGATCACGGATCGTGGGACCGCCGAAGCGTCCTTGCGAGCATCCGAACCGGACCTCCGCCGTCAGTTCCCGAACGCGGCGTCCTTCGCGGTGGGGCCGGGCCTCGGACGAGCCTGGAGCCGCGACCCGGCCGGTCGGGTCACGGTCGTGACCGTGCACGACTACGCGGTCATCGTGCGGTTTCGCAGTCGTGCGGACTGCCCTCGGACGCCACCGACCCCGTTCGGTGGCGCGACGACGGACAATGTGCCGATCCTGCTCGCCGGATGACGGAGAACGGAGCCGCTCATTCGGCGAGCGGTACCTCGACGAGATCTGGATCTACCGCAGCACCCCTCTTTTTCCCCGCCGCCGGCGAGAACGGACGATTTCGCCTACCCAATCGGCGCGGATCGGTCCATCCTCGGCGCCGGTAGACGTGAAGTGCGGCCAACCTGGGTAGGCACGCGACGTTCGATGTCCGCGCCGAACCGCCTCACTCCCTCAAGGAGCTCCGTCTCATGGAGATCGTTCGCAACGCCGACGGCACGCTCGTCGTACCGCTCGATCCGGCGCGCCGGCCGGTGGCCGAGGAGTCCGACGCCTCACCTGACGACGGCGACAGCGGTGTCGAGCCGAGCGCAGCGCCCACCACGCGCGTGCTCCATCCGGGCGAGGGTGGGTACGACGAGGCGTTGGCCGAGTGGGACCTGCAGCAGAACCCGGATCGTGAGCCGGCGGTCTCGACCGCGAGCGGCCGTCAGGAAGCGATGGCACTGGTGCACGAGGTGGCCGAGTCACCCGACCACGCGGTCGCGCCGGCGCTCGCCAAGCTCGACGATCCCGAGGCCAGCGGCGAAGCGTTGCGCCACGTGCTCGTCGGCGGGGTTCCCTCCGTCGACGCGTTCGCCCATGAGGTGGCCGAGGCGGAGGGCGGCGAGCCGCTGCCCGCGCACCAGGCGACCAAGATCATCGGCGAGGTGCTCGGCGAGCTCGACAAATAGTCACCCGGTGAGCTGAGCCCGGGCGGCAAGAATGCCCGCGTGGTCGAGCCGGGTCGCGTCGTCATCTTGAACGGGACGTCGAGCGCGGGGAAGACCACGCTCGCATCAGAATTCCAGGCCGCAAGAGAACGTGCCGGCGAGTGTTGGATCGTCGTCGGCGTCGACGACTTCCTCCACCGGCTTCCGGCGCGGTGGATGGAGATCCCCGGATACTTCGGCGACCTCGCCGCCGACGGCGCCCGCGTGGTTGACGAACCCGGCGGCGGAGTGCGCTTCGAGTTCGGCGGAGTGGGTCAACGGTTGCTCGCCGCGTACCGGCGACGGGATCCCCGTGACCTGGGTCGCGGTGCGCTGCGATACCGGCGTGGCGATGCGCAGGGAAGCCCAACGTGCCGATCGGATCGTCGGGCTGGCCCAGGGGAACGCCGAAGCCGTGCACCAGCATGCGACCTATGACCTCGTGCTGGACACGACGCAGGCGCCGCCCGCCGAGCTGGCCGCGCAGCTGGACCAGTACCTCGAACGGGCACGCTCCCGAGGCGAGTGACGCGTGCTTCATGAGCCTGCGGAAGGTCGGCGTGAACCGGCCCTCGCCCCATTCGAGGTGAGGCCCGTTGGTCATCGCCTGGGTGAGGACTCCCTTGATCAGGATGGACACCATGAAGCCCGCGTCCTACGCGCGATGACGAACGCCTGCGGAGTCGTCTCGTGGTCGAACTCGGGTTCCCGTAGCGCGCTGGCGCGCACTCGAGCCCGGCCCGCTCCAGGCGACCGGTCACGTCGGGGAGGCTGTGCCGATAGCTGGTCAGGGACAGGCCCGTCCCGTGAGCGTCGGTCCGGTGCACCGGCTCACCACTGCCTGCTTGGAAGGCCAACAACAGGTACCCCCCGGGGCTGAGCACCCGCACGAGCTCGGCGAAGGCGTCACCGAGACACTCGGGGGGCGTGTAGATGATCGAGTACCAACACACGACACCGGCGAGCGATCCCTCGTCGATGGGAAGGTCGTCGAGGCGCCCTTCCTCGAACTCGATACCGGGATGGGCGATCCGCGCGGCCGCGAGCATCGCCGACGACACATCCAGCCCTACGACGTCGAGGCCATGCGTCGAAAGAAAAGCCGCCACGCGGCCCGGTCCGCATCCGACGTCGGCGACACGCTCGACCGTTCCGGCTGCCACGAGGTCGACGAACGCCGTGAGCAACGAGTGGTCGACCGGCGCCTCCGTCGCAGGGCTGAGCTCAGTGCCCACGAACTCGACGTACCTAGCGGCCGATGCGTCGTAGACGGCTCGGGCCGCCGCAACGTGGTCCCCCTGAGGCACCCACTCGACACTATTCCCCGGTGCGGAGCCGCCTGCTCTTCGTCAGCCGTTGGTGAGGATCTCGGTCCGGTAGGTGTTTGCAGCTGACTGTGAATAGCCGACGGCGACGCAGTGCGCGGCGGTTCGACACGAGACGCTCTCGACAAAGTTCCGGCTGCCGCCCCGGTAGGGACTCGCCGTGAGCTTCCAGGTTCCGGCCGAGAGCGTCTCGACCAACGACCTGATGTTCGGTACGAGGCCCGAGGCGCCGACCGCGACACACGCGCCAGTGGTGGGACAGCTCACCGCGTCGAGCTCGTTGTTGACGCCGGCTCGATTCGGGCTGGCCATGATCGTCCAGCTCGTACCAGCCCAGGTCTCGACGAGCGTCTCGGCGTGACCGGTGGAGGTGTTGTTCGCGACGCCTGCCGCCACGCAGCGGCTGGCGGACGCGCACGAGACGCCGAAGAGCCGATTGAAGCTGGTCCCACGATTCGGGCTCGTCACCCTCGCCCAGGCGCCACCGTTGCGGCGCAGGATCAGGGTCCGGTCCTGGTCGGACGTCGCGTTGTGCCAGTGACCCACCGCGACGCAGTGCGTCGCGTCGGTGCAATCGACGCGGGCCAGCCAGTTGTCCAACGCTCCCCGGTTCGGGCTCGCCGTGACCACCCACGTCGATCCGGTCATCGTGAGAATCAGCGTGCGGCGATGCCCTGCCGCATTGATCGTCGTGCCGACCGCCACGCAATGTGTCGTGTCCACACAGTCGATCGCGGCCGGAAGGTTCTGGTTCCCGCGATTCGGGCTCGCCATGATCGACCACGCCGTGCCGTTCGACTTCTCGATCAGCGAAGTGTCGAACCCGGTGGGCTGGTCGAAGGTGCTCCCCGCGGCGAAGCACCGCGCGGATGTCGGGCAGCTCACGCCCAGAAACTGATTGAACGAGGGCCGGTTCGGACTGGGCGTCACGGTCCAAGCACCTGCCGACAGCGTCTCGACCTGGGTCTGATAGAGCGGCGGTGGTGAGGGGTTACGCCCCGAGCTCCCCACCGCGACACACCGTGTCGTGTTCGCGCACGAGACCCCCCAGAGGATGCTTCCGGTAGATCGGTTCGGGCTCGAGGTCAGACGCCACGCCGCACTCGCGGTGACTCCGCTCTCGGCGCCCACCGGCGCGGCACCCAACCCCATGACCATCACCGTGGCCAGCCCCGCTACGGCCCCTGCGACGATCCGCCGCGGGCGGCGAACCGATGACACCGAACCAATGTCCATGACGGACCCCCAACCCACCCCTCGCCCTGCCGGCGAAAGATCCGCTCCCTCACGTTCTACTCAAAGAGACAATATCGGACAGGCCCGCCGCCTGTCGAGCGATCCGACGCACTGCCGTGCCGTCCCCGAACGCGGGGTCGGTGTCGTGTGGCGCGTTGGGGGCCGGCCGCGACCGGAGCAGGTGTTGTGCTCCCTATCGAAGTGGAGGTGGGGGGAGTCGAACCCCCGTCTTTCGAGCCGTTGTCGGGGCTTCTCCGAGCGCAGCCAGTGGAAAGGTCTCAGGTCGGCGCCACCCACCGGCGGCTTGCGTCGACCCCAGCCTCGCTGTGATGTCCCGCCGGGCCACGAGGCCCGTCCCGGCGGTAAGCCGCTCTAGATGACGTTCCGGTTCCGACCGAGCGGCTGGGCCGGGAGGAACGCGCTACTTATCTCTAAGCAGCGAGTGTGAGGTTGTCCTCAGCATGTATTCAGTGTGCAGACTCTTTAACGACGCTTCTGCAACGTCGGCTCGCTTCACCCGACTCAAACATCGAAATCGAAGCCACGCACCCCCATGTCAACGCCGCCCCGATGCGTGCGGGGGCGACACACACAGTCTACCGCCCCGGCCCCGGTCTCCTCGCAGCGTTTCTCGACGGCTTGGGAACGTTCGGGCCAGGTCGTAGCGTTGCAGATAGCAGTGCGGGCGAGGAACGCGCGCCAGGGAGCGATACATGAAGCCCAGCGTCCGGATCGGTCGGATCTTCGGAGTCCAGGTAGGCATCCATTGGTCGGTCCTCGTGATCGCCGGGCTGCTGGCCTTCGGCCTGACGGGTGGGCAGCAGGATGCGGCGCTGTGGGCAGTCGCGATCGTCGCCGTCGTCTTCTTCCTCGCTTCCCTGCTCGCCCACGAGCTCGCGCACTCGGTCGTCGCCCGCCGCAACGGGATCGAGGTCAAGGGCATCACCCTCTGGCTGCTCGGAGGGGTCGCCCAGCTCGGTGGCGCGATGCCGTCCGCCGGCGCGGAGCTGCGGATCGCCGCGGCCGGGCCCGCGACGAGCATCGCGCTCGGCGTGGGCTTCCTCCTCTTGGCGGTGGCGGGTGCCGCGAGTGGGGTGATCTCGTCGCTGGTCGTCTCCGCTCTTGCCTGGCTCGCGTTCGTGAACGGCGTGCTTGCCATCTTCAACCTGATCCCGGCCGCACCGCTGGACGGTGGTCGGATCCTCGCCGCGCTGCTCTGGATGCGCCACGGCGACCAGACCCGGGCCGACATCGCCGCAACGCGAGCGGGCCAGGTGTTCGGCTGGGGGTTGATCACCGCCGGGATCGTCGGGACGTTCGTGGACATCCCGTTCGTCACGCTCTGGACCGCACTCCTCGGCTGGTTCATCGTCACCACCGCGAGCGCCGAACGCCGGCACGCTCGCATGACCCGCGGTTTCGGCGAGCTCCGGGTGCGCGACGTCATGACTACGAACCCCGAGACGACTCGGGGCTGGATGACGGTGGATGCGTTCGCGGACGAGGCGCAGCATGAACCGCCTCACCACCGGATCTTCCCGGTCGAGCAGTGGGGCGGAGGGATCAGCGGGATCGTGACCCTCGACGCGATCCAGGTGGTCCCGCCCGCGGAGCGCATGACCACCCGCGTCACGGACGTCGCGATCCCGATGTCACTCGTCACCACGGCCGCGCCGGACGAGCGGCTCATCGACGTCGTGAGCAAGCCCGCGGCCGGGCGCCTTCCCTACGTGTTGGTCTTCGCCGGCGAGGAGCTCGTCGGGATCCTCACCGCCGCCGACCTCGAGCGCGCCGCGACCCTGGTGGGCTCGAGCCGCGTCTGAGCCGGGATCAGTCGGGCCGGCCCTTGAGCGCGCGTTCCGTCTCGCGCTTGGCATCACGCTCGGCGAGGACCTGGCGCTTGTCGTAGTTCCGCTTGCCCTTGGCCAGGCCGATCTCCACCTTCGCCCGGCCGTCCTTGAAGTACACGCGGAGCGGGACGACGGTCAGGCCCTTCTCCTGGGTCTTGTGCCAGATCTCGGAGATCTCCTTCTGGTGCAGGAGGAGCTTGCGCCGGCGGATCGGGTCCAGCTCGCCGCGGCTGAACGTGTAGGGCGCGATGTGCATCCCGTACAGCCAGGCCTCACCGTCCTCGATGCGCGCGTACGAGTCCTGGAGGTTGGCATGACCCTCGCGCAACGACTTCACCTCGGAGCCATGGAGGACGAGACCGGCCTCCCAGGATTCGAGGATGAAGTAGTTGTGGCGCGCCTTGCGATTCGTGATGAGGAGGTTGTCTCCACGCCGTGACATGAGACCACGACGTTAGTGTTCGCGCCGCGATGGTCACTTCGGGCTCCGCACTTCGTGCCCGCTCCGTCCTACGCTCCGGCCCGTGACGATTTCTGCGCATGCCGTCCCGGAGTGGTTCACGCAACGCCGCTACGGGATGTTCGTCCACATGAACATCGCGACCGTCCCGGCGTTCGCGCCGGTGCACGAGTACGCCGACTGGTACCGGGCGTTCTGGGAGCCGGGGATGTCGGACGTGATCCTCCACCCTCCGGTTCCCCTGCCCGAAGTCGTTGCGTACCACCAGGAGCACTACCCCGAGGTGCGGGACTTCGACGACTTCATCCCCGGCCTCACCTTCGAGCACTGGGACGCCGACGCGGTCGCACAGCTGGCGGTCGACGCCGGGATGCGGTACCTGGTGCCCGTCACGAAGCACCACGACGGCTTCTGCTGGTGGGACTCACCGCTCACCGACCGGACGAGCGTGCGCCGGACCCCGCACCGGGACGTCATCGCGGAGCTCGCGGGCGCGTCCGGGCGGCATGACCTGATCTTCGGGCTCTACCACTCGCTGCTCGACTGGGGGCACCCCGACCACCCCGATCCCGATCGGTACGTCGACGCGTATCTCCGCCCGCAGCTGGCCGACCTGTGTGAGCGGTTCCAGCCGCAGCTGCTCTGGGGCGACGGGCACTGGGGCCACCCCGGCACCTGGTGGCGAGCCGACCAGATCGTCGAGGACTACTACGCCGCGATGGACGACGCCGGCCTCGAAGGCTGCGTCAACGACCGCTTCAACGCGACGCACGCCGACTACGCGGTCTACGAGTACGACGTGCCCGAGACGCCGCCCGCGGGTGCGTGGGAGCTGTGCCGCGGGTTGTCGTACTCCTTCTGCTTCAACCGGGCCGAGCGCGACGACGACCACCTGAGCGCGCCGCAGCTCGTCGCGATGCTCACCGAGGTCGTCGCCAAGGGGGGCAACCTGCTGCTCAACGTCGGACCGAAGGCCGACGGGTCGATCCCGGACATCCAGCGACGGGTGTTGGAGGAGGCGGGTGCGTGGGTGAATGCCAACGCCGAAGCGATCCACGGATCGCGCCCGTTCGGCGTCTGGGGTGACGCCGACACGCGCTACACGGTGGCGGCCAACGGGTCCGTCTTCGCTATCGACCTGACGAACGCGACCGAGCGCGTCTTCCCCGGGTGCGCGTCGGTCGGCGAGGTGGACGGCGCACTCGAATGGGCTGAGCGCGCGGACGGTCTGCATGTCCGGGCCGCGCCCGCACCGGGAGGTTCACTCGCGCGCGTCTACCGGGTTCGCCCGCGCGAGCGGTCGGTCGGCGCGGTGATCAACCGTCCCCCGCTGGTCTCGGGTGATGCACTCGTCGCGAGCATCACGGGCGCGGCCGCGGGTGACGTGGTCAGGGTGCCACCGGGCATCTACGGCGTCTCCGGGCTCCGGGTGCCCGAAGGCGTGACCATTCGCGGCGAGCCCGGCTCGGTGTTCGACGGCGGCGGGCGGGCGGTGCTCGAGCTGACGGGCGGATCGCGTCTCGAAGGGCTCACCGTCACCGGCGGGGCGGCGGGGTACATGCTGATCCCGCCGACGTGCATCACGACGAGTGGCGACGGGATCGAGATTCGCGGTTGCACGATCGAGTCGGTGCAGCTCGGCGGTGGGCGCGACCATGTGATCGAGGACAACGAGATCGACGGAGGCAACGTCTGGGCGTTCGGCTGCCGTGACATCACGATCCGCCGCAACCGCCAGCACGGGTTGCGTTGGGGCGTCGGGCTCGACCTGATCGGCGGCTCGGGTCACGTCGTCACCGACAACGACGTGAGCGACGACCTGTGCGGCATCCGGCTCACCGGTGCGAGCGCGAGCCGCGTGTTCGGCAACCGCCTGCGCACGCGTTGGTGGGGCGTCCATCTCCGCAGCTGCACCGAGTGCGAGAGCACGGGCAACGAGGTGGACCGCACGATGCGGGCGCAGTGTGTGGAGGGTGGAGCGCAGAACACGGTCGCCGGCAACGTCGCGCGTCGCTGTGACGCCTCGGTGCTGGTCGAGCTGGGCGCGCGTGACACGGTGCTGCGGGACAACGACGCCGAGGACTGCCGGCTGGACACGCTCATCTGGGAGAGCACTTGAGAATCTGCTCGTATCGCAGGGACGACGGAACCGTGCGGGCGGGGATCGTGGACGGCGATCAGGTGCTCGACGCCGGCACCACTCCGTGGGATCCCTCGCCCGGCGCGATCGTCGGTCCGGTGGACTCGGTCCCACTCGTCGCGCCGGTACCGGATCCGGGGAAGGTGGTCTGCGTCGGCCGCAACTACGCCGAGCACGCGACCGAGACGGGGTCCGCCGTCCCGACCGAGCCGCAGCTCTTCTCGAAGTGGGCGAACGCGGTGGTCGGGCCGGGCGCGGTCGTCGAGCTGCCCCCGATCACCCACGCGCTCGACTATGAAGCCGAGCTCGTCGTGGTGATCGGCCGCGCCGCGCGCCGGGTCTCCGAGGATCACGCACTCGACCATGTGCTCGGGTACACGTGCGGCGACGACATCTCAGCCCGCGACCTGCAGTTCGGCGATACGCAGTGGACCCGCGGGAAGGCGCTCGACACCTTCGCACCGATGGGCCCGTGGATCGTGACCGCGGACGAGATCCCTGACCCACAGGTTCTCGGGATCCGGTGCCTGGTCAACGGTGAGACGCGCCAGGACGACACGACGGCGCACATGTTGTTCCCGGTGGCGCGGCTCATCGCGTTCATCACGGAGGCGATCACGTTGCAGCCCGGTGACGTCATCTACTCCGGGACACCACCGGGCGTGGGGCACGCGCGCCGGCCGCCGGCCTACCTGCAACCCGGTGACGTGGTGCGAGTCGAGATCGATCGCATCGGCGCCCTCGAGAACCGGATCGTGATCGCCTGATGGAAGCGAAGCTGCCCCGGGTCCCGCCGCCGTGGGTGATCAGCCCGTTCCTCAAGGCCCGTCACGCGCTCGGCCGGGCCTACCGCAGCCTGGTCCCGACCACCGCCCGAGTCCTCGAGGGGTCGTTCGGGCTCATCGAGACCAAGGCGCTGGGCGCCGCGGCGGAGCTGGGCGTGGCCGACGCCCTGGCCGGCGGGCCGCTCCCGACCGAGGCCCTCGCGGCACGCATCGGCGCGGACGCGGACGCGCTGGCTCGCCTGCTGCGCCTCCTCACGTCGCTCGGCTACTTCATGGACGCCGGCGGGAACGGCAGTGGGCCGTGGCGCAACAACGCGACTTCCGAGCTGCTGCGCGCCGGCCACCCCGACTCGATGCGGGACTGGGTGCTCTTCCTCGGCAGTGACTGGATGGGGACGATCTGGAACGAGCTCCCGACGTCCGTGCGTACCGGAGGCTCGGGCACCGAGTCGGCGTTCGGCGTCGAGTACTTCGACCTGATGCAGCAACGTCCCGAGACCGGCGCGGTGTTCGATGCGGCGATGGCAGCCGCCTCACGTTTCACAGCGCCGTTCGTGTGCGCCGGCTACGAGTTCGAGACGTTCAACCGCGTGTGTGACGTCGGTGGTGGGACCGGTACGTTGCTCGCCTCGATCCTCACCGCGTTTCCGCGCCTGCACGGTGTGGTGTTCGACCTCCCCGCGGTGGTCGCCGGTGCACCGGCCGTGCTCGCGGCAGCCCGGCTCACCGACCGGGTCGAGATCGTGGGTGGCGACTTCTTCGAAGAGATCCCGAAGGGCTGCGATCTCTATGTGCTCCAGTCGATCGTCCACGACTGGGACGACGAGTCCGCCGTCCGCATCCTGACGCGGGTTCGCGAAGCGATGTCGGCGGACGCTCGCGTGCTGCTGCTCGAGGCGCTGGTGCCGACGAGCCCGGTCGTGCACCCGACGAAGTACTCGGACCTGCTGATGCTCGTGCTCACGGGCCGCGGTCGCGAGCGGACCGAGGCCGAGTACCGCATCCTGGCCGAGAAGGCCGGCCTCCGGTTGAAGGGCGTCGTGCCCCTGCTCGCCCGCGACGGCATCGAGCTCGTCCCCGCGTGATCCCACGATCTCCGCCGGCCGATCGCTGGACCGCGTTGGCCGGGCGGCCGGCGGCGGTCAGCGGGCGGGGAAGCTCAGGATCTGCTCGGTGTCGGCGAGCGTGGCGACGGGGCGGCCGACGTCCGCGCACAGTGCGACCGCTCGTTCCACGAGCTCGCGGTTGCTCACGGCGTCGGGGTCGTCCTCGAGGCCGACGCGCAGGTGCCCGCCCCGTTCGAGCGCGAGACGCGTGATCGGCGACGCGAACGCGTCCCCGCCCACGACGGCGACGGCCCACGGGATGTTCGTGTCCGCGAGCATCGCGAGGTAGAGATCGAGGCCCTCGGGGATCGGCGGCACGCCCCACAGTGGCCGGCCGCGGGTGAGGTAGCCGCCCGCGGCGAAGTACAGCTTGACGAGCGTGCCCGGCGGTAGCGCGTCGGCTTCGTGGTACGCCAACACGACCTGGAGGAAGCCGGGTTCGAACACCGCGATGCTGGGCCCCAGCTGGTGCCGGTCCGAGAGGTCGAACGCGTAGCGGATGTCCGCGAAGGTGTTGGCGTAGACATATTCGATCGGCGGCGGCAACCCGTCCGGGCCCGCACCGCCGAGGTTCACCGAGCCCGGGTCTACGAAGCTGGCCCGGATCAGGCCCTCCGAAGCGAGCATCCCGACGTGCGCGTAGCGGTCGGCGACGGTGGAGCCGATGCCGGTGGTCGGGTAGAGGATCGTCCCGGGCCGTTCCGCGAGCACCGCGCGATAGCAGCGGGCGTACTCCTCGGTTCGGTCGGTCGCGGGTGCGGTGGGGTCTTGCGTGTGCGTGTGCACGATGGTCGCGCCGGCATCGATGCACGCGATGGCCTCGGCGGTCAGCTCGTCGGGCGTCACCGGAACGTGGCGGTTGTGGCGGCGACTCGTGATCCCGTTCAGCGCCGCCTCGATGATCACCGGGGCATCCGTCATCGGAAGCCGAGCCTACGCTGCCGGACGTGCAGAAGGTCATGGTCGCGGTCTGGCGCCTCATGAGCGCAATGGTCGACGACCCGCGGTCTGGAGCTGGGCGGCCTGGGGGAGCGCGTCTGGGCCCGGACGGTCGATGAGCGCCGGCGGCGCCGCGGCCCTCCCCGCTTCCCCCCGGGTTTTGGCGTCAGTAGGGACCCGCCGAGGTGCCCTACTGACGCCAAAACGGGGGTGGGTCGGAGAAAGTAGATTGCCGCGATCGCTACCGACATTGCAGCTCCCGTGACGACCGCCGGATCGATCCTCGGCCACGCCGTCCTCCGCCGGGAGGATCCCGCGATCCTCGAAGGCGGCGCCAAGTACTTCGACGACCTGCCGATCGACGACCTGCTCCATGTCGTGTTCGTGAGGTCGACGATCGCTCACGCCGAGGTGCTCTCGGTCGATACGTCCGAGGCAGTCGGCATGCCCGGTGTCGTCGCGGTCTACTCGGGTGACGACCTCGACCTCGCGCCGGTCCAGGGCTTCGCGATGTGCCCGCCGATCTTCAACCGGCCGGTCTTCGCCAAGGATCGCGTGCGGTTCGTCGGCGACGTGGTGGCCGCTGTCGTCGCCGAGACTCGCGCGCAGGCTGTCGACGCGGCCGAGCAGGTGATCGTCGACTACGACCCGCTGCCCGCGGTCGTCGACGCGGAGGACGCCCTCCGCGACGGCGCGCCGTTGCTCTTCCCGGAGCACGGCTCGAACCTCGCGATCGAGTTCGACTTCGGCGAGGACCCGACCGTGCTCGAAGGCGCGGAGCTGGTGGTGAAGGGCCGGTTCGTGAACCAGCGCCTGGCCGCCGTGCCGATGGAGCCGAACGGGATCGTCGCTCAGTCCGACGGCGCCGGGGGGCTCCTCTGCTACGTGCCCACTCAGGCTCCGCACGGCGTCAAGGAGCCGATCGCAACCGCGGCCGGCCTGACCGAGGAGCAGGTGCGCGTCATCGCACCGGCCGTCGGTGGCGGGTTCGGCGCGAAGGCGGGGATGTACGTGGAGTACGCGGTGGCCGCGAAGGCCGCGCTCGTGCTCGGCCGACCGGTGAAGTGGACCGAGACGCGCTCCGAGAACATGGTGGCGATGACCCACGGCCGGGCGCAGATCCAGCACGTCGAGATGGGGTTGAAGCGCAACGGCGAGATCGTCGGTGTGCGGGTGAAGATCTACGCGGACGGCGGCGCGTACCCGACCATCGGCGCGTTCCTTCCCTTCCTCACGCGATCGATGTCGCAGGGCGTGTACCAGATCCCGAAAGTCGAGTTCACGTCCTGGAGCGCCGCCACGAACACCACGCCGACGGCCGCGTACCGCGGGGCCGGCCGCCCCGAGGCCGCCGCGTTCCTCGAGCGCATACTCGACATGGCGGCCGACGAGCTCGACATCGACCCGGTCGAGATCCGCAAGCGCAACTTCATCCCGCCCGAGGCGTTCCCGGTCACCACCGTGACGGGGGCGAACTACGACATCGGCGAGTACGCGAAGGCGCTCGACGAGGCGTGCCGGATCGCCGGCTACGACGAGCTCCGGGCCGAGCAGCGGGCCGGACGGGAGCGCGGCGACGTCCGCCAACTCGGGATCGGGGTGTCCGCGTACGTCGAGGTCACGGCGGGTGGGCTGTTCCAGGAGTACGGCGCGATCGAGATCAACGACGACGGCAGCGTCACCGCGACGGTCGGCACCTCCGCGCACGGTCAGGGCCACGAGACCGCGTTCGCGATGATCGTCCAGGAGCTGCTCGGCATCCCCATGGACCGGGTCAAGGTCGTGCAGTCGGATACCGGCCTCGTGCCGCGTGGGACCGGCACCATGGGTTCTCGCTCCTTGCAGATCGGCGGCAGCGCGGTCTACCGCGCCGCGGAAGAGGTGCTCGCGAAGGCGCGCCAGCTCGCGGCCCACCTGCTCGAAGCGAACGTCGACGACATCGTCCTCACCGACGACGGCCGGCTCGGCGTGGCCGGCGTCCCCGCCAGCGCGTTGACGTGGGCCGAGCTCGCGGTCGCGGGCAAGGACCGATCCAAGCTCCCGGCGGGGATGGAGCCGGCCCTCGCGCACGCGCTCGACTTCAACCAGGGCGAGGCGACCTACCCGTTCGGCGCGCACATCGCCGTCGTCGAGGTCGACATGGAGACGGGCGAGGTCGAGCTCATCCGGCACGTCGCGGTCGACGACTGCGGCAAGATCCTGAATCCGATGCTCGTGAAGGGCCAGCAGCACGGCGGCATCGCGCAAGGTGTGGCCCAAGCACTCTGGGAAGGCGTGACCTACGACGCCGACGGCAACCCGCAGACCGCAAATCTCATGGACTACGCGATCCCCAGCGCGGCCGAGTTCCCGAGCTTCGAGGCTTCGAACACCGAGACCCCGACGCCGCTCAACCCGCTCGGCGCGAAGGGAATCGGTGAGTCGGGCACGATCGGCTCCACGCCCGCGGTGCAGAACGCGGTCATCGACGCGTTGTCCCACATCGGAGTGCGCCACATCGACATGCCGCTCTCCGCGGGACGGGTCTGGCGCGCGATCAGGGACGCCGAGCCCACGTGAGAACCGCGCGCCACGTCGCGTGATGGCCGGCGCATCACGCTTTGCCCAGCCGCTGCTCCGGCTCACGATCGAGCAGCACCAGCGCATCCTGGCGCACTGCTACTTCGGATTGCCGGACGAGGCGTGTGGGCTGCTCGCAGGTCCGGTCGTCGCCGGAGAGGCGACCGGCAACGTGTCCGAGGTCTATCCGGCGGTGAACTCGGACGCGTCGTCGCGGACCTACACCGTCGACGGGCGCGACTACCTCCGCGCGTCGCGCGACGCCGACGCCCGCGGCGTCGACATCATCGGGGTCTGGCACTCGCACACCCATACCGACGCCTACCCGTCGCCGACCGACGTCCGCCAGGCCGTGGATCCGATGTGGATCTACGTCATCGTCTCGCTGCGGGACGAGGTGCCGATGTTGCGCGCCTTCCGGATCCGCGACGGTGCCGTGGCCGAGTGCCAGGTCGTCCTCCAGGCCGGCCACCACTGACGCTCGGGAATGCCGAGTGCGGGGGTCGGAGTTATAGGCTGGTGAGATGGCCGTCGAAGTTCGCTTACCTACCTTGCTGCGTCCCTCCGCGGACGGTGCTGCATCCGTGAGCGCGACCGGCGGGACCGTCGGTGAGGTGTTCGTCGAGCTCGTCTCGGCCCACCCCGGGCTGAAGGGCCAGCTCATCGACGACTCGGGGAGCCTCCACAAGTTCGTCAACGTCTACGTGAACGACGACGACATCCGGTACCTCGATCAGCTCGACACCAAGGTCGGAGATGGCGACAGCATCTCGATCCTTCCGGCCGTCGCCGGGGGCTGACGCCCGCTCGATGAAGGCAGCGGCGAGCGAAACATGCCGATGCGCCCGAGCTGACGGCGCCAAGCGAGCGCGACGATGAAGATGGAGTCGATTCTCGATCTGATCGGGAACACACCGCTGGTCGGTGTGCATGCGCTGAGCCCGAATCCGGCGGTGCGCATCTACGCCAAGCTCGAAGGGCAGAACCCGGGTGGCTCCTCGAAGGATCGCATCGCGCTCAAGATGGTCGAGCTGGCCGAGAAGGACGGCGCGATCCGGCCGGGCGACACGATCCTCGAGCCGTCGTCGGGCAACACCGGCATCGGGCTCGCGCTCGTCGCGCGGCTGCGGGGCTACGGGCTGCGGGTCGTCATGCCCGAGAACGTGAGTCCCGAACGCCGTCAGCTCCTGGAGATCTTCGGCGCGGAGATCACGCTGAGCCCGGCCGACGAGGGCAGCAACGGTGCGATCCGGCGCGCGCAGCAGATCGTCGCGGACGAGCCGGGTTACGTCTTCCTGTACCAGTACGGGAACCCGGCGAACCCGCTGGCCCACTACGAGGGCACCGGTCCCGAGATCTGGCGGGATTGTCCCGAGGTCGACGCGTTCGTGGCGGGGCTCGGCACGAGCGGCACGCTCATGGGGGTCGGCCGCTTTCTCAAGGAGCAGAAGCCGGAGGTGCGGGTCGTCGCGGTCGAGCCGCCCGCGGGTGAGCTCGTGCAGGGGCTCCGGAACCTGGACGACGGGTTCGTCCCGCCGATCTTCTCGCCGGACGTCCTCGACCGGAAGCTCATCGTTCGCCCTCGGGAGTCGATCGAGTGGACGCGCCGCCTGCTCGACGAGTGTGGTGTGTTCGCGGGCATCTCGTCCGGTGCGGCACTCGCCGGCGCGGCCAAGGTCGCGGCCACGATGGACTCCGGGACGATCGTCACGCTCCTCCCCGACGGGGGATGGAAGTACCTCTCGTCGGGCGCGTGGACGGACGACCTCGACGTGGTCGTGGAACGCGCCCAGCGCATCAACTACTGGTGAGCTCAACCGGCATCGAGCGCGCGGTGGCGATCCTGCGCGGCGGCGGTTTGGTCGCGTTCCCAACCGAGACGGTGTACGGACTCGGAGCCGACGCGACGAATCGGGACGCGCTCCGCCAGCTGTACGCGGTCAAGCGCCGTCCCACCGAGCACCCCGTCATCGTCCACCTGGCCGCGGCGGCGCAGCTCGACGAGTGGGCGATTCAGCTGCCCGAGGTCGCCCGCACGCTGGCGGCGGCCTTCTGGCCGGGTCCGCTGACGCTGGTGGTCCAGCGCGCGTCACGCGTGCCGGACGAAGTAACCGGCGGGCTCGACACCGTCGGTCTCCGTGTGCCGGGGCACCCACTCGCGCTCGAGCTGCTGTCGGCCTTCGGGGGTGGCTTGGCGGCACCGTCGGCCAATCGGTTCGGTCGTGTCAGCCCCACGACGGCCGATGCGGTGCGCGCCGAGCTCGGAGACTTGGTTCCACTCGTTGTGGACGGGGGCCCATGCGCGGTGGGTGTCGAGTCGACGATCGTCGACTGCACGTCGGGCGCGCCGCGGGTGCTGCGCCTCGGCGGGATCACCGGCGAGCGCCTCCGCGCCGTGCTCGACGTCGAGGTGCCAGTCGGTGGCGCGACTCGGGCGCCCGGCACGCTCGCATCGCATTACGCGCCGCGTGCCCGCGTCGAGGTGCTCGAGGTAGGTGACGTGCTGGGACGTGCCGCCGAGCTGGCCCGCGCAGGGGAGCGCGTCGGAGTGCTCGCGGAGCGCGAGATGACGCGCGAGCTTCCACCGCGGACCGTGACGTTGGCCACACCGGCCGGCGCGGAGGCCTACGCCCGAGCCCTGTACTCGGCACTTCGCGAGGCCGATGTTCTCGGGCTCGACGTCGTGCTCGCGGTGCCGCCGGTGCCGACGGGCATCGGACTGGCCGTCGCGGATCGGCTCCGTCGCGCGGCGACGCCCCACTAGCGTGATGCGCAATGGGGGCACAGGCGCAAGCCGCGGTCGACGAGCGGCCGATTGGAGTCTTCGACTCCGGACTCGGCGGACTCACCGTGCTCCGCGCGCTCGTCGACCTGCTTCCCCACGAGTCGGCGCTCTACTTCGGTGACACCGGTCGCTTCCCGTACGGCCCGAAACCCGCCGATGTCGTCCTGAAGTACTCGCTGGCGGTCGCGGATCTGCTCGTCGACCGGCAGGTGAAGATGCTCGTCGTGGCCTGCAACAGCGCGACTTCGGTCGCGCTGGGCGCCTTGCAGGATCGCTACGAGGTTCCCGTCATCGGGGTCGTCGAGCCGGGAGTGCGTGCCGCGGCGGCGGCGACGCGTACCGGTCGGGTGGGCGCGATCGGCACGGTTGGGACGATCGCGTCGGGCGCGTACCAACGCGCCGCCGCTGCCGTCGGCATCGAGCTCACGTGCGCGGCGTGCCCGGGCTTCGTCGAGTTCGTCGAGGCCGGTGACGTCGACTCGGACCAGATCCACGTGCTGGCCGAGCGGCTCCTCGCACCGGTGCGCGCCGCCGCCGTCGACACGCTGATCCTCGGGTGCACCCACTACCCCTTGCTCGCCCGGTCGATCGGCGACGTGATGGGACGCGACGTCGTCCTCGTCTCGAGCGCAGACGAGACTGCGTTCGAGGCACGCCGCATCCTCGGCGATGTCACCACACCACGCGTGGTGCCGGTCGAGCATCGATTCGTGACATCCGGCGACGTACCGACCTTCCGCCGGCTCGGAGCACGGTTCCTCGGCCCGGAGGTCGAGCACGTGGAGGCGTGGCAATGGAGCTGACCGTCCTGGGTTGCTCGGGCTCGTACGGTTCCCACCCGGCCGGCCCGTGCAGCGGCTACCTCCTGCGTGAGGGCGATACCGCGATCTGGATGGACTGCGGGAACGGCACCTTTCCGAACCTGCAGCAGCACATCGACCCGGCCGAGCTCAGCGCCGTCGTGATCACCCACGAGCACCCGGACCACTGTGTGGACATCTACGGGCTCCACGTGCTCCTGCGCTACGGCATGGACAAGACCGGCGTCCCCGTGTTCGCGCCTTCCGGCGCGGAGGCGCGGCTCGGCGGCCTGGTCGCGAGCTGGGGTGAGACGTTCGAATGGAACGCGGTGAGCGACGGCGACAAGGTCCGCGTGGGCGCGGTTGACCTGCGGTTCTCCCGCACGGACCACCCGCCGCCGACGTATGCAGTCGAAGCGTCCGCGGCCGGGCGCCGGATGGTCTACACCGCGGACACGGGTCCCGACTGGAGTGTCGACGCGTTCGGATCGGGCGCGGATCTCGTGCTCTCCGAAGCCTCGTACCTGCACGACAACATCCCGATCGGGATCCATCTCTCCGCCCACCAGGCCGGCCTCGCGGCGCGCGAGGCCCGCGCCCAACGCCTCGTGCTCACCCACATCTGGCCCCAGGTCGACCCGGAGGCTTCGGTCGCGGAAGGATCGGAGGCATTCGGCGAGCCGGTCACGCTCGCCGTGCCTCACATGATCACCGAGATCTGACCCGAGACGGAAGAGACCACCATGGGGATCCGCAAGGACGGGCGCGAGCCCGACGAGCTGCGACCGCTCGCGTTCACGCGCGACTACACGGAGCTCGCGATGGGCTCGGTCCTCGTGGAAATGGGCCGGACTCGCGTGCTGTGCACGGCGTCGGTCGAGGAGCGGGTTCCACCATGGCTACGCGGCAAGGGCCGCGGGTGGGTCACCGCGGAGTACTCGATGCTGCCAGGCTCGACCGCGGAGCGCGTCGACCGGGAGGCCGCGCGGGGGAAGCAGAGTGGGCGGACCCAGGAGATCCAACGACTCATCGGCCGTTCGCTTCGCGCCGTGACGGATCTGGTGGCGCTCGGGGAGATACAGATCACGGTCGACTGCGATGCGCTGCAAGCAGACGGTGGCACGCGCACAGCATCGATCTGCGGTGGCTATCTCGCGCTGCACGATGCCTGCTCGCGTCTCGTCGCGGCGAAGAAGATGGCGTCGCATCCGCTGACCGACTTCTGTGCCGCGATCTCGGTCGGAGTCGTCGGCGCGCTGCCGTCGCTGGACCTCGATTACCTCGAAGACTCCACCGCCGAGGTCGACATGAACGTGGTGATGACGGGCGCGGGCAAGTACATCGAGGTCCAGGGGACGGCCGAGGGCGCCGCGTTCAGCCGTGGTGAGCTCGACGGCATGCTCGATCTCGCCGAGCACGGGATCAGCCAGATCTTCGAGCTCCAGCGTGAGATGGTCGCTGTACCGCCGTCGCCGCGCCGGCAGTGACGCTGCGAATCGTCGTCGCGACGGCGAATCCGGACAAGGCCGGTGAGATCCGGGCCGTGCTCCAAGCCGCCGGCACGGATGTCGAGCTCGTCGCGAGGCCCGATGACGCGGCGGAGGTCGAGGAGACCGGCGCGACGCTGCTCGAGAATGCCCGGCTGAAGGCCGAGGCTCTGCGGGATGCCACCGGCATCGCCGCGGTAGCGGACGACACCGGGCTCGAGGTCGACGCCCTCGGTGGCGCGCCCGGGGTGTTCAGCGCGCGCTACGCGGGCGAGAACGCCACCTACGCCGACAACGTCGACAAGCTCCTACGTGAGATTGACGCCGTGCATCGGGCATCGCGCACGGCCCGGTTCCGCACCGCCGTCGTCCTCGCGCTGCCCGACGGTACCGAGCTCGTGGCCGAAGGTGTGGTCGAGGGTGTGATCGCGGAGGAGCCGCGCGGGACAGGCGGCTTCGGCTACGACGCGGTGTTCGTTCCCGCCGGTGCGGGCGGGCGCACGTTCGCCGAGCTCGCGCCGGATCGTAAGCATGCGATCTCGCACCGGGGCCGCGCCCTGCGGGCGCTCGCGGTGCGTCTGCGCGAGGCTTGAGCACGACCGTAAGGGGGAGATGGATGCCGCTCGACCCACAAGCGAAGGTGCTGATCGACCTCATCGAGGGGTCGGGCGGCTTCGAGCTGACCCCGGACGCGGACCCGCAACGGCTCCGCGAGCTGTACGCGGCGCTCTCATTGCCTGGGCGGATCGCAGTCGCGCGGGTCGAAGATCGTGCGATCCCCGGCCCGGCCGGCGAGATCCCGCTCCGCATCTACCGCCCCGAGGGCGACGAGCCCAAGCCGGCGATCGTCTACTACCACGGTGGCGGTTGGGTGATCGGGGGTCTCGACACCCATGACGGCGCGTGCCGGGCGTTTGCCGACGCCGTCGATGCGACGGTCGTCTCGGTCGACTACCGGCTGGCTCCGGAACACCCGTACCCGGCGGCGGTCGAAGACGCGTGCGCCGCGCTGGAATGGGTCAGTGGACAGGCGGCGGAGCTGGGGATCGATGCCAAGCGGATCGCGGTCGCCGGAGACAGCGCGGGCGGCAACCTCGCTGCCGTGGTGGCCCAGGTCGCCCGGGACTCCGGTGGACCGGCAGTGCGCTTCCAGCTGCTCGTGTACCCGGTCACCGACTACGAGTTCGACAGCCCGTCGATGAACGACAACGCGGAGGGCTACTTCCTCACCCGCACCGCGATGCGGTGGTTCTACGGCCACTACCTGAATGACCCGAGCGAAGGTGCCGACCCGCGGGTGTCACCGTTGCGGGCCTCGGATCTCGCCGGGCTCGCGCCGGCGTACGTCATCACGGCCGAGTTCGATCCGTTGCGCGACCAGGGGGTCGCCTACGCCACGGCGCTCGCTGCGGCGGGAACACCGGTTGCGGCGCGAACCTATGACGGCATGTTCCACGGCTTCCTCAGCATGATCGAGTGGATCGACGCCGGGAAGGTCGCCTTCGACGATGCGGTCGCGGCACTCCGCGCCGCGGTCGAGCGGGCGTAGCGCCGTGGCGGTCATCGACCTCGCAGGCTTCGTTGCCGATCTCAAGGACCACGCCGTCGAGCACGGGTTCCACGTGCACGACGAGCGGCACTTCGTCGAGAGCTACTCGCTGCGCCAGAATTGGGAGGTCGACCTGCATCCCGAGGAGGGGTGCGAAGGACCGCTCGACCTGTACCTCTCGCTCGAGGTCGATCCGCGGGTCCTGCTCGGCTTCGAAGACGCCGTGATCGCACGCGACGCGCTCGAGGATCCGCCGGACGAGTTCTTCCTGCCGCTCAGCTTCACCTGGGCGCTCCCTCCGCTCCCGAAAGCCCCGGATCTCCTCGTGCTGGCCACGGAGCTCGCCGCCGCCGGCGGTCCGGATCTCCCGCTCGAGGTGTCGGCGATCGACTCCTACCCGTCGGTGACCGACGCACCCGAGACGAGCTTGCGCGTCGTCGCGCACCAACGGGTCTCGCTGCTGCGGATCCGCGATGGCGAAGAGGTGCCGTGCGAGACGCTCGACCGGTGCCTGGTGGTGAGCCGCTACCTGCTCGACCGTGCGGCCGACTGGTTGGGATAGCTCGTCATCTGGGTGCTGCGGTGGGCGAGCTCCACCCGGTTCCGACCCAGGTCCTTCGCCCGGTACGCGGCCATGTCGGCGTCGCGGAGCAAGTCGTCCACCGTCTCCTGCTGGTCGTCGATCGCGATACCCACGGATGCCGCGACCGTTGCCTCGCCGGAGCTCAGCCGGTAGGTGCGGGCGAGGCTCTCGCGGATCCGTCCTGCGATCTGCAGTGCCTCGTCCCGGCTGGCGATGTTCTCGCAGACCACGACGAACTCGTCGCCACCGAAGCGTGCAACCGCGTCTCCGGCGCGCACGCTTCGTTCGAGCCGGCGCGCGACGAGCAGCAGCAGCTCGTCCCCGGCCACGTGGCCGAGCGAGTCGTTCACCTGCTTGAACCGGTCGAGGTCCACGAAGAGCAACGCGAGCTCCCCGCGCGCGGAGCGGCGCGCCCAGGCGACCTCCAACAGCTTGTGGAGCCGGGCCCGGTTGGCCAGCTGGGTGAGGGGGTCGTGGTACGCCTGGTACTCCAGTCGCTCCTCGAGCTTGATGCGCTCCGTGACGTCCGCCAGCAGCACGATCGTGTACTCCGGTGTTCCGTCGGGCTTCGTCACCAACGAGAGGTCGCTCATCATCCACGCGACGCGACCGTCCGGCTGGAGGAGACGCGCCGGCGAAGGAGGCTTGTCGGAGGCGCCGAGGAGCCGGGCCGCGCCCTCCTCGAGCATGCGCTCGCGGTCGTCCGGGTGGACCAGGAGCTCGAGGTTGAGGCCGATCAGCTCCTCCTCGGTCCGGCCGGTCATCGTCGTGAACGCGGCGTTGGCGTCGATGATGTTGCCCTCGAGGGTGATCAGCCCGATGCCGAGCGGCGAGCGCTCGAAGGCGGCGCGGAACCGTGCTTCGGCCTCGACCTGGGCATCTTCGGCGAGCTTCTGGTCGGTGACGTCGCGGGCGATGATGATGAGGCCGCGCACCGTCGGGTTGTCGATCTGGTTCTCGGCCGTGCAGTCGAACCAGAGGTAGTGGCCGTCGATGTGGCGCAGCCGCACCCGGATCGGTTCGTACTTGGGGCGCGTGCCGTCCAAGACCTCGCTGAGCGCGACTCCGGCGGTTTCGACGTCGTCGGGATGCACCAGCGAGAGGATCCCGCCTTCAGGATCCCAGCCGATCGGGTAGCCGAGGATGCGAGTCCCGGCTGGGCTCGCGTGCCAGGTGCCGTCCGGCTCCAGGATCGCCATGATGTCCGACGAGACCTCGAACAACGTGGTGAGCCGGGCTTCGTTGTAACGGAGCTGCTCCTCGATCTCGCGCTGCTCGGTGATGTCGGTGACGAGCGATACCACACCCTCGAAGTCACCGTCCGGCCCCGGGATCGGTGTCGCGCTGCAGCGCGTCCACACGGCATGGCCGTCCGCGTGCCGGAGCTTGACCTCGAGACACTGCGGGCGCGGGTCCTTCAGGGCCATCGTGACGGCCTCGATCACCTGCTCTCGCGTCGCGTCGTCCATGTAGTCGAAACACGACCTCCCGATCATGTCCTCGGGTCGGTGGCCGAGCATCTCCGCCATGCGGCGGTTGACGAAGGTCGTCTGCAGCTTCGCGTTGGTGGTCCACACACCTTCTTCGGCTGTCTCGACGATGCGGCGGTACATCGCCTCGGTCTCGGCCAGGAGGCGGTCGACCCGATCGCGGTCCGCGATGTCGCGCATCGTCACGACGACTCCGCGGACGTCACCGTCGTCCATGAAGTTGTTGCCGACGAGCTCGACCGGGAGCCAGTGCCCGTCGGCATGCCGGACCCGTGCGAAGAACGGATCCCGTTCTCCTGCGCCGCCGGCGACCGACCGGGTGATCGCCTCGAGTGACCGGCTGAGATCGTCCGGGTGAACGAGCTCCAGCGCATTGCGGCCGATCAGCTCGTCGCGGTCCCAGCCGGCGCGCTCCTCGATGGTCCGGTTGGCGTAGGTGATGATCCCCGCGCCGTCGTGGATGAAGATCCCGTCGGCGGAGTGCTCGACGAGCGCGCGATATCGCTCTCGATCTCCCACCCCCAACCACTCCTCCAGGTCGCCGGACTGCTCCTGGCTCTATCGACGGGTCTGCGGCACGGTTTGAGGGGGTTTTGCCGCGCCTGGTGATGGGGCAACACGGCGTGATTCTGCGAGACTGTCGATATGCCCATGCGGAGCGACTGCCGCCACTACGAGAGCCGTACCTACCCGACCGGCGAAACGGTGCGAAAGTGCCGTCTGGACCTCGCCCCGGAGGCACCCTGGCGGTGCCCGGCGGAGTGCCCGAGCTTCGAGCAGCGGCGATTCGATGTCGGCTGGCAGTACGGGAGCCTGGCGAAGTCGGCGCAGCCGCCGGAGCCGGAGCCCGAGGGAGCCGAGGTCGCGGCGCTCCTCGACGAGGCCGAGGACATCGTCAACACCGCGGCGCCGGACATCATCGCCGAGTTCGAGAAGAAGCGGCAGCGTGGGGTGTTCCGCCGCAAGGGCAAGGGTGGGGGGCCGGGCAAGGGCAAGCGCAAACGCTGATCACCTGGTAGAGATTCCGTGATGCAGACGGTGCTGGTCACGGGAACGTCCACGGGGATCGGTCAAGCTTGCGCGGGATACCTCGCGTCGCGCGGCTGGACGGTGTTCGCGGGTGTTCGCCGCCCGGAAGACGCCGAGCGGATGAAGCTGCAACACACCGGCGATGTGCGTCCGGTCCTGCTCGATGTGAGCAACCACGACCAGATCGCCCAGGTGATCGAGGACATCGGGCGCGAGGTCGGGTCGGGCGGGTTGCAGGGCCTGGTGAACAACGCGGGCGTGGGCGCGGGTGGCCCCGTCGAGTACGTGACCGACGAAGACTGGCGGTGGGTGTTCGACGTCAACTTCTTCGGTGTCGTCGCGCTGACGAAGGCAGCCATCCCGTTGCTCCGGGAGGGGCGAGGGCGCATCGTCCACATCGGGTCCGTCGGCGGCCGGCTCGCGGCCCCCGGGCTCGGTCCGTACAGCGCGTCGAAGCACGCGCTCGAGGCCCTGGCGGAGACGCAGCGTCAGGAGTTCGCGCTCTCCGGCACTCCGATCCGCGTGTCGCTCGTCGAGCCGGGTGAGGTCAAGACCGCCATCTGGGACAAGAGCGACGCGGTCACCGACGAGATGGAGACCAAGCTCGACGACATCGGTTGCGAGCGGTACCAGTGGCTCATCGACATGTCGCGCGGGTTCATCGCCGAAGGGCGGGCGAACGGCGTGCCGCCCGAGAAGGTCGCCGAGGCGATCGAGCATGCGTTGACCGCCGACCGTCCGAAGGCTCGCTATCTCGTCGGCCCCGACGCCAAGATCGGGGGCCACGTCGTCTCGAAGCTCCCGGACCGGGCGCGTGACGCTTTGGGGCGCTTCAGCACGGGCCGCTGGGAGAAGCGCGGCCGAAAGCACCGCGGCGCCTCGTAGCGCAACGGGAGACGTCTCCTAGCGCTCAGCACACCACGACGGTGACCAAGCTGCGTCGTTCCGCCCCGGCGACGGTTCCCTACGGCGAAGCCTCTCCGATCACGTGCTGGTGGAGCTCCCGAGTCAGCTGGTGGATCACTCGTGTGAGGTCCGTGTTCTCGACGAGGAGTCTGCTGACGTCTGCGTAGTCCTTGTCGGCTTTCGATTGCTGGAACGCAGCTTGGCGGTTCTGGCCGATCATGACGAACGTCGAGAGGAAGATGGCTTCGAGCGACACCATCAACGTGAGTGTCGGCCAAGGGCTCCTCTCGAAGACGAGCATCCAGAGCGCGAACAGAACCACGTGGAGGTAGACGAAGTTCATCGATCCCGCGAACGCGGTGATTTGGTCAGCGGTCCGGAGTTGCGCGTCAGCGGCCCGCTTCTCGAACTGCGCGACGACCGCGGGGTGATGAAGGACCTTCGGGTCGAGCTTTGACGTGGGCATGGGTTGGTGACCTCCGATTCCGACCGCTTCCCGCCCTGGCCGTGCGACGCGGGGGACACAGGTTGTCCGCTTGCGAACGCCGCGTCGAGATGAACGACACGTCGAGACCAATGGCCTGGAACCTCGGCGGCGCATGACGCCCCCTGAACGAGCAGCCCCTCCGTTCCGGGGCGCCCCGCCGTTGCTATGGCGACGCGTACGCGCCCCGAAAGGAGCCGGCTCGGTGGCGCGGGCCGCGGCTCGGGCGGCGTGAGGTGCGAGCGGAGGGATTCGAACCCTCAAGCCCCGAAGGACACCAGGACCTAAACCTGGCGCGTCTGCCGGTTCCGCCACGCTCGCGTGGTGGTCTGACCCGAGGTCAGGGTAGTCAGCGCGGGTCGGCTTCGAGGGTGGCTGAATCGACCGTGAAGACGGCGGCGCCGCGCGCGGGTGCCTGCGCCACCATGTCCGCGAAGCTCAGCGCAGGCGAGAACAGGAAGCCCTGGCCCCGGGTGCACCCGAGCTCGAGCAGCGCCGCGGCTTGCCCGGGCCGCTCGATGCCCTCGGCCACGACCTCGAGCCCGAGCCCGAGGGTGAGCCCGATGATGCCGGAGATGATCGTGTCGCCCGCGCCGCCCAAGCCGACCTCTGCGATGAACGAACGGTCGATCTTCACGATGTCGACCGGGAGCCGGCGTAGGTAATTGAGCGACGAGTAGCCGGTACCGAAGTCGTCGATCGCGAGCTGGACGCCGGCGTCCTTGAGCTGGCTCAACGTGGCGAGCGCGACGTCCGCGTCGTCGAGCAAGGCACTCTCGGTGATCTCGAGGCAGAGCCGGCGCGGATCGACCCCGGCGTTGCGCAGTGTCGCCTGCACGCGGTCCACGAGATCCGGCTGCGCCAGCTCGCGCGGCGAGAGGTTCACCGCCAGCGTGAGGTCGCCGTCGAGCGCACTCAGGGTCTCGCACGCGAACTCCACCACCCGGCAGCCGATCGGTACGATCAGGCCGGATGCCTCCGCGGCGGCCAGGAACCGGTCCGGTCCGAGCAACCCGCGCTGGGGGTGCTGCCAACGCAACAGCCCTTCGAGCCCGATGGTCTCCCGGCTCGCGAGATCCACGATCGGCTGGTAGTGCAGGAGGAGCTGGTCCTCGGCCAGCGCGCGATGGAGCGCGGTCTCGGTCTCGAGCGCAGTGGCCGTGGCGGCCCGGAGCTCCTCGTCGAACACCTCGTAGCAGTTCCGCCCGCGCTCCTTGGCCCGGTACGCCGCGGTGTCGGCGAAGCGGACGAGCTCGGCCGAGGTCGAGTGCTCTTCGGCGACCGCGATCCCGATGCTCGCCGTGACGAACACCTCGCGGCCGTGCAGCTCGAAGGGGGTGCCGAGCGTCAGCGCGATGCGGTGGGCGACCTGTTCGGCATCGACGGGCGATTCCATGTCGGTGCAGATGACCACGAACTCGTCGCCGCCCGTACGGGCGGCCAGGTCCGAGGCGCGCAGCACGCCGCGGAGTCGCTGCGCGAGGGCGACGAGCAGATCGTCGCCGGCGGAGTGGCCGAGCGCGTCGTTGACGAGCTTGAACCGGTCGAGGTCCAGGAACAGCACCGCGACGTACGTGTGGGTCCGCGACGCGCGACGCAGGGCACGATCCAGCGTCTCGAGCAGGAGCGTACGGTTCGGAAGACCGGTGAGCGGGTCGTGGGCGGCGTCGTGCGCCAGCCGCTCCTCGAGGAGCTTGCGGTCGGTGACGTCGAACATCACACCGTCCAGCCAGAGGGGGGCGCCGTCCTGGTCGTACGACGGCTGGCCCTGCTCCACGATCCAGCGCACGCTGCCGTCCCGGTGCCGGATCGGGTACTCGATGACGAAAGGTTGGCGGGTGCTGAGCGCGTCTTCGAGCTCCCGGTCGCTGCGCTCGCGGTGACCCGGCAGGATGAGCTCGTCGTAGAGGACCTCGTCGCGCAGGAACTCCTCGGCGGTGTACCCGGTGAGCGCGAACACCGCCTGGCTGACGAACTCGTCGGCGTAGGGCGGGGTCGCTTCGCAGCGGTACACCGCGCCGGGGACGTTCCGGACGAGCGTGCGGAGCCGGGCCTCGCTCTCGCGCAGCTCGCTCTCGGCCCGCAACCGCTCCCGGATGTCGCGAAAGCTCACGACGATGCTGCCGATCGCCGGGTTGTCGAGCAGGTTGCTCGCCTCGACCTCGACCGGGATCCAGGCACCCTCATTGTCCTGCAGCCGTATCTCGACCGGTCCTGCGTGATGCGCGCCGTTGAGGATCTGCCCGAGCTCCCGGCCCGCCAGGGCGTGGTCGTCAGGGTGGATGAAGTCCGTCGCGTGCATCCCGACGGCTTCTCCGGGCGCGAACCCGAGTGGCTCGCTCCGCCCGGCGGTGAACAGCAGCCGACCGTCCCGGTCGAGTAGCACGATCGTGTCCGACGAGTGCTGCACGAGGGCGCGGTACCGGGCTTCGTGCACCTGAGCCTCGCGTTGGGCGACGCAGCGGGCGAGGAGCGACGCGAGGATTCCGACGACCGTCCGCAGCATCCGGATGGTGTCGTCGTCCCACGTCCGGTCGCGTTGAACGCTGTCGAGGCCGACGAACCCGCGGAGCTGACCGGCGTTCATCAGGGGCACCGCAACGACAGATCGGATCCCCTGGCGTTCGAGCTCGACGCGCTCGCGGTACCAGTCGTCTTCGAGCTCGGCGACCCGCCGGATGTGAATCGTATGACCGCGCGCGAGCGTGTCGCGCCAGCGTGGCATGGTGCTGAGCGCGACTCCTTGCTGGGTCTGGATCTCGGGGGTGACGCCCGGCGCGCACCACTCGTGGGTGTTCGTCATCGTCGCCAGATCGCCGGTGACGGTGAAGAAGTAGGCCCGGTCGACCGCCGCCGCCTTCCCGAGCAGCGAGAGCGCGTGGTTGATGCTCGTGTCGACTGAGTCCGGATCGGCGTCGACGAAGCGGGCTGCGATCGAGGCCACGGCCTCGTGCAGGATCCGGACGTCGCGCAGTGCCTCTTCCGCTTCCTGGCGCTGGGTGATGTCGCGGATCGTCAGGACGAAGCCGCCGACCTCGTCGAGGATCGGTGTGGAGTCCGGTGCGACGAGCTCGACGTGGGCATAGGTCCCGTCGGATCGCCGGAGCCGGGTGCGCACGTCGGGCCCGTCGTTGCCACCGCCTACGTACTCGGCCAGACGGAGGGCGACATGCTCGACGTCGTCGGGGTGGATCAGCGACAGGCCGTCGACGCCTACGAGCTCACCGGCCCGGTGGAGGAGAAGGCGATCCAGGCTCGGTGTCGATGCGACGATGACCCCGCCCGGATCGATGACCGCGAGACCGTCGTGGGCGTGCTCGAGTAGGCGCTCCAGGTAGTGGAGGTCTCGCGGTTCACCCCGCGCGCGGACTGAGTCCGATTCTGCCATCGTCACGTTTGTCGGGTCCCGACGCGGGTTGCTTGAGGGCGGTTTGGGGCGATCGGCCGCTCCGGTCGGATACGGTGCCTGGCCATGGGCCAGACCATTCCGATCGTGGATTACCTCGTGCTGGACGACGGAGCTCCCTATCTCGTGGCGAACGAGTCCACGGAGTCCGGCGCGCTCTACTTCGACCGGCGCAATGCCGACGCCCGCACCGGGAAACCCGGCTTCCGGCGCAAGCGGGTGGCCGACACGGGGGTGGTGCGGACGTTCACGATCGTGCACCGGGCCGCGCCCGGCGTACCGACGCCGTACGTCTCCGTCGTCGTGAACCTGGACGGTGGCGGTGTCGTGAAGGCGAACCTGCTCAACGTCGAGCCCACCCCTGAAGCGGTGAAGATCGGCATGCGGGTCAAGCTCACTACGTACGTCGTGGGTGTGGATGATGACGGCACCGAGGCGATCGCCTTCGCCTACGAGCCGGCCGATCAGGAGGGTTGACGATGGATCGTGACGTCTGGATTCTCGGCGCGTCGATGACGAAGTTTCAGCGCTACCCGGACAAGGACCTGATCGACCTCGGCGCAGAGGCCGCGATGGGCGCGCTGACGGATGGTGGCGCCACCATCCAGGACATGGACGTGCTCGGCGCCGGCAACCTCGCAGAGGCGGCGAGTGGGGTCGGCCAGCGGGTACAGAAGCAGATCGGCCAGACGGGCATCCCGGTGTTCAACGTCGCGAACGCCTGCGCGACCGGGGCCACGGCGGTGCGCTGCGTCTACCTCGCGATCAAGGCGGGCGAGGCGGAGATGGGGCTCGCGGTCGGGTTGGAGAAGATGGGGAAGATGGGTCTGCTCGGTGCGTCGGCGCGCTCGGACCGCAAGGTCTTCGAGCCGTCGGGCCGCTATGGCTCGGTGATGAGCGTTGAGGGCAGGGTCGGAACGACGCTGATGCCCGGCGTGTTCGCCCAGGCCGGCATGGAGTACGCGGGAGAGAACAGCGGCGTCGGGTTCGAGCAGTTCGCCAAGGTCGCGGAGAAGAACCACGCGCACTCGACCCTCAACCCGCTCGCGCAGTACCAGAAGGCGTTCTCGCTCGACGAGGTGATGAACGCCGAGATGATGGCGTACCCCAACACGCTGTTGATGTGCTGCCCGACCGGTGACGGTGCTGCCGCGCTCGTTCTCGTGAGCGAGGAGAAGCTCCGCACACTGTCGGACGAGCAGCGCCGGCGCGCGGTTAAGATCAGTGCGTCCGTGATGACGTCGGACCCGTGGACCGATTCCGATCAGGTCCAGCCCGACGTGAACACTCTCACCCGCGATGCCGCGGCCAGGGCCTACGAGATCTCGGGCGTTGATCCGCAGGACCTCGACCTGGTCGAGCTGCACGACTGCTTCGCGACCGCGGAGCTGCTGCACTACGACAACCTCGGGCTGTGTGCCCCCGGCGAGGCCGGCAAGTTCATCGACGAGCGGGGACCGTGGCGCGACGGGAAGATCCCGGTCAACGTGAGTGGTGGCCTGATCTCGAAGGGACACCCGCTCGGCGCGACGGGGGTCGCGAACCTCTTCGAGGTGGCAACGCACCTCCGAGGGGAGGCAGGCGACCGCCAGATCGAGGGGGCGAGCGTCGGCCTGACCCATGTCATCGGGCTCGGCTCCGCCTGCGCGGTCCACGTGCTCGAGAGTGCCAGCGTCTAGATCCCGCCCGGGATCAGCTGCCCCGGATTCGCGCGACCTCACGCTTCGCGAGGGCTCGGCGGCCCAGGATCTGACGCTCGGTGGCCCTGCTAGTACCTTCCCGGTCCTGTGACGGGCGGCGCGGGTGGGCTGAGCATGAGCAGCGGCGGGCTGCGGCGGGGGTGGGGGCGGAGCACGCGGTCGCTCACCCGTTTCGCGCGCCGGCTCACGGTCGCGCTCCTTGCCA
This sequence comes from Acidimicrobiia bacterium, assembly GCA_038252255.1. Classification (GTDB taxonomy): domain Bacteria; phylum Actinomycetota; class Acidimicrobiia; order IMCC26256; family JAENVU01; genus Chersky-806. The sequence continues at coordinate 13,232 of JBBSAM010000029.1, read as the reverse complement.
GTTGCCTGATGGTGGTGGGCATCGGACGGTCGACGGCGGGCGCCGCAACACCTCCGCTGGGCGGAGTCACCGGGATGACCGCCGGTTACAACGTCCTTTGGGAGTCGGACTTCGAGCGCCAGGCGGAGCTGAACTACATCGCGGCCACCGGCGCGAAGTGGTTCGGCATGGACATCGATTGGAACGCGGTCCAACCCAAGCGCGGCGTCTGGAACTGGGCCCCGATCGACAGGGTGGTGCGTGAGGCACGCGCTCGCGGGTTGGACATCATCGGAACACTCGCCTACTCACCGCGTTGGGCCGTCCCCGCGACCTGCCCCGCGGGCTCGACTCACTGCCTGCCGGCGCGCGCCCAGGACTACGCGCGCTTCGCGGTGCGGGCAGTACAGCGCTACGGCGTCAGGAGCGCGAACGCCGGCCTGCGCGGATCGATCCGGACCTGGCAGATCTGGAACGAGGCGAACCACGTCCCGTTCGTCAACCCGAAGGTCGACCCTGCCTTCTACACGCTGATGCTCAAGACGACGTACAAGGCCGTCAAGTCGGTCGACGCCTGGACGCGGATCCTCGCCGGAGGTACTGCCCCGGCGGGGGACGATCCGTTGGGCCGGGACATGTCGCCGGTCTCGTTCCTGAATGCGATCTACGCGAACGGGGGTGCGGGCTCGTTCGACGCGTTCGCTCATCACCCGTCCTCGTTCCCGTGCAGCCCGCTGTATGCAGCACCGTGGAACGCGTTCGGCCAGACGGCGGCGATCTTCTTCACGATGGCGGCGCACGGGGACGGGGCGAAGAAGGTCTGGGGTACGGAAGCGGGTGCCCCGACGGGCGCCGACGTCGGTACCTGCCCGTCCAACGCGGGCGTCTCGGTCACCGAGGCGGCCCAGGTGCAGTCCGTGCATGACTACCTGTGGGGTTGGAACACGTTGTTCAAGGCGTTCACCGGACCGCTGATCTGGTACCAGATCCGCGACGCGGGAACGAATCCCTGGGTGTACGACGACCACTTCGGTCTGCTCCGCCGCAACTTCACCGCCAAGCCGAGCTACCAGACGTTCGCGGCGATGATGAAGAGCGGCGGCTGAGCGACGCGATCCACACGCGTGCGCGCCACACCTCCCGGCGCGGTTGAGGCATCTCCCGGAGCGCTGGTCCGTCTCGGGTCGTGGTTCCGCTTCCCGGCGCTTCCCTACACGCTCATCGGTCTCGGCGTCGCCGTGTTCCAGGTGAGCCGGATGGTCGCGTCGAACCGGATCGGCCTCGACGCCTTTGCCCAGGACGATGCGTACTACTACTTCCGCATCGCCCAGAACATCGCGGTGGGCAAGGGCTCGACGTGGGACGGCGCGCACCTCACGAACGGCTACCACCCGCTCTGGCTGCTCGCGCTGATCCCCTTCTACGTGGTGTTCCGGGGCAAGGTCGCAGGGATGATCGTGCCCAAGGTGCTCGCGGCCGGGCTCTGGATCGTCGACATCGTGCAGATCCGGTCGATCGCGCGCCTGGTCGGCGCGGAGCGGACGTTCTGGATCGGGGTGTTGCCGAGCGCTGCGGTCGCGGCCTACGCGTTGCGCAGCCCACCGTTCAACGGCGTCGAGACGCCGATCCTGCTCATGTTCCTTCTCGTCTCGGTGCGCATGCTGCTCGTCACCGGGTTGCTGAGCGGCGACGAGCCCGGAGGAACGACGAGCATGGGGCGCGTCTGGCTGACGGGCGTCGCATTCGCGCTCGTCGTGTTGAGCCGGCTCGACGCCGCGAGCGTCGTGGGGATCTTCGGCCTGGCCGTGCTCGTGCGCATGGTCCAGCGGCGGCGGGGGGCGCGAGAGGTCTGGCGCACGGCGGTCGCGCTCGGTGGGCCGACGGCGATCGCGCTCGCGGTGTACATGGCGTTGAACCAGGCGCTCTTCTCGAGCCCGATCCCGGTATCCGGACGCGCGAAGGCGCTCCCGGGGCCGGCTGGTGGCTGGCCCGACATGAAGGCGTACTTCAAGGAGGGTCTCGGGGTCCCGGGTCCGATCGGACCGGGCCTCGCGGCCACGCTCGTCGTCGTGCTCCTCGTACTCGCCGTGTGGGCGTCGCGGCAACGGCACGAGGCGACCGTCGAACGGCGCCGGATGCTCGAGCTCTCGTCGCTCGTCGGCCTCGCCTACGTCGCGGGTCTGCTGCTCGTCGTGTACTACGACAGGACCTCGTCGTGGAAGCTGCTGTCCTGGTACTACTACGCGGCCACGCTCGTGCTGTTGCTCGGCCCCGCCGCCGTCGTCGCGATGGCGATCGAATGGTGGCAGGCGCACCGAGAACCAGCGGCGCCAGCGCAATCAACGAGGGCGGCCCAGGGTCGCATCGCCGTCGGGCTGGGTGCGGCCGCGCTCGTCGTCGTCCTTGCCGCGGCAGCCGGCTTCGCGACGCGGGTCGACGCGCGCGGCGACGAGGACTTCTTCGTCCAGTCGGCCGCGATCGCGCGACATCTCAATCACACGCTTCCGCGTCGGGCGGTGCTCGCGATGGGAGACCGTGCCGGGGTATTCGGCTACGAGCTCGACCGCCCGGTCGTCTCCATCGAAGGCATCGTGAACGACACGGACTACCTGCGCGCGCTCGAGGCCGGCCGGGTGAAGCGGTTCCTGCAACGTGCCGGCGCCGACTACTACGTGCGGTCCATCAACACGGCCGAGGAGGCGAACACGACACCTCGCCGCGACCAGGGCGGCACCTGGGCGCCGCCGCCGAGCTGCGGGCGGCGCGCCGAGCCGCTGTACGGGATCGGGCCGAAGACGTGGTTCACGGTGTGCACCGACGACGTGGTCTTCACCACCGGGCGCCACGATCCCGAGACGCTCACGGTCTGGTCGTACCCGTCCCGGTCCGGGCGGCCCTGAGGCCGACCGGGCCCGGCGCTCCGTCAGCCCAGGAGCAGGCGCTTGAGGGTCCGGTACGCCGGCTTCTCGGACCAGTCGCGATGCAGCAGGCCGAGGTGGTCGTCGTAGTTCATCGGGTCGGTGCCGTTGTCGCGGGTCTGGTACCAGACGAAGGGTCCGGTGAAGCTCCCGAAGTCCGTGTTCCAACCCTGCAGGTAGTCGGCGAGGAATTGTGCCTGCTGGGCTTCGGTCACCGACTTGCCGATCTGGCCGCAGCTGCCGAGGTTGGCTCCCGTCGGCGCGCCGGCTTCGGTGCCCCAGATCTTCTTGGCGCCGTCACCGTTCTCCACCATGATGTCGTGGAGGTCCTTGGTCTGGGTGAACGCGTTCCACGGTGCTGCGTACAGCGGGCTGCAGGGGAACGAGTACGGGTGGTGGGCGAAGGCGTCGAAGTAGCCCTTGCCGCCGTACTTGTAGATCTTGCGAAGGAAGTTCATCGGGGACATGTCCCGATTCGAATACGTGTCGTCGGGTGCCGGAGCGGTCCCGCCGGCGAGCACGGTGGCGGTCGGGTCAGCATTGTGGATCGTGACGTACGCGCGCTTCAGGATCTGCGTGTAATACGCCGCGTCCACGGTGGGCTGGACGAAGGGGAAGTGGTTCGGCTCGTTCCAGATCTGCCAGACGCTGATGCTGGCGCGCAGCCCGACATCCGTGCTCGCCGTGCCGTAGCGCTGCGTAGCGGCGCGGGCGAAGTTGGCGAAGTCCTCGGGGTTCGCGGGCAGGCACTTGTCGGTCCCCTTGGGGCAGTCGGGGGGCCGGGCCCAAGCCGGCGTGTAGACGAGTCCGGCGATGATCCGCAGGCCGCGGGCGCGGGCCTCGGTCACGAGCCGGTCGGTCGCGTCCCACCAGAAGGTGCCCTGGCCGGCCCCCTGGATCGAGTTCCAGTCGACGTCCACCGTGAACCAGCGGGCGCCGGTCGCGGCGATCGCGTCGAGCTCGTGATTGCGGTCGACGTCGTTGGCCCAGAGGATGGCGGAGCCGGCGGCGATGCCGGTGCGCTCGGCGAGCACCGTGCCGGTGCCGGCGGCATGCACGCCCGGTGCCTTGGCAGATTCGGCGCCGGGGGAGTTGACCGCGCTCTCGAACGGCGGCGGGACGTCACAGGCGCCGAGAAAGGCGGAAATGACGAGTACGGCCAGTGCCGCGGTGAGGGTGCGCCGTCGTCTCGTCATATCCCTTTGCCTCCCATTGATGAACACATGAGTGATCGTCACTGAGGGTGGCGATCTGAAGGCAGAAGGAGCCTTTGCGGGTCGTTGTGTCACTCGGAGCGCGACGAAACCCGATCGAAATTGCTAGAAACGGCGCAAATCACCCAACACCGCGGGAGACCACGCGCGAGCGCGATCGCCGCCACGGGTGTTCGCGGTTGGAGCGCGGATGGAGCGCGGGCAGCGTTCGAACGGCTGCGGGTTGAGCAAGTCCTGGTACGCCGCCTGGGACTCGAACCCAGAACCTACAGATGAAGAGTCCGGTTGCGGGTTGAGCAACTCCTGGTACGCCGCCTGGGACTCGAACCCAGAACCTACAGATTAAGAGTCTGTTGCTCTAGCCAGTTGAGCTAGCGGCGCGAGGGAACAGTAGTCGGCGCGATCCGCAGATCGGGGGCCTGAAGGGGCAAGGTGGTGCCATGGACATCGCGGTCACCGGATCGAGCGGGCTGATCGGGACGGCACTCGTGGTGGAGCTGCGCCGTCTCGGGCACCGGGCGATCCGGGTGGTGCGGCCCGGCGGATCGGCCACCGGCGACACCCTCCGGTGGGACCCGAATGCGGGCGAGATCGACGCCGGGGGCTTCGAAGGGCTCGACGGTGTCGTGCACCTGGCCGGTGCGGGCATCGGCGACAAGCGTTGGACCTCCGAGCAGAAGCGCCGTGTGCTCGAGAGTCGCACGGTGCCGACGACGCTGCTCGCCGAGACGCTCGCCGGGCTCACGAAGCCGCCGCCGGTGCTCGTGTCCGGATCGGCGATCGGTTGGTACGGCAACCGCGGCGCGGAGGTCCTGACCGAAGCGAGCGCACCGCCGGCCGAACCCGATTTCCTCTCCGACGTGTGCACGCAGTGGGAGGCCTCGACCGCAGCGGCCGAATCGGCGGACATCCGCACCGTGCATCTGCGCACGGGGGTCGTGCTCGCCGCCGCGGGCGGGGTGCTCAAGCGCATCGTTCTCCCGTTCCGCCTCGGGCTCGGCGGGCGGATCGGGTCCGGTCGCCAGTACATGAGCTGGATCGCGATCGAGGACGAGATCGGGGCGATCCTCCACGCGCTCACGCATCCCGAGATCGCGGGTGCGTTGAACGCGACGGCCCCGACCCCGGTGACGAACGCGGAGCTCACCGCGACCCTCGGCCGCGTGCTCAAGCGGCCGACGATGCTCCCCACCCCGGTCCCGGCGCTGAAGCTCGTGTACGGAAGCGAGCTGGTCCAGCACCTCCTGCTCGAGGGCCAGCGGGTGCTGCCGGCGCGGCTCGAGGCCTCGGGCTACTCGTTCGCCCGACCCGATCTCGCGTACGCGCTCCGCGTCACCCTGAGCCAGCCGGCCGGCGTCTGAACCTCTGGGTCCAATGGCCCATACCGGGTGCATATACGGCGCTATACGGTCAGAAAACTGCGCAGTTCGGTCGGGCTGCGTGGACTTCGTCGGGTCGGGCATCACGGGGGTAGTCATGCGGAGATCGGGCCGGGTCGGCGTCGTCATGGTGGCGGCACTGCTCGCCGTCGGCGCACTGGGACTACCCGGCGTCGGCGCCGCTCCGGTGGCGTTCTCGCCGACGCCCGTGGCCGGTTGGAGCACCAACGGCCCCGTGTACGCGGTCCTGATCGTGGGGGACACGGTCTACGCCGGTGGCAACTTCACCCAGGTGCGCGGCCCGGGTGGGAGCCCGACGATGGCACGATCGAGGCTCGCGGCCTTCGACATCCACACCGGCGCTGTCCGCGCGGGATTCTCCGCCGATGCGAACGACGTCGTGCGGTCGCTCGCGACCGACGGTACGCGCCTCTTCGTCGGCGGATCGTTCACCACGATCAAGGGCGTGAGCCGGAGTCGGCTCGCGGCGGTCGATCTCTCGAGCGGCGCCGTCAACACCGGCTTCTCCGCGAACACCAACTCGCACGTGTATGCGCTCCGGGTGTCCCAGGCGCGCCTGTTCGTCGGTGGGTCGTTCACCACGATCAAGGGCGTGAGCCGGGGCAAGATCGCGGCGGTCTCGACGACGAGCGGCGCGGTCGACGGGGCGTTCAACCCGAACGCGAACGACGCGGTGCACGGCATCGTCGTGTCGCCCGACGGCACCCGGGTGTACGTCGGCGGAGACTTCACGACGATCGGTGGAGTCTCGCGGCCCTACATCGCGACGGTCTCGGGTACGACCGGGGCGCTGCAGTCGCTCGTGTTCCAGCACTCGTCGTACGGCCCGGTGATCGACCTCGACATCTCGCCGACGGGCGACCGGGTGTATGCCGCACTCGGTGGCACCGAGAACCAGGTGATCACCTGGAACACCGGTAGCGGCAATCGCATGTGGTTCTACCAGGTCGACGGTGACACGCAGGCGGTCAAGCTCTTCGGGGGCAACGTCTACTTCGGGTTCCACGAAGGGGCCATCGGCGACGGCACGGTGCGCATGCTCGTGGCCGACGCCGCCACCGGTGCGCTCGTGAACACCTACCGCCTGCCGATCAACAGCTTCTACGGCGTGTGGGACATCGACGCGTCGGCCACCGCACTGGTGCTCGGAGGCGAGTTCACCACGGTGAACCGGACGAGCGTGCAGGGAGTCGCGATCCTCCCGTCCGGCGCTGTGGTGCCCAGCACCTCGACCCTCGTGGCCGCAGGATCGACGTGGCGGTATCTCGACAACGGGACGAACCAGGGCACCGCGTGGCGGGCGGGCACGTTCAACGACTCGGCGTGGAAGCAGGGCGCCGCGGAGCTCGGTTACGGCGACGGCGACGAGGCCACGGTCGTCTCGTTCGGCCCCAACGCGAACCAGAAGTACGTGACCACATACTTCCGCCGGCAATTCTCGGTGGACCCGAGCACGCTGTCGACCGTCACGCTGCAGCTCAAGCGGGACGACGGCGCGGTCGTCTACCTCAACGGCACCGAGATCGTCCGCAGCAACATGCCGGCGGGGACGATCACCTCGACGACGCTCGCCGCGGACGCCGGGACCACGGAGAACCAGTTCTTCTCGTACACGATCCCCACCTCGGCCTTGGTGAACGGCTCGAACACCCTCGCCGTCGAGGTGCACCAGACCAACCGGACGAGCTCCGACGTGAGCTTCGACCTCTCCCTGGCTGCGACCGGGCGGTAGCGAGTCCGGCTGCGTGCGAACGCCGGTAACCCGCCACCGCGAGTGGCTCTCCCGGTTGAACACCCACATCCCTGGGTAGGTTCAGAGGTAGCAACGGTTGCGGCGGCTCAGCGCTCGCCTCCTCATCCCGGGCGATCGTCCCGTCGCCTCCGTTGCATTGATCCTCACGAGGCTGCTCAGGACGCGCGCGCCTTGGCGCACGCTTGGGGTGACCGAGGGGTTTCGAACCCCCGACCTCCGGGACCACAACCCGGCGCTCTCGCCAACTGAGCTACGGCCACCATGACGGCACGGTTGCTGGATCACCGTGCCGGCGCGCCCGGGAGGACTCGAACCCCCGACCCGCTGCTTAGAAGGCAGCCGCTCTATCCAGACTGAGCTACGGGCGCTCGCACACCGGGCCAGAGGAGTGTACCGGCCCGGCGTCGGGCCGGTACGGGTTCAGTCATACTCAGGCGGCCCTCAGGTCGGTGGGCCACCGTGGGACCATGGTGTGGGACCGCAGCTTCGCAGGAGCGCCGAGTGCATCGGGGAGCGCCAGCAGTGCATCGGGAAGCGAGGACTGGGCGGCGATGACGGCCGGTCCGCACCGAGCCGCGCGGGTGCTCGTGGTCGACGACGAGCCGTCGATCACCGACGCCGTGGCGACGGCCCTCGGTTACGAGGGCTTCGACGTCGCCACCGCGGTGAACGGGCGGGCCGCGCTCGCCCGCGTCGAGGACTTCCGGCCGGATCTGGTGGTCCTGGACGTGATGCTCCCGGACCTCGATGGGATCGACATCACCCGCCGGCTGCGTCGGGATGGGATCAGCGTGCCGGTGCTCTTCCTCACCGCGAAGGACGACCCGGCCGACAAGGTCGAGGGGCTGACCGCCGGCGGCGACGACTACGTCACGAAGCCGTTCACGCTCGCGGAGGTCATTGCCCGGGTGCACGCGATCCTTCGCCGCACCATCGGTCTTGGTGACGGTGACGGCACCCGCCTGCAGTTCGCGGACCTCGAGATGAGCGTCGACACCCATGAGGTTTGGCGGGCCGGTGAGCCGCTGCGCCTGACGGCGACGGAGTTCAATCTGTTGCGGTTCTTCATGGAGAACCCGCGGCTCGTCCTGTCGAAGACGCAGATCCTCGACCACGTCTGGAGCTACGACTTCGACGGCGATCCGAACGTCGTGGAGACCTACGTGAGCTACCTGCGCAAGAAGCTCGACGGGCTCGGGCCTCCGCTCATCCACACGATACGGCTCGTCGGATACACGCTGCGCGAAGCCGAGGACTGATTCGTGGCGGACGAGGACCTGGGGGTTGATCTGCCGGTGGTGCCGCCGTGGCCGGACGCGCCGCCGACCGCGTCGTCGTTGCCACACCGGCCGCCGCGCTTCTCGCTTCGGGCTCGTCTGCTGCTCGCGGTCACCGTGGTCGCGCTCGTAGGGCTCCTCGTCGCGGACGTCGCGACGTACACGGCGCTGAAGAGCTTCCTGGTGGATCGGATCGACAGCAGCCTCGACACCGCGAACCGGCCGCTCACCAACCTCCTCTACGAGCAGACCCAGTCGCCCCGCGAATTCGGGACGGACGCGGCTGACCGCGCCGCGCTCGCGGCTGCCGCGCCCGGGGCGTACGTCGACTGGCGCACCCCCGACGGCGACTCGATTCTGAGCGGGTCGACCCGCGGCCAGTACACGACCTCGGCCCCTCGCCTGCCGAGCCAGGTTTCCGGCCTCCAGGGTGTGGACGACGTGCACTACTTCACCGTCCACTCACGTCGCGACGGTGGACCTGACTTCCGCGTGCGGGCCGAGCAGCTGCGCGACGGCAGCACGCTCATGGTGGCGCTGCCTCTCGACGAGGTGAGCCGCACGCTGCACCAGCTCGTGGTGATCGCGCTCGTCGTCACCGGCGCGGCGTTGCTCGCGGCAATCGGATTGGGCCTCTGGCTCGTGCGCATCGGTCTGAAGCCGCTGCGGGCGATCGAGACCACCGCGTCGAGCATTGCCGGCGGCGATCTGAGCTTGCGCGTGTCGGAGGACGACCGCACGGAGGTGGGGCGCCTCGGTGGGTCGCTCAACACGATGCTCGGCTACATCGAAGACGCCTTCGCGCGGCAGGCCGCGTCGGAGGAGCAGCTCCGCCGCTTCGTCGCCGACGCTTCGCACGAGCTGCGGACGCCGCTCAGCGCCGTCTCCGCCTACGCGGAGCTCTTCGAGCGGGGTGCCCACGAGCGGCCCGCCGATCTCGCGCGGGTCATGCGCGGCATCCGGGTGGAGACCGCCCGGATGCAGATGCTGATCGACGATCTGCTGCTGCTGGCCCGGCTCGACGAGGGGCGGCCGCTCGCGTCCGAGCGCGTGAACCTCATCGCAGTGCTCGACGACGCGGTCGACGCGGCACGCGCGGTGGGCCCGGACTGGCCGATCACGCTCGATGCCCCCACGCCGGCCCAGGTCGTCGGTGATCCGATGGCGCTGCGCCAGGTGATGGACAACCTGCTCGCGAACGTGCGGACGCACACGCCGTCCGGCACCCGCGCCGTCGTGTCGGTTCGGGTGGACGGCGCGGAGGCCCAGCTCGCGGTGGCCGACGAGGGGCCGGGTCTCGGTCCCGAAGACGCGGCACGGGTGTTCGAACGCTTCTACCGGGTCGACGCGTCGCGCTCGCGGGTGCGCGGCGGGAGCGGGCTCGGCTTGGCGGTGGTGGCCTCGATCGTGGCCGCGCACCGGGGCCGGGTCGAGGTCGAATCGACCCCGGGCCACGGCGCGACGTTCGTGGTCCACCTCCCGCTCGTGGCGGCGGGAGCGAATGCCCGGACGGACGGTCCCGACGAGGCGGTGACCGGCGAGACGCCCGGCCCGCTGCCGCCCGGCGACGACCCGGCGATCCCGGCGCGCGCTACTCGCTCGTCGGACCGGTGAAGCGGGGCGCCCGCTTCTCCCGGTGCGCGGCGAGACCCTCCGCGGCATCCGGGCCACCGAATCCGTAGAACTCGTACGCCAGCGACGCGTCGAACACCGGCCCCAGCATCCGGTACCAGTGGTTGAGCGTGTGCTTGGTGAGCCGGATCGCGCCCTGTGCGCCGTCGGCCAGCTCCCGGGCGACGGTCAGCGCCTCGTCGAGCAGTGCGTCGTCATCGACACAGAGCGACACGAGCCCGATCCGCTCGGCTTCCTCACCGCTGAGAGCCCGGCACGTGAGGAGGTAGTACTTGGCCTTGGCCATGCCGCAGAGCATCGGCCAGCAGATCGCCGCGTGGTCACCCGCCGCGACGCCGAGGCGGGTGTGGCCGTCGATGATCCGGGCGGAGCGCGCCGCGATCGAGACGTCAGCCAGCAGACCGACGACGAGCCCCGCGCCGATCGCGGGCCCGTGCATCGCCGAGACGATGGGCTTCGAGCAGTCGATCACGTTGAAGACGAGATCACGCGCCTCGCGCATCACACGGGTGCGCGCGGCGTAGTCACCGATGATCCCGTCGATCAGCTCGAAGCTGCCGCCGGCCGAGAATGCCTTCCCGGCGCCGGAGATCATCGCGACGCGCACGTCGGGGTCCCGGTCGACGGTGAGCCACACGTCGGCGAGCTCGCGGTGCATGTCGGGACCGACCGCGTTGAGGCCCGGCGCGTCGAGCACGAGGTGGAGCACCCCGGGTGCCGGCCGTTGGAAGGTGAGGCTCGGGAACGCGTCGTACGGGTCGGTCATGGCGGGCGTCCCCCCGGGCTGGCGAATGCGCTGATCACCCCAGCGTGTCAGGTGTCGACGCGATCGCCGGCGACCAGCGCCAGGAGACGGAGATCCGCGGTCCGGCGAACGCGACCTTGGGCACCGCGTGCTCCCAGGCGAGCTGGGTCCCGCCCCCCATCACCAGCAGGTCGCCGGGGCCGGGGGACAGGTCCCGCGACCGGCCGCCCCCGCGCGGCCGGATCAGGAACGGGCGCCTCGCCCCGAGCGTCAGGATCGCGACGAGGGTGTCGTCGAGGTCTCGCAGCTCGCGGTCGGCGTGCGGCGCCACGCTGTCGCGGCCATCCCGGTAGTAGTTGAGTGCCGGCCCGCGCAGCGGCACGCCGTAGCGGGCCTGGAGGGCCGTCCGGGCGGCGGTGAGGACGGGGTGGGGCGGCGGCTCGGTGCGCCGGTACCAGCGGCTGAGGCGCGGGTCGTCGACCATGCGGTCGTACATCCAGCGGCGGCCACGCTGCCAGTCCACCGTGTCGACCAGCTCGGCGAGCAGCGTGTCGCTCCCGAGCAGCCAGGCCGGGGCCCGATCGACCCAGGCGCGCGCGTCGAGCACGTCCCGCGTGAAGACGGGATCCGGGGCTACGGCCGGTTCGCCGAAGCCGAGCAGGGAAGTCTGGTGCGGCGCGAACGCCATGGCTCGAGTCTAGCGAACAGACGTTCGCCCCCGCCACCCCTCGACCCCGGCGCGCGGGTCAGCCGGCCTGCTGGATCCGGTCGCGGGCCACGAGCGTGTACGCGATGTTCACCTCGATGAGGCCGACGACCGAGCCGACGATCATGCCGGTGATCCCCTCGACGATGAACACCTCGACGTACCCGTGGTTGAACACCCATTCGTGCACCGCGTGAACCACCTGGTGCTCGATCCCGATGGGCACGCTCACGAAGAAGAACACGAACCAGAAGTGGTGGCGGACGAGCTGGGCCGAGCGTCGCATCCCGCGGAACGCGCCGACGTGCTCGATGTTGATCAGCGGCCCGGTGATCGCGAGCAAGGTGAAGACGATGAGCCCCGGGACCACCAGGAGCAACGACGCGACGATCGACAACACCGTCACGAGGATGTCGGCGACGATCAGGCTGCCGTAGGGGAGGGTGCGCAGCACGTGCCCGATCGGCTCCGGTTCCTCGCCGAGCTCGAATTCGCCGACCACCTTGTCGAGGAGCCCAGCATAGAACGTCGTCCCGATCTGGGACATGGTCATGCCGGCGATCGCGAAGATGAACAGGATCGGGTTCCCTTCGGACCACTGCACCCCCCGTTCGACCGCGGTCCCGACGACGGCCGCGGCGCCGAACACGAGGAGCGCGGCGATGACGACCCGTCCGAAACGGTGCCGGTAGGACTGGGCGACGTCGTAGAGGATCCGCCGGAACGAGATCTCCGGCAGCTCGGAGGTGGCGTCCGTGTCGCTGTCGTTGCCCCGCACGCCGGTCAGGTCTAGCCGATCGTTCTCGGCGGTGGCTCTACGCGACCAGGAGGAGGACCAACGCGTAGTGGCATCCCGCGGCGACGAGCGTCATCGCGTGCCACACCTCGTGGTAGCCGAAGATCGCCGGGTTCGGGTCCGGTCGTCGCAACCACAAGCCGATGGCGCCGACCGTGTAGAGCACCCCGCCGGCGAGCAGGAGGGCGAGCTCCGTCGTGGTCAGCGCGCGCAGCACGGCCGGGAGTGCGAGCACGAGGAGCCAGCCGAAGCCGATGTAGATGTACGCGGCGTAACGGTGGATGGTGTCGATGTGCCAGAGCGCGAGGATCGCCCCTCCGACCGCGATCGTCCAGGCCAGGACGAGGAACGTGATGCCCCACGTCGGGTCGAGTGCGAGCAGCGTGATCGGCGTGTACGACCCGGCGATCAGCACGAAGATCATCGCGTGGTCGAGCCGCTGTAGCCGCGCCTTCACCGCGGGTGCCCAGTTGCCGACGTGGTAGGTCGCGCTCGCGCCGAACAGCGCCAGGAGCGACACGACGAACAACGCGGCCGCGACGCTCGCCTCACCGCCGCGGCTCGACGCGATGAGCAGGGCGCCGGCGGGGAGGGCCAGGAAGAACGCGGCCTGGTGGAGCCGGCCGCGCCAGCGCGGCCGGACGGCGACCGCGTCCGCGACCCCCATCCCCAGCCCCCCAGCCATACCTTCACAATACGCCCAAAATGACCCCACTTCACCCACCCCACCCCGCTTTGGGGGGGGGAGGGGGCCCCCCCGGGGGGCCAAGAGAGCCCCAACCACAAAACCAGAAGGGAGAGGGGGGCCGGGG
>JBBSAM010000028.1:0-56013 GCA_038252255.1 Acidimicrobiia bacterium | reverse complement strand
ATGCCTAAGGTAGCGAAATTCCTTGTCGGGTAAGTTCCGACCTGCACGAATGGCGTAACGACTTGGCTACTGTCTCAACCAGAGACCCGGCGAAATTGCACGACGAGTAAAGATGCTCGTTTCCCGCACTAGGACGGAAAGACCCCGTGGACCTTTACTGCAGCTTGATGTTGGGTTTCGGTACGGATTGTGTAGGATAGGTGGGAGTCTAGGAAGCCGGGGCGTTAGCTTCGGTGGAGACGCCGTTGAAATACCACCCTGTTCGTATTGGGACTCTAACCAGGGCCCGTAATCCGGGTCTGGGACAGCGTCAGGTGGGCAGTTTGACTGGGGCGGTCGCCTCCTAAAGAGTAACGGAGGCGCCCAAAGGTTCCCTCAGCCTGGTCGGCCATCAGGCGTCGAGTGCAAAGACACAAGGGAGCTTGACTGCGAGACCAACAAGTCGAGCAGGTACGAAAGTAGGGCTTAGTGACCCGGCCGTGGCATGTGGAAGCGCGGTCGATCAACGGATAAAAGGTACCCCGGGGATAACAGGCTTATCTTGCCCAAGAGTCCACATCGACGGCAAGGTTTGGCACCTCGATGTCGGCTCGTCGCATCCTGGGGGTGAAGCATCTCCCAAGGGTTGGGCTGTTCGCCCATTAAAGCGGTACGCGAGCTGGGTTTAGAACGTCGCGAGACAGTTCGGTCCCTATCCAGTGCGGGCGTAGGAGATTTGAGGGGAGCTGTCCCTAGTACGAGAGGACCGGGACGGACGCAGCTCTCGTGTGCCAGTTGTTCCGCCAGGAGCACGGCTGGTTGGCGACCTGCGGAAGGGATAAGCGCTGAAAGCATCTAAGCGCGAAACCCGCCTCGAGATGAGATCTCCCACCGGGTTAACCGGGTAAGGCCCCTGGAAGACGACCAGGTTGATAGGCCGGAGGTGTAAGCACGGTGACGTGTTCAGCCGACCGGTACTAATCGGCCGAGGGCTTGGGATCTTTGTTGCTCGTGCTCGCTATGGAGTTCTTGAAGGTCGACAGACCTTTCATCAATTCAGGTTTTGAAATTCAGGTTTCCGGTGGCAATTGCGGCGGGGAAACACCCGTTCCCATTCCGAACACGGAAGTGAAGACCGCCCGCGCCGATGGTACTTGGGGGGCAGCCCCCTGGGAGAGTAGGTCGCCGCCGGGATTTCTCGAACGAAGGGGCATCCATGTGGTGCCCCTTCGTCGCGTCTCCAGACCGGTGACGCAGTTCAGTACGCTCAGCGACCCGCAGCAGAGAAGGACGGACGTGGCCGAAGGACGCGCGCGCGACGGCGAGAGCCGGAATCGAGCCGGAAGCACCGGTCGGGCCTCGTCCGGCGGTGCGGCGCGCGGTGGTTCCAAAGCCTCCCGGGGCGGGCAGCCCGCGGCCCGGGCGGCGAAGCCTCCGGTGCGCGGTGGGAAGCCGGCCGCCCGCGGGGCCAAGCCGGCCGCGAGGAGCGCGAGGCCCGTCGATCGAGGCGGCAAGCCCGCGGCGGGTGGGGCGAAGCCTCCGGTGCGCGGTGGGAAGCCGGCCGCCCGCGGGGCCAAGCCGGCCGCGAGGAGCGCGAGGCCCGTCGATCGAGGCGGCAAGCCCGCGGCGGGCGGGGCGAAGCCTCCGGCGCGCGGTGGGAAGCCGGCCGCCCAGGGCGCGAAGCCCGCGGGCGCGCGCCGGGACGAGAGCTCGGACCGCAAGCCCAAACGGGCGCAGGGGATGTCCGGGGCGCGGGCCGGTGGGTCACGGGCCGGTGGGCCCCGAGCGGCTGGATCGCGAGCAGGTGCAGCGCGGGCCGGTGCTCCGCGGGCCGGTGCACCTCGGGCCGGTGCACCTCGGGCCCGCAAGGGTGGCCCGGCGGACCGCAAGCCGCGGATCGCCGACGTGCGGCCGTCCGGCGCGTCGTGGCGGCCCGACCGCAGCCGCACGTCGGAGTCCGGAGCGGTCGCGGACTCGAAGCTCGACGGCCCCCGCGAGCGCAAGCCCGGCCCCCCGCGTGAGCCGGCACCGCTCCGGTTGGTGCGCGGCCGCCCCGGAAGCCCGCCTGCCGCGGCCCGCTCCACGGCGAAGGCCCCACGGAAGCGCACCCGGGCGGTGCCGACGAGAGCACCGGCGGCGCGCCGGGCTCGGGGCCCCGCGCCCGGAGCCGTCCGCGACGAGTTCCTCCGCCTCGGCGGCCCGCGCGGGGCGAAGCTCTACGGCCAGCTGGTCAAAGCCGCCGACGCTCTGGCGGCCGACCGGGAGCGGGACGCGATCCGGCTGCTCCGGCCGTTGCGGGCCGCGCTCGCGCAGTCCGCGAGCGTCCACGAGCAGCTCGGGCTCGCGCTGTACCGCGCCGGCCGCTTCGACCAGGCCGCGGAGGAGCTCGAGGAGTACGTCGCGCTGTGCGGCGCGGTCGATCAGCACCCCGTCCTGATGGACTGCTACCGGGCGCTACGCAGGTGGAAGCGGATCGAAGCGCTGTGGGCCGAGCTGGGCGAGACCTCGCCGGCGGCGGAGGTCGTGACCGAGGGCCGGATCGTGCTCGCCGGCAGCCTCGCCGACCGCGGCCGGGTCAAGGAGGCGGTGACGCTGCTCGAGCGGCGGGCGAACGACGTGAAGAACGTCAAGGAGCATCACCTCCGGCTCTGGTACGCGCTCGCCGACCTCCAGGAGCGCGCCGGTAACCTGCCCCGGGCCCGCGCGCTGTTCGAACGCATCGGGCGACACGACCCGTCGTTCGCCGATGTCGCCGAGCGACTCGCCGGCCTGGGCTGAGACCGGACAGGACCTGTGGGGGGGAACGTGCCGGCGACGGGGGAAGCCGGGAAGACACCGGAGACGCGGCGAGTGCGCGACCTCCGGCCGGTCCTCGTGATCGCCGTGAGCTTCCTCGTCATCGGGATCGTCTTCTCGGTGGTGACCAACGGCATCCATCCGAAGCGCTCGGCGAAGGTGCCGCGCACCCAGCCGGCCGGCGCGCCGCAGGGCGCCACGGACGGGTTCGACCGGACCGGGGGTGCGCAGGGCCTGGGCCGAACGGAGTCGGGCGGGCAGTGGCGGGCCGTGCGCGGGCAATGGGGACTGCGCCTCGGGCAGGCTGCGGTCGTGCAACCGGCGCCGAAGGGCCCGAGCGTCGCCCTGGTGGTCGTGGGGAGCGGGGTGCGGTCGGTGGAGGTGCGCGCCGCGGTGATCTCGCCCGGGATGGGACTGGCATTTCGCTGCCAGGGCGTGGCGAATTGCTGGCGGGTGGAGGCGGTGCCGAGATTCGGCACCTGGAATGTGGTCAAAGTGGTGGGGGGCAACGAGCAGGTCGTGGGCAATCTCGGGGCCGTGCCGGTCACATCGGGTACGACGATCAAGGTCGAGCTGGAGGGGAGCACGTTGCGGTTCATGGTCAACGGCCGGCTGGCCCGCACGATCGTGGACTCGAAGTTCCTCTCGGCCCCGCGCGCCGGGCTGACGATCCGGGCCGGTGACCGCACCGAGATTCGCCGCGCGCGCTGGGACGACTTCGTCGCGGCGGCCGGATCGCCCGTGGTGTCGCCGTGACCGCGGAGACGGGGGTGTCCGCCGCGAACGTCGACGGCGCCGCGCGCGGCGACGTCGACGTGCCCGCATTGCCGGCGCGCGCCGCGCCCGCGCGCTACCCGTGCTTCGACGGCCTGCGCGCGCTGGCTGCGTTGTCGGTCGTGGCCTACCACACGATCACCGAGTTCTCGCCGTCGTGGTACACGGGTGTCGCCGCCGACTGGATCTCGCGCCTCGGCAGCTTCGGGGTGTGCGTCTTCTTCCTCATCTCGGGCTTCCTGCTCTATCGCCCGTACGTGCTCGCACACTTCGAGGGGCGCCCGGTGCCGGAGCTGCTCCCGTTCTGGAAGCGGCGCTTCTTCCGGATCTTCCCCGCGTACTGGGTCGCCGCTGCGGCGCTGTTCCTCGTCTTCCAGCTGCAGAACATCCCGACGTTCCTCGACGGGCTCACCGCGTTCGGCCTGTTGCAGAACTACCGCGCGGGGTACGAGTTCTACGGCATCGGCGTGGCCTGGACCCTGGTGGTCGAAGTCAGCTTCTACGTCGCGCTCCCGTTCATCGCGATGGCGCTGCGCGGCCTGGCCGGGCGCACGGCGACGCTCGGCCAGAAGCTCCGCACGCAGCTCATCGGGCTCGCAGCGATGTATGTCGTCGCGATCATCTGCCGCGTCTATGCATCCGACATCCTCGGATCCTCGGTCGCGCATCGTGGGGACTGGTTGGCGCCGTCCCGGATCAACTGGTGGCTGATCGGCTTCCTCGACTGGTTCGCGCTCGGCATGCTGCTCGCGGTGGCTTCGGCGTGGGCGGCTCGCGGCGGGCGCCTGCCCCGCATCGTGCACACGCTCGGCGCGCACCCGTGGGCGTGCTGGCTCCTCGCACTCGAGTCGTACTGGGTCATGGTCCAGCTGAACATGCCGATCGACATCTACCTCGAGACCGAGCACATCCAGACGCTCGGGCTCACCGTGTTCTGCGGGCTCGTCGCGTTCTTCCTCATCTTTCCCGCGGTGTTCGGCCCGCAGGAACGCGGTGGCTTACGGGCGTTCCTCACGTCGCGGGTGATGGTCTTCCTCGGCACCATCTCGTACGGGATCTACCTGTGGCACATCATCTACGTGAAGCAGGTCGACATCTGGTCGCGTGACGGGGTCCTGCCCCACAACCTGTACGTCTGGTTCCTGGTCATCCTCGGCTTCACGCTCGCGACCGCCACGATCAGCTACTACGTGCTCGAGCGTCCCCTCATCCGGATCTCGCAACGCCGTCGCGCGCCCCGGCCGAAGGTGGGGGCCGACCACTCGTGACCGGGACGGGGGCACAACGCAACTGGTTCGAGCGGTACTTCTGGTTGCTGCTCGCGGTCGTCGTTCTCGCCGCGCTCGCCTGGCGCGTGCTCTACGTCACGCAGCTGGCCACGAAGAACCCCGGGCTCGGCGACGGCTTCTACTTCCACCAGCAGGCCAACCTCATCGCGGACGGTCATGGGTTCTCGAACCCGTGGATCTGGTGGTTCGGGAAGTTCCGCACGTATCGCCCGGCCGCGGTGCACCCTCCGCTCTACCCGCTCGTGCTCTCGGTCCCCTCGTTCTTCGGCGGCACGACCTATCTCGCGCACAAGCTCACCTCGTGCCTGCTCGGGACCGGGGCGGTGCTGGTCATCGGCCTCGTCGGGCGTCGGGTCGGTGGTGCCCGGGCCGGGGTTCTCGCCGCGGTCATCGCAGCCGCCTACCCGGACTTCTGGATCATCGACGGCCTCATGCTCTCGGAGGGGCTGTTCGCGCTGCTGACCGGCTTGGTGATCCTCGCGGCGTACCGGTTCCGCGCCCGGCCCACGTGGGGTCGCATCGTGCTGCTCGGCGGCGCGATCGGACTCGCGGCGCTGTGCCGCGGCGAAGCGATCTTCCTCTCGCTGTTCCTCGTCGTCCCGCTCGTCCTCATGACGAAGGGCCTCGCGACGCGTCGTCGGGTCGGGCTTCTCGCGCTTGGCGCGGTCGGTGTGGTCGTCGTCATCTCGCCCTGGGTCGTCCGGAACCTGACCACGTTCGAGCAGCCGTTCTTCCTCTCGTCGAACAGCGATGCGGTGCTCCGGGTCGCGAACTGCCCGGCCACCTACGACGGCCCCCTCGTCGGCTACTACTCGATCACCTGCGGCGGCGGGATCCCGGGCATGAAGATCGAGGAGTCGCTCGACGCGAAGGACGATCGTCGCCACGCCACGGACTTCATCTTCAGCCACAAGGGGGACATCCCACGGGTCATGGTGGCCCGCATCGGTCGGGTCTGGGACGTCTACCACCCGATCCAGAACGCCCGGCTCTCCACGGTCGAGGGCCGCCCTCCCCACCTCGTGCGGCCGGCGCTCTACTTCTACTGGGCGGTGCTCGGGGTCGCGGCGATCGGAGGCGTGGTCCTGTACCGGCGCCGGGTCACGCTCATCCCGCTCGTCGCGCAGCTGGTGATGGTGACCTTCATCGCCGCGAGCGCGTACGGAGCGGTCCGGTTCCGGATACCGGCGGAGGTCGCTCTCATCGTGTTGGCCGGCGTCGCGCTCGACGCGGGACTCGGCCTGGTCCGGCGGGCGGCTCCCGCACCGGTGGATGCACCCGTCGAAGGACCGCAGGCCCGACCGGTCGACGAGGACCGGATGAGTCGGGCGACTCATCCTTGAGGGGCGGCTTGTACACGCTCCGTGGTTTGGTACTCTTGCCCCCCTCAGCGGGACGGCCGCGGGGGCGGGTGTCTGCAAACGGGGGGTGGAGGGCACGTGATCGCGTATCTCGATGCGAACTCGGGAAGCTTGATTGCTTCGGCAATCGCGGCAGGCTTTGCGGGCATCGCGGTGGTGTTCAAGATGGGGTGGAGTCGGACCATCGGCTTCTTCTCCCCGAAAAAGCGCCGCGCGGCCAAGGAAGCAGTGGCGGCGTCGAAGGCCGAGGCGGACAGCGGCATGACGAGCACCCCGCTGCAGGCATCGGCCGACCCGACGCCCGTCGCGGCCGGCGACGACGCCTAGGGCCTTCCCGCCCGACCCGATTGCCGATCGCCCGAACCCAGTGACCGAGCTGCACTCGGAGCCTGGGTCGTTCCGCGATCCCGCGACGCGGGTCTTCTACGCGGACAACCGGGTCTTCCGCGGCCTCGACGAGACGGCGGCCAAGGACTGGGCGCAGCTCGCCGGGACGAGGTTCTTTCCCGACCTCGTCGCCAACGGCAAGGCCGTGCGCACCGAAGAGGTCGACGCGTCGACCGTCCCGGACGGCGCGGGGTCGTACGCGGCGATCCTCGAGCACGAACGCATCCCGTACATCTCGTATCCGTACGAGTGGACGTTCGAGATGCTGCGCGACGCGGCGGTGCTCCACCTGGAGATCCTGCTCGCTGCGCTCGAAGAAGACGTCAGCATGAAGGACGGCTACGCCTTCAACATGCAGTGGCGGGGCATCTCGCCCGTCTTCATCGACATCGGCTCCTTCGAAGGCGCGCGCGGCGGACCGTGGATCGGGTACCGGCAGTTCTGCCAGACGTTCCTGTACCCGCTCCTGCTCGAGGCGCATCTCGGGGTGTCGTTCCAGCGGATCTTGATGGGTCATCTCGACGGCCTGGACCCGACGGAGATGCGGCGCATCTTCTCGGGCCGGAAGAAGTTCAAGAAGGGCGTGTTCCGCCACGTGTACCTGCACAGCGTCGCCGAGAGTCGCGTCACGCAGGGCGGCCAGAAGATCAAGGACGACCTCACGCAGTCGGGCTTCGGAAAGGAGCTCACGAAGGCAACCGTGTCGAAGCTCCTGAAGCTCGTCCGCAAGCTGCGCTCGAAGCGCGCCGATTCCGGCTGGAAGGCGTACCGGGACACGTGCTCCTACAGCGACGAGGACCGCGTGGCCAAGGAGCGCTTCCTGCGCGCTGCGTTGGACGGCGCCGAGATCAACCTGGCTTGGGACCTCGGCTGCAACGACGGGGTGTACTCCCGAATCGTCGCCGAGCAAGGTGCGTACGTCGTGGCGGTGGACTCCGACGACGTCACGGTGGATGTGCTGTACCGGTCGCTGCGTGACGACAGGGCGGAGAACATCCTTCCGCTGGTGATGAACCTCGTCGACCCTTCGCCGGCCCGGGGCTGGCGGGGCCAGGAGCGCCGCGCGTTCACGGACCGCGGCGATCCCGATCTCGTGCTCGCTCTGGCTCTCGTCCATCACCTCGCGATCGCCGCGAACGTGCCGTTGGCCGAGGTGGTGTCGTGGCTCGCGTCGTTCGGGGCTCGACTCATCGTCGAGTTCGTCGAGCCGCACGACCCGATGGCGGAGCGCCTGCTCGGGAACAAGCCGGCGGGGATGTTCCCCGACTACCGCATCGAGAAGTTCGAAGAGCTACTCGGTGAGCACTTCACGATCGAGCGTCGCGAGGCACTCCCGAGCGGGAGTCGCACGTTGTACTTGTGCACCCCGCGCGGATGACCGAACCGGTAGTCGACTCCACTCCGAATCCACCTCCAGGCCGTTTCGGCCCCTGGCGTCGCGAGCTGCGGGCCTTCCTCGAGCTCGTCGCGCTGACTGGCGTCGCCGTCGCGCAACCGACGTTCGACATCCTCAAGAAGAACGCGAGCATCTTCGTCAACCGCAGCTCGACGAAGATCGAGGTCATCGGGCTGGCGCTCGTGTTCGTCTTCCTGCCGCCCCTGATCTTGTGGGTCCTCGAAGTCGTGTGCGGGCTGCTCATCCCGATGCTGCGGCGCTACGTGCACGCACTGTTCTGCGCGGCGGTGATCGGCACGATCGCGGTCGAGGTGCTCAAGAAGCAGACGGATCTCAGCTCCGTGCTGCTCGTCGTGCTGGCGATCCCTCTCGCCGTGGGCGGCGGTTGGCTGGTGTTGCAGTTCGAGGTCGTCCGGCTCTGGCTGCGGTACCTGTCGATCGCGCCGGTGATCTTCGCGATCGTGTTCCTGTTCTTCTCGCCGGTCACGACGGCCGTCTTCGATGCCGACCCCGGGTCGGCGAACGTCAAGGTGGGAAAGCCGGACCGGGTCGTGGAGGTCGTGTTCGACGAGTTCTCGATCGAGTCGCTGCTGGACGGCAGCGGCCACATCGACGCGAGCCTCTACCCGAACTTCGCCGAGCTCGCCGGGAACGCGACCTGGTACCGCAACGAGACCACGGTCGCGCCGTACACCGAAGCCGCGGTACCGGCCATCCTCACCGGGGACTTTCCGAGCGACCCCAACGCGATCCAGGTTGCCGCGACCAAGCCCGAGAACATCTTCACGCTGCTCGGCAAGACGTACAAGATGAACGTGCACGAGAGCGTGACGCGGCTCTGCCCGGCGAGCCTCTGCGGACCGAACCAGCGTGCCGCCGCGCGGGAGCATCACGGGTTCCGGGGCCTGGTGTACGACACCTACACGTTGTGGCGCGACTTCGCGTCACCCGTGCGTCAGCCCGACACCATCACGTTCTCGGGCGGCGACGTCCTCGGTGACCGGAACTCGTTGCGCACCGGCCGCCGCTTCGTGCAGTCGTTGCAGCCGACGAACAAGCCCGAGCTCGACCTGCTCCACGTGCTCATCCCGCACGAGGCCTGGCACTACCTCCCGACGGGCCAGGACTACGGCCAGGGGAGCGCGGCGCGGGGCCTCGTCACCTACAAGTGGGCGACCGACTGGACCGCGTTGCTCGGGCGCGAGCGTCACCTGCTGCAAGTGGGGGCGACGGACCGCCTGCTCGGCCAGATCGTGAAGAAGCTGAAGAAGATCGGGGCGTACGACAAGACGCTGTTCATCGTGACAGCCGACCACGGCGTCGCGTTCACGCAGGGCAACCCCATACGCGGCGTATCCCAGAAGAACTATCCGCAGATCGTCTGGGCGCCGTTGTTCATCAAGGCGCCGGGGCAGGCCCGCGGCGTCGTCGACAACAAGCCTTCGCGCACCATCGACATCCTGCCGACAATCGCCGACCACCTCGACATCAAGATGCCGTGGAAGGTCGACGGGCACAGCCTGCTGAAGCCGATCCCTCCGAGCCAGCCGGTCAAGGTCTTCGAGTGGGAGTTCAGCCCGATGAAGCCACCGTCGGGCCAGAAGTTCCTCACCCTCGACGGCCCCGACGGGTTCGCGGCCGCCATGCGGGGCCAGGCGTCGGACGCGTCCGGCGACCCGGCGCTCAAGCTCTACAAGATCGGCCCGTACGCGGACCTCCTCGGTCAACCCGCCCAGCCGCTCGAGCGCCCCGCGGCCGTAGCGCCGACCGGCACGATCGACAACGCCGGGCGATTCCTCCACGTGAAGCCGACGAACAAGCGCGTGCCGTGGGCGTACGTGCAGGGGACGGTCTCGGGCACCGATCCCGATACGCCGCTGGCCATCTCGGTCAACGGCGTCATCGCGGGCTTCTCGGGTACCTACGCCGATCCGGCCGCGCCCGGCCCGTTGTCGTTCTGGACCGTCGTCCCGCCGCAGTTGTTCTCGGCCGGCCGCAACGAGGTGCGCCTCTACCTGATCCACGGGAGCCCCAGCGCGCCGCAGCTCGTGCCCGTCTTCCCGGCCAAGTAGCGCCGCGGCCGGCTAGTTGGTCGCGGGTGCCTCGAGCTGGGGTGCGAGCCACTTGCCGAGGAGCTTCGATCCGGCCGGTGAGAAGTGCACACCGTCCGGACGGACGTACTGCACACCGTCCTGGTCCCGCTCGTAGCGACCCTGCGGGCAGAGGAAGTGGTGGAGGTCCGGCATCGTGAACTTCTCGGGATGCTTGGCCGCGACGTCCGCCAGCACCTTGTTGAGCTCGTTCACCCGGGTCGGGTTCATGCCGGAGTTGGCGATGTAGAGCGGGTTGCCCGGCAGGACGCCGTAGCACGGCATGGTCGGCACGACGACCCGTGCGCCTTGGGAGCCGAGCAGGTCGATGGCCTTGACGAGGCGCGCTTCGTACAAGCGGGTCCAGGCGCGCGTCCCCGGCACGACGTCTGCCTTCGCGCCGTAGGGCCGGAGGTCGAAGAGGTCCCAGCCGGGGAGCGAGAGCAGGACGATCTGCGGGTGGTCCTGGCTGAGCTGGTGCCGCCACTTGATCTGCCACTGGCAGTCGCGTGTCACCACCCGGTAGCGGATCTCGCCCCGCAGGAGCCGGCACCCGCTGATGCCACCGTCGATGGCGTCGAACCCCTCCGCCTGGAGCCCGGGGACGATCGTGTGCGGCACGGAGTCGCCGACGATGAGCACGCGGGCGCCGGTCCCGACGTTCGCCCGCGAGCTGGCGGCGGCGAGCCGGGACGGCTCCGCCTGCGCGGTGGCGCCGATGATCACGAGCACGAGCACGACCGCGACCGCCGGGGTGACGACGCGCCACTGTCGCATCGACAGCGCACCGCGGCGGATGGGCATCTCGAGGTAGAGGTAGGAGGGGACGGCGATGGCCAGCGTCACGGCGCACTGGATCGCGAACAACGCCCAGCCGTCGACCCCCGTGCGCGCCGAATCGAACACGATGTCGACCGGCCAGTGCCAGAGATAGACGCCGTAGCTGATGAGCCCGAGCAGGCAGAGGGGGCGGAACGAGAACACGCGTGAGATCACGCCGGCCCTGGGATGCGCCGCGGCCGCGATGACCGCGATCGCGGCGAGGCCGCAGACGACGAAACCCCCGCGGTAGAGCCGGGAGCTCTGGCCGTCGAGCTGCGTCCACGCGACGGCCAGCACGCCGATGCCGGCGAACCCGACGAGCTCGACCGCGACGCGCGCGGCGCGGGTCCGCACGGGACCCCACACGACGAGCCAGGCGGCGAGCGCGGCGCCGAGGAGGATCCCGGTGGCGCGGGTGTCGGTGCCGTAGTACGCCCGGTTGACGTTGTTGGGGTCGTACAGCGCGAACATCAGGATCGTCGAGACGCCCGCGAGCAGCAGCGACGTCACCAGCACCGCCTTCGGGGCCTGCGCCTTCCACCACGCCAGCAGCCCCACGAAGATGAGCGGCCACACCAGGTAGAACTGCTCCTCGATCGCCAGGCTCCAGGTGTGCTCGAGCGGCGACGGCGACTGGAACAGCGCCCAGTAGTCCTGGCCGCTGAAGACTCCCCGCCAGTTCGCGACGTACCCGATCGTCGCGAACGCGTCCCCGCGGATCCGGGCGAGCTCGTCCGGCTTGGCGAACACCAGGCAGTAGAGCGCGACCCCGACGAGCAGGCCCCCGAGCGCCGGCAGCAGGCGGCGGGCCCGGCGGGCCCAGAAGCCGCCGAGCGCGATGTTGCCGTTCGAGGCGGATTCGGCGAGGAGCAGGGACGTGATGAGGAACCCGGAGAGCACGAAGAACAGGTCCACGCCCAGGTAACCGCCGGTGAGATGACCGCCATGGAAGAGCAGCACCCCGGCGACGGCCAGGCCGCGCAGCCCGTCGAGCGCGGGCACGTGGGGCATGCTCACGCGGCGTGACATCCATCCATTCTGCCAGGCTCCGTCAGCGCGTCCCGGGCGACCCGGTGACCACCGGACGGGCGACTACTCTCACGTTCGGTGAGGGGGGTGGGTTTCGAGTCAGGCGCGCGTCGCGAGGATCGCCGGCGGTTCTTCATCGCGGGCGCGATCGCGGCGGGCTTGGCGATCCTGGCCTTCCTGCTCGTTCTGCTCGACGGGCATCCCACCCTGTTCCACCTGGGGGAGCCACCGACCGATCTGAGCGGCCAGCTCGGTCAGTTCTACGACGCGCAGGCCCACAGCCTGCTCCAGGGCCACTGGCAGGTCCCTTCCCACATCATGGGGATCGAGGGCTTCCACATGGACGACGGGACCTACATGTACTTCGGCCCCTGGCCGGCGGTGCTGCGGATGCCCGTCGCCGCGCTGACGAGCTCGTTCGACAACCGCCTCACCCAGGTGTCGATGCTCCTGGCCTACATCGTGGCGCTGACGTTCACGGTCCGCCTCGCCTGGCGGGTGCGCTCGATGACCATGGGGGATGCCCCGGTCTCCCTCCTCGAGGCGGGGACGGTCGGGGCGTTCGTCTTCGTCGTGGGCACCGGGTCGGTGCTGATGTACCTCGCCGGCTCGCTGGTCGTCTTCCAGGAGGCGTTGTTCTGGGGGGTCGCATGGGCGATCGGTGCGTTCGAGCAGGTGATCGCCTACACGGCCACGCTCCGCGCGCGCTATCTGGTGTTCGCGTCCTTGCTGACCCTGCTCGCGCTCTATTCGCGGGCCGCGCTCGGGGCCGGCCCGCTCATCGCGTTGGGCCTGCTGCTCCTCGTCGCGCTGCTCGGCCGCGGGCGAGGCGTGTTCGGGATCGCCGACGGCCGTGGCCTGCGCCGGCTCGCCGTTCCACTGCTCGTCGCGGTCCTCATCCCGGCGGCCGCGTACATCGGCCTGAACATGTTGAAGTTCGGGACTCCGTTCTCCCTCCCGTTCGACCGCCAGCTCGCGGCGATCTTCAGCGACACGCATCGCGGCGTGCTCAACCGCAACGGCGGCAGTCTCGTCGGTCTGCAGTTCGTGCCGACCACGGTGTTCCAGTACTTCCGCCCGGACTCGCTCCAGCTCACCGGCAGCTTCCCGTGGGTGACGTTCCCAGACCCCGCGACGATCATCGGGTCCGTCCGCTTCGACCAGGTCATGCCCGCGTCCAGCGCGACGACCTCGATGCCGTTGCTCACGATCCTCGGACTCGTCGGTCTGGTCGGTGTCGCCTGGGGGGCGCGGACGCGCGTCCGGAACCTCGCGCCAATGCGGGCCCCGGTGCTCGGTGCAGCCGCCGCATGCGTGGTGACGGTCGCGTTCGGCTTCATCGCGCAGCGCTACCTCGCGGACTTCGTGCCGTTGCTCGTGTTGCTCGGACTCGCCGGCCTGTACCTGCTCATCTCGTGGACACGGGCACGCCCGCGCGCCACCTGGGTCAAGGTCGCGTGGGGCGGCGCCGCGGTGCTCGCCGCGTTGTCCATCTGGATCTCGACCGGTCTCACCATCGTGTGGCAGAAGGGTTGGGACCAGTCGATCATCCAACGCGACACGTTCCCGACCAGGACCGGTGATCTCGGCTCGGCGTTGATCATCGGCCACTGCGACGGCCTGTTCCGCTCGAGCGGCTCGGAGTGGCGTGCCCTCGAGCTCACCGCGAAGACGGGCTGGTTCCGTGAGCGCGTCACCTTTCCCGCCCAGCCCGCGCGGGGGCTGCAGCCACTGGTGGTCAGCGGCCGGCGTGGATCGGGCCAGTCCGTCTACGTCGGGTACGTCGGGGAGGGCAAGTACCTGTTCGGTGCGTTGATCCAGGGCCACGGTGGTCTCCGCCGAGGAAGGGCGGTCGCGATCGACACGGCAAAGCCCCACCGGCTGGACATCCAGATCGACCCGTTGGTGCCGCAGATCTCCGTGCGCCTCGACGGGTTGCGGGTCTTCCAGTACATCCCGGACTCTCCGGGAGTCGTCTCCGCGGTTCGCGACGTCACGGTGGGCCGCAACGACATCGGCGGTCCGATCGGTCCCGTGTTCTCCGGCGAGATGACCGAGATCCCGTTCAACACGCCCGAGTGCTACCACTACACCCAGGTCATGGCCCGCCTGAACCGGCGCGGTTGACCCGGCGCCGCGGTTGACCCGGCGCACGGAGCTCTTGTCCCACCCTCCCGCTAGGTTCGCGCTCGCAGGTCGCACGGTGCTCCGGTGCGATGCCACTTCCCCCTGACTTCGCACGCGCTCTGCGCGCACGCTCATGGAGGAAGTGCAATGGGAGCCAACACGGGAAAGAAGCGCGGCCGCGCTTGCGCCGCGGCGGAAGCGCACGAGTCCGAAGGCGCCGACGCGGGCCGGGTCAACCTGGTGGTGGTGCTCGGTGAGGTCACCGCCGCGCCGGAGCTGCGCGAGCTGGAGTCGGGCCGGCGCCTGGCTGCGCTCGCGATCCGGTCCCGGGGCTCGGACGGCCGGGCGACCTCGGTCCCGGTGACCGTCTGGGAGCCGGCCGCCTGGGTGGAGGACCTCGCGCCCGGCACGGAGGTCGTGATCGTCGGCGGAGTCCGGCGCCGCTTCTTTCGGACTGCCACCGGATCGAGCGCGACCCGGGTGGACGTCGAGGCGGCGTTCATCGGGCGGGCCGGGCAGCGGCGCCAGCTCGACGGGGCGATGCGGCGGGTCGAGGCTGCCCTGGAGGCGCTGATGACCTGAATGAGGAGCCGGCGACCGGCCGAGCGTGATCTAGCCGGCCAGCGGGTGGAGCACGGCGGTAGCGCCGTTCTTCTCGACGGAGAACAGCCGGACGTCGTTCTTCCCCTTGGTGAACAGGAAGTCGGGAATGATCACGCCGAGCAGGCGCTCCTGGTTCTGGCCCTTGAACGTCGCGGAGACCCCGGCGATCGTGCCGTTGACGGCCACCGCGACCGTGGCGTCGGACTCGGGGTTCGCGAGCAGCAGCCCGGGCACGGTCCCGGACCCGGGATCGACGTTCGCGAACGCGTCCGCGTTCTGCACCTTGACGTCGAGCGGCGAAGCGGAGCCCACGGTCAGCCCATCGACGCGGCGCCCGACGATGCTCGCGTACGGACCGACCTTGTAGAACGCCCACTTGGCGTCGCCGGACGGCGCGAAGCCCCCCTCGTTGCCGGCGAGCATCTGCTGGAAGCCCGTTCGTCCGTCGACTGTGTAGTGCCTGCCGAGCGAGATGCTCTTGAACGCGACCGTCTTGGAGGTGACGAAGACCTTCTGGCTGGTGTGACGCGGCTTGGAGACCGGGATCCCGTCGACCTTCCAGGGCAGACGGACCCCGACCATGTCGGCGATGGTGGGCAGCAGGTCGATGGATTCCATGTTCACGTCGCTCACCACCCCCTGGTGCTGGTTGGGTGCCTTGATCAGGAGCGGCGCCCACATGATCTGGTCGTAGGTCTTCGCGGGGAATTGGTCGCTCGCGATGCCGGGCCGCAGCTCCTCGCCCGGAGTGAACGCGGCGCCGTGATCCGCGGTCACGACCAGGAGTGAGTCGTCGTAGATCCCGCGCTGCTTCAGGTCGGCGACCACTTGGCCCACCAGCCCGTCGACGTACTGGGCCTGGAGGAGATGGCGTTGGCGCCCGAGCTCGGCGGGGCGGGCCTCGTCGCCCCAGCTTCCGGTGATGAAGACGTGGAGCCCTGGGTCCTGGCCCGGGTGCGGGTACTGCAGGCCGGACGGGTAGAAGTGCCACGGCTGGTGGGGGAGCAGCAGGTGGACGAACTCGAGCGTCGGGCGGTCGGTCCTGATGCCGTTGAGGAACTCGTCCATCCGGGCCGGTGAGCTGGAGGCGTTCTCCGACAACACGTCGAACGCGTTCTTCGCCTTGCCGCCCGACTGGGCGATCTGCTCGTCGGTCTGGGTCTCCTCGACGAAGCCGGCCTCGACCTGCTGGTGCGAGTCCGAGAGCGAGACCTGCTGGCGGTAGATGTCGAGCGCGTCCTTGGTCAGGTTGCGTAGTGCCGGGGTGCCGGCGGACCGCTGCTGGCAGACGGACTGCGGGCACAGCGCCGTGATCACTTCACCGGCGTGCACCTCGTAGCCACTGCCGAGCAGCGTGAACAGGTTGTGCGGGTAGTTCGCCGCGGTCGCCAGCTCGTTCTTCGGGTAGCCCCCGGACAGCAGCGAGGGCACCGCGAACTGCGTCGAGCCGCTCACCGAGGTGTAGTTGCGGTACCAGGTCGAACCCGACGCGAGCTTGGCCAGGTTCGGGAAGCGCGTCGCGTCGATCTGCGCGTCCTGCCCGACGATCGACTCGGTGGGAAACTCGTCGAAGAGGACGAACACGATGTGGCGCGGCAACTTCGAGCCCTCGATGTTGGCGGCGCGCGCCTCGCTCGGGAAGACCAGGCTCGCAGTGGGCGACACCACGAGGAAGAGGACGAGGAAGACCACCGGGGCCACGCTGGCGTACCGGGCCCAGAGCCCGACCTGGCGGAAGCGCTCGTACGCGACCGAGAAGCCGATCCCGATCGCGGCGGCGGCGGCGAGCACCGTCCCCCGCAGATCGGTCGTCTGCTTGACGACATGGACGGCGACGAGCCCGGCCAGCCCGGCCAGCACCACGAGCTGCACCCACCGCCGGATCGTCGCGCCCGCCAGCCGGGTGAGCGCGGCGCCGATGCCGATCGCGAGCCACGGCCCGAAGGTCACCGCGAAGGCGAAGAGCACGATCTCCGCTCGACCCGCGCCCCGGAAGACGAATGCCTCGAGGTGGCGCCCGAACACGTCCAGGATCGGTTGCGCGAACGCGAAGCCACACAACGCGAAGATCTCCAGCTGGTACCACAGCTCCCGCTTCAGCGCGCCGTCACTGGAGGCCAAGGTGCGACGCTTGCCTACGCCGCGCCGCTGTACACGGCGATCGCACGGCAGTAATTCGCCGCGATCCGGCGCGCCGCGTCGGTGCGGGAGAGCGAGCCGGCGAGGTAGCCCTGGAGCTGGTCCCGCCAGAGCGTCCGGCCGATCGCGAACCCGAGGTAGCCGTCGACGCCGGCACAGGTGCGCAACCAGTGCTCGACCCGCCCGGCATCGGCACCGCGGCCGAGCACCACGCAGCCGACCCGGTCGCGCCCGCCGGCTCGGGCCTGCTCGGCGACCAGCTCGCAGTCCTCGCGGCGGTCGATGCCCTCCAGCTTCCACACGTCGGGCTCGATCCCCGTGTCCTGCAGCTCGGCGATGCCGCGCCGCATCAGGCCGGGCCGGAGCTCCAGGTCGTAGCGGTGGGTGTCTCCGCCCAGCGATTTGAGCTGCGCCGGCTCGGCCGGGACGATCAGCTCGCAGAGGAGCCGGCGGCCCGTCTCCTCGAGCCAGCCGGAGAGGCGCAGCAGGTTCGCCCGCGAGCGCTCGTTGTCGGCGGCGCGGCCCTCGACGTTGTAGCGGACCAGGACCTTCGCGAAATCCGGGTCGAACTCCTCGATGTGGGCCCCGAAATCGTCCCCGTGCTCGAGCTCGAAGGCCGCAAGCCCGCTGCGCTCGACGGGCATGGCGCAGATCCAACCATTGGCCTTGGCCTTGTGGGCCGCCTCGGCGCCGAACTCCTCGTCGACGAGCATCCCCGCCCGGTCGAGCGGTGCCCCCTCGCTGAGCGCGCGGGCGAATCCGTCGAAGATCATCGATTTCGCATCGGTGATCCGCGCCCGGTCCTGCGGGCCGGGCTCGCCGGTGACCCCGAACAGCGTCCGCAGGTGCGACGACCCTCGGTGGTCGAACGCCAGGATGAACAGCTGCTGGTCGTAGCCGAGCGCCACGGCGGTGCCCCTCTGACCCGCGCCCCGGCGGATCGTGGCCGAGCGAGAACCCGGCGAGCATATCGACCACGCACGGTCCCTGATCCGCGGGCGCGCACCACTACACTTGCTCCCCGGGGTGGCGGTCCCGTCACCCCGAGTCCCTGGGAGATGCACCGATCGGCCGGCACAATGACCATCGGTGCGACCGCGCTCCGCGCGACGAGGCTCGGAGCAAAGTGAGGCGCAGTGACAGAAGCGGCATTCACCACCCGTAAGCCCGAGATGCTGAATCGGGTGGTGATCCGGTTTGCAGGCGACTCGGGCGACGGCATGCAGCTCGTCGGCGACCGGTTCACCGACGTGAGCGCGGCGTTCGGCAACGACCTGGCCACGCTGCCCGACTATCCGGCCGAGATCCGGGCTCCGGCCGGGACCATCGCCGGGGTGTCGAGCTTCCAGGTCCACATCGCGGACTACGACATCGTGACGCCCGGCGACGTGCCGAACCTGCTCGTCGCCATGAACCCGGCCGCGCTCAAGGCGAACATCGCGGACGTTCCCCCCGGCGCGGCGATCATCGCGAACACGGACGCGTTCGAGCCGCGCAACCTGGAGAAGGCCGGCTACGTCGGCAACCCGCTCGAGGACGGCACGCTCGCGGCGTACCGCGTCTACCCCGTGCCGATGACGAGCATCACGATCGAGGCCACGAAGGAGACGGGCGCGAAGCCGCGCGACGCGGAGCGCTCGAAGAACTTCTTCGCACTCGGGCTCATCTGCTGGATGTACACACGCCCGACGGAGCCGGTCCTCGCTTGGATCGACGAGAAGTTCTCGAGCAAGCAGCTCATCCACGACGCCAACCGCGCCGCGTTCAAAGCCGGGTACAACTTCGGGGAGACGGCCGAGCTGTTCGACCACCCGTTCGAGGTGGCGCCCGCCCACCTGCCGCCGGGCCGCTACCGCAACATCAGCGGCAACGTCGCGCTCGCCTACGGGCTGATCGCCGCGGGCCAGATGGCGAAGCTGCCGATCCTCTACGCGTCGTACCCGATCACGCCCGCGTCGGACATCCTGCACGAGCTGTCGAAGCACAAGAACTTCGGTGTGCGCACGATGCAGGCCGAGGACGAGATCGCGGCAGTCGGCGTCGCGATCGGCGGCGCGTTCGCCGGTCAGCTCGGCGTCACCGCGACGAGCGGGCCGGGTGTGGATCTCAAGGCCGAGTCGCTCGGGCTCGCGATCAGCCTGGAGCTTCCACTCGTGCTGATCGACGTGCAGCGCGGCGGCCCCTCGACCGGTCTGCCGACGAAGACCGAGCAGGCCGACCTGATGCTCGCGATGTACGGCCGCCATGGAGAGGCCCCGTTGCCGATCGTCGCCGCCAAATCGCCGAGCGACTGCTTCAACGCCGCGTTCGAGGGGGTGCGCCTGGCGCTGAAGTACCGCACGCCCGTCATCGTCCTCACCGACGGGTACCTGGCCAACGGCTCCGAGCCCTGGCGGTTCCCCGACGTCGACGCGCTCGCCGACATCTCGGTGCCGTTCGCCGAGGACCTGAACCACGAGAAGTCGGACGGGACGTGGGACTTCTGGCCGTACCTGCGTGATCCCGAGACGCTGGCGCGGCCGTGGGCCATCCCGGGCACCCCGGGGCTCATGCACCGGGTCGGTGGCATCGAGAAGCAGGACGGCACCGGCAACGTCAACTACGACCCGGCCAACCACGAGCTCATGACCCGGCTCCGGGCCGAGAAGATCGCCCGCATCGCGAACGACATCCCGCTCGTCGAGGTGGACGACGAGACGGGCGACGCCGAGGTCCTGGTGGTGGGCTGGGGGAGCACCTGGGGTTCGGTGAAGGCCGCGGTGCGGCGCGTCCGCGGCGCGGACAAGAAGGTCGCGTCGGCCCAGCTGATCCACCTCAACCCGTTCCCGAGGAACCTCGGCGAGGTGCTGGCGAAGTACCCGAAGGTGCTGGTGCCCGAGATGAACCTCGGCCAGCTCTCTCGCCTGCTGCGGGCCGAGTACCTCGTCGACGCGCAGAGCCTGAGCAAGGTGCAGGGACTCCCGTTCCGCGCCGCGGAGATCGAGACGAAGATCTTGGAGATGATCGATGGCTGACCCGGTCGCCCTGACCCGCAAGGACTTCTCGTCGGACCAGGAGGTCCGGTGGTGTCCCGGTTGCGGGGACTACTCGGTGCTCACCGCGCTGCAGCTCCTCATGCCCGAGCTGGGCGGGCGGCCGGAGAACCAGGTGTTCGTGAGCGGCATCGGCTGCTCGAGCCGGTTCCCCTATTACATGAACACCTACGGGGTGCACAGCATCCACGGCCGCGCGCCGGCGGTCGCGACCGGCATCGCGGTCGCGCGCCCGGATCTCGACGTGTGGGTCGTCACCGGCGACGGCGACGGGCTCTCCATCGGCGGCAACCACCTGATCCACGCGCTGCGCCGGAACGTGAACTTCACGATCCTGCTCTTCAACAACCAGATCTACGGTCTGACCAAGGGCCAGTACTCGCCGACGAGCGAGATCGGGAAGGTCACGAAGAGCTCGCCGTTCGGCTCGCTCGACCACCCGTTCAACCCGCTGGCGCTCGCGCTCGGCGCCGAGGCCAGCTTCGTCGCCCGTACCCACGACATGGACCGCAAGCACATGCAAGAGGTCTTCCGCCGCGCCCACGAGCACAAGGGCGCGGCGTTCGTCGAGATCTACCAGAACTGCAACGTGTTCAACGACGGTGCGTTCTCGGCGATCCTCACCAAGGACAACCGGCCGGAGATGCTCATCGAGCTCCGCCACGGCGAGCCGATCCGCTTCGGTGCGGACAAGAGCAAGGGCGTGCGGCTGAACATCTACGGGGAGGCCGAGATCGTCGACGTCGCCGAGGTGGGCGAGGACGCGGTGCTGGTCCACGACGAGCACCGGACCGACCCGAGCGTGGCCTTCGCGTTGTCACGGTTGGCGGAGCACCCGATCGTGCCGACGCCCGTCGGCGTGTTCCGGGCCGTGCAGCGACCGAGCTACGAGTCCGAGGTCCAGCTCCAGCTCGCCGCCGCGCAGGAGCAGCGCGGCCCGGGTGACCTGAAGTCGCTGATCAGCGGCCCCAGCGTCTGGGAAGTGAGCGAGTCCGCCAGCAACTGACTCACGCTCGGAGGACCCACGCTCGAACCGCCCCACGAACCCGTTTCGGTGTCATCTCGACACGCTGGGACGTGTTCGATCGACACCGAAACGTGAGAACCGGGGTGACGCGATCCAGCCCCGAAAGGAGTGGGGGTCGGGGTCAGGTGTCGAGGGAGCGGTAGACGAGCCCGCTGAGTGGCTTGGGCGCGAAGTAGGTCGTCTTCTGCGGCATGCGGATGCCCGCGAGCGCGGCGGCGCGGATCTGGGCGACCGTGACCGGTGGCAGGATGATCGCGGCGTCGACGGCGCCCTTGCCTGCGAGCGCCGCGACCGTTGCGGCATCGGCGCGGTACGAGACGTCGGGGTCGAGACCGGCCGCGCTGATCGCCGGCGCGGCGACCGCGTCGAACCAGGCGGACGGGATCTCCCGGAGCTCGGCGGGCAGGTCGCTCATGGCCGCGTCGCGCGCCTCGGGCCGGGGAGTGAGGCGGGCGAAGCCGGTCCCGTCGACGAGACCGACGCCGCCCTCGTCGCGCAGCCGGCGTTCCAACACCTCGACGCCCTCCGGTGAGCCGGATCCGAGATCCTCGAGCACGAACGAGCGGCCCAGCGCCGCTCGCAGCGCGGCCGGGTCCGCAACGCCGGTCAGGAGGCGATGGATGGGCTGCACCCAGAGCTGATCCTCGGCCAGCTCGACCACCAGGCACATCACCCGGCCGTCGGCCTCGGTGACGGTGCCCGCGGCGCTTCGCTCGTTGCGATACGCGATCGCGGTCTCGAAGCGGTGGTGCCCGTCGGCGAGGACGAGTGGTGCCGATCCGACAACGCGCCGGATCTCGGCGATCTGCGCCGGATCGTCGATCGGGGTCACGGAGTGGCGGACACCGTGATCGTCGGTGGTCTCCGCGTCGGGCAGGCCGGTGGCGACCGGCAGCCCCGTGGCCGGGGTCAGGCCCCAGATCGGATCGAGGTTGGCCCGGGTGGCGGACAGGAGCGCGAGGCGGTCGCTCTTCGCCTTCGGCATCGTGCGTTCGTGCGGCAGCACATCGCCCACACCGGCCGCGGCCGGCAGCGCGAGCGCACCGATGACGCCGTTGGTGGTCCGGGCGGCGCCGAGCTCGTCGGTGAACGCCATCCGATAGCCGTAGAACACAGACGTCGGGTCGAGGGTGAGCACCCCGTCGGACTGCCATCGGGTGAGCTCGGCCGCGGCCCCGGCGTAGTCACCGAGGGGGAGCAGCAGGCGCACGGCGTTGTGAGGGGATCGCGCGGCGAGGACCACGCGCTCATCGTCGTCGATCACGTCGTAGGGTGGTGCCGTCACGGCCGCGAGATCGTCGTGGCGGTAGCGGAGGCCGCGGAAGGGAAGGAACTCGGGCAACGCGGTGTTCGGCTCCTGCGTGATGAGACAAGACGGGTACGGGGATTCTGGCACGGTAAGCATGAACGAGGCGTATGACCGGTTCATGGAGGGCCAAGCCCTCCTCGCGAAGGCGAACGCGCACGCGGCGGTGATCGCCCTGGAGCGGGCCCGGGACCTCGAGCCCGAGCAGGGGTCCATCCGCGAGGCGCTGGCACGCGCGTACTTCCGCACCGGGCGCTTCTCGGACGCGGAGCACGAGTTCACCAAGGCGGTCGAGATCGACCCGGTGAACGACTACGCGCACTTCGGCCTCGGGCTGTGCCGGCTCCGCGCCGGTGATCGGAACCGCGCGCGCGGGCACCTGAAGCTGGCCACGATCATGCGGCCGGAGTCGGAGGACTATCGCGACGCGCTCGCCCGCGTCTCCGAGTCGCTCGGAGGCTCGGCGCGGCCGGACGGTTCGCCGCGGGCCGGTGGAGCGAACGACGTCACCAGCGGTCAGCCCCACGAGTGACCGTCGTCGTCCTTGATCTCGACGGCGTGCTGTGGCGCGGCGACGAGCCGATCCCCGGCTCGCCCGCCGCGGTGCACGCGCTCCACGCCGCGGGGAACCGGGTCGCGTTCCTCACCAACAACTCCAGCCTCAGGATCTCGGACTACGTCGCGAAGTTCGCGCGCTTCGGCATCGAGGCCGATCCGGCCGACGTGCTGACCAGCGCGCAGGCCGCGGCGGAGCTGCTCGAGGAAACGCTCGCGCCCGGAGCGCGCGTGCTGGCCTGCGCGGGTCCGGGAGTGGTCGAGGCGCTGGAGCAGGCGAAGTTCGCGGTCGTTGATACCGGCCCGGCCGACGCGGTCGTGGTCGGCTTTCACCGCAACTTCGACTTCGACGGCTTGGACCGTGCGTCACGGGCGGTTCGCGAGGGCGCACGATTCGTGGCGACGAACGGCGACCCGACGTACCCGGCCGGGCGCGGGCAGGTGCTGCCCGGAGCCGGGTCGATCGTCGCGGCCGTCGCGACCGCCTCCGGTCGGACGCCCGAGGTGGCGGGCAAGCCCGAGGCACCCATGGTCGCCATGGTGCGGCGTCGTCTGGGCGAGAGCGGCGTCATGGTCGGGGACCGGCCGTCGACCGACGGCGCTCTGGCCCGCGCGCTCGGATGGCCGTTTGCGCTCGTGCTCTCGGGCATCGGCGGGCACGACCCCTCGGAGCCCGTGCCCGACCCGCCTCCCGCGTACGTGGCCGACGATCTCGCGACGCTCGTGCCGCGCCTGGTGTGAATCTCGAACGGAGGGAGGGCCCGGGGTAGCCTTCGGGTTCGCCTCCAACCGGGTCCGTCGGGCCACCGTCGCCTTCGGTCCGCCCGACGCCGGACGCCCCATTCGAGATCGCATCCAGGAGTCGTGTCATGCCACAGCAACCCGACTGGAACAAGTACCTCGACGCCGGCGTGGAGTTCGTGGCGATGAGCCGGGCGCAGGCCCGCCAGCGGGCCAAGGTCCTCGTGGGTACCGGCCAGCTCGCCCAGGAGCAGGTGCAGGGCTTCGTGGACGAGCTCGTCGACGAGAGCAGGCGCCGCACCGACGGGATGCTCGAGGTGGTGCGCAAGGAGATCCAGCGCCAGGTCAAGACGCTCGGGATCGCCACCAAGGAGGATCTCGCCCGTCTCGAGGCCCGGCTGGGCAAGCCGGGCGGGAAGGCCGCGAAGGCCGGCTCGAAGCCCCCGCTGGGCAAGAACGGCAAGGCCGCCGCGAAGGCGCCGAAGAAGACGAAGGCCGCCAAAGCGGCCAAGAAGCCGAGCAAGGCGGCCAAGAAGGCGTCGAAGTCGCAGAAGCAGTCCGCCAAGCGGGCCCAGCCCGCGAAGAAGCGCCCGGGGCAGACCGCCTCGAAGGCTGCCGCTTCCTAACGGCGCAGGCGGAGTCACGTGCGCCGCCGCCTCGACGTGGAGCTCGTGCGGCGCGGTCTCGTGAGCAGTCGTAGCCGGGCGGCGGAAGCGGTCGAGGCCGGCCGGGTCATGGTGGGTGGCGCGCCGACCCGTTCGGTGGCGCGCCAGGTGAGTGAGCAGGAGGCAATCGTGGTGACCGGAGCTCCGCCCCGCTTCGTCTCGCGCGGTGGGGAGAAGCTCGACGCCGCGCTGGAACGCTTCGGGGTCGACGTGAGCGGGAGGCGGGTGCTCGACGCGGGCGCGTCGACCGGCGGGTTCACCCACTGCCTGCTCGAGCGGGGCGCGGCCACGGTGGTGGCGGTGGACGTCGGGCGCGGGCAGCTCGACTGGGCGCTCCGCCAGGACCAGCGGGTGCTGCTGCACGAACGGACGAACCTGCGATCGCTCGAGCTGGCCGGGATCGGCGACGAGCCGTGCTCCGTCGCGGTCGCGGATCTCTCCTTCATCTCCCTGGCCCTGGTCGCCCCGGCGCTGGCCCGGCTGACGACGGCCGACGCCGAGCTGGTGCTCCTCGTGAAGCCCCAGTTCGAAGCCGGCCGCGCGCAGGTGGGCCGCGGGGGCATCGTGCGAGACCCGGAGATCCACCGGACGGTGCTCGAGGACGTGATCCGCGGTCTCGCCGAAGCGGGAATCGGGGTGACCGGGGCGATGCCGTCCCCGCTGCGCGGCGGGGCGGGCAACGTGGAGTTCCTGGTGCACGCGCGCAAGGGCCCGCCGACGATCGCCGCCCCCGAGCTCGACGCGGTGGTCGCGGAGGCGCACGCATGATCCGTACCGTCGGCTTGGTGCCGCACCGGGATCGGACCGAGGCCCGTGCGCTCGCCGCGCAGGTGGTGGCCTGGTGCGAGCTGCACGAGATCGCGGTCCGCATCCCCGAGTCGGATGCCCTGGAGCTCGGACGGCTGGGCGTCCCGGTCGCGGACTTCGCTCCGGGTCTCGATCTCGCGATCTCCCTCGGTGGTGACGGCACGATGCTGCGCACCGTGGACCTCGTGTACGAGGCCGGGGTCCCGGTGCTCGGCGTGAACGTCGGCCAGCTCGGCTACCTCGCCGAGGTGGACCCGGAGGATCTCGACGATGCGCTCCGTCGCCTCGTGGCGGGCGACTACGTCGTCGCCGATCGGATGATGCTGCAGGTGACGGTCGATTCGGCCGGTCCCGCGAGCGGCCGGTGGTGGGCGCTCAACGAAGCCGTGCTCGAGAAGCCGCATCCGGGCCGGCTGGCTCGGCTCGACGTGTCGATCAACGGCGCGTTCTTCACCTCGTACGCCGCGGACGGCGTGATCGTGGCGACCCCCACCGGCTCGACCGCGTACTCGTTCTCGGCCCGCGGGCCGATCGTCTCGCCCCGGCTGCGCTGCCTGTTGCTCACGCCGGTCTCGCCGCACATGCTCTTCGACCGCTCGTTGGTGCTCGACGCCGAAGAGGACCTCGAGCTCACCGTCACCGACGACCGAACGGTGCTCCTCACGATCGACGGGCGCGAGCTCGGCGTGCTCGAAACGGGTGCGGTCGTGCGCTGCACCGGGGGCCCGAGACCCGCCCGCGTCGTGACCTTCGGGCCGCGCGACTTCCACCAGATCCTCAAGGCCAAGTTCGGCCTGGCGGACCGGTAGCCCATGCTCCTCGAGCTGCGCATCGAGAACCTCGGGATCATCGAAGAGCTCGAGATCGTGCTCGAGCACGGGTTGAGCGCGATCACGGGCGAGACGGGTGCCGGCAAGACGTTGGTCGTCGAGGCGCTCGAGCTGCTGGCGGGCGCGCGGGCGGACTCTGCATTGGTGCGGCCCGGCGCGCCGGAAGCACGCGTCGAAGGACGCTTCGAGGATCCGCTCACGGGCGAAGAGGTGGTCGTCGCGCGCGCACTTCCGTCCGATGGGCGCAGCCGTGCGTACATCGACGGCCGGCTCGCGACGGTAGGCGAGCTCGCCGAGCTCGGAGCGCGGCTGATCGACCTGCACGGCCAGCACGCGCACCAGAGCCTGCTCGCACCGGCGATGCAGCGCGCGGTGCTCGACACGTTCGCGGGACCTCCGGCGCTGGAGGCGCGCGCCGACTATCAAGCCGCACGGGCCCAGCTGCGCGACATCGACTCCGCCATGCAGGGTCTCGGGGGAGACGAACGGGCGCGCGCGAGAGAGATGTCGTTGCTGCAATACGAGATCGACGAGATCGACGGAGCCGGACTGGCGACGCCCCATGCCGGCGGGCGCGACGAAGACGCGAAGCTCGAAGCCGAGGAAGACGCGCTCGGCGACGCGGCGGCCAACCGTGAGGCACTCACCGAGGCACACGCTGCCGCCGACGGTCGCGGGGCCGACGCGATCGGCGTTGCCGCCAGCAGCCTCGCCGACCGGGCGCCGTTCGTGTCGCTCGCGGAACGGGCGCGGGCGCTGCAGGCGGAGCTGGCCGAGCTGGCGCACGACCTGCGGCTCGCGGCGGAGTCCGTGGTCGAGGATCCGGAGCGGCTGGATCAGGTGCGGGAGCGCCGGCGCCGGCTCAGGGAGCTGCAGCGCAAGTATGGCGACACGCTGGCCGACGTCGTGGCGCACCGGGACGAATCCGCGGCGCGCCTGGACGAGCTCGCGGGTCACGAGGCGCGCATCGCGGAGCTCGCGGCGCAACGGACCCTGGCCGAGGCCACGGCCGCCGAGGCGGCGGAGCGGTTGCACGCCGCGCGGACCGAGGCGGCCGGCGCGCTGGCCGAGGCGGTGCAGGAGCGGCTCCGTCGGCTGGCGATGGCGGGCGCAGATCTCGCGATCACCGTCGTTTCGGCGGAGCCGGGCGAGGACGGCGCCGATCGGGTCGTCTTCGAGCTCGCGGCCAACCCGGGGGAGGCGGCCCTGCCGCTGGCCAGGGTCGCGTCGGGTGGCGAGCTGTCCCGGGCGATGCTCGCGCTCCGCGTCGTGCTGGCCGAACGGGGTGGAAAGGGACGGGGTCCCGTGCTCGTGTTCGACGAGGTCGACGCGGGCATCGGGGGTGAGGCCGGGGCCGCGGTCGGACGGGAGCTGGCCGCGCTAGCGGAGAGTGCCCAGGTACTCTGCATCACCCACCTGGCTCAGGTTGCCGCGTGCGCGAATGCCCAGATCGTGGTCCGGAAGGCCGAGCACGCCGGCCGGACGCTGGCCACCGCGCAGGCGGTGAACGGGCCGGATCGGGTGGCGGAGCTCTCCCGCATGCTGGCGGGGGTGGAGGACTCCGCGCATGCCCGTCGACACGCGGAGGAGCTCTTGAGCGAGGCATCGAAGAGTTCGGTGGCGAGCGCAGGCCGAAGCGGCAGTCGAGCGCGACCGGAGCGACGCGGGAACCGGAGCCCGCGCTGATGGCCCGCCGGATGCGCTCGCGCCGCCGGGTTCCGTCGGACGATGTGGTGGGACCGGCGCTCGTCGACAAGCGCACCAAGGATCTGGTCCGGCGGCTGCAGCCCGGATCGATCGCGGTGATCAACCACGCCGACATCGACCGCGTCGCGGCGGAGGGTCTGATCGCGGAAGGTGCCGTGGCCGTGGTGAACGGTGGCCAGTCGATCTCGGGGCGGTACCCGAATGGTGGACCGATCCGCATCGTCGAGGCGGGGATCCCGCTCCTCGACTTCGTCGGCGCGGACATCCTCGACCTGATCACCGAGGGCGACGAGCTGCGGATCGTCGGTGGCGAGGTGTGGCGGGGCGACGAGCTCGTCGCCACCGGCACGGTCCTCACCGTCGAGATGATCGAGGCCGAGATGGAAGCCGCGCGCGGCAACATCGGCGCAGAGCTGGAGCTGTTCGCGGCCAACACCCTCGAGTACATCCAGCGCGAAGCGAAGCTCACGTTCGAACCGATCGAGCTGCCCCGGCTGACCTGCGAGATCAAGGGCCGGCACGCGATCGTCGTCGTGCGCGGCCACGACTATCGCAGTGACCTCGCCGCGCTGAAGCCGTACCTGCGGGAGTACCAGCCGGTGCTGATCGGCGTCGACGGGGGAGCCGACGCGCTGCTCGAGAACGGCTTCCGACCCGACATCATCATCGGGGACTTCGACTCCGTCTCGGACCGCGCGCTGCGGTGCGGAGCGGAGCTGGTCCACCACGTGCATCTCGACGGCCGCGCGCCGGGGCGCGAGAACCTGCTCGAGTGGGGCGTCCCGTACGAGGAGTTCGTCATCGACGGGACGAGCGAAGACGTGGCGATGCTGCTCGCGTACGAGGCCGGGGCGAAGCTGATCGTCGCAGTGGGGACGCATGCGTCGATGGTCGAGTTCCTCGACAAGGGACGACGGGGGATGTCCTCGACCTTCCTCACCCGGCTGCGCCTCGGACCGGTGCTCGTCGACGCGAAAGGCGTGAGCCGTCTCTACGAGGGGCGGGTCCGGCGCCGCGACCTCGTCGCGCTGGTCGGCGCCGCGCTCCTGGCCCTGATCGCGATCAGCGTCGTATCGGAGCCGATCCACGTCTTCCTCGACGGGATCCGGGTCACCTTGAAAGACCTGTGGTACTCCATCACCGGCTCCTAGCCGCCTCGCAGTGGATGACGCCTGACTCATGATCAACTTCCGCTTCCACATCGCGTCGCTGATCGCGGTGTTCCTGGCGCTGGCGCTGGGCGTCGTCATGGGATCCACGGTCGTGCAACGCGCGATCGTCGACACCCTGCGAAACCGGATCGACACCGTCGAGCGCAAGGCCGACCAGCAACGCAGCGACAACGCCGCGCTCAAGACGCAGATCGACCGCCTGAACCTGTACGCGGCCGAGTCGGCTCCGTACGCAGTTGGTGGTGAGCTCACCGACCAGTCGGTGGCGGTCCTCGCCGAGCGCGGTCTCGACGAGGACACGGTGAAGGCCCAGGTGGCGCTCCTACAGACGGCCGGGGCCCGGGTTGCCGGCATCCTCTGGCTCGAGAGCGAGTGGAACCTCTCCGACAAGGGCAGCGCGGACGCGCTGCGGACCGCGACCGGGAGCACGACGCACAACGAGCGCACGCTCCGGGTCGAGGCGCTCGACAAGCTCGCACTGCGGCTGGCGCAGGGCGCGGCCACGGGAGAGGTCGACGTGCTCGACAGCCTGGCCAAGGGCGGCTTCGTGAACCTGGAAGGGCCGGGCAGCGCCGACGTGACCGCGGAGAGCTTTCCCGGCACCGGTGCCCGCATGCTCCTGCTGGGTGGGCCGGCCAGCTCGATCACCGCGCCCGGTGCCGGGCGCGCTCTGACCAGCTCGCTCGTGTCCGCGAATGCGCCGACGGTGGTCGGCGAGGTCTACGCGGACGGGGACAACGCGCCCGATCGAGGCACCTGGCTGGCGCCGATCCGCAAGGACCAGCAGCTCTCGGCCGCGGTCTCCACCGTCGACGACGTGGACCTGGTGCAGGGGCGGGTGGCCTCCGTGCTGGCGCTCAGCGACCTCGCGCAGGGAATCGTCGGGAGCTACGGGTACGGGATAGGAGCCAAGAGCGTGCTGCCGCCGGCGGTTCCGGTCCCGGCCGCGGGATGACGGGCTGATCACCGATGGGCGTCGTGCTCGGCTGGGTCGTCGGGTTTCTCGCCGTCCGCTTCGTGCTCCTTACCGGCCACGGCATGCTGCACGCACCGGTCCTCGAACGTCAGAACTACCGCGGCCGAACGCTCATCACGGCCGGTGGACTCTTCCTCGTGATGGCGATCCTGATCGTCGAGGCGGGTCGCTCCACGCTCGGTGCGTTCAGCATCGGTGACGCTCCGGGGCTGAACCCGGCGCGGCCGCTCGTGCTGTTCGCCGCGTTCGGCTTCGGGCTGCTCGGCTTCATGGACGACGTGCTCGGCAGTGAGGACCGCGGCTTTCGGGGCCACGCGCGCGCGCTGGCCGAGGGCCGGCTCACCACGGGCATGCTCAAGCTGATCGGCGGTGCCGCGATCGCGCTCGTGCTCGCGGCGGCGCCCGGGTTCGTCACCGGCCAGCGCCTCGTCTCGGACGCGCTGCTCATCGCGCTGGCCGCGAACCTCGGGAATCTGCTCGACCGGGCGCCGGGACGCGCGCTCAAGTGCACGATCGCGGCCTACATCCCGATCGCGATCGTCGCCGGTACGGGTGCGGTCGGGATCGCGGTCGCCCCCGTCATCGGTGGGGCCGTCGGGCTCATGCCCGAGGATCTCCGGGAGCGCATGATGCTCGGCGACACGGGCGCCAACGTCCTCGGCGGCTTGCTCGGGCTCGTCGTGGTGCTC
The DNA here is from genome assembly GCA_038252255.1 of Acidimicrobiia bacterium. Taxonomy (GTDB): domain Bacteria; phylum Actinomycetota; class Acidimicrobiia; order IMCC26256; family JAENVU01; genus Chersky-806. Next base: position 25,714 of record JBBSAM010000028.1, on the reverse strand, counting down.
GAGTGCTCCCGCACCGCCCGCAACGTCATCCTCGTCCTGCTCATCGTGCTCAACCTGGTTTCGGAGCGCTGGTCCTACAGCCAGGTCATCGACCGCGTCCCCCCACTCCGCTGGCTCGACCACCTGGGTCGCGAGAAGCCCGAGGTCAGCCCTGAGCCATAGCCGCCGGAGCGCACCCGGCATCCGCGGTCGACCGATCGCGTTCCGGAGATCTTCGGAGAGATTGCGCTCCGGAGATCTTCAGCCCTTGGGCTGGCAGGTAGGCCTGAGCCAGACGCCGCGGCCGTGGCCGAAGTCCTCGACCTGCTGGTAGCCGAGCTGCTCGATGCGCGTCGAGAGGTGAGGGAAGGAGCCGAACCGCACAGGAGCCCAGATCACGAACGCGCACTCGCGCGGGTTGGCGGCCGAGCGCACGAGGCGATCTTCGGTGATCGCGATGTCCTTCACGCGAGAGTGGATCCGCAGCACGGACGGGTCGACGTAGAACGGGTCCGTCGCCTTGCCGGCCCGCCAGATGAAGCCGGGCTCGTCGCTCAGCGCCCATGCGCCGTCCGGCAGCGCGCGCAGCCGGTTGACCACGACGACCGCGTTGCCCGAGTAGTCCTTGGGCACGAGCAGCTCCTGCAGCTGCGACGCCTGGAACGGCAGCGTCAGGATCGCGGTGATCACGACGGCTCGCCAGGAGGGCCGGAACCGGGCCACGAGCAGCGCGAACGGCGCGACGAGCGCCGCGAGGTGATTGCGGAACATCGGGTCCTGGAGCAGCAGGACCACGACCACCAGACCGACCCACCACCACAGGATCCTCGAGCCCGCGAAGGCGCGCTGGAGCCGCCCCTCGTCGGGGCCGCCCCCGGCCGTCTCGTATTCGACGCCGGCCGCGATCGGCCGGGGGGGATCTTCAGAAACAGGCCGAGGGCGGCCCTGCCCGCGGCGGACCAGGTTCGCGACGAGTCCCACTCCAGCCAGGCCGACGAGGAAGGTGCTGCGGCGCAGGTAGGTGGTGACGAGCTTGCTCGCGTTCCCACCCCGGTTGCCCTCGCCGGTCTTGTCGAGGTGGTACAGGATCGAGTCTTCGTACACGGCCTTCAATCCCCACGGCGCGGACGCGACCACGAGCACCGCGAGCGCACCGAGCGGGACCAGCACCGCGTCGAGGATGCGCCGGCGCGACACGACGAGGATCCACGCGATCACCAACGCGGGGGTCACCAGCAGGTTCTTCACCGAGAACGCGCTGCCGGCAAGCAGTGCGATCACGATCGCGAGCCCGGTGGACGGGCGCCGCCGGTAGACGAGTGCGACGGCCACGCCGGACACCGAGATCGCGGCCGCGGTGCCGTCGCTCGTCAGCGGTCCGGTGGTCCAGAGCAGGATCCCGCTCGTCGCGGTGAGCACACCGGCCAGCAACGCGCGGCCGCGGTCCATGAGCTCGCGACCCGCGCAGTACACCGCGATCGATGTGACGGCACCCGCGAGCACCGCGAGCAGGCGCGGCGCGTCGATCGTCTCGAACCCGGCGAGATCGGCGAGGTGCACCAACGGGAGGAACAGCGGACCCTGTGACGAGAAGATGTCGCGGAACGGCTCGAAGCCTTGGCGCATCGCGATCGCGGCGACGCCGTAACCACCGTCGTCGTATCCGAGGTTCGTCGGCGCGAGCAGCGCCGGTATCCGGAGGAGGATGGCGCCGATCCCCAGGCCGATGATGTCCAGCCAACGGGTGCGCCTCGCCGCTCCCGTGGCATCGCGGCGCTCCTCGCGCGACGGCCCCTGCTCGACGGTGGTCACGGTGCTCCAGGATGGCCGAAGGACGGGGGCGCGCATGGTACCGTCGGCTTCCCGAGAGACCTGCGCGTGGTGTTGCTGCGCGCCGACGATCGGGAGACGGAGGCAAGGGGTTGGCGAAGCACATCTTCGTGACCGGGGGAGTGGCATCGAGCCTGGGCAAGGGGCTCACCGCGTCGTCGCTCGGACGACTGCTGAAGAGTCGGGGCCTACGGGTCACGCTCCAGAAGCTCGACCCCTACATCAACGTCGATCCGGGCACGATGAACCCCTTCCAGCACGGAGAGGTGTTCGTCACCGACGACGGCGGCGAGACGGACCTGGACCTCGGGCACTACGAGCGCTTCGTGGACGTTCCGCTGAACCGCAAGAGCAATGCCACGACCGGCTCGATCTACCAGGCGGTGCTGGCCAAGGAGCGCCACGGCGCGTACCTGGGCGAGACGGTCCAGGTGATCCCGCACATCACCAACGAGATCAAGGACCGGATCACGTCGCTCGCGGCCGAGGACGTGGACGTCGTCATCACCGAGGTCGGCGGCACGGTCGGTGACATCGAGATCCTGCCGTTCCTCGAGGCGATCCGGCAGTTCCGCAAGGACGTCGGCCGGGAGAACGTCTTCTACGTGCACGTGACGCTGGTGCCGTTCATCGGTCCGTCCGGCGAGCAGAAGACCAAGCCCACGCAGCACTCGGTCACCGAGCTGCGCAGCCGCGGCATCCAGCCCGACGCGATCGTGTGCCGCTCGGACCGCCCGATCCCGACCCGGCTGAAGGAGAAGATCAGCCAGCTCTGCGACGTGCCGGAGGAGGGGATCGTCTCCGCGGTCGACGCCGAGACGCTGTACGAGATCCCGCTCGTCCTTCACGACGAGGGTCTCGACGACTACGTGTGCCGGGTTCTGCACCTGGAAGAGCACGCGCCCGATCTCACCGAGTGGCGCGCGCTCGTGGACCGCGTCCGCCGGGCGGACTTCGACGTGCGCATCGGTCTCGTCGGCAAATACGTGAACTTGCCCGACGCGTACCTGTCGGTCGCCGAGGCGTTGCGCCACGGTGGCTACGCGTGCGGTGCGCGCGTGCAGATCGACTGGATCGCGTCGGACGACACCGAGGGCCTGCTCGCCGAAGGCCGCCTGCGCGACCTCGACGGAATCGTGATCCCGGGTGGCTTCGGCTTCCGCGGGATCGAAGGCAAGATCGCGGCGGCCGGCTTCGCGCGGCTCCAGGAGGTCCCGTTCCTCGGGCTCTGCCTCGGCCTGCACTGTGCCACGATCGAGTTCGCACGCGACGCGTGTGGTCTCGTGGGCGCGAACTCGAGCGAGTTCGACCCGCACTCGCCCCATCCGGTCATCGACCTCATGGACGAGCAGCGAGAGATCGTGGACAAGGGCGGCACGATGCGCCTCGGCGCGTACCCCGCGAAGCTGATGGCCGGTTCGGTCGTGCGGGCCGCGTACGGCGAGGAAGTGGTCTACGAGCGGCACCGGCATCGCTACGAGGTGAACAACAACTACCGGCGCCGGCTCGAGGAGTTCGGTCTCGTGTGCTCGGGCACCTCACCCGACGACCGCCTGGTGGAGTTCATCGAGCTGCCGCCGGCGCTGCACCCGTTCTTCGTGGCGACCCAGGCCCATCCGGAGTTCAAGAGTCGCCCGGATCGGCCGCACCCGCTGTTCGCCGCGTTCGTGAAGGCCGCCCGGGCCCGGGCCGAGGGCCGCATGCCGCGCCTGCCCCTCGTGGCCGAGCCGGTCGACATCACGTGACGCCCACTTCTGCACGCTGACGGAGCAGGTGGTCGGGTGACCATCAAATCGGTGAGCGGCTTCACGATCGTGGGTTCGGATGTCGTCGCGCACGCGGGCTTCCTCGCGATCACCGAAGAGCACATCGTCGGACCGGATGGCGATCGCTTCACCCGAGTGGTGGTGCGCCATCCCGGTGCGGTCGTCGTCGTGCCCGTCGACGGCGATGGTGCGCTGCTCGTCCGGCAGTACCGCGCCGCGTTGGGCACGGAGATCCTCGAGGTCCCGGCCGGCAAGCGCGACGTGGACGGAGAACCGCCGGAGGAGACCGCGCGGCGCGAGCTCGAAGAGGAGGTGGGACACCGGACGGATCGGTTGGTGAAGCTGGCCGAGTTCTACAACACGCCCGGGTTCTCGGACGAGCACACGCACCTGTATGCCGCCCTCGATCTCGAGGACCTCGGAGCGACCCGCCGCGTCGGTCCCGAGGAGCGGGCGATGACGACCGAGCGGGTTCCGTTCGCCGCGGTCGACGATCTGATCGCGAGTGGTGAGATCTGCGACGCCAAGAGCATCATCGGCCTGCTGTTGGCGCGCCGGTTCGTCGATGCCGGAACGTGACGAGCTGGCTCGGCTGCTCGACGAGCACGACACGTGGCTCGCGGTCGAGCGGGGGTTGGCGGCGAACTCGCTGGCCGCGTACCGGCGCGACCTTCGCCGCTACGCGACCTATCTCCGCAGCCACGGCCTGACCGACGCGGCGCTGGTCGACGAGTCCACCGTCGCGGCCTACGTGGACCAGCTCAAGGCCGCCCGGGACGACGACGGGCGGCCGCGCTACGCGCCGTCGTCGATTGCCCGGGCGCTGGTCGCGGTCCGTTCGTTTCACCGCTTCTGCCTCGAGGAGGGTCTCGTCGACGGCGATCCGAGCGAGGAGGTCGGCGCACCGCGCGTGCCGCAGGGGATCCCGAAGGCGCTGACGGAGGACGAGGTGGAGGCGCTGCTCGGCGCGGTCGTCGGTGACGATCCGCGAGCGCTGCGCGATCGGGCGATCCTCGAGACGCTGTATGCGACCGGCGTGCGGATCAGCGAGCTCGTGGGCCTGGACCGCCGCGACCTCGACTTCGACGGGGCGCTGGTGCGCGTCATCGGCAAGGGCGACAAGGAGCGCGTGGTCCCGATCGGGCGATCCGCTCGCGGCGCGCTCGAGGACTACCTCGCGCGGGGCCGGCCGGAGCTCGAGAAGCAGGCCACTCGTACGCGGGTCGCGGGCGATCCGGTGCTGTTGAACGCGCGCGGTGGCCGCCTCACGCGTCAGGGTTGCTGGAAGATCGTGACGACCGCGGGGGGCCGCGTCGGTCTTGCGGGCCGGCTCTCGCCGCACGTGCTCCGCCACTCGTGCGCGACCCACATGCTGGAGCACGGTGCCGACATCCGGGTGGTGCAGGAGCTCCTCGGCCACGCCAGCCTCTCGACCACGCAGGTGTACACGAAGGTGTCGCCCGAGCGGCTCCGCGCGGTCTACGAGCTGGCCCACCCGCGAGCGAGGATCGGGGCGGGGCGGCAGTAGGCTTCCGGTCATGCCGGAAACGAGTGACGCGACTCGGCGCGCCCAGCTGACCGAGGAACGCGAGCAGCTGCTCGTACAGCTCGGTCATATGGGACGCACGCCCCAGGGTGAGGCCGGGAGCGAGGCCGAGGCCTCGGAGAACGGGGAGCTGTCGTTCGACGAGGGGTTCGCCGACTCCGGTCAGGTGACCGCCGAGCGGGGCGAGGTCGACGCGCTGTCGCAGAGCCTCCTCGAAGGCCTGCGCGAGGTCGACGACGCGTTGGCCAAGTTCGCGAACGGCACGTACGGGACGTGCGAGTCGTGTGGCAAGCAGATCAGCGAGGCCCGGCTCGAGGCCATGCCGTCCGCCCGTCTCTGCATCGCGTGCGCGTCGCAGCGGCGGTAGCCGCTTGAGCGTCGAGCAGAAGGTCATCTACTTCGCCGGACTCGTCGTGGCGGTCATCCTCCACGAGATCAGTCACGGCGTCGTGGCGCTGTGGTTCGGCGACCAGACCGCGAAGAAGGCGGGGCGCCTGACGCTGAACCCGATCCCGCACCTCGACCCGTTCGGGTCGGTCATCCTGCCCGCGTTCGGGGCGCTCTCCGGGATCCCCGTGATCGCGTGGGCCAAGCCGGTGCCGGTGAACCCGAGCCAGCTGCGCAACCCGCGCCGGGACATGCTCTGGGTCGGTCTCGTCGGGCCGTTCACGAACTTCGCGCTCATGGTCGGCGCCGCGATCGCCGCCCGCGCCGTCTTCCGGAGCCTTGCCACGATCCCGTTCTCGCTGGCGGACTTCCCGCTGGCGTTTCAGATCGCGTACTACTTCGCGCTGGCCAACCTCTTCCTCGGCATCTTCAACCTGCTGCCCATCCCGCCGCTCGACGGCTCGTCTCTGCTCGAGCGGGTCCTGCCCGAGACCTGGCTCCCACACTGGTACCGGTTCCGGCCGTACGGGATCATGGTGCTCTTCGCCTTGGTGTTCTTCACCCCGATCCTGCAGAACGTCATCAACCCGTTCGAGAACCAGCTCAACGACTTCATCTTCCGATGAACCCGGGTCACCTCGTCCGCCGCTTCGTAGGCGCGCTGTCGCCCGCCGCGCCTTCGCCGGCGGACGACGCATGGGCCGCGCAGGTGCTCCTGTCCGAGGAGCTGCTGCTGTTCCGCCGGTTGCCGAACCACGATCGCCGCCACGCAGTGAAGGTGGCCCGCCGGACCGAGCGTGAGCTCGGTCCCGAGAGCGAGCCGCGCTGGATCGCCGCCGCGTTGCTCCACGACGTCGGCAAGTACGACGCGGACCTCTCTGTGCCCGGGCGGGCGGTGGCCACGCTCGCGGCCGCCGGATCGTCCGGAGCCCGGCGCGTCGCGCGCTGGCGCGGCGCGCGCGGCCGGCGCGGCAGCATCGCGCTGTACGCCGAGCACGGCGAGCTCGGTGCCGAGCAGATCCGCCGGGCCGGGGGGCGCGAGGAGGCCGCGATCTGGTCGGCGGCGCACCATCACCCCGACACCTGGCCCGATCTCCCCATCCCGCAGGTCGTCGTCCACGCCCTCGACCGCGCCGACCAGACCTAACCCGCGCCCACGCCCCACCGTTTCCGTGTCGTTTGGACACGCTGGAGCGTGCTCAAACGACACCGAAAGGTTGGTCGGCGGGTGGGTCGGTCGAAGAACGCGTCGACCCGTGTCATCAGCGTCGGGGGAGGAGCAGACCCGTCGCGCGCCGGACGCGCATCATCGTCTCCGTCGCGATCGCCTCGGCCTTGGCCGCGCCCGCCGCGAGTATCCGCGCGACCTCACCGGGATCGGCGGCGAGGGCGTCGTAGCCGTCGCGCACCGGCGCGAGGTACTCGACGATCGCGTCTGCCACCGCAGTCTTGAACGCGCCGTACTGCCGGCCCGCGAACTCGGACTCCGCCGCTTCGACGGTCCGGCCCGTCGCCGATGCGTAGATCGCGAGCAGGTTCGAGACCCCGGGCTTCTCGTCCGGGTCGAAGCGCACCTCGGAGCCCGAGTCCGTGACCGCGGACTTCACCTTCTTGGTGATCACGGCGGGGGGATCCAGCACCCCGATCGTGCCCTGCGGCGAATCGATCGATTTGGACATCTTGGACTCGGGGTGCTGGAGGTCCTTCACCCGGGCGCCGAACGGCGGGATCGTCGCTTTGGGGACCACGAGCGTGTCGCCGAAGCGGTGGTTGAAGCGGATGGCGATGTCCCGGGCCAGCTCCACGTGCTGGGTCTGGTCGTCGCCGACGGGGACCTCGTCGGTGTCGTAGAGGAGGATGTCGGCGGCCATCAGCACGGGGTAGTCGAGCAGCCCGGCGCTGACCGATTCCTGACCGCCGCCCTTCTCCTTGAACTGGGTCATCCGCCGCAGCTCGCCGACGGTGGCCACGCAGTTGAGGATCCAGGTCAGCTCCGTGACCAGCGGCACGTGGCTCTGGACGAAGAGGATGCACCGCTTCGGGTCCAGCCCGGCGGCGAGCAGCAGCATGGCGAGGCGCTCGGTGGCCGCGGTCAGCTCGGCCGGCTCGTAGGGGACCGTCATCGTGTGGAGGTCCACGACGCAGTACAGGGCCTCGGCGTGGTCCTGCTGATCAACCCAGCGCCGGACCGCCCCCACGTAGTTCCCGAGGTGCATCTCACCGGACGGTTGGATCCCCGAGAACACTCGTGTCATCGGCGGGCAAACTAGCGGAGCGCAGGTGGGAGCGGGCACGGAGTGCGGACACCGGAGCGACCCGGAAGGCCGGCCCGGGTCCGCAGCGGGCGGACTTCTCTCTTGTAACGTGGTCTCGCGATGGCGTACGCAGTGAGCACCCCGGTCTACGAGGGACCGTTCGATCTCCTGCTCCACCTGATCCTCAAGGAAGAGGTCGAGCTCTGGGAGGTGTCCCTGGCTCAGGTGATCGACGCGTTCCTGCTCGAGGTCGAACGGCTGGGCCGGGTCGACCTGGAGGTCGCCACCGAGTTCCTGCTCATCGCGTCCACGCTGGTCGAGCTCAAGGCCCGGCGGCTGCTGCCCGGGGCCGACATGACCGAGCTGGACGAGGAGCTGCTCCGGTTCGAGGAGCGGGATCTCCTGCTGGCCCGGCTCCTCGAGTGCAAGACGTTCAAGGACGCGGCCCGGGTGCTCGAGGGCCACCTGCGGGTCGGTGCCCGCTGCGTGCCGCGCAGCGCCGGACCCGAAGAGCCGTTCCGGTCGATGGCCCCCGATCCGCTCGAGCGGGTCACGGCCAGGGCGCTCGTCGCCGCGGCCCGTAGGGGGCTCGCCCCGAAGGCGGAGCCGATCGTCGACACGTACCATCTGGCCCCGATCCGGGCGAGCGTGCGTGACGCGGTGGACGCGCTCATGGTGTCGCTCCCGCACAACCGCCCGGTGACCTTCCGCTATCTCGTGGCCGGCATCGAGGACAAGCTCGAGATCATCGTGCGCTTCCTCGCGGTCCTCGAGATGTTCAAGCAGGGACTCGTGGACCTCGCCCAGACCGAGACGTTCGGCGACCTCGTCGTCCGTCGGCTCAGCGAGAACGAGCGCAGCATCGACCTCGTGAGCCTCGACGACTGGGACGACGCCGACGTCGCCACCCCGGTCGGTTAGCCACATCGTGGAGGAGCGGGTGATCACCGAGGCGCGGCGCGCGGTCGAAGCGGTCGTGATGGCGGCGGTCGAGCCGGTCGAGCCGCAGGTGCTCGCGCAGCTCGTCGAGATCCCGGTGAGCGAGGTCGAGGCGCTCTGCACCGAGCTGGCCGAGGAGTACGAGCGTGAGGGCCGCGGCTTCGCGCTGGTGCGGGTTGCCGGTGGCTACCGCTACCAGACGCATCCGGACCTCGCGCCGTACGTCGAGAGGTTCGTGCTCGAGGGCCAGACCGTGCGCCTGTCCCCGGCGTCGCTCGAGACGCTCGCGATCATCGCCTACAAGCAACCGGTGTCCCGGGCCCAGCTCGCGGCGATCCGCGGCGTCAGCGTGGAGTCCACGCTGGCGACGCTGCAGCAGCGCGGGTACGTGGAAGAGGTGGGCCACGACCCCGGGCCGGGCCAGGCGATCCTCTACGGCACCACGAGCCTGTTCCTGGAGCGGTTGGGTCTCGACTCGGTCCAGGATCTCCCCGAGCTGGCCGAGTTCGTGCCCGAGCCGAGCGTCGTCGAGCAGCTCGAACGGGGCTTGTTGCTGCGCACCGACCCGGAGCCGGAGATCGGCGAGGAAGGTGAAGCCGGTCAGGACGCGGGCGGCGCGGACCTGAGCGGGGAGCGGGCATCCGACGATCCCGCACCCGGAGCTTGACCGCCCCGACCGACGGGGAGCGGCTTCAGAAGGTCCTCGCCCGGGCGGGTCTCGGCTCCCGACGGGTCTGTGACGACCTGATCGCCGCCGGCCGCGTGACCGTCGACGGCGAGGTCGCGGTGCTCGGGCGACGCGTCCATCCCGAGCGCGACCACATCGAGATGGACGGGGTCCCGGTCGTGACCCGGCAGGGGCTCGTCTACTACCTGCTGAACAAGCCGGCGCGCGTCGTCACGACGGCGGACGACCCCGAAGGCCGGCCCACGGTGATCGAGCTCGTACCGGCGCAGCCCCGGGTCTTCCCGGTCGGCCGGCTGGACTGGGAGACCGAGGGCCTGCTCATCCTGACCAACGACGGCGAGCTCACCCAGCGTCTGACCCACCCGAGCCACGGGGTCGAGAAGGAGTACCTCGTGGAGGTGGACGGCCTTCCGAGCCGCGGCGTGCTGCGCCGGCTGCGTGAGGGCGTCGAGCTCGACGACGGCCCCAGCGCGCCCGCCCAGGTCCGTCTCGTCCAGGAGCGAGCCGATCACGCGGCGATCGAGATCGTGATCCACGAAGGGCGCAACCGCCAGGTGCGGCGGATGCTCGAAGCCGTCGGCCATCCGGTGCGGCGCCTCGTGCGCACTCGGATCGGAACCCTGGTGGACCGGGACCTGGCGCCGGGGGAGTGGCGGGAGCTGCAACAAGCCGAGGTCCGTGCGCTCTACGCCGCTAGCCTGCCGCGGCAATGAGGCTGCTGGCGCTGCGGGGCGCGACGACGTGTGAGCAGAACACGCTCGCCGACATCGACGGGAAGACCCAGACGCTCGTCCGCGAGCTGCTCGCCCGCAACGACGTGGATCGCGACGACATCGTGAGCATCATCTTCACCGCCACCGACGACCTGACCGCGCAGTTCCCGGCCACCGCGGCGCGGGCGCTCGGGCTGGGCGACGTCCCGTTGATCTGTGCCCGGGAGCTCGGGGTGGACGGCGGCATGCCGCTCACGATCCGCGTGCTCATGCACCTCTACACCGAGCGCAGCCGGAGCGAGCTCCACCACGTCTACCTCGAGGGCGCGAGATCCCTGCGCGACGACCTGCCGGAGTGAATGCGGTGGTCCGTCGGGTCGCGCTCATCGGGACCGGCCTGATCGGCGGGTCGATCGGCCTCGCCCTCTCCCGAGCCGGGATGGAGGTGCGCGGGTTCGACACCGACCCGGAACGGGCGGCCGGCGCCCGGGCCATCGGCGCGGTCGCCGAGATCGCCGGCAGCATCGAAGCGGTGGTCCGCGACACCGACATCGCCATCGTCGCGACCCCGGTCGGGCAGGTCGCGGAGCTGGTGGTCGCCGCCCTCGACGCCGGCGCGCCCGTCGTCACCGACGTCGGGTCGGTGAAGGGGCCGATCCTGCGCGCCGTGCAGTCCGCCCGCCCGGACCGGGCGGCGCGGTTCGTGGGTGGCCATCCGATGGCGGGCTCGGAGCAGGACGGGCTGGACGGCGCGGACGTCGATCTCTTCAACGGGGCCACCTGGGTGCTCACGCCGGCGCCGTGGACGGATCCCGGTGCTCACACCGCGGTGCGCAGCATGGTCGCCGAGCTCGGGGCCGAGATCATCGAGGTGACGCCCGAGCATCACGACGCGATCGTGGCGGTGGTGAGCCACGTCCCTCAGCTCGCGGCCACCACCCTGATGGATGTGGCCACGACGACGGGTGAGGAGCAGGCGATCCTGCTGCGGCTCGCGGCCGGCGGCTTCCGGGACATGACGCGCATCGCGGCCGGCGATCCCGGGATCTGGCCGGACATCTGCCTGGCCAACCGGGACGCGATCGTCTCGGCGCTCGACCACTACCTTCGCGCCCTCGCGGTCGTTCGCGGCCTGGTGGCGGCTGGGGACGGCGATGGGCTGCTGCAAGTGCTCGAGCGGGCGCGCTCCGCCCGCCGCAACCTGCCCCGCCGGGCGACGGTCGCGGGACCGCTGGCCGAGCTGCGGGTACCGATTCCGGACCGTCCGGGTGTGCTGGCCGAGATCACGCAGCTGGCCGGGCGGCTCGGCGTCAACATCGCCGACCTCGAGATCGCCCACTCGATGGAGAGCGAGGGTGGTGTCCTCGTCATGGTCGTCGGCGCGGATGTCGTCGAAGGATTCGCCTCGGGGTTGACCGACTCCGGGTATCACGCCACGTGGAACGCGCTGCCATGACCCACGCCTCCGAGCTCGTCGTCCAGGGCGGCCGGCCGCTGCGGGGCCGCCTGCGGCTGCCGGGCTGCAAGGGCATCTCGCACCGCGCGCTGCTGTTCTCCGTGCTCGCAGACGGCCGGAGCCGGATCGAGAACCTGGCCGACGGTGAGGACGTCGCCCGGACCGCCCGTGCGATCGAGCAGCTCGGCGCGCACGTGAACCTGCGCGCCGATCACTCGGTCTCCGTCACTGCATGGGGAGCGGAGGGGCTGCGCGAGCCGGAGGGCGTGATCGACTGCGGCAACTCGGGCACCACGATGCGCATGCTCTGCGGCCTCGTAGCCGGACGACCGTTCCTGTCCATCCTGACCGGCGACCCGTCGCTCTCGGCCCGGCCGATGCGCCGTGTGGTCGACCCGTTGCGGGCGATGGGGGCGACGCTCGACGGTCGCGCCGACGGCGAGCTCGCGCCGCTGACGGTGCGCGGCGGATCGCTGCACGGGGTGCGCCACGAGCTCACGGTCGCCAGCGGTCAGGTGAAGACCGCGCTCGTGCTCGCCGGGCTCCAGGCGGGCGGTGAGACCGAGATCGTCGAGCCGGCGCCGAGCCGGGATCACACCGAGCGCATGCTCGCGGCCCTGCACGCGCCGATCGAGCGGGTCGACGAGCAACGGCTCCGGGTGCAGGCGGGCGCGCCGGACGCGTTCGAGCTCACGGTGCCGGGCGACCCGTCGTCGGCCGCCTTCTTCGTCGTCGCGGCGACCATCGTCCCCGGCTCCGCCATCGTGCTGGAGCACGTGAGCCTCAACCCGAGTCGCATCGAGTACCTCGACCTGTTGCAGGCGATGGGTGCCAACATCGAGGTGGAGGTCGCCGAGACGCGGGTCGGCGAGCCGGTCGGGAACATCACGATCGAGTCGGCGCCGTTGCACGGGATCGAGATCTCGGGGCACGAGGCGATCATCGACGAGCTGCCCGTGCTCGCGGTGGCGGCGGCGTTCGCCGAAGGGGTCACCACCATCAGTGACGCCGCGGAGATGGCGGTGAAGGAGACGAACCGCATCGGCGCGCTGGAGCAGGAGCTCATCCAGCTCGGGATCCAGGTCGAGACCCGTCCGGACGGGCTCGTGGTGTACGGCGGCGCGCCAAAGGGAGCGACGTTGAAGAGCCACGGGGATCACCGGATCGCGATGTGCGCCGCGGTCGCGGGGCTCGCGGCAACCGGCGAGACGACGGTGCGGGGTTGGCCCGCGGTGTCGATCTCGTACCCGGGCTTCGAAGCGGATCTCGCGACGTTGCTGGACACGGCGTGAGCATGGGTGCAGGCGAGCGCGTGGTGGCGATCGACGGGCCTTCGGGATCGGGCAAGTCGACGGTCGGTCGTGGTGTCGCGTCGGTGCTCGGGCTGCACGTGCTCGACACCGGCGCGATGTACCGGTCCGTGACGCTGGCGGCACTGAGCGCCGGCGCGGACCTCACCGATGCCGGGGTCTGCGGCCAGATCGCGCGTGACGCGCGTGTCGAGACCGAGGACGAGATCGTCCGGCTCGACGGCCGGGACGTGAGTGCGCAGATTCGCGGCCCCGAGGTTACGGGGGCGGTCTCGACCGTCTCGGCGCACCCGGCGGTCCGGGAGGAGCTGGTGCGCCGCCAGCGGGCGTGGGTGGAGGAGCACCGGGGCGGGGTGGTCGAGGGCCGCGACATCGGGACGGTCGTGTTCCCGGACGCGCCCGTGAAGGTGTTCCTCACCGCCAGCGACGAGGAGCGGGCCAACCGCCGGCACCGGGACGAGCAGGCGGCGGAGCGGTCGACGGCGGTGGCGGACGTGCGGGAGGCGCTCGCCCGGCGCGACGCGCTGGACTCGGGGCGGAGGGCTTCACCGCTGCGAGCGGCCGGCGACGCCCTGGTTCTCGACACGACCGGCCGGTCGGTCGACGATGTGGTGGCGGAGATCGTGGGACGATTTCGCGCCGAGGTTCCGGAGGCGACATGACGCTGTACCGCTTTGCCCGCACGATCGTGATCGGCCTCTGCCGGGTCCTGTTCCGCGTGCGCGTGGTCGGCACGGAGCACGTGCCGCCGTCCGGCGCGTACATCATCGCCCCTACCCACCGGTCGAACCTCGACACTCCGTTCGCCGCGTTCGTCACCAAGCGCCGGATCCGGTTCATGGCCAAGCAGGAGATGTTCCAGCACCCGATGAGCGCGAAGTTCTTCACCGCGCTCGGCGGCGTACCGGTCGAACGGGGCTCTCCGAACGCGCGCGCCGCGCTCAAGGCGACCCGGGCCGCGTTGACCGACGGAGAACCCGTCGCGATGTTCCCCGAAGGCACGCGCCGTCACGGCCGCGAGGTTGCCGATCTGTTCGACGGCACCGCCTATCTCGCGGTGAAGCTCGGCGTGCCGATCGTCCCGGTGGGGATCGGGGGGAGCGAGGAGATCCTCGCGAGCGGCAAGAAGATCCCCCGCCTGCGCCGCGTCGCCGTGGTGATCGGCGAGCCGATCGAGCCGCCGAGCGACGCGACGACCCGCAAACGCAGCGACCTCGCCGCGATCACCGCCCAGCTGCAGGTCGAGCTCCAGAAGCTGTTCGACGACGCCATGCTCCTCGCCGGCTACTAACCCCCCGGCGAAGCACCTTTCGGTGTCGATCGAGCACGCCCCAGCGTGTCGAAACGACACCGAAAGGAGAGTCGGTTAGGGGGCTCGGCTAGGGGGCGAGGTCGGCGAGGACGGTCGAGGCGTCGACGGAGCGGTCGTCCGGCAGTGAGCTGCGCGCCGGTTGGGCATCGGGCGCCGCGCCCAGTGCCGCCCGCAGGAGCGCGACGAGCCGCGGCAGGAGCTCTCGCAGCTCGCGCGGGGGAGGGAAGTACTCGTCCTCGTCGGTGACGGTGATGATCTCGACCCCGCGGGTCGGCGCGAGATGCTCGATCACCTGCTCGACCAGGTCCTCCGGCGCGCTCGCGCCCGCGGTGACCCCGACGATCTTGGCGTCCCCGAGCGCCGTGAGGTCGAGCTCCTCGGTGCCGTCGATCCGCAGCACGGTCGGGCATCCCGCGGTGCGCGCCACCTTCGCCAGCGCGACCGTGTTCGACGAGTTCGCGCTCCCGATCACGACCACGGCATCGGCCCGGGCCGCGATCTCCGAGAGTGCCTCCTGGCGGTTCGTGGTCGCGAAGCACAGGTCGTTGCGGGTCGCGGTCCAGAGCTCGGGGAACTCGTCCCGGGCCCGTTCGGTGATGCCCTGCCAGTCGTGGAGGGCAAGGGTCGTCTGGGCGAGCAGCGCCACCTTGGAGGGATCGCTCACGTCGGCGAGCACCTTGTCCACGTCTTCCTCGTGCTCGACGAGCCGGATCGACTCGGGCGCGACGGCCAGCGTGCCCACGGCCTCGTCGTGGCCGGCGTGGCCCACGTACAGGATCGTGTAGCCCTTGGCGGCGCGGACCTTCGCCTCGTGGTGGACCTTGGTCACGAGCGGGCACACCGCGTTCACGACGAAGCGCCCATGGGCCCGAGCCGCTTCCACCACCTCCGGGGCCGAGCCGTGGGCCGAGAGCATGAGCGGGACGTTCGGCGGGACGTCGGTGATGTCGTCCACGAAGATCACGCCGAGAGCTTCGAAACGCTCCACCACGAGCCGGTTGTGCACGATCTCGTGGTAGCAGTACACGGGCGGCTCGAAGATGCGCACCATCCATGCCAGCGCCTTGATCGCCATCTCGACGCCGGCGCAGAATCCGCGCGGTTGCGCGAGGAGAACCTGCTCTACGGCCACCGGCCAAGGGTAATGCCGGACCCCTTCGCCTCTAGACTCACGCGATGCCCGCTGCACGAGTTCTTGCCGTCGCGCCCGAGAGCCCTGCGGCTCGGGCCGGCGTCCTCGCGGGCGACGAGGTGCTGACCCTGAACGGGGAGGTGCTGCGGGACGTGATCCGGTACCAGGTGCAGGCGGACGAGGCGGTCGTGGAGGTCGAGCTGCGCCGCGGCGGGCTCGAGCGCCAGGTCCGGGTCGAGAAGGGCGCGGGGGTGCCACTCGGCCTCGAGCTCGAGAGCGCGGTCTTCGACCGGGTCCGCACCTGCGACAACCACTGCCCGTTCTGCTTCATCTACCAGCTGCCGAAGGGGATGCGACGGAGCCTGTACCTCAAGGACGACGACTACCGGCTCTCGTTCCTCTACGGGAACTTCACCACGCTCACCCGGTTCACCGAAGCCGATCTCGAGCGCGTCGTCACCGAAGGCCTCGGCCCGCTCTACGTGAGCATCCACGCGACCGATCCCGAGGTGCGCGCGCAGCTGCTGCGCAACCGGCGGGGTGCGACGAGCCTGCGCTGGCTCGCGGCGCTGCTCGAAGCCGGTGTCACGGTGCACGGCCAGATCGTCGTCTGTCCCGGTGTGAACGACGGTGACGTGCTCGACGACACGCTGCTCGGGATCCTCGACCGCTTCCCGCGGCTCGAGACCGCGGGTGTCGTCCCGCTCGGGGTCAGCGGCTTCAACCGCGAGCCGGACATGCGAGCGCACACGCGCGCGGAGGCGGAGGCGGTGCTCGACACCGTGGCCCGTTGGCAGGCGCGCTACCAGGCTGCGCTCGGGCGGCGGCTCGTGTTCGCGGCGGACGAGTACCACCTCATGGCCGGGCGCCCGTTCCCCGCGCTCGAAGAGTACGAAGAGATGGCACAACACGAGAACGGGATCGGCATGGCGCGCGTCTTCGAGGCCGAGGTGCACGACGCGCTCACCGGCACCGTGACTGCGCCGAACGCGACGCGGGGCGGGTTCTTCGCCTGGGTCGACGGCGCGCCGCCAACCGGCTACCGCGCGCCCCGCCAGACGAACGGCGGCAGCCTGGCCGTCCTCGACACGCGTGATGCCGCGGTGAGCGGCCGTCCCCCGATCACGGTGCTGACCGGCACGTACGGCGAAGCCGTGCTCGCGCCGCTCCTGCCGGCGCTGGCCGAGCGCGCGGGCACCCGGGTGCGCGTGCTCGGGGTCGAGAACCAGTTCTTCGGCGGCAACATCGGTGTCACCGGTCTGCTCACCGGCGCCGACGTGGCCCGGGCGCTCGACGCCGTCGACGCCGGCGACCGGGTCCTGCTGCCGGACGTGGTCCTCTCCAACGACCGGTTCCTCGACGGCACCGGGATCGAGGACCTCCCGCGAGCGGTCGAGGTCGTCGCGACCGACGGCGCGTCGCTGGTGGAGGCGTTGGCATGAGCGGTCCGGGGATGCTGACCGACGACGGAGTCGCCATCGATCGGCTGCCGATCGTCGCGGTGGTGGGTCGACCCAACGTCGGCAAGTCCACGCTCGTGAACCGGATCGTCGGCCGTCGCGCCGCGATCGTCGAAGAAGAGCCTGGCGTCACGCGAGACCGCAAGGAGCTCGTCGCGGAATGGGCGGGTCACAACTTCCGGATCGTCGACACCGGCGGTTGGCTCGCGACCGACGAGTCGCTGGCCAAGCAGGTCAGCCGCCAGGCCGAGCGCGCGATCACGCAAGCCGACCTGATCCTCGTGGTGGTGGACGTCACCGTCGGCACCACGGAGGAAGATGCGCAGGTCGCCCGGATCCTGCAGCGGTCGGGCAAGCCCGTGCTGCTCGTGGCGAACAAGGTCGACGACCCGAACCGTGAGAACGACGTGTGGGGCTTCGTGAAGCTCGGCCTCGGCGATCCATTCGCGGTCTCGGCGATTCACGGGCGGGGGAGCGGTGACCTGCTCGACGCGGTGGTCGCCGCGCTGCCACCCGAGCTGCCCGAAGCCGTCGTCGAGGAGGACCAGCCGTTCTCGATCGCGATCGTGGGCCGGCCGAACGTGGGGAAGTCGACGCTGTTCAACCGGCTGGTCGGTGACGACCGCTCCGTGGTGCACGACCTGCCCGGCACCACCCGGGACACGATCGACACCATCGTCGAGACCGAGGACGGGCCGCTGCGCTTCATCGACACCGCGGGGATGCGGCGCCAGAGCAAGGTGGAGGAGTCCACCGAGTACTCGTCGGTCGTGCGGGCGCTCAACGCGGTGGACCAGGCCGACGCCGCGCTGCTCGTGATCGACGCGGCTCAGGGCGTCGCCCACCAGGACCAGCGGCTGGGTGAGCGCATCGACGCGGCCGGGACCGCGGTGGTGATCGTGCTGAACAAGTGGGATCTCGTGCCGACGGAGGAGCGTGAGCAGGTGCTCGCGGACGTGGCCGACCGGCTGGCCTTCCTCGGCTACGCGCAGGTGCTGAAGCTGTCGGCCCTCACCCGCAAGAACATGCGCCAGGTGATCCCCGCGCTGCGCGCGGCCGAGGCGGCGTACCACGTCCGGGTGTCCACCGGAGTGCTGAACCGCGCGATCAAGACCGCGCAGGAGCGCCACCCGCCACCGCTCGACGGTAAGCACCGGCCGCGCATCCTCTACGCGACCCAGGGTGCGATCGACCCGCCGACGTTCACGCTGTTCACCACGCGCCCGCTGCCGCAGACCTACCTGCGCTACATCGAGCGCACGATCCGCGAGACGTTCGACCTGGGCCCGACCCCGGTCAAGATCCGCGTGCGGCGCCGGGGCGAGTAGCCGGACGCCCACGGCACTGCCGGTAGCCTGGGGGCGATGTTCAGCTTTCCCGCATCGGTCGAGATCTGCGAGGTGGGCCCGCGTGACGGGCTCCAGAACGAGGAGCCGATCTCCGTCGCCGAGCGCGTCTGCCTCATCGACGCGCTGAGCGGCACCGGGCTCCGCCGGATCGAGGCCGCCTCCTTCGTCTCGGCCAAGGCGATCCCGCCGATGGCCGGCGCCGAGGAGGTCATGGCCCGGATCCACCGGGTGCCCGGGGTCGTGTACCGCGCCCTCGTACCGAACGAGCGCGGGGCCGAGCGGGCGATCGCGGCCGGTGCGGACGAGCTCGAGGTCGTGGTGAGCGCATCGGAGACGCACAACCTTCGCAACGTCCGACGCGCCGTCGACGAGTCGATCGACGGCGCGAAGGTGCTCGTGGGCATGGCGCACGACGCGGGCTGTCCCGTGGACGCGATCCTGTCCACCGCGTTTGGCTGTCCCTACGAGGGCGACGTCCCGCCGGTGAAGGTCGCAGCGGTGGCGAAGCGCCTGCTCGATGCCGGTGCCGACGGCCTGTCGTTCGGCGACACCACCGGGATGGCCACGCCCCGTCGCGTCGACGCACTGCTGGACGAGCTGGAGAAGGTCGGCATCCCGAGTGCGAGCGTCGGGCTGCACTTCCACAACACGCGCGGCACCGGCTTGGCGAACGTCGTCACCGCGTTGGCGCGTGGGGTGCACCGGTTCGACGCGTCGATCGGCGGCCTCGGCGGCTGCCCGTACGCGCCCGGGGCAACGGGCAACGTGGTCACCGAGGATCTCGTCCACATGCTCGACGACATGGAGATCGAAACCGGCGTGGACCTCGACGCGTTGATCGGGTGCGCGCATCTCGCCCAGGAGCTGGTGGGCCGCGAGCTACCCGGCCAGGTGATGCGATCCGGCCCCCGCACCCAGCTCAGTGCGGAGCCGAGCCGGTCATGAGCGCGGAAGCGGTACGCAAGCACTCGGACCGGGCGCTGCAGGGGAACCTGGAGAAGGACCGCGAGAAGCTGGCCGGCCAGAACAAGCGCTTCGTGCGCGACCGCCTGGCCCGCCTGCTCGACCCGGGCACCTTCGTCGAGGACGGCCTGCTGGCCAACGCGCTCGCCACGGATCTGCCGGCGGACGGAGTGGTCACCGGCGTCGGCGAGATCGACGGGCGGCCGGTCTGCGTGATGGCCAACGACCCGACGGTGAAGGCCGGCTCATGGGGCGCGCGCACGGTCGAGAAGATCGTGCGGCTCACCGAGACCGCGCTGCGGCTCGAGCTGCCGGTCGTCTACCTCGTCGACTCCGCGGGCGCGCGAATCACCGACCAGGTCGAGCTGTTCCCCGGCCGGCGCGGTGCCGGGCGGATCTTCGCGAACCAGGTGCGACTCTCCGGGCGCGTCCCGCAGGTGTGCTGCCTCTTCGGCCCGTCGGCCGCGGGCGGGGCCTACATCCCCGCGTTCTGCGACGTCGTGTTCATGGTCGAGGCGAATGCCTCGATGTACCTCGGCTCACCGCGGATGGCCCAGGAGGTCATCGGCGAGCACGCGACGCTCGAGGAGATGGGCGGAGCCCGGATGCACGCGACAGTCAGCGGTTGTGGCGACAACCTGGTCGCCGACGACGATGCAGCCGTCGACGCGGCGAAGCGCTGGCTCTCGTACCTGCCCCGCTCGTGGCGCGAGCCCGCGCCGGTCGCGGCGGCCCACCTTCCCCGTCCCACCGCGCCGGCGATCGCGACCACCGTTCCCATCGAGGAACGCCGCGCCTACGACATGCGCAAGGTGATCGATGCAATCGTGGACGAGGAGTCGTTCTTCGAGGTCAAACCGCTGTACGCCAAGGAGCTGGTGACCGGGTTCGCCCGCCTCGACGGCCACCCGGTCGGGATCGTCGCCAACAACCCGATGCATCTCGGCGGCGTGCTGTTCGTGAACAGCGCCGACAAGGCGGCCCGGTTCATCTGGCTGTGCGACGCGTTCAACGTCCCGCTGCTCTTCCTCGCCGACGTGCCCGGCTTCATGATCGGCACGCAGGTCGAGCGCGAGGGGATCATCCGCCACGGCGCCAAGATGATCACCGCGGTGGCCGAAGCGACGGTGCCGAAGATCAGCGTCATCGTGCGCAAGGCCTACGGCGCGGGTCTCTACGCCATGTGTGGACCCGCGTTCGATCCCGATGCCTGCCTCGCGCTGCCGAGCGCGCAGATCGCGGTGATGGGGCCGGAGCCCGCGGTGAACGCGGTGTTCTTCAACAAGATCCAGGCGATCGAGGATCCCGACGAGCGCGCCGCGTTCGTGGCCGCGCGCCGGTCCGAGTACGAGGAGGACGTCGACCTCGTCCACCTCGCCGCGGAGCTCGTGGTCGACGCGGTGGTGCAACCCGAGGATCTGCGCGTCGAGCTGGTGCAGCGGTTCGCGCTCGCCCGCACCCGCCGGCGCGAGGACTTCCCGCGCCGCCACGGCGTTCCCCCGGTCTAGGCGCGCTCGTGCCCTGGTGCACGGACTGCGACCGCTTCCTCTCCCCGTCGACGGTGCGCGCCGACGGGACCTGCCCCACGTGCGGCCGTCCGGTGGATCCGGGCGCGGTGGGAACGGTGGCCGAGAAGTCCGAGGAGCCACTGCCGCCGGTCCCTTGGCATCTCAAGCTGCTGGCGTCGGGCGTTGCCGTGTACCTGGCGTACCGCTTGTACCAGGGGATCGTCTGGGTGCTGGGCTGACCTGCTCAGAGCCGGGTCGCGTGAACGCGCCTGCGTAGACTCGGCCGCTCACGGGCTGTGGCGCAGCTTGGTTAGCGCGTCGGTCTGGGGGACCGAAGGTCCCGGGTTCGAGTCCCGGCAGCCCGACCAATGTTCATAGGGTTCCGCGAGGGTCGCGGAGCCTGCCAGTCGCCGACTTGGAAGATTTCGGAAGACTCAGGCGGAGCCGCCGTAAACGAGGGCTCCGAGCTTGGCCGCGGCGTCCTCCTGCATTGACGGCGTGACGTGTGAGTAGATGTCCAAGGTGATCGTGATCGAAGCGTGCCCGAGCCGCTCCTGAACCACCTTCGGGTGAGTCCCAGTCGCAAGCAGCAGACTCGCGTGAGTGTGTCGGAGATCATGGAATCGGATCTTGGGGACGCCGGCCCGCTTGACGCGCCCCTCGAAGGCTCCTGACACCGACTGTGGGTGCAACGGGGTGCCGTCCTACTTGGTGAACACCAGCCCGCTATCGGTCCAGAGCGCGCCCCACTTCATACGCTCCTGCAGCTGCGCGGTCCGGTGCCGGCGCAGCACCGCGACCGTCTCGGCGTCCAAGGCGACCGTGCGGGACCGCCCAGACTTCGGCGTGCCCTCGCTCACGTCGTAGCGCGCGGAGACGCGCGACCGGCGCACAGAGATGACCCCTCCGTCTAGGTCGACGTCAGCCCAGCGCAGGCCGAGCAGCTCCCCGCGGCGCAGGCCGGTCATGGCTGCGAGGGCGAAGCACGGCGCGAGCCGGTCACCAGCGCCCCGGCTGGCTCGGGGTCGAGCGTTCGTGGAACAGCAAGCCTTCGCGAGGCACGCTATCGATCGAGTGAAACTCGGCGTTGCTCACGACAACGAAGTCGTTGGTGTGTCCCATGGCGGCGGCTTCTTGTTGGCTTGGGAAGCCGATGAGTGCTCCGCCCCAAAAGATTCCTGCTTCCGCAGCGCCGTTGCTGAGAACAGTTCCGTCGATGCGACTCGTAGGGCGCTGTTGCCACTTGACTCCGGACTCGCAGACGACGGTCTTCTTGTCGCGGTTGAAGGCGAACGCGAAGAGCCCGACACTCAGCACCGCTACCAGTCCGACCGTCATCGGGATCCACCACCGACGCGACGTCCAGTTCTTGTCTTGAATTGATGACATCTCACGCGGTTCCGGCAAGGTTGCGGGTTCCTCGGGGGCCGTGCTCGCCGCGTCGCCCGTGGAAAAACGGTCCTGTGACCTGCTCGTGCCACGAGAGGTCTGGACCGATCCGATGCCTGGATTGGTAGGTGATTGGTGCAGTTCCGTTGCCGGCTCCGCTGGTGAGACATCAGCGCCCGACGTTGCCGGTTCCCCGGTCTGCGTTTCTGTCGAGTCGGTCGGTGGCGGTAGAGCTATTGCGCGGCCGGTCGGTGAACGAAGCGACGTTCCTGACCCGGGCTGGGTGGACCGGTGGGTCAGTGCAACGCCGCAGGTTCGACAGAAGCGCGACTCGACCATCGTCGGATGACCGTTCGGGCAAGATGGTGAAGACTCAATAGGCGCTTCGATCGGCGACTGCGCTGACGTAGGCGTGAACGCGGCGCCGCACTCGCGGCAATATGCCTCGTTGCCGGTTGCCGGTTGCCGGTTGCCGGTTGCCGGTTGCCGGATGCCCATTTGGACATTGGCGCTCGGTGATGGTCACCGCTCTCGTAGATCCATGTTCTCGATCTCCTGCCTCATGGAGCACCCATGATGTGCCGCCTCCCAAACAGTACGACTCCCGCCGATTCGGAATTTAGAGCCGTTCGCCTCTGGGGCATGTCCCGACCGTGCTTCTAATCTGCTTTGGACGGAGTAAACGCGTACTGGTAGAGGCGTGATTGACACGCGGGCGGAGGGTAGAAGCGTGCGAACTTGTAGCAATGGACACGGCAATCCGGATGAGAGCCGTTTCTGTGGCGACTGCGGGGAGCGTCTCAAGCCGGAAGCTATCGAGACTCAGCAGCCGGACACCCTGCCTGAACCGGCTCAGGTGCCCGGTACTTCAACTCCGCCCGCATGGCCCGGTGTAGAGACAACGAACCCCGATCCTTCTTCTGGGAATCGCAAGAGGTTGATTCTCATCGCGGCTGGTGCAGCCGTGGTCCTCATCGCTCTTGGCGGGTTGGCCTTCGCGACGGCGAACGGTTCAGGGTCAACCAAGGGAGAGACCACGAATGCGAGGTTTCCGCATTGCCTAGGCGCTGACGACGGCCAATACCGAACGATCAACGGGCACGAGTACGTCTGTTCTCACGGAGTTTGGACCCGACCCAACGACTCGACCACTGCTACACGAGACACGACAGCTACGACAAGCGCGACAACCACGACCGTCCCACTCGGTGAGCTCCAAGGGCAGATCGCGGGCGCGGTCCAGGCCACCTGCCCCGGCGTCTTCGAAGGTACGACCGAACTCGGAGCGGCGGCGAATGGTCTGATGATCCAGTACGGCGCGACCTGGGCGCCAACGGGAATCAACGCAGAGGAGCTGGCGCGTCAGATGGGGGGTTGCGTCGAAGCGAAGTTCGGATCTGCCCAGCCACCCAATGTGGACGCGATCATCAAGAACCCCGACGCAGTGAATGGGCAGCTGTTCGTCATGGTTACCGACATCTCACAGTTCGACGCGGCGACTGGTGCCTGCGCGTTCCGTGGTTACTGGGACACCCAGGAACACCAGTACAATTTCGATTATGCCGGCGATAACGCCTTCTTCACTTCCGGTGATGGATTCACGGCCTGTCCGGTCCTCTCCGGCATTGACCAAAACGACGTAGTGCGCGTGTGGGCCCTGTCCAAAGGGAGCAAGTCGTATGCCACGCAGATCGGCGGGAACACGACAGTCCCCGAGTTCAAGGTCCTGAGGGCTCAGATCATCCGGAAGGCCTGACGACTCGCAGCATCGCGGGTCAACTCCAGATCCGTGTCAGGTCTGCGACGACGGTGGTAGCTAGATCGCCTGGGTCCTGCGCCGCGGGGCGTCCTCTAGGCGCACGTAGTCGGCTGCTACTGTCGGCCCTGAGTCGGTAGGAGCTGGGCTCAAGGGCGAGGGGCGGATATGGGGCAGGGGCGTTTGCGGCCTATTGGGCTGGCCGTGGTGGCGTGTCTCCTCGGCATAGCGGTGCAGCCCGTCGCCGAACAGGCCGCGGCCGCAGATCCAGTGCAGTCCGGGCTACTCCCCAAGACATTCCACTTGGCGTTTACCGCGGGCGCATTCTCAGGCGAAGCATCAGGGGAGGCGATCTCGGATCCTCAGTGCACGAGCGTCACTGTGCAGTGCTACCAGAGCTCTTCGATCAGCGGCGCGTTCACGAGGGGGTCGTACGCAAACCTCCCGCTCGATTGCACTACGAGTGACACTCGCGAGAGCATTCCCGTCGACGATGGTCTCGTTACCGTGTATGTCTACCTTGCGTCGATGCAACTTTATGTATCGATGAGAGCATCCTCGGCCGCTCCTGCGCCAGTTGTGTGTCCACCCCCCCTGGGGACGTTCCCGTCCGCACCCGGTTCTTTCATCACGGACCAGTTCAACACGGACGCACCGTTTAGCTACTCTGCGACCACGGTGACCGGGCCGCTCACTGGTCAGTTGGTTTTGCCGAAACCTCTTAGCCTTGCCGGAGCTGTGAGTGGAACCTTCACGTTGGAGTGGGATCCTTGCAATCGGTCGACGTCACTGTCCGCGTGCGGGCAGAAGTACGTCGCGCTCGGGGACTCCTACTCCGCCGGTGAAGGTGCCGTGACCGGCGACCCCTCCACGACTCATCCAAATGGCGACTACCAGCCTGGCACCGATGTCTGGACGGACGCGAGCCACGTCACGAACGTCTGCCATCGATCGAAGAACGCCTACCCCGCCAAACTCGCGTCCCTTCTCGGGTTTGACGCGGAACACTTCAAATCTGTGGCTTGCAGCGGCGGGGTTCTGAGCAACTTCTGGTATCGCCGCACGTTCGAGGCGAACGAGGGTGCACAGATATCCGCGATAGCGCCTCCCGGCGTATCAGATCCGGATATCTCGCTCGTCTCGTTCACTATCGGTGGGAACGACGCCCATTTTGCGCCCGTGCTCGACGCTTGCGTCTACGCAAAATTCCTTCATTCCGACGAGAAGTGCACCAAGGAGGCCGTCACGTCGCTTGTGGACGCTGGGCTGAAGATACTCAGCGGTCCAACCCTTGGCCTCGCTGGGGCGCTGAGCGAGATACATGCGCGCGCCCCGAATGCTCGAATCCTTGTTGGGGGCTATCCCCACTTGTTCGCCGATCAACCAGCGAAGCAGGGGAAGCCATGCGTGATCGGGCGGGTTCTGAAGGTCCCGCTGTTCAAGAAGGCTCACCTCGTCACGATCAAGGTGAAGTCGAAGTCGATGGCTCTCTTGAACGACGCCGTGGACCAAGTCAACGCAGCCATCTCTTCGATCGTGGCTAGCGCCGCAGGTATCAACGCACGCTACGTAGACGCAACGAAAGCGTTCAGGAATCGCGGGCCGTGCGAGGACGCAACGAACCCCCTGATCCGGGGCCTCGTTGGCGCTGTCGAGCAGACCCCGGACCCGTTCAACTGGAGTTTCCACCCCACAATCGCGGGCCAGGCGAAATACGCCCAGCTGTTCTCGAGTGCCTCTCACTCGTGACTACTGCGAGGTAGGTGGCGCGGCCCCGATCGCCGCGGCCGTCAGTTGAGCAAGGCGGCCCTACGCGTTGAACCTGGGATGGGCCTGGTGGTGAGGGTCCACCGATAGAAGGAGGGCCTCCACGAATCTCGTGACTGCTTGAAGGTCCGAGATCGAGGAGGCCCCTGGTGGACGGTAGTAGCGCGATCTGGTTCGGCGCGCCCAACTTCGAGGTGCTCGACGTCACT
>JBBSAM010000027.1:0-56126 GCA_038252255.1 Acidimicrobiia bacterium | reverse complement strand
AGGCCGCGGCCGGCCCCCGACCACCACCCGGTCTCGCGGCCGGCCGGCAGAGACCTTCGGCAGGCCGCGGCCGGCCCCCGACCACCACCCGGTCTCGCGGCCGGCCGGCAGAGACCTTCGGCAGGCCGCGGCCGGCCCCCGACCACCACCCGGTCTCGCGGCCGGCCGGCAGAGACCTTCGGCAAGGAGGTAGGTAGGGTCGATCGGACTCGACCGAGGGGGCGCACGTGGATTCGTTCGATGGTCGCTTGGCGGTGGTGACCGGTGGTGGCAGCGGGATGGGCCGGGAGCTGGTCATCCAGCTCATGGCCGAGGGTTGCTCCGTCGCGACGTGCGACGTCCACGAGGACTCGCTGGAGGAGACGCGCGCCCGCGCGGAGAAGGAAGCGAGGGCCGGCGCGCGCGTCACCACCCATCTGTGCGACGTGGCGGACGAGGCCGCGGTCCTGAGGTTTCGGGACGAGGTGCTGGCGCAGCACGAGACCGACCACATCGACCTGCTCTTCAACAACGCCGGCATCGGCGGGGGCGCGAGCTTCGTCACAGGCGACCGCGCGGAATGGGACCGTACCTTCGGGGTGTGCTGGGGCGGCGTGTACAACTGCTCTCGCGCGTTCGTCCCGCTGCTCGTCGCGAGCGACGATGCGTACCTGATCAACACGAGCAGCGTGAACGGATTCTGGGCCTGTCTCGGTTCCGGCATCCCCCACACCGCCTACAGCACCGCGAAGTTCGCGGTGAAGGGGTTCTCCGAGGCGTTGGTCACGGACTTCCAGGTGAATGCGCCGCACGTCAAGGTCGCGGTCGTCATGCCCGGTCACATCGGCACGGATATCGTCACGAACACCTGGCGCGTGCACGGCGGCGGTGCGGCACCCGAGTCGATGACGGCCGAGCAGCTCGCCGACACGCGCGCCTCGTTGCAGCGCCAGGGCATACCCCTCGACGGCGTCACCGACGATCAGCTCCGGACGGGACTGACGATGATGGGCGACGGCTTCCGGGAGAGTGCCCCGCTCTCGGCCTCGGGCGCGGCGACCGTCATCCTGGACGGAGTGCGCGCGGACGCGTGGCGCATCCTCGTCGGCGACGACGCCCACGCGCTCGATCGCGCCGTCCGCGACAGCCCGGAGACCGCGTACGACGGCGGGATCGGCCTCGGGACCCTCTCACTCGGCTAACCCGAGCCGTGTCGTCAGGTGGCGGGGATCCAGTTGCCGTGGAAGCCGTACGGGACGCGTACGGGCAGGTGGATCGTCGCGACGGGTTCACCCGTGAAGTCCTGGGCGTCGAGGATCACGACGTCCGCGCGGTCTGTCGTCGCGTCGTAGACGTAGGACATCACCCACCCGTCGTCCTCGGCTGACGCATTCTCACGCGGCACGAACACCGGCTCGAGCGTGACCCGACCGTGGCCGTAGTCGTGCTCGACCATCGTGCCCGCGACGAGATCGTGCTTGATCGCGGGACCGCGCTCGACGGCTTCGAACCCGATCCCCGCTGCGTATCCATAGCGGTTGCGCCGCCCCTGGAGGGTCTCGTTGAGCCGTGGGAACTCCTGCGAACGGTCGTTGAGGGTCTCCTCGATCACCTTGCCCTCGGCCGGATCGATCGTCCACCGGTCCAAGCGCGTCGCGCCCTCGTTCGGCCCGTGCGCGTCGGTGGCGAACATCTTCGGGTGCCGCACTGCGTCGAGCACCACTCGGCCGTCGTCGAGGTCGTACGCGTTCAACGGGTGGAAGAAGAAGCACGGGTCGATCTCGAACCACTGCACGTCGGTTCCATCGATCGCGGTGCTCGCGCGAGGGAGGAGCCCGATGCGCGCGCCGTACTCGTCGTTCCAGCTGTACGGCAGTCGCTTCCCTGCCATCGCGTCATCGAGGTTGAACGTGACCGGCAGGTCGAAGAGCAGCGCGTACTTCTCGGTGAACGCCATGTCGTGCACCATCGGGCCGCCCGGCGTCTCGACGTCCACCACCTTCTGCACCCTCCCGTCCGGCGCGACGCTCATGTATCGGATCTTGTTCCCCCAGGCCCAGTAGTACGCGACGACATGCAGCTCGCCGGTGGCGGGATCGCGCTTCGGGTGCGCGCTGAACGGGTGCTCGAGGGTGCCCGAGAAGTCGGACGGCCCGACGGTGTCGAGCTCGGCGGTGAGCTCGACAGGTGGCGAGCCGGCCTCGACGATCGCGTAGTACTTGCCCGCGTGCTCGATCACGTTCGTGTTCGCGGCGAAGCTCTCCACGCTCTCCGGGTACGGCGACGGCGGGACGGGCTCGCCGAGCGCGGCAGCGACTTCGGGGCTGCGCACCCACCGGTTGCGGTACCACTCGGCCGACCCATCGCGCAGGCGCAGGCCGTGGACCATGCCGTCGCCGACGAACCAGTGGTAGGTCGCCGGGTCGGTGGGACCGATCGGGTTCGGTCCGTTGCGGAGCAGGCGGCCGTCGAGCCCGGCCGGGATGGTGCCGGTCACCGGGAGGTCGACCGCAGTGATCTCCTCCTGCACCGGTCCGAAGTTGCCTTCGAGGTAGTTGTGCGACGGGGTCGTCATGCTGGCTTCCTTCCGTTGTCCGGGTTGCGGGGCCCGGCGCCGATGCCGAGCACCATCCACTGTGAGAGCGCGATGAATTCGTCCAGGCCGAACGTGTCGTCGGCGCCCGGCAGGCCGCCACCGCGGATCCACAGGTCGGCGAGACCGTGCACGGTGGTCCACATCACCGACGCGAGCCGGCGGACCTCGACCTCCGGATGGAAGCCCTCGCGCTGGGCGTCCTCGACGATGTCCTGAAGCTGTTGGAACGATTCGTGGGCGACCGCGCCGAACGTGGGATCGGTGACGTCCAGGCGCTCGGGCCGGAACATCACGGTGAACACGCCGGGGTTGTCGACCGCGAAGTGCACGTAGCCCCGTCCCGACGCCGCGAGGCGGTCGAGCGCGGTGGCACCGTCGCCGAGCCGGCCGATCTGCGTGTCGATCGAGGCGATGAGCTCACGGAAGCCCTCCGCGGCGACGGCGGACAGCAGCGACGCCAGGGAGGGGAAGTGCCGCAGCGGAGTGCCGTGGGAGACCTTGGCCCGGCGGGCGATCGCCCGGAGGGTCAGGCCCTCGAGACCCTGCTCGTCGAGCATGAGCCGGGCCGAGTCCACGAGGCGCTGGGCCGTGGCGTGGGGAGCGTCGATGGCCGGGCCAGTCATGTTGACACTGTCTACCGCTGGGTAGACAGTGTCAACCCCCACCTCGCGGGTCGGCCGACCGGCCCTGGCGGAGGGCCTGATACCGGCCGGTAGGCTGACCCGGCGAGCTTCGGGGCTACGGGTGAGCGGACCAGAGTGGCGGAGAACGGTAGGGCTGCGGCCAACGAGGAACTGGACAATTCGTACAGGACGCTGCTCCCGTACGTCCCCCGGCTGACCATCGACTGGGCCGATCTCGCCCCCACCCGCACCACCCAGGCCGTCGACGGGTCGCTGCTCTTCGTCGACATCTCCGGGTTCACGAAGATGTCCGAGCGGCTCGCCCGCCACGGCAAGGTCGGCGCCGAAGAGGTCACCGACGCGATCGGGACCTGCTTCGAGGCGCTGCTCGAGATCGCGTACCAAGCCGGGGGCGGCCTGCTGAAGTTCGGTGGCGACGCCCTCCTGCTCCTCTTCACCGGGGCGGGCCACGCCGAACGGGCTGCGGGTTCCGCGCTCGGCATGCAGGCGCGCCTGGCCGACGTCGGCCGCCTCGACACGTCAGCCGGGCGCGTCGTGCTCCGCATGTCGGCCGGTGTCCACACCGGCTCGTTCCAGTGCTTCCTCGTCGGCGACTCGCACCGCGAGCTGCTGCTCACCGGCCGTGCCGTCAGCACGCTCACCGACATGGAGGGCGGTGCGACCGCCGGGCAAGTCGTCGTGAGCGAGGCGACCGCGGCGTCGCTGCCCGCCGATGTGATCGGCGAGGCACAAGGACCGGGCTTCCGGCTCCGGCGCGTCCGGCGCCTCGCGACTCCGGGCCGGGACCTGACCGTGCCGCCGATGATCCGCAACATCGACCTCGCCGGCTTCGTGCCGACCGCGATCCGGGCGCGCCTCCTCTCCGGTGGTGAGGATCCCGAGCACCGGCAGGCGACGGTCGCGTTCCTCCACTTCGACGGGACCGACGGGCTGCTCGAACGTGACGGACCGACGGAGCTCGCCGCCGCGCTCGACGAGCTGGTGGCGGACGTGCAGCGGGCGGCCGACGAGCACGAGGTCACCGTCCTCGGTTCGGACATCGACCATGACGGCGGCAAGATCATCCTCGTCGCCGGGGTTCCACGCGCCATGGGCGACGACGAAGAGCGCATGCTGTCCACGCTGCGCCACATCGCGGACGGGACCCGCCGGCTCTCGCTCCGCATCGGCGTGCACCGCGGTCCGATCTTCGCCGGCGACGTCGGCCCCCGGTACCGACGCACCTACACGGTCATGGGCGACACCGTGAACCTCGCGGCGCGGCTCATGGCCCGGGCCGAGCCCGGCCAGATCCTCTCCACCGCGGCGGTGCTGGACCGGTCCCGGGCATCGTTCGACACGACCGCGCTCGAGCCGTTCTACGTGAAGGGCAAGCAGAAGCCAGTGGAGGCGTTCGCGGTCGGGGCCGCGCAGCGCCGGGTCGAGACCGGCATCGCGAACCTCCCACTCGTGGGGCGTGAGGCGGAGATGGCCGCGTTCACGGAGGACCTCGACGCACTCCGCGCGGGCAACGGCCGCTTCATCGAGCTCGTCGGCGACCCGGGGATCGGGAAGAGCCGGCTGATCGAGGAGCTGCGCCGGCTCGCCGACGATCTCCCGACGTTCACCATCGCGTGCGACCCCTACGAAGCCACCACGCCGTACACCCCGTTCTGGTGGCTGATCCACGACATGCTCGGGCTACCCGAGACCGCCGGGCCCGACGAGATCGCCGAGCGGCTGAGCGCCATGGTCGAGCTCCAATGCCCGGACCTGCTTCCGTGGCTGCCGCTGCTCGGCACGCCGTTCGACCTCAACCTGCCGGAGACTCCCGAGACCTCGGCTCTCGCCCCCGAGTTCCGCCGCGAGCGCGTGCACGACGTCATGGCGATCTTCCTCGATCGCGCGTTGCCGAACGATGCACTCGTGATCCTCGAAGACGTCCATTGGATGGACGAAGCGTCGTGCGCGGTGCTGCGGATCATCGTCGACAACCTCGGCGACCGGCCGGCGCTTCTCTGCGCGACCCGCCGCAACGTCGAGACCGGTTTCCTCGCGCCGGACCTCCCGCACGTGCGCACCCTGCGACCCGCTCCCCTGACGCCGGAGCAGGCATCGGCCGCGCTCATCGCCGCGACCGAGGAGTCACCGCTCCGACCGCACGAGGTCGCGACGCTCGCGGAGCGGGCCGCGGGCAATCCCCTGTTCCTGGCCGAGCTCCTGGACGCAGCGGTCGCAGGCGACGACGTCGATTCGCTCCCGGACTCCATCGACGCCGTGATCACCGCCCAGATCGACCGGCTGCCGACGGTCCAGCGCCGGCTGCTCCGCTACGCCGCGGTGCTCGGCCACACGTTCCGGGTCGAGGAGCTCAACGCGTTGATCGCGGACGAGGTGCCGATCCCCGACGAAGCGACCTGGCGCAGCCTCGGCGGCTTCCTGAGCTTCGTCGTGGGTGACGTCGTGCGCTTCCGCCACGCGATGCTTCGCGACACCGCGTACGAAGAGCTCCCGTTCCGCCGCCGGCGTGAGCTCCACGCGCGCGCCGCCGAAGCGATCGCAGCCGCGCTCGACGACCACCCCGAGTCCGAGGCGGAGCTCCTGTCGCTGCACTTCTTCCACGCACAGCGATACGACGACGCGTGGCGGTTCGCCCGCATCGCCGGCATGCGGGCTCGCGACAAGTACGCCAACGTCGAAGCGGCAGAGTTCCTCGAGCGCGCCATCGCCGCGGCTCGACGCATCCCCGACATCTCGCCGGGTGAGGTCGCCGAGATCTGGGAGGCGCTCGGCGACGTCCGGGAACGATCGGGGGTCTTCGACCGCGCCCTCACGGCCTACCGTTCGGCCCGGCGCGTGCGCGCCGGCGACCCGGTCCTGGAAGCCGAGCTGCTGCTCAAAGAGGCGTGGATCGCCGAAGCCGACGGGCGCCTCTCCAACGCGGTCCGCATCGTCCGCCGGGGCTTCCGACGGCTCGAGGACGCTCCTCCCGGCGAGGTGGCAGGGGTCCGCGCCAGCCTCACCGCGTTCTACGGCGCGTTGCGCGCCGGTCAGGGCCGTTTCGAAGAATCCGTCCCGGCCTGCCTGGCCGCGATCGACGAGGCGATCAGCGCCGGGAACCTCGAAGCGGAGGCCCACGCGCGTTTCATCCTCGACTGGGCGTACGTGCTCCTCGGCCAACCCGAGCTCGCGGTGCACTCCGCGCGGGCTCTGGAGATCTACGAGGAGCTCGGCAACTTCGATCGCCAGGCCCAGGTACTGAACAACCTCGGCGGGTTCATGTACTACGAAGGCCGCTGGGACGAGGCCGTCGCGCTGTACGAGCGCGGCCGCGAGATCCGGCTCCGGACCGGCAACGAGGTGGAAGCGGCGTTCATCGCCTGCAACATCGGCGAGGTCCTGACCGACCAGGGCAACCTCGTCGAGGCCGAGTCGCGCTTTCGCGACGCGCTCCGCGTCGCGCGTGCGGCGAAGAAGCCGTACGTCGCCGCTACCGCGCTCCAACACCTCGGCCGCGTCTCCATGTTGGACGGTGATACCCAGATCGGCTTCGCGTTGCTGGGAGAAGCGCGAGCCCAGTTCGAGTCCATGCGCAATGCCAACGACGTGGAGGAGGTCGACGTGCTGCTCGCCGAGTGCCACCTCCTCGCGGGCGACCCGAATCGCACGCTCGAGATCGTGAAGGCCATCAGCGCCGCGAACCCGACGCGCGTCGCGACGCTCGAGCGGACACGAGGTCGGGCACTCCTCGCTCTCGGCGACGGCGACGGCGCGCGCGCTGCCCTCGAGCTCAGCCTCGCCGATGCGCGCGAGCAGGACGCCCTGTACGAGATCGCGCGAACGCTCGACGCGCTCGTCTCCCTCGACGTTCACGCCGGCGACCTGAACGCGGCTGAGCAGCACGAGGTCGAGTGCACGGACCTGTTGCGGCGCCTCGGGGTACGGATGGATCCCGAACGGCGGATCAGCCTGCTCGACCAGGACGCCGATCGGGCGAGCGTCTCCGCGGGCGGCTGAGACCGGCACCGGCACGGCGCGCGGAGCGGCCGAAGGGTACGGATCGGCACCGCCGGCGGAAACAGCGTCAAGGCGGGACAGGAACCCGTCGAAGAAGCGTGGATGTCGACCCGCCAGAAGTCGATCAACGGCTACCGGATCGAACCCTTTGCGAACCTCCAGGGCGCGCAGCTGCAGCGCGCGCGCCTCGGTGGGATGAACCTGTACTGCGTGAATTTCCGCAACGCCGACCTGACCGAAGCGGATCTCCGCGGCGCGTACATGGCAGAGGCCCAGCTCAGCGGAGCACTGCTCACCGCGTGCAACATGTCCGGGATCAACCTCTCGGGTGCGACGTTGCAGCGGGCCATGATGAACGGTGTCGACTTGAGCGAGGCGAACCTGCGCAACGCCGACCTCGGAGGTGCGCGCATGTACGGCGCCGACATACGGGGCGCGAAGTTCTGCAGGACTGTCATGCCCGACCTCCGCATGAACAACCAGGACTGCTAGCAGGCGGCGGCCAGAGCGACCCGGAGGGCGGGAGTCGATAGCCTGCGCCGGATGTCCGATTGGAGCTTTGCCGGGGTGTGGGACGCCGTCGCGGGCGCGGCGCCCGACCGGGAGGCCGTGATCTGCGGCGAGACCCGCCGCACCTTCGGCGAGCTGGAGCACCGGGCGGCGCAGCTCGCGTCCGTCCTGTGGGCCGAGGGCCTGCGACCGGGCTCCAAGGTGGCCATCGACCTCACCAACCGGGTCGAGTACCTCGAGACCTTCTACGCCGCGCTGAAGCTCGGCGCAGTCCCGGTGAACGTCAACTACCGCTACGGAGCTCAGGAGATCCGATACCTGCTCGATGACAGCGACGCCAAGGCGGTGGTCACCGAGGCCGGGTTCGCCAAGGAGGTGCACAAGGCCTGCACGTACCTCCGTCGCCGACTCGGCAAGAAATTCGAGCCGCGCGTGCTCGAGATCGGCGAGGACTACGAAGCCGCGCTCAGCAGTGCGACCGATGACGGGTGGCGCGAGCGCCGGCCTACCGGTGACGATCTCATCTTCTTGTACACCGGCGGCACGACCGGCATGCCCAAGGGTGTGATGTGGCGCAACGACGATCTGTACGTCGCGCTCTGGCAGATGGGCCGACCGGGCACCGAACCGCCCGACCCGCTCGAGGCCGTGCTGGCCGGCAAGCGCGCCGCGACCGCGTTGCCGGCCTGCCCGTTGATGCACGGCACCGGGTTGTTCATCACGCTGTCCACCCTGGCCGGGGGCGGATCGGTCGTGCTCATCGACAAGGTCGGGCTCGACAGTGCGCTCATCTGGGACGAGGTCGAGCGCAACTCCGTGCAGATCCTCACGATCGTGGGTGATGTCTTCGCCCGGCCGGTGCTCGCCGCACTCGACGCCCAACCGAACCGCTGGGATCTCTCGTGCTTGCGGGCGATCACGTCCAGCGGGGTCACCTGGAGCCCCGACGTCAAGCGCGGTTTGCTCGGGCATCTTGCGCACGTCACGTTGCTCGACTCGCTGGGTGCGTCCGAGGGGCTCATGAGCCGTTCGGCCGCCCGGTCGGGCGACGAGCAGATCGCCGCGGCCCGCTTCGCGGTCAACGAGCGGGTCAAGGTGTTCGGGAGCCACGGACGGGAGGTCGAGCGCGGCACCGACGAGGTCGGGATGGTCGCGGTGGGCGGCCGGATCCCGCTCGGCTACTACAACGACCCGGAGAAGAGCGCGGAGACGTTCAAGGTGATCGACGGCGTCCGCTACTCGATCCCGGGCGACTACGCGACCGTGGACGAGGACGGCACGATCCGGCTCCTCGGCCGCGGCTCCGCGACGGTGAACACCGGGGGTGAGAAGGTGTACCCCGAGGAGGTCGAGCTCACGCTGAGGAAGAACAAGGGAGTCTTCGACTGCGTGGTGGTCGGCGTGCCCGACGAGCGCTTCGGTGAGACCGTCGTGGCCCTCGTCCAGATCACCGACGGCTACTACACGGACGAGGAAGAGCTCAAGGCGTTCTGCTCCAGCCGCGGCCTGGCGGGTTACAAGATCCCGCGCCGGATCCTCTTCACCGACACCCTGCAACGAGCGCCGAACGGCAAGGCTGACTACAAGCTCCTGCGGGAGATGGCGGCCGACCTGCTCGGCGTCACGGGAGGCTGACTTGGCTGACCACTTCGTGATCGACGGATCGAACCTCGCCACCGAGGGACGAACCGAACCGAGCCTCGCCCAGCTGAAGGAGGCCGTCGCGGCGTTTCACAAGGAGCACCCGGGCGCGGTCGCGACCGTCGTGGTCGACGCGAGCTTCGAGCATCGCATCGACCCGTCCGAGCGCGCCGCGTTCGCCAAGACCGAATCGGCCGGTGATGTCGTCTCACCCCCGGCCGGTGCGGTCGGGCGCGGAGACGGGTTCCTCCTGCAGATTGCCGACCGCACCGGCGGCACCGTCATCTCGAACGACTCGTTCCAGGAGTTCCACGCGGAGTACGAGTGGCTGTTCGAGCCCGGTCGCCTCATCGGCGGCAAGCCCGTGCCCGGAGTCGGTTGGATCTTCTCGTTGCGCCGGCCGGTGCGCGGGATCGTGAGCCGCAAGACGGTGCAGAAGGCGAAGCAGGAAGGCAAGGCCGAGAAGCAGGTGCAGAAGGCCATCGCCGAGGCGACCGCGAGCGCGCTCGCGCCCGACACACCGAAGCGGCGGCGGCGGCGTGGTGGGCGCGGTCGCAGCGCGGCGAGCAAGGACGACACCAACGCCGAGCCCGAAGCCGTGAACGAGCCGGCATCGTTCCTCCAGTTCGTGATCGACCACCGTCTGGGCACCGAGGTCGAGGGAACGGTGGAGGCGTTCGCGTCGCACGGCGCCTTTGTGAATGTCGACGGCGTGCGGTGCTACGTGCCGCTCAGCGCGATGGGGAAGCCGCAACCGTCGCGCGCTCGCGACGTGTTGACGAAGGACGAGACGCGAACGTTCGTCGTCCAGGCCGTCGACGCACCGCGCCGGGGCATCGAGCTCGGCCTGCCCGGCTTCGCGACCGTGGCCGGCGCACCGAGCGACGAGACGGTCGAAGCCGAGCTGCGGACACGGCAATCGCAGGCGAAGCGAGACCGGGCGAAGAAGGGCGAGCCCAAGAAGAGCGACCAGAAGAAGGGCGAGCCCAAGAAGGGCGAACCCAAGAAGACCCGGGCCAAGAAGACCGCGGCCAAGAAGACCCCGGCCAAGAAGACCGCCAGGAAGACCCCGCCCGAGAAGACCGCCCGCGCGAAGAAGAAGGTCGCCGAGACGCCCGCCGAGCAGGCTCCGGCACGAAAGTCGGTGGCCAAGCCGGGACCCGCCAGGGCCACCCCGGTGAGGAAGATGCCGGCGGACCGGACGCCCACCAAGAAGACCCCGGCCAAGAAGACGCCCGCCAAGAAGACGCCCGCCAAGAAGACGCCCGCCAAGAAGACCCCGGCCAAGAAGGCGGCCCAGCCGCCCGCGGCCGAGACCACGATCCCAACGCCGTCGAAGGCGGCGCGCCGGCGCCGCTGATCCACCGCTACCGCGAGCGCGCTCGCGTGGAAGGACGGTCTCGTTGAGCAGCTTTCAGCAGAAGAAGGTGCCGTCGACGACGGTCGGAGATCTCGACTCGCTCAGCACCTCGATATTGCTCGATGTGCGCGAACCGGACGAATGGGACGCAGGCCACGCGCCCGACGCGTGGTTCTGGCCGCTCGCGCGGCTCGACATGGTGCGCGCGGAGCTCCCGCTGGACCAGACGATCGTGTGCGTCTGCCGCTCCGGCGTCCGCTCGGCCACGGCGACGGAGCTCCTGCGCTCGTGGGGTCTGGACGCCGTCAACCTCGAGGGTGGCATGCAGGCATGGGACGCGGCGGGGCGCCCGGTCGTGCGCGACGACGAGACCCCGGGCACCGTCATCTGACGCCTCGCGGTTCCGTCCGCTCCACACGCTCAGCGGCAACAGCCACGCACCGTGGCACTCGGCCCGACATGAACCGGACATTCCCACATACACTGCCCGACGAGCGCTGGAGTGGCGGGTTCGTAGGGGCATTTGGAGGCTGAGAGGTCTCACCATGGAAGGAATCCACGGATGGAACGTGTCGTGCGCGTCCCCGCCACTCTGCGCTCGATTCCGTCCAAGGTGCTCGGTGGCGCGGCACTCACGCTTCTCGTAGCAACCGGTTGGGCTGGCCCCGCCGACGCGGTCGCACCACGAGCATCGGGCGCGTCCACGACGAACGTCTCGACCGACCCGACCGGCGCGCACGTGCACCTCGCGCGCGGTGGTGTGTGGGTCGAGATTCGTGGCCCGCGCGACGACGGCTCGAGTGGCGGTGGTGACGCGTCGACGGGATGTCGTCGACGCTGGGTCCCGACGAAGTATCCCAACTTCCTCAACGCGAGCCCGGTGAACCCCGACATCCACGTCTCGCCGATGCCACCGCGTCCCGGGCCGGAGTACATCGCGTACTACGTGTACTGCGGTGCCGACTACATCACGAGCGTCTGGCTCCAGCCGAGCGCGTTCGCGCCGGCGGCCGCGGCGATCGACGTGCGCGCGATCGCCGAGCAGCTCGTTCGCGATCTGCCGTACCCCGATGCCGTCGTCCACATCAGTCCGGACGCGCGCGGTCTCACGGGGCTCGAGTCGTGGTTCTGGGTCACCGGGTACACCGGCGTGATCCGCGACGTGGTGGACGAGCTCGGGATCCGCGTGGAGGTCGAGGCGCTCCCCGCGTCGGTGAGCTGGAGCTTCGGCGACGACACGCCGACCCGGTCCGGCACCCTCGGGCAGGCAACACCGGCGCGCTCCGACGTCGCTCACACCTACGAGCGGCGCAGCCCGGGCGCCCCGCTGACCGTTCGCGCCTCGGTCCGCCTGGATGTGCGCTACCGAGTGGACGCGGAGCCGTGGCAGGCACTCGATCCGGTGTTTCGCACCGCAGCGCGCGGCTATCCCGTCGCCGAGTCCCGCGCCGCGCTCGTCCCGTCGCGCTGAGCCCACCAGATCGGGCCGGATCCGGCCCGGGGTAGCCTGAGCCGCATGGCCACGGCACCGTTCGATCGCTCCGACGCGCTGCGGCGGCTTCGCGCGGACCAGTTCGATGTGCTGGTCATCGGCGGTGGAATCACCGGCGCCGGAATAGCTCTCGATGCCGCGTCACGCGGGCTCTCCACCGCTCTCGTCGAACGCGATGACTTCGCCAGCGGCACGTCCTCGAAGTCGTCGAAGCTCGTCCACGGGGGCCTCCGCTACCTGCAGCACCACGAGTTCCGGCTCGTGTACGAGAACCTCTACGAGCGCCAGATCGCGCTGCGCAACGCACCGCACCTCGTGCGCATCCTGCCGTTCCTGATCCCCATCCTCTCGAAGGACGGGCTGCTGAACTCCAAGCTCGCCCGTGGCCTCGGCAGCGTGCTGTGGATGTACGACCTCACGGGGGGGCTCCGCATCGGCAAGGCGCACCGCCGGATCAAGAAGGAAGCGGCGGTCGAGCACATGCCCACGTTGCGGGCACCCAACGTGGCCGCCGCGTACATCTACTACGACGCCCAGACCGACGATGCCCGGCTCACCCTGACCATCGCCCGGACGGCCTCGTCGCGCGGCGCGGTCGTCGCGAACCACGTCGGGGTCACCGGTCTGCGCAAGGACAGCACGGGGAAGGTCGTCGGCGCCACGGTCCAAGCCGACGGCGAGAGCATCGACATCGATGCGCGCTGTGTCGTCAACGCGACCGGCGTCTGGTCCGATGCCATCCGCGCGTTCGACGAGGGCACGTACCGGAGCACGATCCGCCCCGCGAAGGGCATCCACATCACCGTGCCGTGGAGCAAGGTGCGTAACGACATCGCGGCGATCGTGCCCGTCCCGAAGGACAAGCGGTCGATCTTCGTCGTGCCCTGGGGTGACCTCACCTACATCGGCACCACCGACACCGACTACGACGGCCCGCTCGACGATCCCGAGTGCACACCCGAGGACATCGACTATCTCTTGCGGGCGATGAACCTCGTGATGGCCGAGCCGCTGGCGAAGACGGACATCGTCGGCACGTGGGCCGGCCTGCGACCGCTGATCGCGGGTGGCAGCGTGGGCGAGAAGACCGCGGATCTCTCGCGGCGCCACGCGGTGATCACGTCACCGTCCGGGCTGGTCAGCGTGAACGGCGGCAAGCTCACGACGTACCGGCGGATGGCCGCGGACACGGTCGACGCCGTGGTCAACGCGCTCGGGCGCGGCGGCAAGAGCAGGACCAAGCGTCTGCGGCTGCTCGGCGCGTACGACTCGCCGCCGCGTGACGAGCACCTCGCGGGGCGCTACGGGATCCTCGCGCGGGAGATCCTCGAGCTCGAACGCGAGGACCCGAGCTTGGCCTCACCGCTCGTCCCCGCGCTCCCGTACCGGCGGTCCGAGGCGGTGTACGCGGTTCGGCACGAGATGGCCACCACCCTGGACGACGTGCTCTCGCGCCGCACTCGCGCCCGGTTGCTCGGGCGCGAGGCCACGTCGGCTGCGGCCGAAGCGGTGGCGCGGCTGATCGCGCCGGAGCTCGGCTGGGACCCGGCACGCACGGCTGAAGAGGTGAGGACGTTTCGCGCCGCGCTCGCGCACGAACGCGAGGCCGCGGGGCTGCCGGAACAGGCGCTCGATCAGTCCATCGGCGCATGACGGACTCCGGCAGCCCGACACCGCCGATCACGATCGAGACCGCACCGGAGAAGGTGACGAGCCGGCTCACCTCGCGCCGAGTCGAGATCGACGACGCACTGCTGCACCGGCTCCGCGAGGTGTGCGCGACCGTGCTGGTCGACGACGCATCCGTGGTCGAGGCCAGCCGCGACTGGTGGCCGCTCACCACGGTGTGGGCCCTCGAAGGCCAGGTCGCGGTACGCGCCGCGGCGGTCGCGCGGCCCTCGAGCGCCGCCGAGGTCTCGGCCGTCTTGGCGCTGTGCAACGAAGCCCGGGTCCCCGTCACCGCAGCCGCCGGCCGCAGCGGGGTCTGTGGTGCGAGCCTCCCCCTCCACGGCGGCGTGGTGCTCGACCTCACCGACCTCAGCGGCATCTTGGGCGTCGACGCCGAATCGATGGTGCTCGACGTGCTGCCCGGGACATTCGGCACCTGGCTCGAGGACACGATGCGGAGCGAGCACGGAGCCACGATCGGTCACTGGCCCCAGTCGATCGACCTCTCGACGGTCGGCGGTTGGCTCGCCTGCCGGGGCGCGGGCCAGATGAGCACGCGCTACGGGAAGATCGAGGACATCGTCGTCGGCCTCGACATCGTCCTGGCCGACGGGACCGCTCTGCGCACGGGCGGTTGGCCCCGGGCCGCGGTGGGCCCCGATCTCACGCAGCTCTTCGTCGGATCGGAGGGGACGCTCGGCATCATCACCGGCGCGCGCCTCCGCTTGCATCCGGCGCCACGATTCGAACGCCGCGCCGCGTACGCGTTCACCGGCTTCGCCGAAGGACTCGACGCGTGCCGGCGAATCCTCCACCGCGGCGCGACACCCGCCGTGATCCGGTTGTACGACGCCATCGAAGCGGACCGCTCGTTCCAGACCGGTAACGACCGCAACGTGCTCCTCGTCATGGACGAGGGCGACCCGCTGGTGGTCGACGCGATGATGGCCGTCGTCGCGGACGAGTGCGCCACCGCGGAGAACCTCGACGTCGCGCTCGTCGGCCAGTGGCTCGAGCACCGCAACGACGTGAGCGCGCTCGAGGCGCTGATCCGGCGCGACTACGTGGTCGACACGATGGAGATCTCGGCCGAGTGGTCGCGCTGCGGGGCCATCTACGAAGCGGCGACGGCCGCGATCCGCGCGGTTCCCGGCGCGCTGGTGGCGAGCGCCCACCAGAGCCACAGCTACAGCGACGGTGCCTGCCTCTACTTCACCTTCGCCGGTCAGCCACCTCCGGACGGCAAGGACGCGTTCTATGCCGCGGCGTGGGAAGCCGGTACCCGCGCCGTGCTCGAGCACGGTGGCGCGCTCAGCCATCACCACGGCGTCGGCCTCAACCGGTCGCGGTTCGTGCGGGACGCGCTCGGACCGGCGTTCCCGGTCCTGGCCTCCGTGAAGCAGGCGCTCGACCCGAACGGGATCCTCAACCCCGGCAAGCTCGGGCTCCCCGATCCGTTCGGCGACCCCACCTGGCCGTGAGGTGCATGTGAGCGTGCTGGTCGTCGACGTCGGCACGTCGTCGGTGCGCGCCGCGATCGTCGAGGCTGACGCGTCGATCGGGCACGAGCAGCTCCGGCCGCTGCTCCCGGACTCGCCGGCCCCCGGCCTCGTCGAGTTCGACGCGGCGCGGCTCGCCGGCACCGTGCTCGATGCCGCGACCGCCACCCTCGCCGCGTACGGCAGGGCCGTCGACGGAGTGGGAATCACGGACCAGCGCGGCTCGTCGATCGTCTGGGACCGCGCGACCGGCGCCCCGATCGGCCCGGCGATCGGCTGGCAGGACCTCCGCACGATCGGCATGTGCCTCGAGCAACAGGCAAACGGCTTCCGGTTCGCCCCGAACGTCTCGGCCACCAAGGTTGCCTACCTCCTCGACACCTTCGACCCCGATCGCTCGCGTGACCTCTGCTTCGGCACGGTCGACTCCTACGTGGCCTGGATCTTGTCGGAGGGCGCGGTGCACGTGACCGACGCGAGCAATGCCGCGATCACGGGTCTGCTGCGGGGTGACGGATCGGGGTGGTACCCCGGTGCGCTCGAGGCGTTGCGCATCCCCCCGAGCCTGATGCCCACCGTCGTCGACTCGTGCGGGGCGATCGGGTCGGCGACCGCGCTGGCCGGCTCGCCGCCGATCACCGCGCTGGTCGGCGATCAGCAGGCCTCGCTGCTCGGCCAGGCCTGCGTGCGGCCGGGGCCGGCGAAGATCACCTTCGGCACCGGCGCGATGCTCGACATGGTGCTCGGCCCCGACCGCCCGACGTTCGAGACCCGGGGCGGTGGCGGCACGTTCCCGATCATCGCCTGGCGCGTCGGCGGCTCGGACACCTGGGGTCTCGAGGCCATCATGCTGGCCGCGGGAACGAACGTCGAGTGGCTGCGCGAAGATCTCGGGATCATCGCGAGCTCCGACGAGAGCCATGAGGTCGCGCAACAGTGCTCCGACAGCGGCGGCGTCGTGTTCGTGCCCGCGTTGCTCGGGCTCGGCACACCCCAGTGGGACTTCGGCGCGCGGGGGACCGTGCTCGGCCTCACCCGCGGCAGCGGCCGGCCCGAGCTCGTCCGTGCGGTGCTCGAAGGAGTGGCACAGAGCGGAGCGGATCTCGTGGAGGCGGCGGAGACCGACGCGGGCCGCTCGATCGACGTGCTCCGCATCGACGGTGGGATGTCGCGCAACCCGACGTTCGTGCAGGCCCTCGCGGACGCCGCGCGCAAGCCGGTGGAGGTGTCACCGGTGAAGGAGGCCACGACGCTCGGTGCGGGTTTCCTGGCCGGCATCGCCGTCGGACTCTGGCCGGATCTCGACGCGCTCGACGACACCTGGAAGCCGCTCACCCGCTACGAACCGGGCGAACCGCTCGATCGGGACGCATGGCGCCGCGCCATCGAACGCGCCCGCCGCTGGATCCCCGAGCTCTCCACGGTGGACTTCTGACCGGCGGGATTCCCGGATAGCGGTTTACATCCGGCCGGGCATCGGGGAGAATTTCGCTGCATGACGATCGCGGACCTGATCACGGGGGTCCTCGGACCCGACCTCCCGATCGGCTTTCGCGCGTTCGACGGCAGCCACGCCGGACCGCAGGACGCGCCCGCGACCTTGGTGCTGCGCTCACCGGATGCGATCCGGCGAATCGTCACCGCGCCCGGCGAGCTCGGGTTCGGCCGGGCGTACGTCGCCGGCGAGATCGACATCGAGGGCGACATCTTCGCCGCGCTCGAGCTGCGCGATCGGCTCCCCGCGCTCCGACTGACCCGCGCCCAGTGGCTCGAGGCATTGCGCCTCGTCGGGACCGCCGGCCTCCGGCCTCTCCGCCCGCCGCCGGAAGAGGCGCGCCTGCGCGGCCGGCGCCATTCCAAGGCGCGTGACGCCGCGGCGATCGCGCACCACTACGACGTCTCGAACGACTTCTACCGCATCGT
Source organism: Acidimicrobiia bacterium (assembly GCA_038252255.1). Classification (GTDB taxonomy): domain Bacteria; phylum Actinomycetota; class Acidimicrobiia; order IMCC26256; family JAENVU01; genus Chersky-806. The sequence continues at coordinate 38,818 of JBBSAM010000027.1, read as the reverse complement.
GCTCGGACCTTCGATGACCTACTCGTGCGCGGTGTGGGAGTCGCCGGACGCCGGTCTCGATGCCGCGCAAGCCGCGAAGTACGAGCTGATCTGCCGCAAGCTCGACCTGCAGCCGGGCATGCGGCTTCTCGATGTCGGCTGTGGTTGGGGCGGGATGCTCATGCACGCGGCGCGCCACCACGGGGTGCGCGCAGTCGGGGTGACCGTCTCCCGCCGCCAGGCCGAGCTGGCGGAGAAGCGGGTGGCCGAGGCGGGGCTCGCCGGATCGATCGAGATCCGGCTGCAGGACTACCGCGACATCCACGACGGCCCGTACGACGCGATCAGCTCCATCGGGATGTTCGAGCACGTCGGCCTGGCCCAGCTCGAGACCTACTTCGAGCGCCTCGACCAGCTGCTCGTGCCCGGAGGGCGCTTGCTCAACCACGGCATCAGCCGGCCGGCCTCCCCGCGCGGGCGTACCCGGAGCGCGTTCCGGCGCCGGTCCTTCATCGACCGGTACGTCTTTCCGGACGGCGAGCTCCACGAGGTCGGCTCGGTCGTGAGCGCGATGCAACGCCGGGGATTCGAGGCGCGTCACGTCGAGAGCCTGCGCGAGCACTACGCCCTGACGCTGCGCGCATGGGTCGCCAACCTCGAAGCGGACTGGGAACGCGCGGTGGAGCTCGGCGGCGCCGGGCGGGCCCGGGTCTGGCGCCTCTACATGGCCGCGTGCGCGGTGACCTTCGAAGACGACTTCAACCAGATCCACCAGGTCCTCGCGGTGAAGCCGCAGCGAACGGCGAGTGGGTTCGAGAGCGGCATGCCGCTCCGCCCCACCTTCACCTAGTCCGTCTCCAACCAGGTCGTCTCGGAAAAGGTGCCGGTCCCGTCGAACGGGACGCGTGAGCGCTCCACGAGCAGCTCGCCGTGCACGAGGTTCGGGATCTCCCATTCCAGGTCGAGCCCCACCGCGATGCGGTCGCCGACCTCGCTCGTCGCCGCGTCGGCGTCGTCGGCGAACCGGAGCCCGAACGCCTCGAGCCCGAACCCCCAATGCTCGCCGGGGGTCTCGCAGACGAGCTCGGCCCAGAGGCCGTCGGCACGGATCTCGAGCAGCCGGCCCTTCGGTGGGTTCACGTCGTCGTCACGCACGACGATCACGCCGTCTCCGAGACCTGGACCCGAGAGGCGCGCTTCGTAGCGGGCGCGTGCAGCCGGAGGGCTTCCGGCATCGGGGAGCTCGAGCTCGACCGAGCCGCGGGTGCCGTCGGCGCCCGCGAACTCCAGCCTCCAACCCCTCATGCGAGCCGCGTCACGGGAGTGGCGTGTAGTACGGCACGTCCGGGTCGGACATCGTGTCCTGGGGGATCTTGTCGATCATCGAGAGCGCCTCGTAGAGATCGAGGCTGTCGCGCGGAACGGTCCAGTCGAGCGCGTCCTCCACGCCGGCGATGCGCGCGAACGGGCGGAGGAAGGTGAAGTACACGTACGCGCCGGCATCGATCTTCTCGGCTCGGCTCATTCCCGCGATCAGCCGGTAGAGGTCCTTCTGCGCCTGCTTCACCGAGGCGCGGAGATCGTCGAGCTCACCGACGGGGATCGGGGTCAACGTCCCGCCGGTGGAGTCGAAGAACCCGGCCGCCTCCACGTGCGAGAGGTACTCGACCGGGTTGGTGACCGTCGTCCCCCAGTCGTTCACCGCGACGTCCACACCTTCGAGCACGAGCGCCACCGTGAGGTTCGCGTGGGGCAGCCCCGCACCGATCGTCCGGCTCCAGGGGAAGTGCGACACGGCCATCTCGTTGAAGTCCCGGACGAGCAGCGTGCGCCCGTCGGGCAGGGGATACGGCCCGGTGTCCTGGTAGCCGGCTCGGGTGTCGAAGTACAGCAGGAAGAGGAACGAGGTGAGCGCGGCGTTGAGCTTCGAGAGCGTGGCGCGCGCGGTGTCATCGGTGATCAGGGTCGTGCCGGCGACGAGCTCCGCGACCACGTCGGGCCCGTAGCGCGGGACGGTGAACCCCGCGTCCCAGGCCTGGAGATGCCCGTCGGCGCGGAACGCCGCGGCGGCCGGCTCCCAGAAGCCGAAGATCGCCGCCAGCGTCTCGAGATCCGTCACGGGATCGATCATGCCGAACGGCGCGAGGATCTGCCGGCCCACGAGGGCGATGTTGGCGATCGACCACAGATGGACCGCGTCCACCTGGTTGCCCGGCCGCCGGCCGGCCGCACCGATCTCGGCGGGCGGCATCGCCGTGGCGATCGCGGCCATCAGCTCCGGGTAGCGCCGGTAGCACTCGATGCCGGAGATGAGGATGTACGCGGTGACCGGGATGAGCGCGGACTCGAGCGCGGTCCGCTCGGCCGTCATCTTCCCGGCGATGTCGCCGTGGTACAGCAGAATCTCGTTGATCGCGTCGCGATCGGCCACGTCAGCCCGCCCGGACCGCCCGGACGATCCCGTGCTCGCCCGTGCAGTCGACCTCGACCTCGGTCCCGTCCGCCGGAACCCCGTCCGGGAACTCCGTGCTCATCACGCACGGCACCTCGTACTCGCGGCTCACGATCCCGATGTGGCTCGCCGGGGTGCCGGACAGGCAGATCACCGCGGTGAGCTCGTCGAAGATCGGGGCCAGGAACGTCGCGCCGGCATCGGCGACCCCGGCGACGACCCCCTCGGCCGAGGAATCCATCAGCTCGAGCACGTCGTCGGGCTTGTGCAGCATGCGCCAGGTGCCCCGAACCGGCGCCGAATCGAGCGCTTTGGTGCCGGTCCCGAGTGTGTCCCCCATGACGCTGCGGGACCCTACTCTTCCTCCGTGGAACGGCCCGCCGGAGCACCCGTCGATCCCGAAGACCTCGTGCTGCACGAGCTGCGGGTGCGCGGGACGATGCCGGCGCCGGGCGAGGAGAGCGAGGAACACGACCGGGGCGGCGCGGCCGGCCGGCTCGTGGCGGCGGGATTCGCCTTACACCGGCGTGGCGCGCTGGTGCTCACACCCGCGGGCCGAGCCGAGGCCGATGTCCGGTTCTGCCTGGTCGGACGGCCCGGCCACGAGCACGTGCAGTCCGCCTACCAACGGTTCGGGCCGCTCAACCGGACATTGCTGGCCATCTGCACCGACTGGCAGGTCCGCGCCGGGGGGGTCCCCAACGACCACCGCGATCCGGTCTACGACTGGGGGGTGATCGACCGCCTGGTGGCCCTCGACGAGCAGATCGGACCCCCCGTCCGCACCCTCGGGAAGCGGGTAGCCCGATTTGTCCCGTATCGTGAGCGGATGCGGGCGGCGCGGCTGCGGGTGGCGGACGGGGAGCCGGAGTGGTTGCTCTCGCCCCGCATCGACTCGTATCACACGGTTTGGATGCAGCTGCACGAGGACCTGCTGCTCGGACTCGGGATCCAGCGCGGCGACGAATCCGTCGATGCTCCGGGTGATGGGACTGTCGATGGTTGACCAGGTGCACGCGGCGATAGCGCGCGACGAGCCCGACCGGGGAAGGGGCCAGGCGGTGCGCGAACGGTGGGTCGACTGCGACGGGATGTGGGTCCACACCGCCGACTGGGAGCCCGTACGGGGCCGCGTCGCGACCTCCCCACCGCTCCTGCTCGTGCACGGTCTCGGCGGCAGCACGGTGAACTGGGAGCTGGTCGGCGGCCACTTCGCCGAGTCGCTCGGGACCACCGTCACCGCGATCGACCTCCCCGGCTTCGGCCGCACCCGCTCCGAATCCGGCTCACCGACCTTCGACCTGCACGCCAATCTGCTCGCGTCGTTCCTCGAGGCCCGCGGCCCGGCCGTCGTCGTCGGCAACTCGATGGGCGGCGCGCTCGGCGTTGCGCTCGCGGCGACCCGTCCCGAGCTGGTTCCCGGGCTCGTGCTCGTGAACGCGGCGCTCCCCCGCCCCCGCGGCAACCTCGAGCAGCTCACCCGCACCGCGAAGTTCGCCGCGCTCAGCGCGCACCGGGCCGCGACCCCGTTCGTGCGCGCCCGGGCCCGCGCGCTCGGCCATCAGGGTCTCGTCGACGCGACCCTCGCCGTCGCGCTCGCGCACCCGGACCGGCTCGACCCCGAGATCCGCAAGAAGATGATCGCCCTCGCGGCCGAACGCACCTCGTTCCCGGAGACCGCGGCCTCGTACACGTTGAGTGGAGGGACGTTGTTCCGCTATCTCGTGGGTCCGATGCGCCGCGACGTCGACGCGATCCACTGCCCGACGCTCATCCTGCACGGCCGGCGCGACCGTCTCGTACCGATCGGCTTCGCCCGCGCGCTGGCCCGCCGGCGGCGCGACTGGCCCCTGGTCGAGCTCGACGGTTGCGGTCACGTCCCCCAGCTCGAGCAGCCGGACCGCTTCGTGAGCACCGTGACCGCGTGGATGGACCGGGTTCCCGCCCTCGCGGGTTGAACTGCTGGCGTCGCCGACGGGTTGCCCGGCATACCGGTCCGGCTCCGCGGTTCGCGGGGAGCGCCCCAGTGAAATAGCGGACCCGGACACCGGCCGACTCCCGCGTCACCCGTCGTCTGCTGCCGCGCCGGACCACCGCTCGACGATCGTGTTGACCGGCCAGATGGCCAGCCAGAAGTATTTCGCGAGATCCGGTGAGAGGAACGCGATCGGGACCGAGGCCGCGAACACCGCCGGTGGGATCGCGGCTCGGAGGGCGCCGAGCCGGACGAGCGCCGGCGAGATCGGCCCGTTCAGACCGGCGTGGTTGATGTACCACCACAGCAGCACGGACACGAACCCGACGGCCGTGAGCGAAGCGGCGTAGACGACCGTGCCGAGGGTGGTGTTTCCGTACTCGCCCAGGATCTCGGTCGGGAACGGGAGGAGCGCCACGAAGCCGAGGAGAACGAGATTGATCCAGAGGAGCGTGCGGTCCACCCGGATCAGGGAACGGAACGTCCGGTGATGGGCCATCCAGTACATGCCGATGACGAGGAAGCTCAGCGCGTAGGTGAAGAGCTGGGGGAGCAGATGCTCGAGCGCATCGCCGAGATCTCGGTCCGAGACCTTCGGGACCCTGATGCTCAGGACCAGCAGCGTGATCGCGATCGCGAAGACGCCGTCGCTGAACGCGACGACGCGGTCGACATCCCGCTGGACGGCGCTGGCGTCGTCCCGCGAGGGTTCGATCACGTCGGGATGAGACCCATGGCGCGCACCTCGTCCCGCTCGGCGACGAGCTCGTCGGTCGTGATCTTGATGCGGTCCTGCGCGAAGGCGTCGTGCTGGAGACCCTCGACCACGGTCCACGACTTCCCGTCGCTGCGGATCGGGTACCCGAACTGCAGACCCTCGGGTGCGCCGTACTCGCCCGTGCTGGCGACGGCGAGGGAGTGCCAGTCGTCGCCCGGCGTCTTCTGCCAGACGCTGTTGACCGACTCGATCGCCGCATGAGCGGCACTCGCCGCGGAGCTGGAGCCGCGCGCTTCGATGACGGCCGCGCCACGCTTCTGCACGATCTCGATGAACTTCTGCTCGAGCCAGTCGGGGTCGCCGATGACCTCGGGCGCGGGCTTGCCACCGATCTTGGCGTGGGCGAAGTCGGGAAACTGCGTGGCCGAGTGGTTGCCCCAGATCGCGACGTTGGTCACGTCCTTCACCTTCACCCCGGCGCGCTTCGCGAGCTGTGCCTTCGCCCGGTTCTCGTCGAGGCGGGTCATCGCGAACCACCGGTCGGCCGGCACGTCGGGTGCGTGGCTGCGCGCGATCAGGCAGTTCGTGTTGCAGGGGTTGCCGACGACGAGGATGCGGACGTCGCTCGCCGCGTGATCGTTGACGGCCTGACCCTGCGGGCCGAAGATCCCGCCGTTGACCTTCAGCAGGTCGCCGCGCTCCATGCCCGCCTTGCGGGGGATCGAGCCGACCAGCAGCGCCCAGCTGGTGCCGTCGAAGGCCTCGGTCAGGTTGCTCGTGGGGACGATGCCCTCGAGCAGCGGATGCGCTTCGTCCTCGAGCTCCATGACCAGGCCGTCGAGCGCCTTCATCGCCGGCTCGATCTCGAGGAGCCGGAGCACGATCGGCTGGTCGGGGCCGAGCAGCTGGCCCGAGGCGATGCGGTGGACCAGGGCGTAGCCGATCTGGCCGGCCGCGCCGGTGACCGTGACGTGAAGGGGGGCTTTCGTGGATTCGGACATGCGGCGAGGCTAGCGCCGGCCCGGGCCTAGCCTCGGTCCGAGCGGGCTCCTGAACCTCGAGCCGTCGGTACGACACCGTTCGCCTAGCGAGAGGGCGCTGACCATGGCGGGGATCGCGATCATCACCGAAGCGTGCATCGACACCAAGGATCGCGCGTGCGTGGACGTGTGCCCGGTGCAGTGCATCTACGAGTTCGACCCGGAGAAGAACCTCTTGTTCTCCGAGGAGCAGGCCGGCAGCGGCGAGATCGAGAACACGCACCAACCGAACCCCGACCTGATCGCGGTGTTCGCCGACACGATCCTCTACGTGAACATCGAGGAGTGCACCTCGTGCACCGCGTGCTACCAACCCGACGTGTGCCCGGTCGGTGCGATCTACTCCGACGAGCACGTCCCCGACGGTCAGTCGCGCACGAAGTACAACAGCAATGACCCGAACAAGGGCAACGACCACACGTTCTTCATCCAGCTGAGCCGCGACGTCTTCGCCGACTAGCGATGTGCCGCCCGCTGCCGGCGACTCCGTCTGGGGAACGCAGCTCATGCCTCCCCCGTCGCGCCTCGGGTCCGGCGCCCTACCCGCGTTGCTTGGCGACGAGCCAGGGCGCGCCCGGATGGCGCTGTGCCTCGAGCGCGGCGATGACCGCGTCGTGGTCGTAGTCCACCCGGACGTGGCGGATCGTGTGCCCGGCCGAATCGCCCTCGACGATCACGTACGACGCGCGCACGTCTCGGGAATTCGGATTGCTCAAGCTGCCGAGATTCACGGCCCGGGTCGTGCCGACCGTCCGATCCACCGGCCAATGGGTGTGCCCGGCGAAGACCACGTCCGCTTCGCAGCCAGCCAATCTCGCGGCCAGCTCGTCGTCGCTGTCCTGGTCGTTGATCCCGGGCCCGTCGTCGGAGCCCGGCGCCGCGTGCACCCCGAGCAGCCGGGTCCCGTCCGGCAACGTCATGCGGACCTCGGTGGGCAAGGCGGCGAGCCAGCCCGTCCAGCCGGCGACGTGCAGCGCCCCAGCGGTCCACGCGAACGACCCGGCGACCTCGGCGATCTGGGGTACCAGCTGAGGTCGCGCCACCGCATCGTCGATCCACGGCGGCGGACGATCGCCGGTCACCACGTAGCGATCGGTGTTGCCTCGCACGAACACCGCGCCCGGCAACGACGAGATCCGCTCGAGCACGCCGAGCGGGTCGTGACCCAACGCCACCAGGTCGCCGAGGAACCAGTAGTGATCCACTCCACCCTGCTGCTCGACGTCCTCCAAGCACGCGTCGAGCGCCACCGTGTTGCCGTGAATATCCGACATCAACGCGAGTCGCATCTACCGATGCTAAGCGCACGTCATCGCCAGTTGCGGTGAGCCGCGCTTGGTCGGCGCTCGGCCGGATTCGGAATTCGGGACGTCGTCAGCTGCGGTCTGTCGGGCTGGCAGCTGCCGGCCCGGCGATTTCCCGGTTGGCCGTAGCCCGGGTGGTGGTCGGTTGGTGTCGGGGACGAGGTGACGGTTGGTGCCTTCGCCTTCGACCCGTTCGTTGAACGCGTGTTTGTGCCAGTGATGGAAGCGACACAGTCGACACAGGTTGCCCAGCTCGGTCGGACCGTGTTCACACACTGGGGTGTTGTGGTCGATCTCGAGATGCCGACTCACATGACAGCCCGCGATCGCGCACTCCCCGAACTCCTCGACCACCGCGGTGCGAAGCCGGGCCGGGATCGTGCGGCCGAGATGACTCACCGCCCGCACGTCGGTCCCGTCCACGATCAACGCCTTGAACACCGCATCGACCGCCAGCTTCTGAGCCACGAAGACCGGGACCGGGCCGATCCCGGCGATCTCACAGATCTCACCCGGCTCGGTGTGACCCCGCACGAACGCCGAGTGATCCACCCGAAACACCACCGTCGCCGGCGCCCGACCCTGACTCCCGCTGAATCGACCGGCGGCCGAGTCGTCGGCCAGCTGCACCGCGGCATCAAACGCCAGCGCTTCGGGTTCCTCGCGCCGGTCCGAGGCACGCGCGTCTCTGAACTCGTCGGTCTCGTAGGGAACGAGCGCGGCCATCACCGTCGCGGTCTGCTCCAGTGGACCGCGCAGCTCGATCAGACCCTCGACATCCGAGATCCGCCGATGCCGGAGATACCGGTTCGCCCGAGCTCGCGCGTACCGCTCGGCTTGATCCACGGAGGCTGCAGCCTCGACTCGCGCGCACTCATCTTTCAGACCTTTGACGCCGTTGGCTGCCGCGCATTCCAACAACGCCGACTCCGCTTGCGGATCCGCGATCGCGGCCGCCGCGATGACATCGGCCTGCACTTCGGACAGAGCACCGGCGCGCAACGCGTCGCTCGTCGCCGACAACGCGCCGAGTCGTTCGGCGGTCTCGATCGTCGCCTTCGCGCGTCCCACGGTCGACTGCGACTTCGCCGCCAGCCACGCGCTCACGTCCCGAAACGCGCCGTCCACCTGCCACGCGTTCGTCTCTGCCACCCGCGGGACCGTCAACGTCCGGCCCGCCGCGGCCAATCGCTCCAGCTCGATGAACTGCTCCACCAACCGCTTCGCATCCGCGCCTTCGAGCAACGCCGGATCGAGAGTCGCCACCACGCCACGCAGCAACTCGATCGACTCCGCCACCACCTCGAACACGACAACACCCCCAACCACACGACACGAAACCGGAAGGGGGAAGAACAGGTGGAGCCGGGAAGTCCCAACAGCTTACACGAACACACGTTCGGTTGTCAAGGGTCGATCTGAGAACGCTCGCGCGCAGCAAACGCGGCACCTGAGTGCTGGACTCGTGGATCCGCTCCGGTGGCCGGAGGCAGGAGGCAGGAACGAGTGATGTTCGGACAGAGGAGCTGGCTCGTGGTCGCGACGGCTGTGCTCGTCGCGACGCTCGCGGGCTGCGGCTCGGGGCCGGGAGGCGAGATCGCCAGCCGTGCCTCACCGGTCACGATCGAGCGCGGGCTCCAGAACCTGACGCCCGACACCAAGCTTCCTCCGTACCCTGCAGTCGTGATCGCACCCACGGGCGACGGAGTGCTCGTCGTGATGAGCCGGACCGATCACGCGCGGGGTTCGGTGTCGGCCTACCGCTACAACGGAGCGCGCCATGAGCTGAGCACGGTCGCGCCGCCACCGTTCTCGCCCGCGGCCGAGTCCATGAGCGGCGTCTGGACCGGCAAGGAGCTCGTGGTCGTGGCGTGGCTCTGCTCGGACCGCAGCCAGCCGGGCGATGACGAGCCGAACTGCTCGCAGGGATCGCTCGTCGCCACGTCGTACAGCGCCGGCGACAACACGTGGACCAAGCTGCCCCGCCCGCCCGCCGGCGCCGTTGGTCTGCCGATCGGATGGACCGGACACGAGGCGGTGTTCTCCCTGGATGGCGAGCTCGACGCGTTCGACCCAACGACGCACTCGTGGCGCAAGATCGCGGACCCTCCACCCGGTCCCAGACAAGCGCGAGTGTGTCGAACGGATCGCGGACTGGTCGCGTCGTGGACCAAGCCCATCGACTTCGGGCCCGACTACATGCGGCCGTACTTCGACCAGGCGATCTCGTTCGCGTTCATGGAGAACGGGACAACGACGTGGGAGCCGATCGAAACTCCGCCGGTCGCGATCCGGGCCAACGAGATGAACATGCTGAACCCGGTGTGCGGCGACACCTCGGTGCTGCTGACCAACCGATGGCTCGACAGCGTGTGGCTCTACGACCTCGACGCCCGGCAATGGCGTGCGGTCTCGCGTCCACCTATCGACATGGTCGTCAGCTACCCGAGCGGAGCGACGATCCCCGTCATTCTCGACTACCGCGCGTGGACCGGCCGCGAGTACCTGCTGGCCAACATCGGGCACGCCGATTCGCCTGCGGTCGCGCTGAACCCGCGGACGGCAAGCTGGCGCAAGGTCCAGCCCACGGCCGGCGACGAGTCGCCCGATCCCAATGGGTTGAACACCACGTGGCGGGACGGCACTGTCTTCGGCGCCGGTAGCTCGCTCTGGTCCTGGACTCCGCCCGACTTCGATGGTGTCCTCCCGCCTCTCCCGACGCCGCAGACCGGCGGCTCGCCGGTCGTGCCGTTCCCGAGCCAGTAGCTCAGCCGGAGATCACGCGGTCCAGCGCGTCGTCGATGAGGCGGTTCGAGTAGATCCCCTCACCGAGGTCGGGTCGGTGACCGCCCCGGCCGTCACGGAAGTGCCCACCGGCCTCGTCGACGATGATCACCGCGGGCGCGTGGTCCCAGATCTTCCCGGACGCTCCGACCACGGCCTCGTGCTCACCCGCGATGACCTCGAGGACGTTGTCCAGAGTCGCCTGGACCATCACCGTGTCGCGCTCGAGCCGTTCGACCAGCGCATCGGGCTGCCGAGACCACACGCTGACCCGACTCTTCGCGAGGTCGTCCACGGCCGAGACGTGCAGCGGCGTCGACGAGGAAGAAGCGGACGAGGCAGAAGCGAACGGAGCCGTGAACGCGCCGCGGCCGCGAGTCGCCCACCACCGTTGCTCGCGCACCGGCCGGGTGATCACTCCGAGCACGAGCTCGCCGTCCACTTCGAGCGCGACGTGCGTTCCCCACGCGGGTCTGCCCTCCACGAAGTTGAACGTCCCGTCGATCGGATCGAGGATCCATCGACGAGTCGACGAGCCGCGCGCGCCCGACTCCTCGCTCAACACCGCGTCGTCCGGTCGGGCCAGACGGAGCGCCTCGATCAGCCGGCGGTCGACCTCGAGATCTGCCTCGCTCACCGGCGTGTTGTCTTCCTTCCAGACCGTGTCGACGCCGCGGGCATAGAACTCGAGCGCGACCTCCGCCGCGAGCTCACTCAGCTGGAATGCCAGCGCGAGATCGGCATCGAGCGAAGGGGAGGGCACGACGGTGAGTGTCGCACAACACCAATCCACCGAAGATCTCGCTCCGCCGATCCAGTCGAGTCGCCGGCGCCTGGCGGCGGGGCGGCGACTCGCGCGAGGGCGGAGGGCGGTCAGCCCCGACGGGTGTCCGCCACCGCATCGTCGTCCTCGACCGACTCGTCTCGGCCCGGGCCACGTGGCGCGGCCGGGGCGAGGCCGGCGAGCAGCAGCTCACGCGCCTCGGTCAGCTCCGCGATGCGCTCGGCCGCGCCGACCGATTCCCCGCCGTGATCGGGGTGGGCGGTGCGCAGCAGCCGACGGAACCGCTTCTGCACATCGGTGCGGTCGACCTTCATGTCCGCGCGGAGCCCGAGGACCTCCATCGCCCAACGCCGCTCGGACGGGATCCCGGCCCAGCGCTGCGCGTCGGGCGTCGGCGTCACGCCGTGGAGCGGGCCGACCGGACCCGACGCGGCGAGCGGTGGCCGCTCGGACGGAACACCGTGCAGCAGACGGCGCACGAAGAACGGCTCGGGAATCACGCCCGGATGGGCGACGGCAGCCTCGATCGCGCGCAGCGCCTTACGGCGCGTCGTTGCTCCCATCGCCGCGGCAGCCATCACCGCGCCGATCACCTGAGGAGCCGGCGCACCATGCACGTCGAGCTCGATGACGAGCCGGGAGCCCTCCTCGAGAATCCGGTGCCGTGACAGATCGAGACCGTGCACGTCCGTCTGCAACCGGTACCGGAGCCCGATGCGGGGAACGGTGAGGCCGTCACGGGCGACGAAGAGCAGGCGCGGCAGGAGCTCCGCCTGCTCGTCGTCCAACCCGTCGATGTTCTCGGCGACGACGGCCGCCAGCAACGCCACGCCGTAGGCCACCCCGTTCATCGGCAGGTAGCTCGCATCCAATGCCACGCGCCGGGTCGGCATGTGCCGGCGGGTGTGGCGGATGTTGAGCTCGGCGAGGATCACGGGACTGCCTCTGGTTCGACGTCGCCGATGGTGCCGGATGGCGGGCGGTCCGGACGAATTTCTGCCCGGACGCCTACAGCCGGTCGACGATGGCCTGGGCGAACTCCGAGCACTTGACCTCGGTGGCCCCGTCCATCAGCCGGGCGAAGTCGTAGGTGACGATCTTGTCGCCGATCGTGGCCTCGAGGGCCCGGACGATGTCGTCCGCGGCGGCCTGCCACTGCAGGTGCTCGAACATCAGCACGCCGGACAGCAGCAGCGAGCCCGGATTCACCTTGTCCTGGCCCGCGTACTTGGGCGCGGTGCCGTGAGTGGCCTCGAAGATGCCGTGGCCGGTCACGTAGTTGATGTTGCCGCCGGGCGCGATCCCGATCCCACCGACCTGGGCCGCGAGCGCGTCGGAGAGGTAGTCGCCGTTGAGGTTCGTCGTCGCGATCACGTCGAACTCGTCGGGGCGCGTCAACACCTGCTGCAACGTGATGTCCGCGATGGCGTCCTTGACGAGGACCTTGTCGCCCGGCTTGCCGTCGCAGTCGTCCCAGCCGACCGCGACGTCTGCGAACTCCTCGCGCACGAGCTCGTAGCCCCAGTTCCGGAACGCGCCTTCGGTGAACTTCATGATGTTTCCCTTGTGCACCATCGTCACGCTCTTGCGCCCGCGCCGGATCGCGTACTCGATCGACGCGCGGATGAGCCGCTTCGAACCCGTCTCGGAGATCGGCTTGATGCCGACACCGCTGTCCGGGCGGATGTCCCAACCGAAGTCTTCCTTCAGCAGCGCGATGAGCTTCGCCGCTTCCGGTGTCCCCTCTTCCACTTCGAGGCCCGCGTAGATGTCCTCGGTGTTCTCCCGGAAGATCACCATGTCGACCTTCTCCGGGTGCTTCACCGGGCTCGGCACTCCGGTGAACCAGCGCACCGGGCGCAGGCATACGTAGAGGTCGAGTATCTGGCGCAGGGCGACGTTGAGCGAACGGATCCCGCCACCGATGGGCGTGGTCAGCGGACCCTTGATCCCGATCAGGTACTCGCGGAAGTCCGAGATCGTCTCGTCCGGCAACCAGCTGCCGGTGGCGTTGAACGCCTTCTCCCCCGCGAGCACTTCCTTCCACTCGATCGACTTGCCGTGCTTCTTCGCCGCGGCGTCCATCACGAGCTGCGCGGCGGGCCAGATGTCGACGCCGGTCCCGTCACCCTCGATGTAGGGGATGATCGGGTCGTCGGGGACGTTCAGGATTCCGCCACCGGTCAGCGTGATCTTCTCGGGCATCTGCTTCTCTCTCTTTCGGCTTCGGCGAACGACGGGGTCGGGCGAAACGCAGGGTCAGCTGGTGAGCGCCACGAGGAGGAGCGTGACGACGAACACGGCTGCGATCCCTCCCATCATGGCCCACAGAGTTCCTTGCGCGAACGGGCTCGGCCGATCCGGGCCGAACCCCGGGTCCACGTTGCACTCCGGGCACCGGATGCCGGCCGCGTGCTCCGCGCCACAGAGCGGACAGACGGTCATGAGCTGAGCCCTCTCTTTCGCTCCGCGGCTTCGACCGCGTTGCGGAACAGCATGGCGATGGTCGTCGGGCCGACACCGCCGAGCCGCGGCGTGATGTACCCCGCGACCTCTTCGCACCGCTCGTCGACGTCGGGGAGGAGCTTGCGGCCTTCGTAGCGCACACCGCCACCGACGACCACCGCGCCGCGCGAGATGTGCTCGGGCTGCAAGATCCCCGGCACGCCCGCCGCGGCAACGACGATCTCGGCCCGCTGCGTGTAGCGCGGCCAGTCTGCGACCCCGGTGTGCACCACGGTCACCGCCGCGTTGGCGGTCGGGCGCTTCTGCGACAGCAGGATCGCCAGCGGCCGGCCCAGCGTGGTGCCGCGCCCGAGGATGCACACCTCCCGGCCGGCGACGGGGATCTCGTAGTACGCGAGGAGCGCCTCGATCCCCGCCGGTGTGCACGACACGGGGCCCGGCATCGATAGCGCCAGCCGACCCATGTTGACCGGATGCAGCCCGTCGACGTCCTTGTCCGGGTCGATCTCGAGCAGCGCGGCCTCGAAGTCGATCTGCGGCGGCGTCGGGTGCTGCACGAGGTAGCCGTCGACCGCCGGGTCGTCGTTGAACTGGTGGATCGCCGCGAGGAGGTCGGCTTGTGTCGCATCGTCGGGCAGGTGGATGTGCGGCGAGGTGCAGCCGAGCTCGAGGGCCTTGCTCTGCTTGATCCGGATGTAGCCCTCGCTCGCCGAGTCGCTCCCCACGAGGATCGTGCCGAGCCCGAGCGGATGACCGGCATCGCGCAACGCGGCAATGCGCGGCACGAGATCCGCGAACACGGCCTCCGCGACGGGCCCTCCGGGCATGAGCACAGCGCCCACTAGTGCAGGAAGTGCCGTTCGCCCGTGAACACCATCGCGAGACCGAGCTCATCGGCGCGGGTGATGATCTCCTCGTCCTTGATCCCACCGCCCGGCTGGACCACGACCGCGACTCCCGCCGACGCCGCGGCTTCCACACCGTCCGGGAACGGGTAGAACGCGTCCGACGCGCAGGCGCCACCCGCCGCGCGCCCGGCCGCCTTCTTCGCCGCGATCTCGCCGGCTTCGACCCGGTTCTGCTGGCCGGCGCCGATGCCGACCGCCTGGCCGTCCTTCACCAGCACGATCGAGTTGGACTTCACGTGACCGCAGATCCGCCAGGCCAGCTCCGCGTCGGCCCACTGCTCGGCGGTCGGCCCGACCTTGGTGACGACCTTCCACTCGTCACGCCCGGCGGCGAAGTGGGGCGGGGTCTGCACGAGGAAGCCACCGGAGAGCTGCCGGTAGTCGCGCGTCGGCGGCTCGGGTGCGGGCGCCTCGAGCAGTCGCGTGTTCTTGCGCTTCTTCCTCAACGCTTCGAGCGAACCGCCGCCGTACCCGGGCGCGATCACGACGTCGGCCTGCGGACCGCCGACCATCAACGCGGCGGTTGCGTCGTCGATCGGTCGGTTCAACGCGACGATTCCGCCGAACGCGGAGCGCTCGTCGCACGCCAACGCCAGGCGGTACGCGGTCGCGAGATCGTCGGCGATCGCGACGCCACACGGGTTCGCGTGCTTGATGATCGCGACGGCCGGGCGCTCACCGAGGTCGTGCACCTGCTGCCACGCGGCGTCGGTGTCGTAGTAGTTGAGATAGCTCAACGCGAGGCCGCTGTGCTGCGACACCCCGTCCCACCAGCTCGTGGTGCCGCGCAACCGGTACCGCGCGCCCCGCTGGTGCGGGTTCTCGCCGTACCGCAACGCCTCGTCAGTGCGCTCGAGCGCGAGATCGAGGTGGCGCGGCAGCTCATCGCCGGCCGACATCCACTCGACGATGGCCGCGTCGTACGCAGCGGTGCTCGCAAACGCCTCCAGCGCGAGGTTGCGCCGCGTCTCCTCGGACAGCGCACCGGCGCTCCGAAGCTCGTCGAGCACCGTGCCGTACTGCGACGGACTCGTGACGATCCCCACCCACGCGTGGTTCTTCGCCGCGGCACGCACCATGGCCGGCCCACCGATGTCGATCAGCTCGATGCCGGGATCGCTTCCGAACGGGTAGAGGTTCGAAACGACGAGATCGAAGGCCTGGATGCCGTGCTGCTCGAGGTCCGCCCGGTGCGATTCCTTGCCCCGGTCGGCGAGGATCCCGCCGTGGATCTTCGGGTGCAGCGTGACGACCCGGTGATCGAGCATCTCGGGTGACCCGGTGACCTCCTCGACCGTCGTGACCGGGAGATCGGCTTCGGCGATCGCCCGTGCGGTGCCGCCGCTGGAGACGAGCTCCACACCGAGGTCGTGCAGTCCATGGGCGAGCTCCACCAGGCCCGTCTTGTCGTACACCGACAACAGCGCGCGCATCAGAGCTCACCCTCTTCCTGCTCGTCGGCGAGCCGGCGCAGCACCGCGGGGTACAGCCGCCGCTCGACGTCCTTGATCCGTTCGTGCAGCGTCTCGGCGGTGTCGTCGTCGAGCACCGGCACCGCTTCCTGGGCGAGGATCGGCCCGTCGTCGACCTCGAGCGTCGCGTAGTGGACGGTGCAACCCGTCACCTTGACGCCCGCCGCCAGGGCTTCGTCTACCGCGTGCCAGCCCTTGAACGCGGGGAGCAGCGCGGGATGCGTGTTCACGATCCGGCCCGCGAACCGGTCGTGGATCGGCTTGTCGAGGATGGTGCCGAATCCGGCCATCGCGACGAGGTCCACCTCGTGCCGGTCGAGCGCGTCGACGACGCGGTGCGTGTACGCGAGCCGGTCGAAGTCCCCTCCGAAGCTCGTGCGCTCCACGATCTCGACGGGAACACCGGCCGCTTCCGCTCGCTCGGTCGCCCCGCACGGACGGTCCACGATCACCGTCACGACGGGCAGGCCCGCATCGAGCAGCGCCTGGAGAATCGTCCCCGTACCTGACGCCAGGATCCCGATCCTCATCACTCGCAAACTACCCGCTCGCCTCTCGCCGATCTCGAATGTTTTGGCGTCGTTTCTTCACCGCCAAGGTGGAGAAACGACGCCAAAGAGGTGGGTGCACCAGGCGACGACCGGGTCAGAGGTTGGCGACGACCTGGGCCATGAGGTCGCCGGCTTCGGTGGGGTTGAGCCCGACCTTGGCGCCGGCCTCGCGCAGCGCCTCCATCTTGGCCGCCGCCGTCCCCTTGCCACCCGAGACGATCGCGCCGGCGTGGCCCATCTTCTTGCCCGGGGGCGCGGTGACCCCGGCGATGTAGGAGGTGACGGGCTTGGTCATCGAGGTCTTGATGAACTCCGCCGCCTCCTCCTCGGCCGAGCCGCCGATCTCGCCGATCATCATGACGGCCTTGGTCTCCGGGTCGGCTTCGAACGCTTCGAGACAGTCGATGAAGGTCGTGCCCGGGACGGGGTCGCCGCCGATGCCCACGCAGGTGGTGACACCGATGTCCTTCTGCTTGAGCTCCCAGAGTGCCTGGTAGGTGAGGGTTCCGGAGCGGCTGACGATGCCGACCGGCCCACCTTCCTTGGCGATGTGGCCGGCAGTGATGCCGACGTTCGCCTTGCCCGGACTGATGATCCCGGGGCAGTTCGGGCCGAGCAGCCGGACCTGCGGGAAGTCGCGCTCGAGCTTGTTGTAGAACCACGCCTCGTCGTGGGCAGGCACACCTTCGGTGATCACCACGATGAACGTGACGCCGCCTTCCGCGGCGTCCATGACCGCGGCGCGCACGCCGGGCGCGGGGATGAAGATGCAGGAGCCCGTCGCGCCGGTCGCTTCCACGGCCTCGGCCACCGAGGCGAAGATCGGGACCCCGTCCACGTCCGTGCCGGCCTTCTTCGGGTTCGTGCCGGCGACGACCTGGGTGCCGTACTCGCGGTTGAGCTTGCCGTAGAAGCGGCCCTGCGAGCCGGTGAGGCCCTGGTACACGAACTTCGTGGTCTCGTCGATGAAGATGCTCACTTCGTGCCTCCTGCGAGCGCAGCGACGGCACGCGCGGCCTCGAGCATGGTGGGTTGTATCTGCAACCGGTCGGACAGATGCGGCTCGAGGATCTTGCGCCCCTCGTCGGCGTTCGTGCCGTCGAGCCGGATCACGATCGGTGCCTTGATCTGCACCCGCTCGAGCGCGGCGACGATGCCGTTCGCGACTTCCTCGCCCTTCGTGATGCCGCCGAAGATGTTGATGAAGATGGAACGCACCTTCGGGTCGTTGTTGATCACCTCGAGCGCGCCGGTCATGACCTCGGCGTTGGCGCCGCCACCGATGTCCAGGAAGTTCGCCGCCTCGCCACCGACCTGGCTCACGATGTCCACGGTGGCCATGGCCAGCCCGGCACCGTTCGCGATGATCCCGACGTAACCGTCGAGCCCGACGTACTGCAGCCCGCGCTCGTGCGCGGCCTGCTCACGCTCGTCCCGGACCTGGGTCGCGTCGTACTGCTCGTAGTCCTCGTGCCGGAAGACCGCGTTGTCGTCGAGCGTCACCTTGGCGTCGAGCGCGTGCACGCGCCCGTCCGGCGTGAGGATGAGCGGGTTGATCTCGACGAGATCTGCGTCGCCCTCGGTGTACGCGACGTAGAGCTTCAACAGGATGTCGACCGCGCCGTCGGTGGCCTTGGGATTGAGACCGGCCCGCGACACCCACTCGCGACAGGTCTCCTCATCGAGCCCGTCGACCGGGTTGACGTGGATCTTGGCGATCGCGTCCGGGTCCTTCTCGGCGACGACCTCGATCTCGACCCCACCCTGCGCGGAGAGCATGCCCAGGTACTGCTTCGCGGCGCGGTCGAGGGTGAACGACGCGTAGTACTCCTCCTCGATGTCACTCGCCCGCTCGATCCACACGACGTGCACGATGTGGCCCTTGATGTCCATGCCGATGATGTCGGAGGCGTACCGGCGCGCCTCGTCCTCGTTGCTCGCGAGCTTGATCCCGCCCGCCTTGCCGCGCCCTCCGACCTGTACCTGTGCCTTCACCACCACGGGGTAGCCGATGCGGTTCGCGGCCGCGACGGCGCTCTCGACGTCCTCGACCGCCTCGCCGGGCGACACGGGGATGCCGTAGCGCGCGAAGAGCTGCTTGCCTTGATATTCGAACAGGTCCACGGGCACCTTCGATCAGGGGGGAATTGCTTGGTCCGGGAAGTTGTTGAGCGGTCAGCCGGTGAGCTGGGCCTCCCGCTCATCGAGCGCGTTCTCGAGCCACTGGTCGATCGTGGCCAGCGGTGTACCGGGGGTGAAGAGCGCCGCGACCCCGATCTCCTTCAGCTGCGGGATGTCCGCCTCGGGGATGATCCCGCCACCGAAGAGGAGCACATCGCCGATCCCCCGGTCACGCAGCAGCTCGATGATCCGGGGGAACAGGGTCATGTGGGCGCCGGACAGCAGCGAGAGGCCGACCGCGTCGGCGTCTTCCTGCAGTGCCGTCTCGACCACCTGCTCGGGGGTCTGGTGGAGGCCCGTGTAGATGACCTCGAACCCGGCATCCCGCAACGCCCGCGCGATCACCTTGGCTCCCCGATCGTGACCATCGAGGCCCGGCTTCGCGATGACGACCCGATACCGACGCTGCATGCAGGCGAAACCCTATCCACCGGCTCGGCCGAACAGCCAAAGGCGGCGCCCGGCTGGACTCGTCGCCGGTTCGGTGGCTAGATCCCCCCATGGCCCCCCGCCGCGGTGACACCCGGGTGATCGTCGTCGCCACCCTTGCCGTCCTCACCACCGGGCTGGTGATCGCGGGCCTCATCCTGTTCATCACCGGCCGGGCGAAGACGCCCGTGGTCAACGGACCGATCCCGTTCGGCTACGCGCGGTCGCTGCACGCCTCGGTGAAGCAGGGTGGGCCGGTCGCCTACGCGGGGACGACCGGGGACACCGGCTTCTGGCTCGCGCTCGAGGATCGCCAGCTCGTGGCGCTCAAGATCCGCCGGCCCGGGACCGCCGACTGCAACGTTCGCTGGGCCGGGTCCGTCGACAGCTTCGTGGACTGCCACGGCGACCATCTCCGGAGCCAGCAGCTGGCCCGGTATCGAACGGAGATCCCGCGTACGGGCGACCGCAAGGGCATGTACCTCGTGGACCTCCGCCACACGATCCCCGCCCCTGCCGCGAGCTGAGCACCGCCCGCCGGAGGGCCGCCTCTCCACCGCCGGGTCGCTGCGAGTCGAAGCGTTCGGCCGGAGGAGCTGCCCGGACGGGTCATGATGCCCGCGTGACTGGCGGGCTTGTCGCCGCGATCATCGTGGCGACCGCGTTCAATTTCACCAACGGCGTGCACGACGCGGCTGACGCCGTCGCCACGCTCGTCGCGTCGCGCGTCGCGAGGCCGGGGCCGGCGCTCGGAGTCGCGGCATTGTTCACCCTGCTCGGGCCACTGGTCCTCGGTGCGGCCGTCGCGGACACCGTCGGCAAGATCGTCGACGTTCCGCAGGACCAGGTGGTCGCGGTGATCGGCGCCGGGATGAGTGGGGCGCTGGTCTGGAACGTCCTCTCCTGGTGGCGCGGCCTGCCGTCGAGCTCCACCCACGCCCTCGTCGGTGGTCTCGTCGGCGCCGCCGTCGTCGCCGACGGGGTGGACGCCGTCGGATGGAAGACGGTTGCGCTGGTGGCCGCGGCCCTCGTGATCTCACCCGCCGCGGGCTTCCTCGCCGGGTTCATCGGGCGACGTGCGGCGAATCCTCCGCTGCGCCGCGCCCGGCGCGAGGTCGGCCGACCGATCGCGTGGGGGCAGTGGGGCAGCTCGGCCGCGCTCGCGTTCGGTCACGGCGCGAATGACGCCGCGAAGCTCACCGGGGTGATCGTCGTCATGCTGGTCGCGACCAGTCACTCATCGGGCACCAGCGCTCCGTTGTGGGTCATCGCTCTGGCCGCGACCTCGCTCACACTCGGGACCTGCATCGGTGGCTGGCGCATCGTGCGAACCGTGGGGATGGGCATCTACCGCCTGCGCCCGCTGGACGGTTTCGTCGGCCAGACCAGCTCCGCGCTGGTGGTCGTCGGCGCGTCCGCAATCGGTGCACCGGTGAGCACGAGCCAGGTGGTTGCATCGTCGGTAGCGGGGGTAGGCAGCGGGCAGCGCTGGCACCACGTGCACTGGCAGGTCGTGCGGACGATCGGCCTGGCCTGGTTGGTCACGATCCCGGTGTGCGTCATGCTCGGGGCCTTGGCAGCCCCACTGTGGAGATGGCTCACGTGAAGCGTTGGTTCCTCCCGTACACCCCTGATCTCCTCGGCCTGTTGCTCGAGCAGTCCGAGATCACCTGCCGCGGGATCGACGCGTTCGTGCAGTGGTCGTCCGGCGAGCTGGACCAGAACACGACGGTCCGCCGGTACGAGCACGAAGCCGACGACGCGCGCCGGCGCGTCTACACCGAGCTGCGGGCGGCGTTCAGCACTCCCCTCGACCCCGAGGACATCTACGAGCTCTCGGAGCGACTCGACGAGGTGCTGAACGGCGCGAAGAACGCGGTGCGCGAGTCCGAGATCATGGAGCTGCCGCCGGACGAGCCGATGGCCGAGATGGCCGGCCACCTGCGCACCGGGGTCGGGCACATCCACACGGCATTCGAAGCGCTCAAGTCCGACCAGGACCGCGCCACGAGCGAAGCAGACGCCGCGATCCACTGCGAGCGCCACCTCGAACGGTGCTACCGCAAGGCGATGTCCGCGCTCACCGACGAGCAGGATCTGCGGTTGGTGACGGGCCGGCGCGAGCTCTACCGTCGCTACTCACGGATCGGCGAGCAGCTCGTGCTGGTCGCGCACCGGGTCTGGTACGCGGTGGTGAAAGAGGGCTAGCGGAGTTGCGCCCTACGTCTGGTCGACCCGCTGGAGCGGCGCCCAGGCGAGGAGCAGGCGCTTCTCGCCGGCATCGCGGAACCGGACGACCGCTTCGGCCTTGTCCCCATCGCCGATCACGTCGAGGATCACGCCCTCACCGAACTTCTCGTGCATCACGTCGTCGCCGACGTGCAGCCCGAGCTGCTCCGCGCCACGGCTCCCGGTGCCGGTCGACGACGATCCACCGGCCGCGACTGCCGCGGCGACCACCGCGTCGCGATGGGCGCCGAAGCCCCGGCCGCGACTCGAGCCGCGCCGGGAGGTGCGTTCACCCTGCGCCTCGACGAGCTCCTCAGGGATCTCGGCGAGGAAGCGGCTCGGTGGGTAGTAGTCGGTCGCGCCGAAGAGCTGGCGGCACCATGCATGGCAGAGGTAGAGGCGTTCGCGCGCCCGGGTGATCCCCACGTAGCAGAGGCGCCGCTCCTCCTCGAGGGCTTCGGGGTCACCGAGCGACCGCATGTGCGGGAAGATCCCGTCCTCGAGACCGGTGAGGAAGACGACGGGATACTCGAGTCCCTTCGCGGTGTGCAGCGTCATCAGCGTGACGAGCGAGTCGTCGCCGTCGACCTCGTCCAGGTCCGTCACGAGTGAGATGGCTTCGAGGAACGCCTGCACCCGGATCAGGCCGCGCGGGGGCTCGGTCAACTCTTGCGCGCCGGAGATGGCGACGAGCCCTGACGTGTCGCCGGCGTCGAGCTGCGCGTCGAACTCGCGCGCCACGCCTACCAGCTCGGCGAGGTTCTCGATGCGGCCCTGGGCCTCGATGGTGCGATCGGCCTCGAGCTCGGCCAGATAGCCGGTGCGCTCGAGGATCGCTTCGAGCGCGCCGGCCACGCCACCCGTCCCGGCCGTTTCCTCGAGCCCGTTCATCAGCTCGAGCAGGTCGCGGATCCCACCGAGCGCCTTGCCGGTGACGCCGGCGGCAGCCCCGTCGCGCAGCGCGTCGCGGAACACCAGGCCGGCCCCCTGCGCGTAGGCCTCGATCTTTCGCACGGATGTGTCGCCGACACCGCGCTTCGGCACGTTCACGATGCGCTTCCAGCCCACCTCGTCGTCCGGGTTCACGAGCGAGCGCAGGTATGCGAGCGCGTCCTTCACCTCGCGCCGGTCGTAGAACTTCGTGCCGCCGACGATTCGGTACGGCACCCCGGCGCGCACCAGCGTCTCTTCGATGACGCGGCTCTGCGCGTTGGTGCGGTAGAAGACCGCGGTGTCGCCGAAGCGGACACCTTCCGCGTCGGCGAGACGGTTGATCTCGTGCACGACGAACGCGGCCTCGTCGTGCTCGTCCTCGGCGTGGTAGCGCACGATGAGCTCGCCACCGATCTGCTCGGTCCACAGGTGCTTCGGCCGGCGGGCCGCGTTGTTCGCGATCACTGCGTTGGCGGCGTCGAGGATGCGTTGCGTCGAGCGGTAGTTCTGGTCGAGGACGATCACCGAGGCCTCGGGAAAGGTCTCCTCGAACCGCATCAGGTTCCGGTAGTCCGCGCCGCGGAACCTGTACACCGAGTTATGGGTGACGATGCCCCCCGCCACGAAGTTGTGGGTCTGCTCGATGTCCAGGTCGTAGACATCGGTATCGAGATCGACCCGCTCGACGCTCTCCACGCGCTCGAACGCTCCGTTCCCGTTCACCATCACCATGCCGGGCTCAACGTCGGACGCGGAGGTGAACGGCAGATCGGTGTTCGTGGCACCTCCACCGCGACTCGCCGCGAGCCGGGCCTTGTACTCGACGTCGACGTCCAGGACCGAACGGATCTGCTCCACCGTCTCGGCGATCTCCGCCATCTCAGCGCTCGCCGTCTCGAACCGCCACTCGATGTTGCGCCGCTCCGGTCGGATGAAGAGACCCAGCTCCTGCTCCAGGACCTCCCGGTCTTCCTCGTCACTGCCGAACAGCTCGACCCGGTGGAACGCGCGAGCCCCGCGTTGCTCATCGCACAGCGTGACGACCATGTGGCGCGTCGCACTCAACGTCGCGACCCCCGCGTGCTCCTCGCGGTGCGGTGTACCCGTATGAGGGAGCGGGTGGTCCGCACCGAATCCGGCGAGGAAGCCGGCGAAGTGGACGTGTTCCGGCGTCGAGACGATCTCGCGCCCGCTCGCCATCGTGATCTTGGTTCCCTCGTAGGCGCGCGAACGGTGCACGCGCATCACGCGGGCCGGGCGGAAGTCTCCACTCCCGTAGTTCGAGAGGACCTGGTCCCCTAGGACGATCGATTCGATGGGCCGGGTGGTCCGGTCGGCCATCGTGACGAGGGTTCCGGGCACCAGGCATTGGTCGGCGTCGCCGACGACCATGACGTTGCGGTGCTCCTCGGCGAGCAGGCGGACGAGCTCCCATTGCGCGAGGTTCGTGTCCTGGAACTCGTCCACGAGGACGTGGCCGAAGCGGTGGCGCCAGCGCGTGAGCGCGTCGGGGTGCTCGCGGAAGAGTCGGACGACGAGGAGCAGGAGGTCGTCGAAATCGGCGGCGGACGCGTCGCCGAGGCGCTTCTGGTACTCGACGTAGATGTCCGCGAGCCGCTTCTCGGCTTGGGTCGTGGCCGAGGCCAGGGCCTGCTCCGGCCCGATCAGCTCGTTCTTCATCGCGGAGATCGCACCGTGCAGACGGCGCGGCGGGTAGCGCTTCGGGTCGAGGTTCATGTCGCGCCGCACGTAGTCCACGAGGCGTGATGCGTCGGATTCGTCGTAGATCGAGAACGACGAGCGGTAGCCGAGCAGCCCGGCTTCGCGCCGCAGGATCCGCGCGCACGCGGAGTGGAACGTCGAGACCCACATCTTGTGCGCGACCGGGCCGACGAGAGAGGCCACCCGCTCCTTCATCTCGCCCGCGGCCTTGTTCGTGAACGTGATCGCGAGGATTCCGAACGGAGACACGCGCCGCTCCGCGATGAGATAGGCGACGCGGTGGGTGAGGAGCCGGGTCTTGCCCGACCCGGCCCCGGCGACGACGAGCACCGGACCGTCCGGTGCGATCACCGCTTCGCGCTGGACCGGGTTCAGTCCTTCGAGCAGATCATCCGCGACCTTGCGGAAGGAGTCGAGGTCGGTTGCGCTCTCTGCTCCGCTCATTCCCACTCTCGGTCCTGCGGACCGGGTCGCTCAGGCCCCGCTCCGCTCGCGCATCGGCTCAGGGTGATCCCACCGTCCGCTCCGCTCTGCACGGGTCGATCGTACAGGTGTTCGCCCGTGCGAGCCGGGTCGTTCGCGCTCCGGGGGGCGTCAGGGGCCGCCGGAGCGCGCCCGGGAACACGCGGTCGGTCGTTCGCGCTCCGGGGGGCGTCAGGGAAGATCGCCGGGAGGGATGCGCAGCTCGGTGGTGGTCGTGTCCTCGAGGCGTTGGCGGCTGCCGGCCTCCACTCCGGTGCCGGCGTCGTCCCGGAAGGCGCGCAGCAGGCGCGTCCCGTCCTCGTTGAGCGTCACGGTGAAGGCGCCACTCGCCTGGTCGAGGTCGAGCGCGAAGTACTGCTCCCAGTCCGCGTCGAGAGCCGGCGTGTCGGGATCGGCATCGCGGGGCAACCGACGAAATCGCTTCCGGTCGGTGTCGAAGAGCCAGATGCTGTGGGACGACTCGATGCGTTCCAGAGCCCGACAGGCTACTGGCTCGATACCTCGAGCAGCAGAGTCACCGGGCCGTCGTTGACCAGCTCGACCTGCATATCGGCCCGGAATCTCCCGGTTGAGACAGTTGCCCCGAGCGCGCGCAATGCGGCCACAAATTCCTCGATCAGCGGCTCCGCCTGCTCTGGTCGGGCGGCCGCGACCCACGAGGGGCGGCGCCCCTTGCGGGTATCGCCGTAGAGCGTGAACTGGCTCACCACGAGCGCGCCACCGCCCGCCTCCGAGAGTGACCGGTTCATTACTCCCGCTTCGTCATCGAACACGCGCAGGCCGTGAACCTTGGCCGCGAGCAGCCCGGCCACCTTCGGGGTGTCGTCGTGGGTGACGCCGACGAGGATGCAGAGCCCGGGGCCGATCTCGCCGATCGTCTCGCCTGCCACCGTCACCGCGGCGCGCGTGACCCGCTGAACCAGTGCCCGCACTGCTTCTCCAAGATCTCCGGAGGGCAAACGCCAGACCGTAGACCTCGTCGCGCCCTCCGGCGGCAGGAACGTAGAAGGTCCCCGGCCGGCACAGCGAAGCTCCCCCGCTCCGCCAGACCGCCTATCGGCGCGCGGAAGTCGCGCCTTGAGCTACACCGCGCGCTTTTCGCGCGCTATTCCCGCTCCTCACTCCCACTCGATCCCGTCGCGAGTGCTCGATCGTCACGGGTCGCTCGTCCCTCGCTCCCGCTCCTCACTCCCACTCGATCCCGTCGCGAGTGCTCGATCGTCACGGGTCGCTCGTCCCTCGCTCCCGCTCCTCACTCCCACTCGATCGTGCCGGGAGGCTTCGAGGTGACGTCGTAGGCGACGCGGTTCACGCCCGGGACCTCGTTGATCACCCGAGACGAGATGCGCTCCAGCACCTCGTACGGCAGGCGGGCCCAGTCCGCGGTCATCGCGTCCTCGCTCGTGACGGCGCGGATGATGATCGGGTAGGCGTAGGTGCGGTCGTCGCCCATCACGCCGACGGTCCGCACCGCGGGCAGCACCGCGAAGCTCTGCCAGATCTCCCGGTAGAGGCCGGCCCGGCGGATCTCCTCGACCACGATCGCATCGGCCCGCTGGAGGATCTCCACCCGCTCCGGGGTGATCGTGCCGATGATCCGCACCCCGAGGCCGGGACCGGGGAACGGCTGGCGCCACACGATCTCCTCGGGCAGGCCGAGCTCTTCGCCCACCGCCCGCACCTCGTCCTTGAACAGGTGCCGGAGCGGCTCGACCAGCTCGAAGTTCATGTCCTCGGGGAGCCCGCCCACGTTGTGGTGGCTCTTGATCACGGCGTTGTCGCCGCCGCCGGACTCCACGATGTCCGGGTAGAGCGTGCCCTGCACGAGGTAGGCCGCGTCGTCGTAGTCGCGCGCCACCTCCTCGAAGACACGGATGAACGTCTCACCGATGATCTTGCGCTTGCGCTCGGGCTCGACGACGTCGTCCAACGCGCCGAGGAACCGGTCACCGGCCTTCACGTGCACCAGGTCCACGTTGAACTGCCGCCGGAACGTGTCCTCGACCTGCTCGGCCTCGTTGAGGCGCAGCAATCCGGTGTCCACGAACACGCAGGTCAGCTGGTCGCCGATCGCCTTGTGCACCAGCGCCGCGGCGACGGCCGAATCGACCCCGCCCGAGAGCCCGCAGATGACCCGCTCCTTGCCCACCTGGGCGCGGATCTCCTCGACGGACTGCTCGATGATCGAGACGTTCGTCCACGTCGGACGGCACTCGGCCACCTCGAACAGGAACGCCTTGAGGATCTCCTGGCCCCGCTCGGTGTGCGCGACCTCGGGGTGGAACTGCACGCCGTAGATCGCGCGGTCGGGATCGCCGAACGCGGCCGCGGGAGTGTCGCCGGTGGCCGCGAGCACCCGGAACCCGGGCGGCGCCTTCGTGATCGTGTCGAAGTGGCTCATCCACACGACCTGCTCGACGGGTTGCTCGCGAAAGAGCGCCCCGGGCGAGCTCACCGTCAGCTCGGTGCGGCCGTACTCGCCGCGCCCCGTCTTCGCCACCTCGCCACCGAGATCGCGCGCCACGAGCTGGGCGCCGTAACAGAGGCCGAAGACCGGAACACCGGACTCGTAGAGCGCGGGGTCGATCGACGGCGCACCGTCTACATGCACGGACGCGGGACCACCCGAGAGGATGATCGCCTTCGGCCGGCGGGCCAGCATCTCCTCGACCGGCGTAGAGCGCGCGACGATCTCCGAGTAGACGTGCGCCTCGCGCACGCGCCGGGCGATCAGCTGCGCGTACTGCGCCCCGAGATCGACGACGAGAACGAGATCGTGCTCGTCCGTCATGATCGAGCTGCCCGGTGCACGAACCTCAGCGGCCCATGCCGATGTGCTGCGCGCGCTGCAGCGACTTGCCCTCGGTCTGGAGCGCGGGCGCGACCATGACCTCGGCCTTCTGGAACTCCTTCACCGTCTCGTACCCGGTGGTGGCCATCGAGGTGCGCAGCGCACCGAACAGGTTGAGCGTGCCGTCGTTGTCGTGCGCCGGGCCGACGAGGATCTCGGCCAGCGAACCACGCTGCCCCGCGTACACCCGCGCGCCGCGCGGCAGCGTCGGGTGGAAGGTGGCCATGCCCCAGTGGTAGCCCCGGCCCGGGGCCTCGTAGGCGGTGGCGAGCGGCGAGCCGATCATCACCGCGTCGGCACCGCAGGCGATCGCCTTGGCCACGTCGCCGCCGGTGCGCATCCCACCGTCGGCGATCACGTGGACGTAGACGCCGGTCTCGTCGAGGTGGCGGATCCGGGCGCCAGCCGCGTCCGCGATCGCGGTGGCCTGCGGGACGCCGATGCCCAGCACGCCGCGGCTCGTGCAGGCGTGACCGGGACCGACTCCGACGAGCACGCCGACGGCACCGGTGCGCATGAGGTGCAGCGCGGTGGAGTAGGAGGCGCATCCCCCGACGATCACCGGGACCTCGAACTCACGGATGAACTTCTTGAGGTTCAATGGCTGGCGCGACGGGTCCTTCGACACGTGCTCGGCGGAGACGACGGTGCCCTGCACGACGAGGATGTCGAGCTCGGCCTCGAGGACGAGCTTGGCGTACTGCTCCACCCGCTGCGGCGTGAGCGACGCGGCGGCGGTGAGCCCGGCGTCCTTGACCTCGCGGATGCGCCGGCCGATCAGCTCTTCCTTGATCGGCTCCTGGTAGAGCTCCTGCATCCGGCGCGTCGCCTTCTCCGGGTCGAGCGAGGCGATCTCGTCGAACACGGAGTCGGTGTCGTCGTAACGGGTCCAGAGCCCTTCGAGGTTCAGGCAGGCGAGCCCACCGATCTGGCCGATCTCGATCGCGGTCTTCGGCGAGACGACGCCGTCCATCGCGGCGGCGATGAGCGGGAGCTCGAAGCGGAACGCGTCCAGCTCCCAGGAGATGTCGATGTCCTCGGGGTCGCGCGTTCTCCGGCTGGGGACGATGGCGATGTCGTCGAATCCGTACGCTTGCCGGCCTGACTTGGCGATCCCGATTTCGACTTCCACCCTGGTTGGCTCCTCATCGCTCGCGCCCGCGTCGAAGCATCGAGTCTACAGGGATGGCCTACGGGCACCCGTGCTGGCCGACGAGCCGGAACGTCACGAATCCGTCGACCGAGTCCACCCGGTACGAGCCGTCCGGCGACGCGCGCAGGTTGCCCGCCTGCACCAGCGTGGGGAGGTCCGCGTAGCGGCCGTTGAGCAGCCGGTAGGTCTCCTCCGCGGTGCGGATGGTCTGGGCGGTCGTCGCGCAGGCCACGGTCAGGGCCGCGTCGGGCGCGCCACCCTCGGCGGTCGTGGGACTTCCGGTGGCCGGCGTGACCACCCCGCCGGGGGTGACGTCGACCCCGGCGGACCTCACCGTCTGCCCGCCCGAATCGTCGACCCGGCTCACCACGTACGCGGAGAGCCCGAGCGCCAGACCGACGCCCAGGAGAATGCCCAGCAGGCGCATCGCCCCAGGCTAGGAGCGGTGATCGGTCAGGAACCGGAGCAGGTTCGTCAGGATGCGGGCGGTCGCGCCCCAGACGGTCTCCCCCGGCAGCTCGTAGAAGGCCATCGGCCGTCGCGCGCCCCACAGCTCCCAGCTCTCCTCCCGGTACACCGACGGGTCGAGCAGCTCCGAGATCGGGACCGCGAACGCCAGATCCACCTCCCGCGGATCCCAGCGCAAGACGGGTGGTTCGGCGAGCAACCCGACGAACGGGGTGATGGTGAACTGGGACGCGACGGTGCTCAGGCTGTCGAGCTCCGCGATCAGCTCGACCTCTTCGGGCGGGAGACCGATCTCCTCGTGCGCCTCCCGCAGCGCCGCCGAGGCCAGGGTGGGATCACTCTCGTCCCGCTTGCCGCCGGGGAAGGCGATCTCGCCGCGGTGCGTCGACATCGTCTGCGGCCGCTTGGTGAGGATCATCTGTGCCTCACCCCCTGCTTCGAAGATCGGGACGAGGACCGCGGCGTCGCGACTCGCCGGCGTCGCGAGTTCGGCCGCGCGCGGCGGAGGAAGCAGCGCGAGACGGGCGCGGATCTCCTCGACCGTGAAGCGGCGGTCCCGCGCTTCGAGGTCCGCCCACGCCGGCCGGTCGCCGGGGAGGGTGCCGGGTGGACGGGGGATCCACTGGCTCCCGCCGCGCTGGCTCCCGTCTCCGCCGGCCATTCCGGGCAGACTACCGATCGGAACGACCGACACGACCGGGGGGCCGATGAGCGTCGAGTGGAACTTCGCAAGCATGTGGGAGGCGATTGCCGACGCGCAGCCGCACCAGCCGGCGCTCGTCCAGGGCGACCGCATCCGCAGCTGGGCCGAGTGGGACGACCGCGCCGCGAGGCTGGCGACGGCGTTCCGGGAGCTCGGGCTGAGCGAGGACGGGAAGGTCGCGAGCTACCTGTACAACTCGATCGAGTACATGGAGGGGGTCTTCGCCACCTGGAAGTGCGGCGGTGCGCCCGTCAACGTGAACTACCGCTACCTCGAGGACGAGCTGGCCTACCTCCTCACCAACTCCGACACGGAGATCCTGCTGTTCCACGGCTCGTTGCGCGAGCACGTGGCCAAGGTCGCGGCCCAGATCCCCACGCTGCGGGCGATCGTCCAGGTCGACGACGGGTCGCCGCTCCTCGAGGGTGCGCTGCGCTACGAGGACCTGATCTCCTCCCACGAGCCCGCGCCGCGCGAAGCGCACTCGGGCGACGACCTCTACATCCTCTACACCGGCGGGACCACCGGGATGCCGAAGGGCGTCATGTGGCGCAACGAGGACCTGTTCATGTCGCTCGTGCCCTACGTGTACGCGCTGGCCGGCGAGCAGCTCCCCGAGGAAGGCCCGACCGGTGCGGGCGCCGTCGCCGCGCGAGTCGAGGCGGCAGGCAACACCCCGGTCCATCTCCCCGCGTCGCCGCTCATGCACGGCACTGGCTTCATGAGCTCGCTGCAAGCGCTCACGATGGGCGGCACGATCGTCACCCTCGAGTCCCGTGCGTTCGACGCGGACGAGCTCTGGCGCGCGGTGCAACGCAATGGTGTGACACAGATGGCGATCGTCGGCGACGCGTTCGGCAAGCCGATGTCCCGCTCGCTCGAGCGCGCCGAGTCGGAGGGTGAGCCGTACGACCTCACGTCACTCGGCGTCGTCATCAGCTCGGGCGTGATGTGGACGGCCGAGGTGAAAGAAGCGCTCATGGCACGCGCCGGGTGCATCTGCCTCGACTCTCTCGGCTCGAGCGAAGGCGTGGGGTTCGCGAGCCAGATCAGCATCCCGGGCGCGGAGGCGACGACCGCCAAGTTCCAGATCGGCGAGCACGCCAAGGTGCTCAGCGAGGACGGCCGGGAGATCGAGCCCGGCTCCGAGGAGATCGGCCTGCTCGCGCTCGGCGGCCCGATCCCCCTCGGCTACTACAAAGACCCGGAGAAGACGGCGCGCACGTTCCCCACGTTCGGCAGCTCGCGGTACTCGATCCCCGGCGACTGGGCCCGCGTGGCCGCGGACGGGACGATCGAGCTTCTGGGCCGGGGCAGCGTCTCGATCAACACCGGCGGCGAGAAGGTCTTCCCCGAAGAGGTGGAGGAAGCCGTCAAGCTCCATCCCGCGGTGACGGACGCGATCGTCGTCGGCGTACCGGACGACCGGTTCGGCGAGGTCATCGCCGCGGTCGTCGAGCTCGGCGACGGGCCTACGCCGTCAGGCGACGAGATCGCGGACTCGGTGCGCGGCCACCTCGCCGGGTTCAAGCGGCCACGCCACGTCGTGATCGTGGACAAGGTGAAGCGCGGGCCGAACGGCAAGGCCGACTACGCGTGGGCCAAGCAGCTGGCGGCGGAACAGGCCGACAGCTGACCCCGATCAGCGCACGCCAAATATCGCCCTACTGAGCAGCTGGCCGTCGAAGCCCGTCTGACCCCTTCGCACGTACGCGTTGCCGATGACCTGCTCGTAGCCGCATCCCTTGATCATCCGAATCTCGCTAGGGCTGGGTTCGAACAGTTGGAGGACTGCGGCGGGGCGCAGATGGCAGATGCTGTAGCGGTAGTTCCACTTCGAATGACCGGGATCGAAGTTGCGTCGTGAAGGGCCGCGCGCGATCACGGGGTCGTTCTTGCCCAGGAGGTCGACGGTCGGCAACGTCGACCAGTACGGGATGTTGCCTGCGGCGACCACGGCGATCGACGGGTTCCCCGTGGCGGCGGCGCGAACCGCGAGACCCTCGCGGGCTTCGTCCGCGTTCCGGTGCACGAGGTGGCCGGCGTCGCGGCCCCACTCGATCCACGCGGGAAGCGACATCGCGAGCACGAGCGCAGCCACGAGCGGGCCGACGACAAGCACGCGGTTGTGGCTCGTCCGCCCGCCGAGCGCAGCCGCCAGCAGGAGCGCGGCCGCACTCAACCCGGCGACCCAGTGCGCATGGTCGAGCTGGCTCAGCAGCGAGGCGACGCGCAGGTTGAACCGGCTGTCGGTGTCGATGCGCGCGTTCACCGCCGCCGCCACCACGACGAGCGCGCTCAGCCCGACCAGCGCGAGCACTTGACGAGATCGAGCAAACGCAGCGACCTGCACGACTCCCAACGCGGCAAGTACGAGGAGGAGCGGTACGACCGGGGCGAGGTAGCGATTCGCATACTCGAGGTACTCCCACGCGTCGCCGCCGACGAACACCGAGTAGGCCACGGTCGCCAGCACGAGGACGGCGAGCAGCAGCGCGCGCGCTGATCGACGGCACACGAGCGCAATGCCCGCCAGCGCCAACGCAATCGCGAGCTCCGAGGCGACGAGTGCGCCGAAGGCGCGGCTCCCGCGATCGAGGCGCGTGGCCAACGAGATGCCCGCAACCTTCAGGTTGTAGGTGTTCGGGACCAACTCGCCGTAGTACCAGAGTCGGAATGCGGTTTGCGCGACCAGCGCGAGAGCCACCACGCCCAGCGCCACCATCGTCGCCCGCCGACCCTCCGAAGCCGCGCCGGGCCACAACAGCCACGCGAAGAGAACGGCCGCCAGCACCGCGAAGTCGATCCGCGTGAGGACTCCGGCGCTCAGCACCCCGCCCAGGAGCAATCCGCCTCGCATCGAGGACTCGCCGGGAGCTCCGTCCCGGATCCTCCACGCCAGCAGCACCGCCGCTGCGAGCAGTACGGCGATCAGTCCGGGTTCGAGCCCCCGGAGGGTCCAGTAGACGAGCGGGTAGTAGCCCGCGACGGCCCACATCGCGATCGCCCGGACCAGTGGCTCGTCGGGCGCGAGCCGGCGTCCGAGGACGCCCGTGAGCGCGATGCCGGCGAGCAGGAGCCCCGCGCCGCTCAAGCTCACCAGGAGGGGCACGAACCGGACCGGGACGGGCACGAGGTGCAGGACCGCCATCCAGAGCGTCCAGAGCAGGTTGGTGAAGCCCTCGACCGCGGGTTTGCCCGCGTTGTACACGAGGCCGTTCCCGTCCGCGAGGTTGCGCGCGTATCGCATCGAGACCATCGCGTCGTCGAAGAGCGTGAACGACCGGCCGTCGACCGAGACATAGCTGGAGCGAACGATGAACACCGCGGAGAGCACAGAAGACGCGAGAACGGGCCAGCGCGTCCGCGCCCACCAGGGATTGCCCCCTTCGTCGAGCGCCACCGCGGCACACTACCGGTCGTGACCGATGCAACGGTGGCGCTCGACGAGACACCTGCCGATCCTGATCTCCCTGCGCGTTCGGCTCGCGGCACCGGTACGCGGCCGCGAGCTGCGATCTGGACGGGTGTCGGCTCCGGTCTCGCGACGTTCGTGTTCCTGCTCTTCGGCATCACGCGCGCGTACGACATCGACGACTCCCTGACCATCGGGGTGTTCGTCGCGACACCGTCGATCAGCGACGCGTTCACGCAGGCATACGTCCTGAACAACCACGTGTTCTTCTCGTTTCTCGAGCACCTCGTGTACACGGCGACGGGTTCGCAGGGCGAGCCGGTGATGCGGATGCTGCCCACCGTGTTCGCGGCGGTATCCGTCGGGATGCTGGCGTACCTGCTCACCCAACGTTGGGGCGTCGTCGCCGCCATCTCCGGCGCGGCCGTGATGGCCACCAACCCGATGTTCGCCGACATCGGCTCGCAGGTGCGCGGCTACAGCCTCCTGATGCTCTGCACCATCGTGAGCACCGCACTCGTGATCGGAGCGCTGCGC
Organism: Acidimicrobiia bacterium; assembly: GCA_038252255.1. Lineage (GTDB taxonomy): Bacteria > Actinomycetota > Acidimicrobiia > IMCC26256 > JAENVU01 > Chersky-806. Next base: position 5,281 of record JBBSAM010000027.1, on the reverse strand, counting down.
CGAGGTGGGGCCAGTACCGGGATCCGGGTGGCCTACGCGCTCGTCGTCGCGGTCGGGGTGGCGACGCACCTCTACATGCTGGTCGTCGTGGCGATCCACGGGCTCTTGACCCTCGCCGACCGCCGCGTGACCCGTCGCTGGATCGTGCCGTTGCTCGGGGGCATCGTGATCGGGAGCGCGGCGTACGTGCGCGTGTGGCGCCCGATGCGCCAGACCGCCGACGAGCTGGGACGGAACTTCCGCGCGGTGTTCCCGCGCGACCTGGGCTACGCGTTGCTCGGTGGCTCGGTGCTCGCGGTGATCCTGGTCGCGGTGCTCGTCCTCCCGCCGTTGTGGAACGCGCGCCGGGACCGCGTCATCCAGCTCGGGGCGCTCGGCGTGCTGCTCGCCGTCGTAGGGATCTGGATCATCGGCCCGTTCGACCTCTACCCCCGTTTCTTCCTGTGGCTCCTGCCGCTGACCGCCCTGGGCGTGGCCGCCGCCGTGGGGCGCCGCTCGCGGCTCGTGATCCTCGTGGGCGCGATCGTGGTCGTCCAGCTCTTCACCACCTGGCCCCGGCTGACCCAGGACTACATCGCCAGTGCCACCGTCGCCCACGTGTTCGACCGGGTCGATGCCGCCGGCGGTCGCCCGTGCACCATCGACACCTTCGCTTCGATTCGCCTGCTCGGGTACCGCAACGAGTTCTCGCTGGCGAGCACCCGGGAGCAGATGGGGCATTGCACGGTTGCCGTGCTCCTGGGCGCCGCTCCGAGGTCACGGCTGGTTCGGGACGCGGACGCCACGTTCCGTTACCGGACGGTGCTGCGCGCCCGCCGGAACGGGACACTGTGGTCGACCGTCCCGACCCGCTGCTGGCTCAGCTCCCGACGGGCGGGGGACGCGGCGTGCGCGGTGGTGCCGGATCCGGATCCGGCGGCCGGGTGAGCGCGGCGCGCGGCGGGCAGTAGTCGGGCCCGAGCTCGCACATCTGCTGACGGAGCCTCGCAGCGCCGGCCTGGTCGTGGTTGCGAAGGGCCAACCGGAACAGGCCCAGTCTCGCCGTCTGCGACCAGGGGTTCCGTCGCAATGCCTGCCGGTAGTCTGCGGCGGCTCGCGCTGGCGTGCCCCACTGCTCCTCCAACGCGCCCAGCGTGTACCACCAGTACGGGTCGGCCTCGTCACGCTCGAGCGCGTCCCGCCCGGCCGCGATCGCGCGCTGCCCCAACGTCGGGTCATCGTCACGCTTCGCCGCCGCCGCGAGCAGCGAAGCCCGCACACCCGGAAGCTGCGGCCATGGCGGGAACCGGCGTTGCGCGGCCGACAGCTCGGTCCCCAACGACTCCCGCAGCGCGCGCCGGTAATGGACGTCGCCGCTCACGAGGACGACACCGATCGCCACTCCGGCCACCAGGGTCGCGACGCTGATCCCGACCAACGCTCGGGACCGGAGCCACGAGCTGCCGGTCAGGGCCCGTTCGGCGGAGTCGGCACCGGCCGCGCCGAACGCGAGCAGGACGAGCGGTGTGAGCCCGACATTCAGCGGCTCGACCAGCATCGCCAAGGCGCCGACGACCGCGAATCCGACCAGCGGGCCCCGGGCGCGCCGGCCGGCGAGGACGAGCCAGGCGAGGAACGCGGCGAAGCCGAGGATCCCGGTGGTCGTGAGCATCTCGACGACGAAGTTGTGGGAATCGGCGAAGAGGACATCGGGACCTTCGTAGCGAGCCAACGTCAACGACCGGCGCGGGGACGTGGCGGCTTGGGTGCGGCCGGGTCCATAGCCGAGCAGCGGCTGGTCGCCGACCGCCCCGATCGCGGCCCGCCAGAGCTGCACCCGCGGTCCGAGGCCGTTCGAGGCATCGGCGCTGATTCGCTCGGCACCCGATGCCTGCGGGGAGACCGGGACCTGAGCGATCGCGAAGCCGGCGACAACAGCCAGGACGACGAAGCCAGCCCGGGCCCACGCCGCGCGGCGCAGATGAGCGACCACGAACCAGACGACGACTCCGAACGCGCCGGCGAGCGAGATGCGGCTCCCCGACAGCTCGATCGCGCCGAGCAGGAACCCGGCGAGCGCGAGCCACATCAGGGGACGCTCGGCTCGGTGTTCGCGGGCCAGGACCAGCCAGAGCCCGCCGGCGCAGAGTGCGGCCAGGAAGACAGGGTTCCCCATCAGCCCCTGCGCCCGGCCCTGGAACAAGCCGAGGCCTTCGACCCCGAGGTCGGTGGACGCCTGCAGCCAGGCCACCGCAGCATTGACGGACGCGCCGGCCAGCAGGGCGACCTCCACGAAGCCGGTACGTCCCCGGGCCGTCCGGCCCAGGGCCCACGTCGCGACGCAGGCCGCGACGAACAGGAAGCCGTTGAGCGAGAAGTACTCGCCGAAGAGCGACATGAGCGGCTCGTCGGCGAGCGCCGTCGCGAGTGCGGCCAGCCCGAGAAACGACGCGGCGGCCATGGCCGGGAGGTCACGCCGGGTGAGGAGCCAGGTGAGGGCGACGAGTCCGGGGCCGATGGCACAGAGCGCGATCGCGGCCTTCGGAAGGATGAACCAGTTGAAGACCCGGTTCGACCACGCGACGCAGAGCAGGAACGCGTACCCGGCGAGCAGGAGACCGGCGATGTCCGGGCCGCTCCGGGTCGGAGCCGGGGCCGAGGGAACCGGTTCGGCCTCCGACACCCTGGGCGTGATCGCGGTCATGACCGACCGAGCGTAGGGGTGGTGCTACGCGAGGTGGGGGAGCCCGAAGGCTCCCCCACCTCGGAGATGTTGTCGGTGCTACCGGTAGATCAGCTGCAGGGCGTTGTGCCTGTAACTGTCGAGCCGGACACCGTGTAGTACGCCGGCGTCGAACGCAGGAACGCGTTGTTGCCGCCGATCATGCTGCCGACGCTCGTCGGGTACGAACCGACCGAGGCGCGGTAGGCCTCGACGGCAGTCTCGACTGCGGACCTCTCGGCCGCGCACGCGCTGGTCTGGGCCTTGGTCGTCGAGCCGCCGACGGCGAACACGACAACTGCGGCCAGGATGCCCAGGATCACGATGACAACGAGGAGCTCGACGAGCGTGAAGCCCTTCTGCGGAAGGCTCTTCCCGTCCCACTCCTCGCGGTTGCGAAGGTGCTTCAGCACTTGGATCTTCCTCTTCCCGCCCCGTAACGGAGGCGATCGCTGACTGGTGTGTTCATGCGGCCAGAATGGGTGGCCGCACATTTGGGTAACGGCGCGAGACAGCAGAAATGAAGCCCGAATCCCGCGTCGCGCGGAATTGAGCCGATCGGCCTAGGCCGGAAACGCCCGGGGAATCAGGCTGCTTACTTCGCGCAGGGGCTATCCGGGAGCACGACGACCTTGCCGTCGCCAGCGGCGGAAACCGTGTAATTCTCCGGCTTCGAGCGCAGGAGCTTGGTCGGGGGAGTCAGCAGATCCTCGATCTTCGTCGGGTACTGCTTCGTGTCCGACGACGCCTTGTACAGCTCGACCGCGGTCTGGAGCAGCCGTTCCTCGGCAGCACAGGTGTTGGTCTTGGCCTTGTCGGTGGTCCCCCCGACGACGAACACCATGACGGCGGCCAGGAGGCCGAGGATCACCACGACGACGAGTGCTTCGATGAGCGTGAAGCCCCGCGCCGCCCTCGCGGGTCCTCCCTCCCAGTCGCCGCCATTCCAGGCGCGCTGGCGCACTCTTCCTCCCTCTTCCCGCCCCGTCACCTCCGGCGGGTCCGGGCCCGCCGTGTCCGGCTCATGACTGAACGGGATTAATGTCCCTGTTGGGCAAAGTAATCCCAGAGGTTCCGCCGGGAAAGCCCATGAGGGTCGGAGCGGTACAAATGGGTCGAGGGACCTATGCGAGGGGCTGACCCGGGCCCGTCTCGGATCCTCGGGGTCAAGTCTGCGCACCAGATGCCGACCTAGGACGTCGAGCACCCGTCAGGGACTGGCGGGACGTAGCGCCGGGTCGATCCGCCACCGGCACCGATCAAGGGAGTGTCCGCAATGACGATGGTGCCGCTGAACGTGTCGGCGATCGATCGGTACCTCGAGGCGCTCTGGGCGCTCGGCGGAACCGACCTCCACTTCACCGCGGGCTCGGCACCGCTCGTGCGGGTCGACGGCCGGCTGATCCCGCTGCCCGACGAGAAGGTCCTGCGCGCCGAGGAGTGCGCGCAGCTCGTTCTCTCGGTCCTGAACGACGACCTCAGCTCGGAGCTCCGGCGCGAGAAGGAGGCGGACTTCTCGTTCTCGTGGCAGGACCAGACGCGGTTCCGTGGCAACGCCTACTTCCAGCAGGGCACGCTCGCGATGGCGCTGCGCGCGATCCCCTACCGGATCCCCACCTTCGAAGAGCTCGGCCTGCCGCCGGTCATGGAGTACTTCGCGAACCTGCCGCAGGGACTGCTGCTCTGCACCGGTCCGACCGGATCCGGCAAGTCCACCACCCAGGCCTCGGTGATCGACTTCATCAACACGCATCGGGAGTGCCACATCCTCACGATCGAGGACCCGATCGAATACGTGCACCACCACAAGCTCTCCGCGGTGAACCAGCGCGAGGTCGGCTTCGACACCGACTCCTTCGCCAGGGCGCTGCGAGCCGCACTCCGTGAGGACCCCGACGTCATCCTCGTCGGTGAGATGCGTGACCCCGAGACGATCCAGTTCGCGCTGACGATCGCGGAGACGGGTCACCTCGTGTTCGCCACCTTGCACACCAACGACGCGTCGACCGCTCTCGACCGCGTCGTGGACGTGTTCCCGTCCGAGCGCCAGTCCCAGATCCGCGTGCAGCTGGCGGCGTCGCTCGCAGGTGTCGTGAGCCAGCGCCTCGTCCCCCGCATCGGTGGCGGGATGGTGGCCGCGTTCGAGGTGCTCATCGCGAACAACCCGGTGCGGAACCTCGTCCGCGAGGGCAAGACCCACCAGATCCGCAACGTGATCTCGACCAACCTGCGGGAGGGCATGCAGACCATGGAGGTCGCGCTCAACTCGTTGGTCGAGCAGGGGCTCGTCACCTACGAGGACGCGCTCGACCGCTCGATGTTCCCGAAGGAGATCAGGCCGGCGCCGGTCGCGGGGGTCGGGGTCGGCGTCTACCCGTGAGCTCGGGCACGCTCGTTGTCGACGTGACCTGACCGCACCACGCTCGTTCGTTTTATCCCTTTCTGAGGTGTGAATCACTGCGCCGCGTGGGTGCTGGGACGCGCGGGGGTGTGGGGGCGGCAGCCCCCGTTCGGGGCGGAGCTCCGATGGTCGGTGATCGTCGGTTTGTCAGGCGGCGACGGGTTCGAGTGTGACTTTGT
>JBBSAM010000026.1:0-58189 GCA_038252255.1 Acidimicrobiia bacterium | reverse complement strand
CGGCGGTCCTAGCCGTAGATCTCCGGAGGGCGATTGCTCGACCGCGGCTGGGTCGGTGCCCTCCGGCGGTCCTAGCCGTAGATCTCCGGAGGGCGATTGCTCGACCGCGGCTGGGTCGGTGCCCTCCGGCGGTCCTAGCCGAAGATCTCCGCTTGGTGTTCCTACTCTTCCCAGCGGAAGAAGCGGATGGCGAGGAGCGGCGCCCCGAGCGCCCAGACGAGCAGCACGAGGAGCTCGCCGACCGGGAGGTGGGAGGGGCTCGCGAGCACGCCGCGCACGCACTCGGCCAGCGCGGCGGCGGGTAGCGCCTTGGCGAACACCTCGAGCGCATCCGGGAGCCGGGCGAGCGGGTACGCCATCCCTCCGAGGAACAGCAGCACCAGGAAGAGGCCGTTCGCGGCGGCGAGGTTCGCCTCCGCCCGCAAGGTGCCGGCCATGAGCATGCCGATGCCGGCGAAGGCGACGGTGCCGATCAGCAGCAGCCCGAACGCGGGGAGGACACCCGCGTTCGGGTCCCAACCGAGCGCGACCCCCACCGCAATGATGAGCACCGCTTGCAGCGCTTCGATCGCGAGCACGTTGGCGGTCTTCGCCATCAGCAGTCCGCTGCGCGACAGCGGGGTCGAACCGAGCCGCTTGAGCACGCCGTAGCGGCGCTCGAAGCCGGTAGCGATGCCGAGGCTCACCATCGCCGTCGACATGACCGCGAGTGCGAGCACGCCGGGTACGAGGAAGTCGATCGCCGCGCCGCTGACCTTCACCGCGTCGACCTTGGTGAAGAAGACGAGGATGCCGATGGGGATCACGAGGGTCACGAGCAGGCTCTCACCCCGCCTCAGCGTCATCATCAGCTCGATGCGCGTCTGCGCGACGACTGCGGGTCGGCTCACGGTGTCTCCTCCCTGGTGAGCGCGAGGAAGACCTCTTCCAGAGTCGCCCGCGCGGTGCGCAGCTCGGTGAGGCCGTAACCCTTGTCGCGCAGCCACACCGCGATGTCCGCCACCAGGTCCGGGGTCATGGTGGTGTGGATCGTGTACTCACCGGGTCGCTCCTCGGTCACGGACAGCGCCGGAAGGCTGAGCGCGGCCGCGAGGGCCGGGAGGTCGAGCCCGGGGGTGGTCGAGAAGTGCAGGTCACGCGCGCCGACGTTCGTGATGTCGGCCGGCGAGCCCTGCGCGACGATCCGGCCGCGATCGATGATCGCCAGCTGGTCGCAGAGCTGCTCCGCCTCGTCCATGTGATGCGTCGTGAGCACGACCGTGGTGCCGGCGTCGGCCAGCTCGCGGATGAGCTGCCAGGTGGTGGCGCGGGCGCGCGGGTCCATGCCCGCGGTCGGCTCGTCGAGGAACAGCACCTCCGGCCGGCCCACCAACGCGAGCGCGAACGAGAGGCGCTGGCACTGGCCGCCCGAGAGCCGGCGCACGTAGGTGCCTTCCGCGTCGCGGAGACCGACGAGGTCGAGCAGCCGATCGGGATCGTCGGGGTCGGGGTAGAAGGCGGCGAACAGGCGCAGCGCTTCGAGCGGGCGCACGCCCGGGTACAGGCCGCCTTCCTGCAGCATCACGCCGATTCGGGAGCGCAGCTCGGGGCCGTCCGCGGTGGGATCGAGCCCGAGGACGCGCACCGTGCCGGCGTCCGGCACCCGGTAGCCCTCGAGCGTCTCGACGATCGTGGTCTTGCCGGCGCCGTTGGGGCCGAGCAGGCCGAAGACCTCACCGGCGGCAATCGTGAAGCTGATGCCGTCGACGGCGGGGCGGTCGCCGTAGCGCTTCTCGAGCCCGGCGACCTCGATCGCCCGGTGGGCTCCGACATCCATCGTGAGCTCAGCCTATCGGCGGGTGCTCGCGCTCCCCCGGTTCGCGGGGGCCGCTCGGCCCGAAGATCCGTTCTCGGCACGCTCATCGGGCTGTGGTCCCGTTCAGCGTGCCGAGAACGGGCGAAGTGGGTCAGCGATCGCGCCAGGCGACGAAGCGGCCGAGCTCGGCCAGAGCCTGCTTGGCGGTGTCGGTGATCGGCACGCGCTCGAGTGCTGCGAGGCTCTCCGCCACGAGCCGCTCGATGCTGGCCTCGATCTCCTCGACCGCACCGGTCGTCACCAGCAGGTCGCACAGCGCGGCGATCTCGTCGGCTCCGAGGTCGGCGCTGCCGACCCGCTCGAGCCGCCGGGTGCCCGCGGCATCGGCGCGCGCCGCGGCCGCGGCGAGCAGGGGCGTGAGCTTGCCTTCACGAAGGTCGTCGCCGACGGGCTTGCCGGTGATCTCCTCGGCCCCGAACACGCCGAGCAGGTCGTCGCGGAGCTGGAACGCCTCACCGAGCGGGAGCCCGAAGGCGCTGAGCGGGCTCCGCAGCTCCTCGAGCCGGCCCGCGAGCGCAGCCCCGAGGTGCAGCGGTCGCTCGACGGTGTACTTGCCGGACTTGTACCACTCGATGCGACGGGCCTGACCGGGGTCGCGCCCACCGGTCGCGGTCGCGCTGAGGTCCAGGTACTGGCCGACGCAGAGCTCGATCCGCAGCTCGTCGAACACCGCGCGCGCGTCGTCCGGCACCCGGGCCATGAGGACGTCCGCGTACACGAACGCGAAGTCGCCGACGATGATCGCCGCGCCTTCGCCGAAGCGTCTCGGCTGCCCGCGCCAGCCCGACTCCTCGTGGCGGTTGATGAACGCGCGGTGCACCGCGGGCTGGCCGCGCCGGCGGTCCGACCCGTCCATGATGTCGTCGTGCACGAGAGCGAAGCTGTGGAGCAGCTCGAGCGCGGCGCCGGCGTCGACGGCGACCTGATCGTCCGGCTCTCCCCCGGCGCCGACGAACGCCCAGTGGCAGAAGGCCGGGCGCAGTCGTTTGCCGCCCGCGCCCACGAGGTCGCGCAGCGCGTCGAGCGCGCTGACGAGCGAACCGTCGATCTGGCCCCACCGCTCCCGTTCGCGGTCGAGCAGGGCGTGGATCCGCGCCTCAGCTCGCTGGCCGGCCGCGGCCAGGCTCGGCGGCGGCGTCGCTTCGGCCGAGACCCGGTCCGGCACGCTCATCGCGGGCACCCTACGCCTGCGGTTCGCTGCCGCCGCCATCAGGTCGGGCGGGACCTGGCTACCATGCGCCGACCCCGCGACGAGGAGCGGAACCACATGACCGAGGGCATCTCACTCGACACCTTCACCGCCGAGGCGAAGCAGTTTCTCGACGCGAACGCACCGGCGCGCGGCGAGGAGAAGTTCGTCTGGGGCGAAGGCTCGGACTCCGTCGGCGTGCTCGACGAGAAGACGGCCGAAGAGGAGGCCGCGGAGCTCGTCGCGGCGAAGGAGTGGAAGGCCAAGGAGTTCGACGCCGGCTTCGGGTGGATCACCGGGCCCGAGGAGTACGGCGGGCGGGCGCTGCCGGCCGACTACGAGCGGCGGTACCGGGAGGTGTCGGGCCGCTACCACACGCCGAGCACACAGGCGTTCGGCATCGGGCTCGGGATGGTCGCACCCACGATCCTCGCCCATGCCATTCCCGAGGTGCGGGAGCGCTACCTGCGGGCCATGTACCGCGGCGACATCGTCGGCTGCCAGCTCTTCTCCGAGCCCGTCGCCGGCTCCGACCTGGCCGGGATCCAGACGAAGGCCGAGCGTGACGGCGACGAGTGGGTCGTCAGCGGGCAGAAGGTGTGGACGTCCGGCGCGCAGTTCTCGGACATCGGCGAGATCATCACGCGCACGAACACGGAGAAGCCGAAGCACAAGGGCCTGACGATGCTGCTCGTCGACATGCACGCGCCGGGCGTGGAGGTGCGACCGCTGCGCCAGATGACGGGCGGGGCGACGTTCAACGAGGTCTTCTTCGACGAGGTACGCGTACCCGACTCCCACCGGCTCGGCGACGTCGACGAGGGATGGACCGTCGCGCTCACCACGCTGATGAACGAGCGCGCCGCGATCGGTGGTGGCGGCGCCGGCGTCGGAACGCTCAACTTCACGCGCTTCATCGAGCTGGCCCAGCACCTCGGCGTGAACCGCGACCCCGTGATCCGCCAGAGCATGGCGGACGTCTACATCCGCACCAACGTCGCCAAGTACACGAACCTGCGGGGCATGGCGAAGATGCGGGCGGGCCAGCTACCCGGGCCGGAGATGTCGATCGGCAAGCTCGCGCTCACGGACAACATGACGCGGATCGGCGAGATGCTGGCCGAGATGCTCGGGCCGCGCCTGGTCGCCGACTCCGGCGAGTGGGGCACCTACGCGTGGGCGGAGTTCGTCCTCGGGACGCCCGGCATGCGCGTCGCCGGCGGAACGGACGAGATCATGCGCAACATCGTCGGCGAGCGCGTGCTCGGGTTGCCCAAGGAGCCCAAGCCGGTCAAGTAGCGAGCGCCGCGGTTGCGCGGTCAAGCGCGGCAACGCCGAGCTCCCGAGCAGAGCGAGCCGCGTGAGCGATCTCCCGGGCCCCGACCGTCTGCCCGTGCCGGCTGCGGTGGCGGCGTCCGCTCCGGCCCGGGTGACCCGCACGTCGTGGTGGCTGTGGTCGCAGGCAGCCAAGCTGAGGACGAGGACGATCGCGATGGCCGCGCTCCCCCAGGGGCGGCGACGCGCCGGCGAGCCGGGTCGGCGGGCCGGACGCGACGCGAGCATCCGAGAAGGGTAAGTCCCGGCTCGCTCGGCCAGGCTCAGACCCGATCGGGTCCGGGCGGCCGCCTACGCCTTGATGGCAGGGAGGTGCAGGCGGTCGGCTTCCTCCGCGCCGCCGGCGGGTCGGGGTTGAGCCCAGGGGTAAGGTCGATGGCGTGCAACCCTTCGAACGCCTGCGGTATCTCGCGCGGTGGTCGGAGGATGACGAACCCGAGCTGTTGAGCGAGGCGGCCGACTGCCTGGCGGCATTCGGCGGCGACCCGGCCGGGCTCGTCGTGGCCTGCCGGCGCCTGCTGGCCCATCACTCGTCGACCGCCACGCTGTGGTGGTTGTGCTCCCAGGTGCTGGCCGCGCCCGACGCGATGGACGCGGCGTGGACCGCGTGGCAGGCCTACTGCGACGACCCCACCCCGGGCCGGCTGGCCGCCGCGCTCCCCTTTCCTCACAACGACCCGGTGGCGGTGCTCGGCTGGCCCGAGGTCGTCGCGAGCGGGCTCGGTGAGCGGCCCGACCTCGACGTCATCGCCGTGCGGGCCCGCGGCAACGCCGACAAGCTGTCCCGGCGGTTGCGGATGACGGACCAGCCCGTGCGGGTCGTCGCCGAGCCGGAATTGCTGGCCCTGGAGCCCTCGCATCTCCTGATCGAGGCCACCGCGGCCGGGGGCGGCAACGCTCTGGTCCCCCCGGGGTCGATGGACCTCGCCGCGGCGGTGCGCAGCCACGGTGGGAAGGTCTGGCTGGTCGCCGGGATCGGGCGGGTGCTCCCGGAACGGCTCTTCGCGTCGCTCCTGCGGGCCGTCGGCGAGGAGACGGACCGGGAGGTCATGGCCGCGGACCAGGCCGATCAGGTGGTCGGCCCGACCGGGCTCGAGCCGCCCGCACCGTTCGCCCGCCGGATGGACTGCACCATCGCACCGGAGCTGCTCCGCCTGGCGGGATGATCCGCGCCGCGCCGGTGCCGGATGGCTACCGTCGTCAGCTCATGGATTATCAGTCGGTGATCTCGGCCCGCTCGCCGGTTCCGGCGCCGCCGGAGACCGCGCCGTGCGACCCGTCGACGACGTGCCTGCAGTGCGGCGAGTCGATGCGCCAGGAGCATGCGCACTACCGGTGTCCTGCATGCGGATGGCGCGACTCGTGCTGCGACGGGCCTTACTGATCTCGCGACGGTCCGCTCGGGGGGATCTGCTGCGGGCGTGGTTCCGGAGCTGACTCGGGTCCCGGCGGTGGCAAGGCGGGCGGTGGGAGCACGACGGCGTCGCTCTCGTTCGTCACTCGTCGAGGCGGTCGCACCGTGCTCACCACCCGCGCCGCGATGCGTACGGAGTAGCGCTTCTGGATCCGGCGGCGCACGAACGCGCGCGTGGGCGGCAACAGGAGGAGCAGGCCGACGAAGTCACTGACGAAGCCGGGCAGGATCAGCAGCACCCCCGCGATGAAGATGAGCAGCCCGTCGACGAGCTCGGCCGCGGGGAGGTTGCCGGCGCGGGCCTGGTCCCGCACGCGACGGATGACGCCGAGGCCCTGGTGGCGGACGATGAGCACCCCGACGAGTGAGACGAGGATCAGGAACGCCAACGCGTTCAGCAGGCCGATCCACTGCGAGACCTGGACGAACACGGCCAGCTCGACCAGCGGCGCGACGATCAGCAGGAGCACGAGCGTCAGAACCACGGTTCGATCGTACCGGGAGCACCCGCTTCCTAAGCCTCCAGGATCAGCCTCCGCTCGGGGTCGTTGATGGCGATCGCCTGGTCGGTGCGGAGGTCCTCGATGCGGTCCAGCTGCCGCTCGAGCTGGCGGCGACGGGTGCCCGAGAGCTGGTCGAACGCCGACGTCGTGGTCTCGAGCCGCTTGCCCAGCGTGTCCATCTGGGCGACGAACGCCTCCCACTGCTTCGAGAACGATCCGAGGACGTCGAGGATCTCGCTCGTCGTGCGCTCGAGGCGGAAGCTGTCCACCGCCTGGCGCACGACCGCGAGCACCGCGAACAGCGTGAGCGGCGAGCACATGACGATCTTCTGGCCCAGGGCCTGCTCGAGGACCGCACCGTCGTGCTCCTGGATGAACCCGTAGAGCTGCTCGTTGGGGATGAAGAGCAGGACACAGTCGACGGTGTCCGCGTCCGACGCGTTGTACGCGCGGCCGGCGAGCTCCTTCACCTTGGCGCGCACGTCCTTCAGGAAGGTGTCCCGGTGTCGGCGCTGGTCGAGCTCGGTCTCGGCATCGAGGTAACGCAGGTAGTTGTCGAGCGGGAACTTCACGTCCATGTACAGCACGATGCCGCGCGGCAGCATGAAGGTGAAGTCCGGGATGCCGGTCCCGCCCGCGACCGCGGTCTGCTTCCGGTACTGGATGCCCTCGACGAAGCCGGCGAGCTGCAGCACGTCTTCGGCCATCCGCTCGCCCCACTGGCCCCGGGCCTTGCTGCTGGACAGCGCTTCGCGCAGGCCCTGCGTGGTCTGGGTGAGCTCGGCGAGACCTTCGCGTTGCTGGCGCAGCACACCGTCGAGCACGTCGAGCTTGGCGCCCCGCTGGTCCTCGAACTCCTTCAACAGGTCCGTGACCCGGGCCAGCTCGTGGTTCATGTGGTCGAGCCGGGAGTCGATGAGGCCGCGCTTGCCTTCGAGCTCCGTGGTGGCGCGCTCGCGCTCGGTCTCCATGAGCGCGCGGTTCGTCTCGAGCAGCTGCGCGACGACGGCGCCGCTCTGCTCGGCCGCGGCCTGGCCCGCTTCCCGGGCGACGAGTGCCGGATCGGGGCCGCGGGCCTCGGTCCGGCGGGCCACGAGGACCCCGGCCGCGACCGCGGCGGGCAGGGCGACGAGCACGATGATCACGAGCACGATGGTTTCCATGCGAGGAGCGTGCCAGGGGGGTGGGACAGCTACGCCCGAGTCCCTGATCAGGCCGTTCTTGCCGGCCGCGGGTTGACCGGCGAACAGGTGTTCGTGTAGCGTGTTCCTCGCTCCCCCGAGTGCTCTTCCCCCGGCAGTCCGTTGGCCCTTCGGTGGCCACACGTCGACGAGGTGTTGGAGGAGGCGAGCTCGGTGTCGTTCGGAGTGGTCACGGATCTGGTCGCCGATCTCGCGTCGGCGTTGCGCGTGGTGGAGGCGGAAGACCGGTCGGAGTGGTCGGGTCCGGCACGGGCGTCTCGCGTCCTCGACCTCGGTGCGGCAGTCGAGCGGCTGCAGGCCGAGCTCGTGCGGGCCGTCGGGGACTGGGACCGGGATCACGCGTGGCAGGCGGACGAGTCCACGTCGGCGCAGAGCTGGCTGGCGGGACGGGCCGCCATGGCGCCGGTCGCCGCCGCGCGGCTCGTGCGCACCGCGCGGTTGGTCCGAGGGCATGACCGGGTCGCCAAGGCGCTCGCGGCGGGTGACGTGACCGTCGCGCAGGTGGACGAGCTGGCTCGCGTGGCCAGCCGCCGGGAGGAGCTGTTCGCGCGTGATGTCGACCTGCTGGTTGACGCGGCCATGGCGCACTCCCCCGGCGAGCTGATGCTGATCGCCCGCCGCTGGCGGCATCTCGCCGACGACGCGGTGCCCGGTGGCGGGCCCGAGAAGGTGATCGAGGGCCGATTCCTCCACGCGTCGTCGACCCTTCGTGGAACGGTGCGGATCGATGGCGAGCTCGATCCGGAGGGTGGTGCGACCTTCCTGGCTGCGCTGGATCGCTACGACACGCCGGATCCCGTCGACGATCCGCTCGGGGCGCGCACCTTGGCGCAGCGCCGGGCCGACGCGCTGGTGGACATCGCCGGGGAATCACTCCGGGCCACGAAGGCCGGTGAACGGCCGCGGCCGGCAATCGAGCTGCTGATCGACGCCGAGACGCTGGCCGGAACCGTGTCGTCCGATCTGTCGCGGGCTCGCTGCGATCTGGCCGGTGTCGGGCCGATCCCGATCGAGACCGCTCGCCGGCTGATGTGTGATGGCGTGGTCGGCCGGGTGGTGGCGGGTCCGAGTGAGGTGCTCGACGTCGGTCGGTGGGTCCAGTTCCCGACGGCGGCCCAGCGGCGGGCGGTCAAGGCCCGGGACGAGCACTGCGTCTGGCCGGACTGCACGCGGATCGCCCGCTGGTGCGACGTCCACCACGTCCGCCCGGTCGCGCAGGGTGGCCGCACCGAGCTGGCGAACCTCGTGCTGCTCTGCCGGCGGCATCACGGCGCGGTGCACGAGCGGCGCTGGACGCTCGACCGGGGACCCGACGGAAAGGTCGAAGTGAACCCGCCGAACGGGCCGGGTCGGCGCCGGCTGGCTCACCGGCGGGTCGTCGGGCGGGGCCCGCCGTGACCGGGGGGCTACGCGAGCCGGGTCAGCTCGACGTTCACGTCCAGCGCTTCGGAGGGACCACCGTGGTACACGCCCTTGAGCGGCGGTACGTCGGCGTAGTCGCGCCCGTGGGCGACCACGACGTGGCGCGCCCCGACCTCGGCCCCACTGGTGGGATCGAAGGGGGTCCAGCTGCCGAGCCACGCCTCGATCCAGGCGTGACTCTCGCCCGAGGTCGTCTCGCCGACCGGCGCGTCGTCGGACGGGTGCAGGTAGCCCGAGGTGTAGCGGGCGGGAATGCCGAGCGCCCGGACGAGCGCGAGCCCGAGGTGCGCGAAGTCCTGGCACACGCCGCGGCCGTGCCGCAGTGCCTCGGGCGCGGTGGTCGCGACCGTGGTCGATCCTCGCTCGTACTCCATGGTGTCGGCGATCCAGCCGACGACCCGGTCGATCGCCTCGCGGGGTGTCGGCGCCGCGGCGAATGGTGCCGCGATGGCCAGCAGCTCCTCGTCCACGGCGGTGTAGCTGGTGTTGCCGAGCAGCTCGCACCACCCGTCGCGGACGGCTTCGGTGCGCAGCTCGGACCACGGCAGCTCGTCGTCGTGCGAGCTGGACCGCATGCCGGTGACGACCACCGAATGGCCGGTGACCGCGAGCTCCCGGTGGGGCCGGTGGAGGTCGAACGCGTGCACCCAGGTGCCCCAGTAGTCCCGGTACCGCGAGAGCACCGCGCCGGGGTGCACCTCGACGCGGTGCTCGATCACGAGCTGGGTCTCGGTGTCGGGCGGCGTGAGGCGCGCCTCGTTGTACGAAGCGTGGACGTCGCTCGCGTACCGGTAGCCGGTGTGATGGCAAACCTGGAGCCGCCAGCCCTCCCTCACGCTCCGGCCCTCACTTCGGCGCTCCACTCGATGGCGCGATTGTCGAGGAAGTACCGCCCGGTGACCGCCGCGTGCACCTGCGCGGTTGCCCCCTGGAGCTCTTCGAGGAGCTCGGGGAGATCCGCGATCGCGTCGCTCACCCGGAGGAAGGACAGCGCGGCGTGGCTCCGCCCGATGATGCGGCGGGCTTCGTCGTCCACCCCGGTCCGGCCGGCCCGCGGCTCGAGCTCCGCGAGGGACTGCTCGGCCGCGGTGAGCGCATGGAGCACCGAGCGCGGGAAGAGCCGGTCGAGGAGCAGGAACTCCAGCGCGGACGAGGCGTCGACCGCGTGGCGGTACGTACGCAGGTACGCCTCGTAGGCCGAGCAGCATCGCAGCGTCGTGGTCCAGCCGCTCGGCCCCCAGCTCTCGCCGTACCGGGCGGAGAGGAGGCGGGCCGTCATGTCGATGCGCTCGAGGTTGCGACCGAGCACGAGGAACGACCAGCCCTCGTCGCGGCTGAGCGTGGAGTCGGCCAGTCCGGCCAGCATCGACGCTCGCTCCTTGACCCAGCGGAAGAAGTCGTGCGGGCTGCGGCCGGCACCGAGGCGGGCGCGGGCCGAGAGCGTGTGGTGCGTCGTGTTCAGCACCTCCCACATCTCGGACGAGATCGCTTCTCTCGCGCCACGCGCGTTCTCCCACGCCGCGGTGATCGAGGACGTGATCGACGCCGGGTTCTTGATGTCGAACGCGAGGAACTCGGTGACGCCGTCGGCATCCATCGCGGGGCTGCCCTCGTGCCGCTCGTCGCCCATCGCCCGTAGCAGGCCGGCGCACGCGGCAGCCTCGTCGGCCCAGCGGTCCTCGAGGAGGTGGTGGTAGTGCACGTCGAGCAGGCGGGCGGTGTCCTCGGCCCGCTCGGTGTAGCGACCGATCCAGTAGAGGGACTCGGCGATGCGGCTCAGCACGGCGGCCTCACCGCACATTGCTGCTGTTGTTGCTGCTGCTGGGCGTCCTGGGCCGGGAGCGGGCCGGGCTGGGGTGCCCGCAGGAGCTTGTCGCCCGCGGACGGCTCGGCCCCGGGCTCGGGCACCGGCTCCGGGCCCTCGGCGGTCGTCGCGAGGACCCAGGTGTCCTTGGAGCCGCCACCCTGGCTCGAGTTCACGACGAGGCTTCCCTCCGGGAGCGCGACCCGGGTGAGACCCCCGGGCACCACCCAGACCCGCTCGCCGTCGTGGATGGCGAACGGGCGCAGGTCGAGGTGGCGGGGACCCATGGTGTCGTCGACGTAGGTCGGCGCGGTCGAGAGGTTCACCGGCTCCTGCGCGATCCATCCGCGCGGGTTCGCACTCACGCGCTTCGACAGCAGCGTGAGCGTCGCGTCGTCGGCTTGCGGACCGATCACGAGGCCGTGGCCACCCGAGCCGTCGACCGGCTTCACCACGAGCTGATCGAGCCGCTCGAGGACCCACGCGCAGGTATCGGGGTCTTCGAGCCGGAACGTGTCCACGTTCGCGAGCACCGGATCCTCTTGGAGGTAGTAGCGGATCATGTCGGGGACGTAGGGGTACAGCGCCTTGTCGTCGCCGACGCCGTTGCCCACCGCATTCGCGATCGTGACGGTCCCGGCGCGGGCCGCGTTCACGACACCGGGGCAGCCCAGGATCGAATCCCCGCGGAAGTGCAGCGGGTCGAGGTACTCGTCGTCGATGCGGCGGTAGATCACGTCCACCCGGTGCAGGCCTTCCGTCGTCCGCATCGTGACGATGTTGTCCCGGCAGACCAGATCACTCCCCTCCACCAGCTCGACGCCCATCTGGCGGGCCAGGAACGAGTGCTCGAAGTACGCCGCGTTGTGCACACCCGGGGTCAGCACCACGACGCACGGGTCGTCCACCGGCTCCGGCGCGGCCGCCCGCAGCGCCTCGAGCAGGTGCGTCGGGTAGTCCGCGACCCGCCGGACCCGGTGGCTGGCGAACAGCTCGGGGAACACCCGCGTCATCGCGCGCCGGTTCTCGATCACGTACGAGATCCCGGACGGGGTGCGCAGGTTGTCCTCGAGCACGCGGAACCGGCCCGCGGAGTCGCGCACCAGATCGATCCCGGCCACGTGGACGCGTACGCCGCGCGGCGGTTCGATGCCCGCGGCGGCGCGGAAGAAGCAGGTGGAGCTCACGACCAGCCGGCGCGGGATGACACCGTCGGCCAGGATCCGGCCGGGCCCGTAGACGTCGGCGAGGAACGCCTCGAGCGCGAGCACCCGCTGGCGGACGCCGGCTTCGATGGTGGCCCACTCCTGCGCCGGCAGGATGCGGGGCACCAGGTCGAGCGGGAAGGGCCGTTCCTCGCCTGAGAGCTGGAACGTGATGCCGGCGTCACGGAAGGCCCGGTCCCGGGCGTCGCAGCGCTCCTCGAAGTCCCGGCGCGACAACGTCTGCAGCACGCCGTGCAGCGATCGGTAGTGCTCACGGGGCTCGGCGACGCCGGCGAACATCTCGTCGAAGGCCCCGGACACCCGGTAGTCGTCCAGCAGGTCCCCCACGCCGGTCGACCGTAACCGTCGAGCGTTTCAGGCTTGTTTCCCGCCGGTGTTCGACCCGTGGCGCGATCGACGAACGCCCGGCACGGGACCTAGAACGTGCCGCCGTCGACCGTGATCTTCACGCCCGTCACGTACCGGCCGCCCTTCCCCAACAGGAATCTGACGACGTCCGCCACCTCCTCGGGGGTGCAGACATGGCCGAAGGCCGACCCCGCGTCGAGGGAGTGGATGTCCTCGACCCCCATCGCACCCTTCACCAACCGGCGACCCATCTCGGTGGCGACCAGGCCGGGGGCCACGATGTTCACGTGGATGCCGTGGCGGCGCTCCTCCTTGGCCAACGTCATCGCGAGCGCCTCGAGCGCGGCCTTCGCCATGTTGTACGGCGCCGAGTTCGCGGCCATGTGGGACGTGGCGACGCTCGAGATCATGATCACGTCGCCGCGCGGCCGCTCGCGCATCGCGGGGACCAGGTGCTTGCACAGCGCGAACGGGCCGAGCGCATGGGTCCGGAACAGCCGCTCGATCTCCGCCGGGTCGGTGTTGGCGACGTCGAGGCCACGCGACGCGACGCCCGCGTTGTGGATGAGCACGTCGACCGGGCCGAGCTCGTCGAGCACGCGGGTCGCGAGGGCCTCGCAGTCGTCGAGATCGTCGACCGATGCCTGCACGGCCACGCTACGACGGCCGAGCGCGCTGATCTCGCCGACCGTGTCGCGGGCGGAGTCCTCGTCGCGCCGGTAGCTGATCGCGACGTCGGCCCCGTCGCGCGCGAGGCCGAGCGAGATCTCGCGACCGATCCCGCGACCGCCTCCCGTGACCAGCGCCACCCGTCCGGACTGCTCCCCCATCACATTCCCTTTCGCATCAGCTCGTGAACCGTGGCGGCCGCTTCTCGATGAACGCGGCCATCGCCTCTTCCATGTCGCCCGCGAAGCTCGAGAGCACCTGGGTGCGGTTCTCCAGGTCGATGCCGGCCTGCAGGCTCCCGATCTCGAGCTGGCTCCACATCACCTCTTTCGTCATGCGTACCCCGAACGGCCCGTTGGCGAGGATCAGCTCGGCCTCGACAAGCGCGGCCTCGAGCAGCTCGCCGTCGGGCACGACCTTGGTGACGAGCCCGATCCGTTCGGCCTCGGCGGCGTCGGCGAAGCGACCGGTGAGCATGAGCTCGTAGGCGCGTGACGCGCCGATGAAGCGGGGCAGGAGCCAGCTGGTCCCGATGTCGCACCCGGAGAGCCCCACCTTGATGAACGCGACGTTGAAGCGCGCCGACGCCCCCGCGATGCGGATGTCGCTCCCGAGCGCGAGCGCGAGTCCCCCGCCGGACGCGGCACCGTTCACCGCCGCGATCACGGGCTGCGGCATGCTGCGCAACAGCGGGATCAAGCCCGCGATGTACTGCTGCACCTTCATCCCGGCCTGGGCCCGGCTCATGCCGTTGGTGTCGAGCGTCACGCCCTCCGCGAGGTCGAGACCGGCGCAGAAGCCCTTCCCGGCCCCCGTGAGCACGATGACACGACAGCTCCGGTCCTCTCGCGTCTCGTGCAGCGCGTCGTACAGCTCGGAGAGCAGCGCGTGGTTCATCGCATTGCGGCGTTCCGGTCGGTTGAGCGTGAGCTGGACGACCTGTGGGTGCGGCCGGTCGATCGTCACTGCGGGCGAGGTCATCTCGTGCTCACTCCAGTCTCAGCTCCGCGAACCGGCGAGCCGGGTGGCTCGGTCCAGCATGCGTGGTGCGCCGAGCCGGTCGCACCAGTGCGCGAAGTCGTCCGTGGGCCCGGTCCAGCGCCAGTCGTCGACCGTGCCGACTTCAGCGTCGTCGCGCAAGGTCGCGAGCAGCTTGAAGAGCTGGGCCTCCTCGCCGTGCTCGGCAAGGGTCGTCGCGAGCTTCACCGCGCCGCGCACCTCGACGTCCCAGTCCTTGGCCAGCGCGGGGATCGCCTCGACGTGCAGGTAGCGCGCGAGGACGGCGGCCGCGGACTTCGCTCCCCATCCCGCCAGCCCCGGGAAGCCGTCGGCACTGTCGCCGACGAGCGCGAGCCAGTCCGGGATCGAGCTCGGCGGCACGCCGAACTTCTCGATCACCCCGGCCTCGTCACGCACGACGCCGCTCCGCCGGTCCAGCTGCACGACCCGGTCCCCGACGACGCACTGGCCGAGGTCCTTGTCCGGCGTGCAGATGATCGCCTGCTCC
Organism: Acidimicrobiia bacterium; assembly: GCA_038252255.1. Lineage (GTDB taxonomy): Bacteria > Actinomycetota > Acidimicrobiia > IMCC26256 > JAENVU01 > Chersky-806. The sequence goes on along the minus strand of JBBSAM010000026.1, from coordinate 43,715 downwards.
ACCCGGGGATCGGCCGCCGCGACCTTGGCCGCGCTGGCCATGGCGTCGTCGGCTTCGAGCTCGACCATGGCCCACACACTGACGCCGAGCGCCCGCAGTGCATCCTCGAGCACGGGGAACTGCGCGAGCAGCTCGGGATCCATCCCCGCACTGGTCTTGTAGCCGGTCCACAGCTCGTTGCGAAACGACTCGACGACGTGATCGGTGGCGACCCCGACGTGGGTTGCTCCCCCTTCGAGCATCGCCAGCATCGAGCCGAGGACCCCGCGGGTCGCCGCGATCTCCATGCCGTCGAGGTCGCGTTGCGACGGGACGGCGAAGTGGTGGCGGAACAGCTCGTAGGTCCCGTCGACGAGGTGAACGTCCATCGTGGCGCCAGCCTGGCACAGCCGCGCTCGGGGCCGGGCGGGCCGGGGGCGATTGGAAGACCGCCGGAGGGCGCCGACGTGTTCGCGGCCGAGCGTTCGCCCTCCGGGGAACATGGAACGGTGACAGGATCCCTCTCCGTGAGTGCCCGCCGCATCAATCCGGTCCGTCGCAGCTACATGGCCCGCCTCGCCGAGGGTGACACCTACGGGACGCTCCTGGTTCTGATCGTGGCCGCGTACGTGACGATGGCGGTCGTCGAGGACAGCAAGTGGGCGCGGACGATCACCGGCGCGCTCTTCGGTGCGACCCTGTTGCTGGCGCTCCACACCTCGCACGTACGAGGCCGGGTCATCCGCGTCGTCGGCGCGTTCGTGGTCGGCCTGGTGATTTGGAGCGGGGTCCTCGCCGCGACGAACAATGAGCCGTTCACCGGGTCTTCGCACCTCACGGTCCTGTTGATCATCACGGCGCCCGCAGTGATCCTCTACCGGGTCTTCCGCCATCCGGTCATCAACGTGGAGACGATCCTCGGCGCGATCGACGCGTACCTGCTGCTGGGCATCTCGTTTGCCGCGGTCTATCTCATGGAGGAGGACCTCGATCCGCACTTCTTCGCGCAGGGCGCCGCCTCCGGCGTGAAGTTCCTGTACTTCAGCTTCGTGGTGATCACCACGCTCGGCTTCGGCGATCTCACCCCGCGCACGGACATCAGCCGCGTGCTCGTCAGCCTCGAGGCGCTCCTCGGCCAGATCTTCCTCGTCACCGTGGTCGCGGTGCTCGTCGCGAACATGGGTCGTGCGACGCGTCGTGCCGCGGCATCCGCCGCGGCGATTCGCGATCCCGGCGAAGATCTCGCCGACGAGCTCGCAGGGCAACGCGTCGAAGACGGCGTCGAACCAGAGAGCGATTGAAGGATCAGCCGGGGCGGACGGCGAACTGGAACTCGGTGCGCCAGGCGTCCGCGATCCTCACCACGTCGCCGGTGTGCGGGGCGTGGATCATCTGACCCCCACCGATGTAGAGGCCGACGTGGTGGTAGTCGGGGTAGAAGACGAGGATGTCGCCGGGTTGGAGCTGGTTCCAGCCGACCTTCGGGAAGTGCGTGGCCTGCGATCCCGAGTAGTGGTCCATGCTCACGCCGGCGCTACGCCAGGCGGCCATCGTGAGACCGGAGCAGTCGTAAGCATCCGGACCGGCGGCCGCGAACACATACGGCTTGCCGAGCTGGGCCCGGGCGAACGCGACGGCTTGAGCGCCGCGCCCGGACGCCGGCGGCGGAGGCGGATACGTCGGCCCGCTCGCGGGCGGGGGCGCAGCCGATGGCTGCCCACTGGCCGGCAATGGGCGGGCGGGGGCCGGGGTGCCGACGGGGGTGGCGGTTCGGGCGCTGGTACCGGAGGCCGAGCTCGTGGCCCGCATGATCTTGGGAGTCCCGATCGGGCCGGCCGCGTCGCGTTGGGCGCGATCGCGCGCCGCGGCGGCCTCCGCGAGGAGCTTGCGCCGCGCCGCGGCCGTCGCGTCGGCTTGAGCCCGCAGGCGCGACTCGGCGTCATGCTGCGCGGTCTGCTCGGCCGCGAGCTGGTCCAGAGCGTTCGAGAGCTGGCGCAGCAGCACGCCGTCGTGCTTGGCCGCGGCGCCGAAGTACTCGGCGCGCCGACTGAGCTCGCCGACGCTGCCGATCGACAGCAGCGAGGCGACACCATCGCCGCGGGCGCCCTGGTACAGGCGTGCCGATCTGGCTCGCACCGCGTCCCGTACGCGGTCGGCGCGGGCCCGGGTCGCTTCGAGCCGGGCGTCGGTCGCCTGCACCGCCGCCGTCGCCTGGGCCAGGCGGAGCCGGGTGAGGTTGTACTGCTCGTTCAGGGCGTCGAGGTTCGGGGCAGGCGTGCTCGACGCCGACGATGCCCCTGAACCCGTGCTTCCTGATGGACTGGCGCCCACCGGGCCGGCCAGACCGACCGTCAGGACGGCCATCGCGGCGACGGATGCCAACAGACGCGAAGTATGTGCAGAGGGGGAGGACACGCCCCTTTGTCGGCGGATTCGTCGTTTGAGTTGAACGCGGCTCCTATTGCCCGGGAAAGAGCGCTCCGGGAGCGTCGGCGCCGGTCGGCGCCACCGGAGCCGCCGGAGCCGCCGGAGCCGGCGGCACGGCCGATGCGGCCGGAGCACCGGTGAGCACGGCCGGCTCCCCGTCCTCGCCCAGGCCCGGCCGGGCCCGCACCGGTTCGTACATCGCCAGGAGCACGACGATCGTGGCGCTGAAGACGGCGGTGGCCCCGGCCACGTGGAATCCGACGGCCAGGCGGGGGACGCCGTTGAAGTACTGGTAGTAGCCCAGCGCGCCCTGGGCCACGACGAGACCGAGGAGGAGCTCGAGCCGGTGCAGCACCCGGTCCCGCTGCGCGACGCGCTGGCGCGACATCACGAACAACGCGATGAGCACCAGTGCGAGGAAGACCATGACGCTCGTGCCGTGGATCCGCGCCACCTCGGGTACGGCAAGATCGAGGCGGGTTGCCTTGAGGCTGGCGTGTGATCCCGCGTCGCCGGAGTGTGGGCCCGCGCCGGTGACGACGGTTCCGGTGACGAGCACGACCGACACCGCGAGCACGAGGAGCCGCGCGAGCCAGATCGGTCCGGAGTCGAACGCGGGCCGGCTGCGTGACCCGTCGGGCAGGCCCGCCCGGTGGTACAGCACGATCGCGTCGGCGAGCAGCACGGCCGAGAGCAGGAAGTGACCCATCACGAACGGCGGGTCGAGGAGCTCCTCGACCACGAGCGCGCCGAGCAGGGCCTGCGCGATCACGCCGACGACCAGCCCGATTGAGAGCCAGACGAGATCGCGGCGGCGCGGCAACCGGAACAGGGAGCCCAGCACCGCGAGGATGACGCCGACCGACACGAGGCCGGTGATCACGCGGTTCGCGAACTCCACGGTCGCGTGGTAGTCGCTCGAGGAGCTCGTGAAGCTCCCTTTCGTGCAGTTCGGCCACTCGGGGCAACCGAGACCGGAGCCGGTGAGCCGCACGGCCGCGCCCGTGACGATGATGAGCGCGAGGAGGATCGCCGCCACGAGCGTGACCCACTGGTACGCGCGCGGCGAGAGGCGGAACCGTCCCATGACCCGCCCATCGTACGGCGGGATGAGCCACGCCCGGGGATCGCCACGCCCTACGCTCCGACCGTGCGCCGTACCGTCTCCAGCGTGCTCATCGGGCTCGGCGTCGTGCTCGCAACGCTCGCAATCGTGTCGTTGACGCACTCCGACGCGGGTCAGAAGGCCGGCGGCTCGGCCCCGGATCCGGCGGGCACCAGCGCACCGCCGGCGTCGCGGGAGGCGACCACGACGACACGGCCCCGGCGCGGCGACGGTCAGCCGGTCACGTTCGCCTTCGGGGGTGACGTGCACTTCGAAGGTGGGATCCGATCCAAGCTGGACTCCGATCCCGCGGGGATGTTCGCGCCGATCGCGCCGGAGCTCTCGCAGGCCGACGTCGCGATGGTCAACCTCGAGACGGCGATCACCGAGCGCGGTAGCCCGGTTCCGAAGTCGTACAACTTCCGTGCACCGGCCCGGGCGCTCGAGGCGCTGCGCGTCGCCGGGGTCGACGTCGTCACGATGGCCAACAACCACGGCGTCGACTACGGCTCCGTCGGGCTGGCGGACACATTGGCCGCCAAGGCTGCGACCCCACTCGGTGTCCTGGGCATCGGCGCCAACGCCACCGAGGCGTACGCGCCGTGGAAGAAGGACGTCAAGGGCCAGCGCATCGCGGTGATCGCCGCGAGCGACGTGATCGACGACGCGCTCATCCCGTCGTGGACGGCCACGGACACCCAGGGCGGGATCGCGTCGGCCAAGGCCGTGAACCAGCTACGCCTGATCGACAGCGTGCGCGCCGCGCGCCCGGATGCCGACACACTCGTCGTGTACCTGCACTGGGGCGAGGAAGGTTCGAGCTGCCCCACGCCACGCCAGCGCGATCTCGCACACGCAGTGGTCGACGCGGGCGCCGACATCGTCGTCGGGAGCCACACCCACCGGGTCGTGACTGCCGGCCGGATGGGCTCGGCACTCGTGGACTACGGGCTGGGGAACTTCGTCTTCTACAACGAGAGCGGCCCGTCGGGCGTCACCGGCGTGCTGTCGGTGACCGCGACCGGCCGGGACATCGACGCCTACGCCTGGAAGCCCGCCCGCATCCAGGGTGGGATCCCCCACCTGCTGACCGGCGACGCTGCCGCCCAGGACATCGCCGCCTTCAACGACCGCCGCTCATGCACCGACTTGACTCCCTGAAGATCTCCGGAGGGCGAACGGTGGACCGCGATCTCTCGACGCCCTCCGGCGGCCTTCCTCAGGCTTGGGCGGCGCGCGGGAACGGGACCTGGCTCGCGTCGAGGCCGTCGTCGCGTTCGACGCCGAAGGCGTTGAGGGCGAACGAGACCAGGTGGTACTGGCCGATCGTGAAGACGAGGTCCATGCACTGCTGCTGGTCGTAGGTCTCGGCGAGCGCCGCCCACGTGGCGTCACTGATGGTCGAGCTGTCGTGGAGCTCGTCGGCGGCGCGGAGGATCGCCGCGTCGTGGGTCGACCAGCCGGGTGCGTCCGGCCCGACGGCGATGCGCGCGATCTCCTCGTCCGAGATGCCCTCGCGCCGCCCGATCACCACGTGCTGCCCCCACTCGTAGGGTGCGTTGCAGCGCCACCCCGCCCGCAGGATCGCCAACTCGCGGTCGCGCCCGGAGATCGAGGACTTCAGGAGCACGTGGTTGGCGAACACCAACCACCGCTTCATCAGCTTCGGATGCTGCGCGATCGTGCCGAAGACGTTGAGGACGGAGACGTCGTCGTCCCGGAAGGTCGAGAGCGAGTCGAGCAACGCCCGGGTATCGGGCTCGGCATCCTCGAGCGACACCGGCGGAATGCGGGGAGTCATCGTCGCAGCCTACGGTGACCCGGTGGCGACGATCGAGTACGACGAGTTCGGGCTGTTCCACGAGAACGCGAGCGAAGCAGGACTGCCGTTCGACGACCCACCCGACGTCGATCGGGTCGACGTGGAGGTGGCGCCGGGCCAACGGGTCAGCGCGCTGCGCTGGGGCCCGGGCGACCCCGAGCTCGTGTTGCTCCACGGTGGCGCGCAGAACGCGCACACCTGGGACACGGTGGCGCTCGCGCTCGGCCGGCCGCTCGTGGCGATCGACCTCCCGGGCCACGGCCACTCGGACTGGCGTGAGGACAAGGCGTATTGGCCGCTCGAGAACGCTCGCGCCGTCGCGGCCGCGATCCGGGCGCTCGCGCCGAACGCGGTCGCCGTGGTGGGCATGTCGCTCGGCGGGCTCACCGCGCTGGCCCTCGCCTCCGAAGCACCGGAGCTCGTGCGCCGGCTCGTCCTGGTGGACGTCACGCCGGGGGTGGATCGCGACAAGGCATCGGCGGTGATCAGCTTCATCGCCGGGCCCGAGTCGTTCGCCACCTTCGACGAGATCCTCGATCGGACGGTGGCGTACAACCCGACCCGCTCGGTCTCGTCCTTGCGGCGCGGCATCCTGCACAACGCGTACGAGCGGCCCGACGGCACCTGGGCCTGGCGGTACGACCGGTTCGAGATCCCGCAGGGCGCGACGATCCCGGACTTCGGCGACCTCTGGGGCTACGTCGACGCGGTCGGGGTGCCGTTCATGCTCGTGCGCGGCGCGGACTCCCCTGTCGTCAGCGACGAGGACGTCGCCGAGCTCGCCCGTCGCCGCCCGGCGGTGCGAGTGGAGCTCGTCGCGCACGCGGGACACAGCGTGCAGGGCGACCGACCGCTCGAGCTCGCGCACCTCGTCGAGGACTTCCTCGACGCGACATGACGGTCATCCCGTGATACGTCGGACATATCGCTCGGAGACGTCTGCGGTGTTCAGAGCGGCTCGTCGTGTATGCACCCTTTGTCGGTCCCAGTCGGTCGTTGTGTCGGTGGGCCGGTGCAGGTAGACCGCTCCCATCGCCGAATTCGCCCACCGTCTCGTAGCGCGGGTCGAGGTCGCCGCGCCGTCGCCTGCCCGCGTGATCCGCGTGACCTCGGTGCTGTTCGCGTTCGGCTCGCTCCTCACCCTCATCGATGCGGCGCTGACGCGTCAGCTCCTGCGCGAGCCGGGGATGACCGAGCGATGGCTCCCGGTGCGCGTGCTGATGGACTCGCTCGGCGTCGACGTCGCGCTCGCGGTGTGCTCGGCGGTCGCGGTCGCGGGGCTCGCGGTCGTGGCCTGGGGCGCGGTGCGCGCCCGCCCGCCGCTGGCCTCGGTCGCGTTCTTCGTGCTGTGCATCGCCGTCGGTGCGCGCGTCTGTGGGTGCGCGAACAACTTCGGTGTGATGCTCCGGTAGGAGCATCACACGCGTCCCGGATGCCTCCGGCCGTCCGGTGAGCGAGTCTCCCGCCGCACTCGAAGCCCGGTACCGCAGCCGGAGCTTCTGGCTCGACACCTTGCCGGAGCCGCTCGTCCCGCGCCCGGCGCTGGACCGGGACCTGGATGTCGACGTCGCGATCGTCGGCGCGGGGTACACCGGGCTGTGGACCGCGTACGAGCTCGCGCGCCGCGACCCGATGCTGCGGATCGCGGTGCTCGAAGCCGAGATCGCGGGGTTCGGGGCGTCGGGCCGCAACGGCGGCTGGTGCTCGGCCCTGTTCGCCGGCAGCCGGGCGGCCACCGCCAAGGCCCACGGCCGCGACGCCGTGGTCGCGCTGCAACGGGCGCTGTTCGCGACCGTCGACGAGGTCGGCGCGGTCGCGAAGGCCGAAGGCATCGATGCGCACTTCTTCAAGGGCGGGACGCTCGAGCTGGCCACCGCGCCGGTCCACGTCCCGCGGTTGGCGGCGCAGGTCGAGCAGGAGCGGGCCTGGGGATTCGGCGAGTCCGACGTCGCGTGGCTCGGGCCGGACGAAGCGGGCCGGCGCCTGAAGGTCGAGGGCGGCTGCGGCGCGATCTTCACGCCGCACTGTGCGCGAGTGCATCCGGCGCGGCTGGCGCGCGGATTGGCCGATGCCGCCGAGCGGCGGGGCGTGACGATCTACGAGCGCACGCGGGTGACGGAGATCTCGCCCCGCCGCGTGGACACGGCCGGTGGACGGGTGAGAGCCGACGTGGTGGTGCGGGCCACCGAGGGGTACACCCCGCAGCTGCCGGGCTACCACCGCACGCTGGCGCCGCTCTACTCGCTCATGATCGCGACGGAACCTCTGCCCGCGAGCTTCTGGGCCACCGTCGGCTGGGAGCAGCGCGAGACGTTCGCGGACGGGCGCCACCTCATCATCTACGGGCAGCGGACCGCAGACGACCGGATCGCGTTCGGCGGGCGTGGTGCGCCGTACCACTTCGGCAGTCGCGTGCGCGAGGGATTCGATCGCGACCCGGCGACGTTCGCCGAGCTACGCCAGGTGCTGGAGTCGCTGTTCCCCGCGCTCGCCGGCGCGTCGGTCACCCACCAGTGGGGCGGGCCGCTGGGTGTGCCGCGGGACTGGTACAGCTCGGTTGGGTACGAGAAGACGACGGGTCTCGCGTGGGCGGGTGGATACGTCGGCGACGGGGTCGGCACGAGCAACCTCGCCGGGCGCACGCTCGCGGACCTCATCCTCGGCCTCGACACCAACCTCACCCGGCTGGCCTGGGTCGGCCACGTCTCCCCACCGTGGGAGCCCGAGCCGTTCCGGTGGCTCGGCATCAACGCGGGCCTGCATCTCACCGCCGGCCAGGACCGCGCCGAAGCCCGCACCGGTCGCCGCTCGCGCTGGCGCGAAACCGTCCTCGCTCGCTTCCTCGGCTAGCGCCCCTCGGCACGACCCAGGATCAGGTGTTGATGACGGGGCGGCCGCGGCCGTCGAACGTGATGCGCGCGAAGTGGAGCAGCCGGCTGTTCGGATACTTCACGAGCGGCTCGTGGTAGGCGTGATACGCCATCCACCAGGTCGCGCCGTCGGTGAACACCTCTCCCCCGCCCGGGCCGGCGATTCCGGTGCGGGTCGCGAGGACCGGGTTGCCCGCATCCGCCGTGCACGGGCCGAGCGGCCCGGAGCACCGGGCCATGCCCTCGGCGTACGAGCTGCCGTTCCAATCGTTGCCCGAGTAGAAGAGCCAGTAGCCCGAGCCGGTCTTCAACATCGTCGGGGCTTCGACGTTCCCCGCCTCCCAGTGCTGCGACGGCGCCAGGATCTGGCTCCCGGGCCCCGTGAACGCGAGACCGTCCGGGGTGAGCGGCCGGCTCCAGATCCGGGCCGGGCGCTCGGTCTTGTACAGCAGGTACGTGGCGCCGTCGCCGTCGACGAACGGGCTGGGGTCGATCGCACCCGTCGTGCCGCATTCGAGCGGCCCGGTGGTGCCGTCGACGAAGGGGCCGGTCGGCACCGCGCTGACCGCGACCGAGATGCACTGGCGGCCCGTGAACGCCTCGCGGACCGTGTAGTAGAGGACGGTCCCGGCGGGCCGCACGAGCGCGGACGGCGCCCAGACCGTTCCCGGGGAGGCCCACGGGGGAAGCGCGCCCAGCGCGTTGCCGGCGAAGTCCCAGCTCTTCAGGTCCGGGCTGCGGGCCGACTGGATGTTGCCGCCGGCTGCGTTCGTGGCGAACGCGATGTACCCGCCCCCCGCGTGGAGCACGAAGGGATCGGCGAAGTCGTACGGGAGCACCGGAACCGGGTCGCCGGGCTTGCTGAGCGCGATCAGGCATGCGGGCGCGGCCGTCCGGAGGGACGCGGTCGCGCCGGCCGTGTCTCGCACCCTGGTCCGGTCGAGCGCCCGCCCGACCCCGTCGAGGCACGCCTGCACCGTGCTGCGCCGGTCGCTCTGCACTGCGAGCGTCAGCTGCGCGTTCGCGAGGCCCACCTGGGCCGCCGCGAGGTCGTTCTGCGTCGTCGCGGCGTCGAGGTTGCCGAGCTTCAGGTCCTCGGCCAGATCCGCACCGGCCACGTACGCGGCGCTCAGCGCCTGGTTCTGCGCGTTCACGCTCACGCGTGTGATCTGCAAGGTCCGGCGCAGCGTGCTCTCGTTGCGCTCGGCACGATCGAGGCGGCGCTGCTCGCTGTTGCCGGCGAGCGCGACGCAGACGAGCACGACGACCAGGGCCAGACCCCCGGCTACGAAGTACCAGCGGCTCCTGGTCATCGTCATTGGACCCCCGCCCGGCGACACGGTCCCTCGACCTTCTGCAAGCTCTGGATCGCTCGGCCGTCACCGACCGAGAGCTGGTTGAGGGCCTGGGACACCCCGATGAGGCAGGCGGTGAGGTCGTTCGCCTGGCTCCCGGAGACGAAGGCACCGATCGCGGATGCGGTCGTCTCGGCCTTGGCGCGATCGAGATCGGTGTGGAGCAGGAGCGCAACCGCGCGGACGCGGTCGCGCTCCGCTCGGACCTTCCCATTGCTCACGTCGGCGGAGGCACGGATCGTGCTCACCGAACGGAGCAGTGCCACCGCCTCGCGCGTGTGCTGGGTGAGCTCGGCGACGGTGTGCTCGGTGGCCTGTCGATCCGCGCGCAACCACAGGTAGCGCACCCCGACCGTCGCGAGCGCGACGACGCAGAGCGCAGCCACGATCACGAGTGCCGCACGATCCCTGCCCATCGAACGAAGCATCTTCAGCTGCTCGGTACCTCCGGTGCGTCGAACACCCGTGCGTAGTGACGGACGGATTCGGGTGGCTCCTCGCCGGCTTTGACGTACGCATCGGGCACCGGGGTTCCCGCCACCGTCCGCAGTGGGATCTCCCCCGCCCAGTAGGGCAGGGCGAGATCGTCGGGATCATCGTCGGGTGGACCCGCGCTCACCTTGGCCGAGGCCTCGTCGAGCGCCGCAGCCACGACGAGGGTCTGGCGCAGCTCCTGCTCGTTCGGCGGGCGGACGTGCTCCCAGTGGCCGGGCACGAAGTGGTCCATGATCGCCCGGAAGGCGGTCATCCGTTCGGCCGCGTCGGTAACCATGCGAGCAGCACCCTGGACCACCACCGCCCGGTAGTTCATCGACATGTTGAACGCGGAGCGGGCCAGCACGATCCCGTCGACGACGGTGACGGTGACGCACATCGGCTCACCGCTCTTGAGGTTGCGCATCATCCGGCTGGCCGCGGATCCGTGCAGGTACAGAGTGTCGCCGATCCGAGCGTACGCCATCGGGATCACGACCGGAGCACCTTCGTGGCTGATCCCTACGTGCGCCACGAGCCCCGCGTCGAGGATCGCGGCCACCGCCTCACGCTCGTAGACGGCGAGCTCGGGTAGGCGGCGAACGGTGCTGCGAGGCGTCGGAGACATCGAAGAAGTCTCGCAGGGCGGGACTCGCGTTGAAGTGCAGGCCCCCAATGTGCCGATAGGGCCAGTACCGCCGGGACCGGGTGCGAAGTGCGGAGAAGTGCCGGACAGAGCGATTCAGAAAGCAATTGATGGACGAAGAGCTGGTGCAACAGGCAGTACGGGTGCCGGGGACCGGTCGCGTTCCGATCCGGCTGCATCACCGGGCCCATCCGGCCGCGTGGTCGGACACGACCTTCGCGTGCATGGGGAGCACCGCGCGCCTGCTCGTGCTCGGCGGCCCGGGCGACCTTCCGGATCGCGCGCGGCTCCGGCTCGCGGGCCTCGAAGCCCGGTGGTCGCGATTCGTGCCGACGAGCGAGCTGTGCCGCCTGAACGCTGCGGCGGGGGCACCCGTCGTCGTCTCTGCCGACACGTTCTCGGTGATCGAGCTCGCGCTCTCCGCCTGGCACGCGACGGCAGGCCGGTTCGACCCGACGGTGCTGGACGCGCTCGAGGCTGCGGGGTACGACCGGAGCTTCGACGAGATCGATGGGGCCCTACCTCACGGCTCATCGTCCGGCGCCAGGCTGTTCAGCACCGCAACTCCGGGCTGCGCGGCGATCGAGCTGGACCGGTTGGTCTCAGCCGTCCGTCTCGCCCCGGGCCTGCGACTCGACCTCGGCGGGATCGGCAAGGGGCGCGCCGCCGATCTGCTGGCCGCCGAGCTGCTCGAAGCCGGCGCCGACGGCGTCTGCGTGAACCTCGGCGGCGACGTCCGAGTCGAAGGGACTCCCCCCGAGCCCGCCGGCTGGCGGGTCGACGTGGATCCGACGCTCACGGACGGGTGCGAACCCGCGCGCGCGTTCCGGCTCGGTGCCGGTGGCGTTGCGACCAGCACCCGCGCGCGTCGCGCGTGGACCCGGGCCGGGGTTCGCCAGCACCACTTGATCGATCCGGTGACGAGCCGGCCGGCGTGGAACGGCCTGGCGACGGTCACGGTGCTCGCGCACAGCACGGCCTGGGCCGAGATCCTCGCCAAGTCGGCGTTCGTCGCCGGCTCGGCGGCCGCGGCCGAGCTCCTCGGAGCCCATCGCGTCACCGGCTTGCTCGTGCACGACGACGGCCGTGTCGAAGAGCTGCCCGGTCTCGACGCGTTCCACGTGTGACCCGGCAGGTGTCGGCGCGGAGGCGCGGCGCGATCAGGCCGTGAGCGGAACCCCGGCCGTGCGCTTGACCTCGTTGACGTCGCGAGCGCGCAGGAGGGCCTGCTCGATGGTGATGCGGCCGTCCTTCACGAGGTTGCCGAGGTTCTCGTCCATGGTGTTCATCCCGAGCTTGCGGCCGGACTGGAGCATCGGCAGCACCTGGTGGATCTTCCCCTCACGGATGAGGTTGCGGATCGCGGGCGTGGCGACGAGCACCTCGGCCGCGACGACGCGAGCCGTGCCGTCCGCGGTCGGGACGAGCTGCTGGGTGACGATGCCCTGAAGAGTCGAGGCGACCTGGACGCGCACCTGCTCCTGCTGCTCGGGCGGGAACGCATCCACGATCCGGTCGATGGTCTGGGCCGCATCCTGGGTGTGGAGCGTCGCGAACACGAGGTGACCGGTCTCCGCGGCGGTCACCGCGGTGGAGATCGTCTCGAGGTCGCGCATCTCGCCGACCAGGATGACGTCGGGATCCTGGCGGAGCGCCTGGCGCAACGCCGTCCCGAACGACTCCGTGTCGGTGCCCACGTCGCGTTGGCTGATCAGTGCCCGCTTCGACTCGTGCACGAACTCGATGGGCTCCTCGATGGTCAGGATGTGACACGCCCGGTTCTGGTTCACGAGGTCGATGAGCGATGCGAGAGTGGTCGACTTCCCGGAGCCCGTCGGACCGGTGACGAGCACCAACCCGCGCGGCAGCTCGGTGAACTGGCGTACCGACTCCGGAAGACCGAGCTTCTCGAACGGCACGACGGTGTACGGGATCTGCCGGAAGGACGCGGCAATCGCATTGCGCTTGAGGTAGACGTTCACGCGGTAGCGCGCGACGCCCGGGAGGGTGTAGTTGGTGTCGAGCTCGTGGTTCTGCTCGAACGCCTCCTGCTGCGGTTTGGTGATGATGGAGTACAGCAGCTCGCGAATGCGGGAGCCGCTGAGCTCCTCGAACTCGGGGAGTCGCTCGAGCTCACCGAGCACCCGGGCCAGCGGTGGCTCACCGGCCGCGAGATGCAGGTCGGAGCCGTTGAGCTCCGCCAACCGGTCGAACATCTTGTGCAGATCGACGTTGATCCCCTCGCCGACGAGCTCCTCCGCCTCGTTCACCCCCGCTCCGTACTCGCGCTCGATCGCCGCGAGCAGGTCCTGGCGTTCCGCGCCGGCGACGACCACCGTGTAGCCGGTCTCGGCGTGGATAGCGGTCGACACCTCGTCGAGCGCGCCCCGATCACCGGGGTCGGCGAACGCCACCACCACGGTGTCGTGCTCGATCTCGACGCCGATCGCGGTATAGGTCCGGGCGAGCGTCTCGGGCACCAGGCGTGCGGCTTGCGGCTGGACCGGAGAGTCGTCGAAGTCCACGAAGCGCGCGTTGACGGCCGCGCAGAACGCGGCGGCGAGGTCCTTCGTGCCGGCGAGCCCACGCTGCAGGACGATGGTGGGCAGCGGCAGGCTCAGCCGGGCCGACTCGTCCATCGCGTCCTCGAGCACCTCGCGCGAGAGGACATGGCGGTCGACGAGTGACTGGCCGAACTGGCGGGCCTGGGTCTTCTGCATGCGCTCGCGCTCTCCTCGTGTGCCTGGGGAACCCGAGACGTTTCTTCGACACCGCCGACCACCGGCACGAGAGGGAAATCCGGGCCCGGGGGAAGAAGTTCGCGAACTACCGCAATATGCCGTCAGCGGTCCACGCGGGACGGGGTGGCGAAGGCCTCGAGGGCCGCGCGATCGGCCTTCAACGCGAACCCGGCCTCGATCGTCTTCCGGGTCGCGGTGTCGTAGCGGCTCCGGTAGGTGGCGCGCGACGGGTAGAGCGCGGCCAGCCGCGCGGCCGGCAGCGGCTTGGTCGAGCCGAGCAGGATGCAGATCAGCGAGGGATCGGGACCGGGAACCCCGGACAGGACTGCGACGGGGACGTCGACCGGTGGGGTCCGGATCCCGCCCCGCGCGATTCCGTCGTGGTTGCGGCGGACCTCGGGCGCCGATCCCGGTGTCAGCTCGAGGCGAGACGCCTTGGGGGGACGCTCTCCGGTCCGGATCCACCGGTCGAGACTGTGCAGCGCCGCCTTCGCGACGATGTGGAGGGGCCCATCGTTGATCGGTGCACCGCAGTGGATCGTCTTGGCGGTCGCGCCGAGCAGGTGGACGTCGGCGTGCGCGGTCCCTGCCACCTCCCAGAGCCGGAGGTGAGCGCTGTCGGGTTGGCGAACGGCCGCCGACTTGAGCACTCCGGTGACGTCGCTCTCCGCTTGCAGGTCGAGAACGGGGACGCTCGTGTCGGTGCGGAAGATCGTCGGTGCACTGGCGATTCCCTGCGCGAGGTCGGCGTACTTGCCCGGACCTACGATCGGCAGTGGCACCGATGCCCGGCTGTGGACGAAGAAGCCGTCGAAGGCATGCGTGAGCGGTTGCACGCCGTTGATGTAGGTCGTGAGCGCGATCGCAGATTGCGACTCGCCGGCGGCGATGACCCGCTTCGGCCTGACTCCGCCCATCACGCTGCCACCGGCTCGGACCGCCCGCGCGACTTGCGTGAACATGTCGAACGAGTAGCCGTCGCCGGGGTGCTCGAGTGATCCGTAACGCGCGGGGTCGATGGTCTTCAGGCCTTTGCCTTGAAGGTTGTTCGCGCCGGGAACGGTGACCAGCACGGGGCCACCCTCCACGCCGATCAGCTGTGCAGAGACGCCGACCCACACGTCTCCCCTCCGCAGGAGCTCCTCCCGCAGGCTGGTGAAGTCGGGGTCGGCGTCCAGCCCGCCGCTCACGTTCAGCCACTCGACCACCACCGTGCCGCTGAACGCCGCAGGTCTCGCCGGTCGCCGGACGAGCACGCGGGTGCGGTATGGCGCTGCACCGTCGGGCACGAACGTCCATCGGCCATCGGTCGAGAGCCCACCGTCCGCGCGGTACGACGTCGCAGTCCCCGACGCCACGTATTCGTGCTCGACGTAGCCGGCGCCCTTCAACCTCTCCGCGGTAGCAGAGCCCATGAAGGGTCCGTTCCCACCCGTGATCGGTCGAGAGAGATCGGCGACGGGCCCTGGAGCCCGCTTCGCGGTGACGGGGAGCGCTCCATGAGCAGGGACGGCCAGTGCCGTGATCACGCCGAAGACGGTGAGCAACGCGCAACATCCCCGCCGGCTACGTCGCGCGAACCTGCCCACCCTCACGGCACCTCCCGGCGTTGCACCGCCAGCTCTCCCCCGTCTCCCACTGCGAGGGAACAGTAACGCCCGCACCTACAAGTCATGGGCGGGCACCAGGGCGCGCCACACCAATGCCCCGAGCAACCCTCCGACCAGCGGGAAGACGATGAACACCCAGAGCTGCTCGAGTGCCCAGCTGCCCTGGAAGACGGCGGTCGCGATGCTGCGGGCGGGGTTCACCGACGTGTTGTCGATCGGGATCGTGATCAGGTGGATGAGGGTCAGCATGAGTCCCACCGTAAGACCGGTGAACCCGACCGTCATGGACCCGCGGCTCGTGCTTGCGATCACGAAGACGAACAACGCGGTGAACACGACCTCCACCAGGATCACCACGCCGAGGTCGAAGCCGCCGAGCACCGCTCCACCGCGCGCGATCGCGCTCGGTGAGTGGCTGCCGTAGCCGTTCGCCGCGAACCCGGTGGCTTTCGCGCTGAAGCCGCTGATGCTGTTCGCGATGACGAAGATGATCCCGGCGCCGACGATGCCGCCGATCACCTGACCGAGGAAGTAGAAGGGAACGAGCGCGCCCTCGGTCTTCTTGATGGCCCACAGGCCGAGCGTGACGGCCGGGTTGATGTGGCAACCCGAGATCGAGCCGATCGCGTAGGCCGCGCACAGCAGGCTGAGCCCGAATGCGAGCGCGACCCCGAGGACCCCGACGGTGCTCTTCGTGCCGGCGAACGTGCCCGTCGCCAGGATGGCCGTGCCCGGGCCCCCGACCACGAGGATCATGGTTCCGATCCCCTCGGCGAGTGCGATACGTGCGCGCTCGTTCATCGCGTGACTCCCCCCGTTGCGAATGTCTGCGGCGATGCTACGAAGCAGTGGCGCGGCGCGCTCGGAAGCTCACAACCGCTTGGCGCAGCGCGTCGGCACCGAGCGCGGCCAGCACGACGATGGCAGGCTCCGCGACCGCCCGGAACCGGACGTTCCCGTAGCTGTACACCGCGACGAGCACCGCGACCGCCAAGGGTGTGAGCAGGGGCCAGAGCGGCTCGATGCGTCGCCGGTGCAGCACCACGGCTCCGACGACTGCGAAGGGCACGAGGATCCAATACATGATGAGCCCGGCTTTGCTCGCGTCGAGTGGCCGCCCCTCCGGCACCTCCAGATCCGCGGTGCGCAGGGGGTGGTACACGTCGAAGAGCCGACCGATCCGCGCGGGCGCGACTACCGCGACGAGCCGGCCCGGGTGCGCCTGGATGTAGTCGAGGCCGCGCCGGCGGAGGATCTCGGCGTGGACCGAGGGATCCTCGAGCAGGCTGTGCGCGCGCGAGCACTTCGGTGACCACCAGCCGAGGAGATCGGACCCGTTGTACGTCGTGTCGCAGTTCGCGACACCGAGCACCAGATCGGCGTTCGTCGAAAAGGTCACCGGCCGTTCGAAACCGGTCAGGTTGCGCACCAACCAAGGCGCGAGCACGACGCAGGCAACCAACACCGTCACGCCGAGCAGCGCGAACCGGCGCGGCCACGCGCAGCCGGCCAGCCGCAGGAGGAGTGGTGCGGCGAGCAGCGGGATCAACAGGATGGTCTCGGGCCGGGTGAGCGCGGCCAACCCGAGCACCGCCCCCAAGGCGATCACTCCGAGAGTGGTCGGTGCGCGGCGCAGCCGGTACGCGAGCAGGAGCGCGCCCGTCACCAGCAGGACCGCGAGACCCTCGGAGAAGAGTGCGGCGTCGAGGATCCAGAGGTTCGGGTAGACCGCCGCGATCACGGCGGCGGCCAGCCCGATGCCCCGCCCGCCGAGCCGGCGTCCGAGCAGGCCGATCGCGGCGACGGCTGCCGCCCCGATCACGCACGCGACGATCCGGTGCGTGGTCTCGCTCGTCCCGCCGAACACGGACGACACGGAAAGGAGCAGAGGGAACAGCGGCGGGTGTGTCGCGGCGGGCACGATGCGGCCGGTCAGCGCCAAGCCGTACGGATCGGCGAATCCGTGGCCCTCCGCGAGCAGGTTGGCCTGCAGGTGGTAGTAGCGCGGGTCGGTGAACCCGGTGAACGCGCCGAGCGTCAGCGCGTAGCCCAGTCGCACGACGAACCCGGCCGCGGCGATCCCCGCGAGCCACCACGCGAAGCGACGCTCGGGCGCTCGATCCGCGCCGTCGCCGCCCGGCACCTCTGTGCCCGTAGCCATCCCGTTCCTTCCCCCGGCGACCGGCGCGGCAGGCTAATGCTGCAACGGACTACGCCGGCTGCAGGTTACGTCCTGGCGGTTTCGTCGCGGGCCGGCGCGGGTACCGAACCGGTACTCAGTCGAGGAGGTTGTCGATGCCCCGGCAAGCGTGGTCCAAGAAGCGCGAGCGGCAGTACCAGCACATCAAGAGCGGGTTGAAAGAGCACGGCCGGCCCGAGGATGTCGCCGAGGAGATCGCGGCGCGGACGGTGAACAAGGAGCGAGCACGAAGTGGCGAGGCGAAGACGTCGTCGCGCACTTCAACCGACGACATCTCCTCGGGTCGCCGCGGCGGCCTCCGGTCCCACAGGGGCCCGGGTGGACGGACACGCGATCAGCTGTACGAAGAGGCCAGGCACAAGAACATCAAGGGCCGCTCGAAGATGACCAAAGCGCAGCTGCAGCGCGCCGTCGGGCGCGGGTAGCTAGGTGGGTACCCAGGTGGCGTGGAAGCCGTACGGGACGCGCTGCGGCATCGCAATGCGCGCCACGGGCCCGGCTTTGACATCCGAAGCGTCCACGATGACGAGCTCACTCGCGTTGCGCGCGTCGTCGTGCAGGTAGGTGAGCAGGTAGCCCGCGTCGTCCTCCCGCGAGCTGCCGTCCGGAACGAAGAGCCACTCCCCTGCGTGCCGGGCCGGACCGGGATCCCACTTCTCGACGCGCCCGGTGCGGTAGTCCCGCTTGATGAGCCCACCGAATTCGACCGTCTCGGGGTTGTCGCGGGTCTGCACGAAGTAGCCGTAGCGGTGCTTGCGCCCGACCCGGCGCGGATCGCGCGACGGGAGCTCGCCGGGGTCGTCGACCTCGACGATGTCGTCGGCCACGGTTCCGTTCGCGGTATCGACCGTCCAGCGACGTAGCGACAGGTCACCACCGAGCTGCTGGCCGGGAACGAACATCGAGGTGAGCCGGCAGACGTCGAGCACGACCTTCGCGCCGTCGCGGTAGGCGTTCACACCGTGGAACACGTAGCACGGGTCGATCTCGAACCACTGGATCGCGCTGCCGGGCCCGGCGAGCGGCATCACTCCGATGCGTGCGCCGTACTCGGGCGCCCACCGGTACGGAAACACCCCGGCATCAGGGTTCGCGATCCACCTCGTCGCCGACTCGAGATCGAAGAGCACGGGAAGCTCCCAGAAGACGGCGTCGGTGTCGGTGATCGTGAAGTCGTGGATCATGGTGGACGCGCGCACCGGCACTTCGGTGCTCGAGACGAGCCGGCCGTCGGCTTCGGCCACGTGGTACGTGAGGAACGGAGGGACGAAGCCGTACCCGAAGAAGTGCAGGCGACCGGTCGCCGGGTCGATCTTGGGGTGCGCGGTGAACGCGGTGGTGAGCTGGCCGCCGAAGTCGTATGAGCCCTTCGTGCTCAGGTCGCCGGGCGAGAGCTCGTACGGGAGCCCCACCTCCCCGCTCGTGAGGAGCCGGTCCCCGTGCCAGATCGCCGACACGTTCGACTGGTTCGAAGCGCCACCGGGCGGTCCGTCCCCGAAGCCGGCGTGCGCGTCGTACAGAGCAGTGTGCACGTAGCGGTTCCGGTACCAGAGCGCCTTCCCGCCCTCGAGCCGTACGCCGTGCACCATGCCGTCGCCGAAGAACCAGTGGGAGGAGTCGCCGGACTGCGGGTTGGAGCCGTTGCGCACGTACAGGCCGGCGAGCGCGGCGGGTATGGCGCCGTGGATCACCTCGAGATCGTGCGCCTCGACCTCCTCCTTGACCGGCGCGAAGTTCTGCTGGAGCCACCACTTCTTCGCGGGGTCGAGCGGCGCCGTCGTGTCCCGGCTCGTCCCGGCGCGACGCGAAGCTTCCGAGCCCGACGAGCCGTCGCCACACGCGGCGAGCAGCGACGCCAGTGGCACGGTGGCTCCACCGAGCAGCGACCAGCGGAGGATGTCGCGCCGGTTCACCTCTCGGTTCACGCCCGTCCCCCCGGTCGTCGATCGCGCTGGTGGCGGAGTGTATTGCCGGACCGGCGGCACATGAGGGTAGGGTCGACCAGTCGCATCTGGAGGGAGGCGACGGTTGGGTTGACCAGGCAGGGGTCAGGGCCAAGGCTGCGGCACGTCCCCGCGCTCGACGGGCTGCGCGGCATCGCGGTGGCGGGAGTCGTCGCGTTCCATGCCGAGTCGCTCACCGGCGGCTACCTCGGCGTAGACCTCTTCTTCGTGCTCTCCGGCTACCTCATCACCTCGCTGCTCCTCGTCGAGTTCCAGGGCACGGGCGCGATCCGGCTCCTCGCGTTCTGGGCCCGGCGCGCCCGGCGGCTCCTCCCAGCGCTCTTCGGAGTCCTCGTCGGTGTCGCGCTGTACGCGGCCTTCGTGGCCGCGCCGTCGGAGCTGAGCCAGATCCGCGGCGACGCGCTCGCCACGCTCGGCTACGTCGCGAACTGGCGGGCGATCATCGCCGGCAACTCGTACTGGGCGCAGTTCATCGCCCGTTCCCCGCTCGAGCACACGTGGAGCCTCGCGATCGAGGAGCAGTTCTACCTGATCTGGCCCCTCATCGTGCTCGGCGTGCTGACGTGGCGGCGCGGGTCGGCGAGAGCCCTCCTCGCGGTTGCCGCGGCGCTCGCGATCGCGTCCGCGGTGTGGATGGCCGTGCGCTACACCCCGGGCAGCGACCCCACCCGGGTGTACTTCGGGACCGATACGCGAGCTCCGGCAGTTCTCCTGGGTGCAACGCTGGCGGCGTGGCTCGTATGGCGCGGCCCGGTCACGACACGGTCGGCGCGAGTCGGACTGGAAGTGGTCGCGGTGTTCGCGGCGCTCGGCGTCGCGTGGGCATGGCTCCGAGTCGATGGGCGCACCGACTCGCTCTACGCAGGCGGATTCTTCGTGATCGAGCTCGGCGTCGTTGCCGTGATCGCGGCGGTGTCGCATCCGCGGCCGGGGCCCCTGGCCGCCGTGTTCTCGTTCGGACCGCTCCGCGCGCTCGGCATCATCAGCTACGGGGTCTACCTGTGGCACTGGCCCATCTTCGTCGCGTTGAGCCCCGAGCGAGCCGGCCTCGACGGGCTGCGCCTCAACAGCTTGCGCGTCGGTTGCACACTCCTCGTCGCCATCGCGTCGTACTTCGCGCTCGAACGGCCCATCCGACGCGGGTCGTTCAGCGTCCCGGCGATGCGGATCGTGGTGCCCGTCGCGGTGGCTGCCGTCATCATCACGGTCCTGGTCTCGACGCTCGGCGCGGCGCCGCTCGCACGGTTCCAGCGCGACCCCATCCCCAGCCACCCCGCGGCATCCGGAACGGTACGGGTGTTGGTGGTCGGCGATTCCGTCGGAGCATCGGTCGCCGGTGTGATGAAGGCCGCCGACCGGTACGGGAAGACCGAGGTGATCAACCGCGCCATCGCCGGGTGCACCCTCGTCGATCTCGGCACGAAGACCTATGACCTGGCCAACCGGCCGATCGACGCGCAGCCGTGCTCGGGCAGCTGGCCGAGCGATGTCGCCGCAGCGCAACCCGATGTCGTGCTCGTCTCCATGTCCGGGGACTTCGGGCCGGGCGAGCTGACCCCGTGCGACCCGCGCTGGGACCGCGCGTACCGGCGCAGCCTGAGCGACGCCGTTTCGCTGTTCCAGCAGTGGGATGCCCGGGTCGCGCTCAACACGTCCGTGTACCCCACGCGAGCGATCGTGCCGATCGCGCTGGCTCGCCAACGGATCGACTGTGTGAACCGAATCACGCGACGCGTCGTACGGGTGTCCCACGCGCAGCTCGTCGATCTTCAGACGCACCTGTGTCCGGGTGGGAAGTGTCCCGAGACGAACGCGGCCAGCGAGGCGCTGCGGCCGGACAGCGTCCACTTCGAGCCTGCGGCCGCCGAACCGGTTGGCCGCTGGCTGTTGCAGCGGGTGGCGGGCGATGCAGGGGCAGCGGCTCCGAGGACGTCGAGACCGTAGGCTCGGAGCGTGACTTCCTTGTCGTCGGACGTATCGCCGACCGTGCTTACCGAGGCGCAGCGCGCCCAGTACCACGAGCAGGGTTGGGTCTCGGTCCCCGGCCTGGTGGACGACGCGTGGCTGAAGCGGCTGCGCGCGGTCACGGACGAGTTCGTGGAGAAGAGCCGCGAGCTCACGGAGTCGAACGTGATCTTCGACCTCGACGCCGGCCACTCGCCGACCGAGCCGCGGTTGCGGCGCCTCAGCTCCCCCACCGACCTCCACGAGACGTACTGGGAGTTCGCTTCGCAGTCCGTCATCGTCGATGTCGCGGCCGATCTGCTCGGCCCGGACCTGAAGTTCCACCACTCCAAGCTGAACTTCAAAGCTCCCCGTGGTGGTGAGGAGGTCAAGTGGCACCAGGACATCCAGTTCTGGCCGCACACGAACTACGACCTGCTCACGATCGGGGTGTTCCTCGAGGACGTCGAGCCGGGCATGGGTGAGGTGGGCTTCGTCCCGGGCAGTCACAACGGACCGCTCTACGACCTCTACGACGGTGAGACCTGGGTCGGGGCGCTCGCCGACGCCGACGTCCAACGGGCCGGAGTGGGCACCGCCGAGTATCCGGTCGGTCCCGCCGGTTCGATCACGGTGCACAGCTGTCGCACCGTGCACGGGTCGGCGCCGAACGCGTCGGACCGCGCCCGTCCATTGCTGCTGCAGACCTACGCCGCGGCGGACGCGATGCCCTACACGGACCTCGTGAAGCGCTCACCGCACGGCGAGGAGCTGATCCGCGGCGAGCCGCCGCGCTGGGCCCGCCACGACCCGCGTCCCTGCTTGATCCCTCCGAGTGGCCCGTACCGCCCGATCTTCGCTGCGCAGCAACGCGAAGCTCGAGATGACGGCTGAGATCGCCGGGGTCTAGACAAGGTCCCACGACGAGGGGAGCTCTTGTGGACGCAATCGTCGGCGCGCTCGCCGAGCAGAACGCCGAGCTGGCCGCGTACCTGGACGGCCGGAGCGAGGACGAAGCACACCAGCCCTCGGCCTGCGAAGGCTGGAGCATCGCGGACGTCGTCCTGCACCTGGCTCAGACCAATGAGTTCGCACTCGCGAGCGTCGAGCACCGGTTCCCCGAAGCGACGGGCAGCTTCGGGCCGCTGGAGAACAACGAGACGGACAACGTCGATGTCGTGGCCGAGTGGAGCGTGGTCCAGGAACGGGATCAGCCGTGGCCAAAGGTGCACGAGCGCTGGCAGCAGTCGGTCGACACGTTGCAGGACGCGTTCCGTGCGGGCGATCCGAGTGCGCGCGTGCAATGGGTCGCGGGCGATATGGCCGCGCGGACCCTGGCGACGACGCGGCTGGCCGAGACCTGGATCCACACCGGCGACGTCGCGTGGGGCTTCGGCATCACGCCGGCGCCGGCCGAACGGCTCGTGCACGTCGCCCGGCTGGCCTGGCGCACGCTCCCGTACGCGTTCGCCCGCAGCGGCCGCGACGCGCCGGGGGCGGTTGCGTTCGACCTCGTCGGCCCGACGGGTAACCGCTGGGCCTTCGGCACCGAAGCCGGCGCCCCGACCACGATCCGCGGCCCGGGCGTCGACTTGTGCCTCGTAGCGTCGCGGCGCGTCGCGCCGGATGCAACCGCGCTGATCGGCGAAGGTCCCGACGCGGAGTCGGTGCTCGAGCTCGTCCGTACCTGGGCATGAGCGCGGGACCGGGCACCGGTCTCCCCCGCCTGATCATCGACGGCAACAACGTGATGGGCGCGGCCGCCGACGGCTGGTGGCGCGACCGCCCGGCCGCGGCGCGACGGTTGCTGGGCCGCGTGCAGTGCTTGGCGTCGGCCACCGCCGCGTCGATCGAGCTGGTCTTCGACGCCGACGATCCCGATCTCCCCGAAGGTGAGCACGACGGTGTGGTCGTGCGCTACGCGACGAGAAGCGGCCGGGATGCTGCCGACGATCGCATCCGCGAGCTGCTCGACTCGGCGACGGATGACCGGGCGATCGGCTCGATCGAGGTAGTCACCTCGGATCGGGCGCTCGCAGACAGCGCCCGAGGCCGCGGCGCGTCGGTCACCGGTGCCGGAAGCTTCCTGACCCGGCTCACGGACGCGGGTTGCTGATCGCCCCTTGGCGCCGGACACGCGCCGGGGTCGCTACAGTCGTGCCCACCCATGCAGCTTCTGGCGCTTGCTCCCTACGGGTGGAGCGACCGTTGGGCCGCGCTGCTGGCCGAACATCCGGGGTGCGCTCCCGCCCGGGTGGTGCGCCACGACGGCTCTGGTCTCCTGCTCGCGACGGCGGACGGCATCGTCGCGGCTCCACTCACCCGCCGTCTCGATCCACCGCCCACCGTCGGGGACTGGATCGCGTGCGAGGGCACGGAGCCGGTCGCGGTGCTGGAGCGGTCGTCCCTCCTGACCCGGCGGGCCGCCGAAGGCGACTTCAGCCAGGCCCTGGCTGCGAACGTGGATCTCGTGCTGCTCGTCTGTGGTCTCGACCGGCCCGTGAAGGCTGGTCGGCTGGCCCGCGCCGC
This sequence comes from Acidimicrobiia bacterium, assembly GCA_038252255.1. Taxonomy (GTDB): domain Bacteria; phylum Actinomycetota; class Acidimicrobiia; order IMCC26256; family JAENVU01; genus Chersky-806. Next base: position 20,049 of record JBBSAM010000026.1, on the reverse strand, counting down.
GACGCTCGCGTGGGATGCCGGCGCGACCCCCGTGGTCGTGCTCACCAAGGCACTACGGACGCTCGAGACCGAAGCCGCCCGGGACGCGGTTGTCGCGGAGCTGGCGGAGTCGAGCCCCACGCTTCGGGTCCTCGTCACGTCCGCGAAGGAAGGGCTCGGCCTCGAGCCCCTGCGCGACCTCGCTCGCGACAAGACCGTCACGATGCTCGGCGAGTCCGGCGCGGGGAAATCCAGTCTCCTCAACGCGCTCACGGGCGAGGAGAGCGCGACGATTGGGGCGGTCCGGGAGGGCGATGCGAAGGGCCGCCACACCACCACGACGCGCGAGCTCTACGTCCTGCCTACGGGCGGCACGCTGATCGACTCCCCGGGTATCCGCTCGGTGGGCCTGTGGGTCGACCCCGACGCGGTCGACGCCACCTACGAGGACATCGACGAGCTCGCCACCGGCTGCAAGTTCGCGAACTGCGAGCACGACTCCGAACCATCGTGCGCCGTTCGGGACGCGGTGGACGCCGGAACGCTGCTGGAATCCCGTCTCGATGGCTGGCGCGCCCTGCACCGCGAAGCGGAGGCCGGAGCGCTGCGGGCGATGCCCCACGAGAAGCGCCGCCGGGACAAGCAGCCCGCGCGCGTCCCCAAAGAGGCCCAGAAGCGCAAGGGTCGCTAGACCCCGCCGCCGTCTACCCCTCGGCTCAGCCGGTTTCGGGGAGCGCGGGGATCCCGAGCATCTCGCGGAAGTCCGCCGTGGTGTTCGTCACCGGGAACGGCTCGGCCGGCACCGCCAGCCCGAGCCGGTCGCAGATCGGCTCCCAACCGTCGCCCGCCGTCCACTCCAGCAATCGTGACGGAGGGATCGCGGCGCGCACCGCATCGTTGTGCCGCACGAAGGCGTCCATCATCGCGGTCGGGTCGTCGAACTTGTCGCTGAACCGGTCGCGGAGGAGCTGCTTCACAGCCTCCATCCAGGGCGCGAGCTCGGGTGGCGTGTTCTCGAAGCTGAGGAAGATCGTGTTCGACGCGCTTCGATACCAGGACTCCGGATCGCGCACGGAGAGCAACACGAGTGCATCCGGGAACGCGTCGGTCAGCTCCGGCCAGAAGGCGCCCCCGGGCCAGTCGACGATTGCGCCGAATCGCTCGAGCAGTACCGGCCACTCCACCGGCCGCCCGTTGATCGCGTCCGTCCACCCGGCGATCTGGTCGGGTTGGCCGAAGCACTCGATCATGTGATGGCACGGGGCGCCGAGCAGCTGCTCGAGCGCCAGCTTCAACGAATGCGTTCCGGTCCGACCGACCCCCGCGCCAACAACTCGGATCTCCACTGATTCCCCCTGCTCGGCTCCTGTGGCTCATTATGGGTCCACGACGCGACCGGAGGCGAGACGGGCTCACCATCGGGTCGAGCGGGCGCCGCGGCTACGCGTTCGAGGACAGCCGCTCCGGGACCACGAGCACCGCGGTGCGTCGTTCGGCCGCCATGACGCGGTCGTACTCCGCCCAGTCCCCGTGCTCTCCACCCGCGTCCACGAAGATCGTGCGCAACAACGCGGGCAGGTCCGTGGGATCGAAGCCGACGAGCGGGTCGTCGGGGCCGATCAGCGTGACGGAACCCTCCAGCGAGACCCACTCCCAGCCCGATCGCCACACGACGTTCACGTAGGGACGACGGCGCAAGAGACGGAGCTTCACGGCGTCGCCCCGGCTGACGAAGCCGACGACGTCGCGGCCATCGCGCGGATCGGCCGTGATGCCCGCGTTGACGAGTGACGTCTGGATCGTCCCATCGGCACGGGTCGCGCTCACGACCGCGAGGCCGTGGTCGGCGGCGACGAGTCGCCAGACTGAATGGAGATCGACCACGTTCGCCTCCGGTGTAGGCAGCGAAACCGGGACCATACGCGCCTCTACGAGCGGACGCGCGGGGCATGCGCGCGCTCCGCGCGGTTGTGGTCGTCGTCAGCGCAGAAACCACGGCATTGAAGCTGCCGACCGCGCTACACCGTCGAGGTGAACATTCGTCCCGAGGCGCCTGCGGACGGTCCCGCGATAGCGGCAGTGGTCGAGTCGGCATTCGGCTCGCCGGTCGAAGCCCAGCTGGTCGAGGCCATCCGCGCCTCTTCGAGCTATGTGCCCGAGCTCTCGCTCGTCGCGGAAGTTGACGGCGAGGTCGTCGGGCACGTGATGGTCAGCCACGCGCTCCTGGACACCGGCGAGCGCACTTTGCCCATCGCGATGCTCTCGCCGCTGGCGGTGCATCCGTCGGCGCAGCGCCGTGGCATCGGGTCGGCACTGGTGCGTGAGGCAACGGCACGCGCCGACGACCGTCGCGAGCCGCTCGTGGTGCTCGAGGGCGATCCCGCCTTCTACGGCCGGCTCGGCTTCGAGCACTCCCTTCGGTACGGGATCAACATCGCGCTGCCCTCGTGGGCCCCGGCGGAGGCCGCGCAGGTGATGCGCCTCGCCGGCTACGACCCGGCGCTCCGGGGCCGGGTCGTCTACCCGCCGGCGTTCGACGCCGTGACCGAGCACTGAGCCGGGACGCGGCGGTGCCGGGCATCCACGCGGGGTGAGGCCAAGCGGGTCATGACGCAGGGCTACACTGCTCGATCTCCGGTAGGCGGAGAATTGGGGGGAAAGGGCCTAGTGGCCAGCGCCTTGCGTAGCCGACCACGCCTTCGAGTGCTGGCCGCCCTCGGTCTGGTCACCGGGTGCACGCTCGCGTTCCAGGTCATCTTCACGCGCCTCGTCGCGACGGTTCTCGCGTACCACTTCAGCTTTCTCGCCATCTCGCTGGCCCTCCTCGGCACCGGCGCCGGTGCCCTCATGCTCTACCTGTGGCCGGAGTGGTTCGAGCGGGGCGACCTCGAGGCCTCACTCGCGCGGTGGGCGACGATCTATGCCGCGCTGCTCGTGCTCATCCCGTTCCCGCTGGTCCACATCGATCTGTCACAGGGCACCTCGGCGGTCGATGGCGGGTTCGTGCTCGGGCTCCTCGGAGTCTGCGTGCTCGCGACGTTGCCTTCGTTCGCCGCCGGAGTCGTGGTGGCCCTCGCGATCCGGGGTTACACGCAGTGGATCGGGCCCGTCTACGCCTGGGATCTCATGGGGGCCGGCATCGGCGCGCTCATCGTGGTTCCCGTCCTGTGGCTCGGGCCGGCCCCGGTGCTGCTCGTCGCGTTGGGCATCGTCGCGGCGACCGCTGCCGGCTTGTTCGGCTTCCGCCATCAACGGGCGCGGATCGGTGCGGGCATCGTGATCGTCGTCGCGGTCGGAGCGATCCTCTTGTCGTCGGTGTCCTCCGTGCTCTACCTCCCTCCCCACTACGGGTTGGCGACCAAGAAGCTCGTGCAGGTCGCGGACCGTTGGACCCCGCTCGCGCGCGTCCTCGGCTACGAGTTCCCGGGCAACAAGGCACCGTTCGCGGGTCTGTTCTACGACCGGGTGTACGCGCCGGTGAAGGTGGTGCAGCCGGGCGAGATCCCGGACTGGCGTGCGCTCGGCACCGGACCGCAGAGCATCGCGTACAAGATGACAGATCCGGGCCGCGTGCTCGTGATCGGTGGCGGAGGCGGGCGTGACATCTGGAACGCGCTGAGCGAGGGCGAGAAGCGCGTCGACGTCATCGAGCTCAACGAAGGGATCCGACAGGTCGTCGACATCGATCTGGCAAAGATCTCGGGCCGCCCGTACTCCCACCCCGGGGTGCACACGACGATCGGCGACGGCCGATCCGTGCTGTCGCGAAGTGATGCGAAGTACAAGGTCATCCACCTCGGGTTCACCGACACCCTGAGCGCGAGCGCCGCCCAGGGCTACGCGCTCTCGGAGAACAGCCTCTATACCGTCGAGGCGTTCGCTGAGTACTTCGACCATCTCGCACCGAACGGGGTGCTCGACGTCTCCCGGCTCCGCAAGCTCGTGGGCAAGGAAGCGCTGCGGGCCACCGTGCTCACCCTCGCGGCGCTGAAACAGCGCGGCGTCGATCATCCCGAGCGGAATGTCGTGGTCGTCCGGGGCACGGACATCCTCGGCGAGCAGTACGGGACGATCCTCGCCCGGCTGCGCCCGTGGACCGCTTCCGAGCTGACCGACATCAAGCAGCTCGCGGCGACGCGAGGTGAGGGCATTGCGTACGCACCGGGCGGCCCCTACTTCGCCGAGTGGGCGGATCTGGCAAAGGCCGACGGCTTCCGCAGCTTCTGCGAGGGCTACTCGCTCAATGTCTGCCCGCCGACGGACAACAAGCCGTTCTTCTTCAACATGCAGCGCCTCAGCCAGATCGGCCAGGAGGACAAGGGCTTCATCTACAACACCGACCCGTCGACCCTGCTGATGGTGACCCTCGGCATTCTCGCCGGACTCTCGCTCCTCGGCTTCGTGCTCCCGCTGGTCGTGCACCGCATGCGCAAGGCCGCGGACCCCGCGCCGAGCGTCGGGGCGCTCACGTACTTCGCCGCGCTCGGGTTGGGCTTCCTGCTGCTCGAGATCGTCCTGATCCAACGATTCGTGCTCTTCCTGGGATTCCCGACGTATGCGCTCTCGGTCGTGCTGTTCTCGCTCCTGGTGTTCACCGGCATCGGTTCGATGCTGTCGTCGCGACTCCGCGCCGCGCGCCGGACCCTGGCGACCGTGCTGGGCATCGCGGTGGTCCTGATCGTCATCGGATCTTGGGCGCTCCCCGAGCTCAACGGCCTCATCACCCTCCCGTTCTCGACCCGCGTCGTGATCGCGATCGTCTCCCTGGCGCCCGCCGGGCTCGTGCTCGGGATCTGCATGCCGCTCGGGCTCCGCCGGTTCCAGGCGCTCTGGCCGACCGGCGTCGCCTACGCCTGGGGCGTGAACGGGATCGCTTCGGTGTTGGCGAGCGTGCTCGGCATTGCGATCGCGATCAACTTCGGCTTTCGGACAGCATCGCTCGCCGCCGCCGGCTGCTATGCGTTCGCGCTGGTGCACGCGCTGGTCGGACGGTGGCCGTCGACCTCGGAGTCGGCCGTACCGGTTACGGCCACAGCCGAAGTCTCGCTGAGCGCACCCGAGCCGTCGATCCCTTAATGGGTGCGATGCGCCTCGCGCGGCAGCTCGGACGGTGAGATCGTCCCGTCGATGATCTGGCGGGCGGTGTCGCTGAGTAGGCGGTTCTGATCACGGGTAAATCGGCGGATGACCTCGAAGGCCCTGTCAACGCTGACACGGTTGTGCTCGGCCACGATTCCCTTGGCCTGCTCGATCGCGATGCGTGACTCCAGCGCGAGCTCGAGCTGCGAGGAGAAGTCACGCGAATCGCGGACGACCCGCTGGTGGAGGATTCCGATCGTGGCGATGTCGGCCATCGCCTGCGCCACGCCGAGGTCCTCCTGGTTGAGTGCCCCGGTGTGCGACGAGAACAGGTTCAGCGCACCGATCACCTGAGACCGCAAGCGCATCGGCACCGCCGACACCGCGTGGTAGCCCGCGTCGAGCGCGTGCGGAGCGAATCGGGGCCAGCGAAGCGCGGCGTCGTCGGGCGAGCCGCAGAGAATCGGCTTGTTGTCGCGGAAGGCGTCGAAGCACGGCCCTTCCTCCACCTGGAGCTCGAAGAATTCCACGAGTCGCATCTGCTCGCTCGAGCATGCGGCGTGGCGCAGGTTGCCTTCGGTGTCCGCCAGCATGATCCCGGCCGCGGACACCGCCAACAGATCGACGCCGCGTTCGGCCAGCGTCTGCATGAAGTCGATGATGTCGTACTCGTCCACCAGCGTGTCGGCGAGCCCTACGAACGTATCGATAAGCAGTTGCTCTCGGGTCATGACTCCCCTCCATATCGCGTCCGGAACGTGAGTTTACGTCTCGTCATTCAAGCCCTCAGCCAAAGCGGAGGTCGCGGCCGACGACGTCGGCGGCAACCAGAGTGATGGGACGATCTTCGGCGAACGAATACGCACGGATCAGCATCAGGGCTTCATCCACGGTGACGCCGTCCTGCACCGACACCATGCCGGCGGCCTGGTTGACGACCGCGCGGTGCGTGTCGGAGCTCTCGAGCTGGCGGGCGAGCGAACCCGGCCCGGCTACGGACTGCCAATCCATCACGGCCCACCCGGCGACGTGGGCGACGACGACCGCGTCGGCCATCTGGTCATCGCTGAGATCACCGATCTGGTCGTGATACAGGTTCAGCGCTCCGATGCACGCCGTTCCGATCAGCAGTGGGAAGCCGAAGACCGCCCGGACTCCCAAGGCCAGCGCGCCCGCGCTGAAGCCGGGCCAACGGGTCGCGCCCAGGCGGTTCAGGTCGGGCACGAGCACCGGCGCCTTGGTGCGAAACGCGTCGACGCACGGCCCTTCGCGCAGGGTGTACTGCACCTCTTCCACACTCTCGGTCAACGAGTCGGATACACAGACGGTTCCCAAGGTGCGCCCCCGCATGATCAACACCAGCCCGGCCCCGCTGACGTGCATCACGGCGGCTGATGCGGCGCACATCGACGGTTGCGGGTTGCTCTCGCCGGCAGTGAGCGCGGCTACGACACGGGCGAGCCGTACCGGATCCAGTCCTCGCTCCGCCATCGCGCCAACCTGCCTGGGAAACTCCACGGTGCAGCCGAAGACGGGGACTGGATCGCCGTCCGCACTGTTGGAAAGAACCCCTCGAGAATACACCACGACCGTTGCCCCACCCGCGCATGATTCTCCTCTACGGGCCTCGGATCAGCCGATGCGCCGAAGGGTGTTGTGGTCGCTGTGCGCGACGGTTTCTCGAGCTCCTTCATCCTGAGCATCGTCATCTCGGCTTTACGACCAGGTGTCGTCGTTGATCGTGATCGTCACCTCATAGCTGAGGGTCGAGGCGTTCTGCGCGAGGTACCTGTTCTCGCCGATGTCGCTGCGGAATGCCCAGGCGTCGCAGACAGGACAAAGTCGGTCGCATCGGCCGCTCGTCGTCGCGCCACATGCCCGTCCGGTAGTCGAGCCCGTAAAGCCTAGGCAAGCCCGAGTTGCTCGTGAAGGACGCGGGCGACGGGCCAGGCGCCGTCGGTCGTGTTCGAGATCACCGTCGCGGTCGTCCCGCGGGATGGATCGTGCGCGCTGAGGAACGACACACCCGCATCGCATCCTTCCAAGAGGACGACATCCCGGGTCGGGTGCAGCCAGCACCCGAGCCCGTAGCGCCTTCCCTGGTGGGCGGTGAGACTGCGCGGTCGCACCATGTCGGCGACGGAGGCCGGCGAGACGATCCGGCCCCCGAACAATGCGGCCCAGAAGCGGCTGATGTCCGCCGCCGTGGAGTAGATGCCGCCGTCCCCATTCCCTCGCACGGGGAGGTGGAACACGTTGGTCACGGTCATGCTGCTGACGGTGAGGTAGCCGAGCGCGGCGCGGCCGGGCAAGGCGTCGGAGCGCAGGAAGCCCGTGTCGATCATGCCCGCGGGAACGCACACCGTGTCGCAGACCAGCTCGTGGAACGGGATGCCGCTCGTGCGTTCGGCGATCAGCGCGAGCACGACGAACCCGCCGTTGCAGTACGAGAACTCCGCGCCGGGTGCGAATTTGGTCGGGTACCCGTCCAGGACGGCCAGGAATTGCTCCGTGGTCGCGAGCTCCTGAACCGGCACCGGCACGGCGTAGTCGCTCAGATCCCCCTCTTCGTCCTCGTCCAGGTAGTCGCCGATCCCGGAACGATGGGCCAGCAGGTGCTCGACGGTCACGGCGTCATCGATGAGCGGAAGGTCCGCGCCGAGCACCGAGCGCGCCGTCGTGTCGAGGTCGAGCACACCCTGCTCGACGAGCCGGACGACCGCGAGCGCGGTGAACCCTTTGCCGCCGCTGGCAATGGCGAACTGGGTGTCCACCGTGTTCGGGATCTCGAGCGCCCGGTGGGCCAATCCGTACGCCAGCGCGAGCTCTCGCTCGTGCGCGCGGTCCACCCGGACGACCCCCGAGAAGTCGGTCTCACGCGCGACTTTCTCGACCGTCTCCCCCAGCTCGCTCATCCGGGCACGGTAGCGATCGGAGTCAGGCGCTGCGGGGTTCGAGCCGCCCGGTATCGACGTCGTAGACGAAGCCGGCGACGATGAGATCGGACGGCAGCAACGGGCAGGCCCGGATCCGTTCGACGTCCTCGCCCAGCACGCTCTCCTGATCCGCGAACGGAAGGAAGTCCCAGTCGCCGGCGTCCGCGTTCTGGGCGGCACCGATCGTTGCCTGCAGTGCCTCGTTCGAGACACCGTTCATTCGGCAATTCGTGTGCTGGACGACGCAGACCCGGTCCACGCCGAGCAGGTTGACGGCCAGGACGAGCGACCGCAGCACATCCTCGGTGACCCGTGCTCCCGCGTTGCGCAGGATCTTCGCGTCGCCGGGCGCGAGCCCGAGCATCGTCAGTGGCTCGATCCGCGAATCGATGCAGGTGACCACGGCGAGGCCGCGGGCCGCTAGCGGTGCGAGACCGGCCAGCGCGAACGAATCGGCGTACGCGCGGTTGGAGGAGAGGACGTCGTCGAACACGGGCCCAGTCTGTCGGACGGCCGCCCGACCTGTCGGATCAGCCCAGCTTCGTGGCCGTCAGATTGGTCAGGAGCGCGGTCTCGTGTTGATGGAGGTGGCCGATGAACCAACCGGTCTTTCCCGGCTGCTCCCAGCCCGGAGGGACGGTCACGCTCCCGCCATGGAGTGGATCGCCCCACGCCGGCTTCGGTTGATCCGGGAGCCACACGATGAACGAGAGGTTCGAGCCGATCAGCCGCGCGCAGAACCTCCACGGCAGCGGCGCGATCGGTGTCCCGCCCGGCGCGAGCAGGCGACCCAGGTCGACGGCGCCGATCTGGGTGTACGGCGCCGCCCTGTTCGAGGTGTCCCAGAGGTGGAAGTTGAAGACCCAGCGGACCATCCCCTTGGGAACCACGTTCTTCGTGACGGTGATCGCGCGGTATCGGCCACCGGCCTTGCGCACCCGAAACGCCGCTCCCTGCTGGATCGTGGGCTCGACTCCTTCGGACTCGCTCGCCCAGGTCGCGCACGACTCGCTGTCGGTGATGTTGGGAGCGGTGGCCGCGTAGAAGACCTCGCGCCGATCCGACGACTTGCTCCTCGCCCCGGCAGCGACGCGAATCGTCGGGAGAGCGCCGAGGAACGCGGACTTCGGCCCCATCGGGGTCAGGAGCTTGTGGCGGATGGATCCCGGCGCCGGCGCGGCGGTCGCGCGCGCTGCCGGCGCGATCACGCTCGTGGCCACGACGCTGACCGCAGCCAGAGCCGCCAGGGCACCTCGCCGTGCGTTCATCCCGAGCGTGCCCGCCGCGACGGTCCCATCACTGCCCCTCGCCCCACTGCTCGGCGCATCCTCCCAAGCCACCGGCCCGGTCGCAACCGCCGGCCCGCCCCGGGCTCATCCTTGCCACCCGGTCCCAGAAAGTGCACACTATGTGAACTTCTAGGGGAGGGGGATTCGGGTTGGCGACGACGTCGAGACCGTATCTGCGCGCCGACGAACGCCGGCGCCAGCTCCTCGACGCGGCGGCGCGCCTGTTCGTGCGCGACGGGTTCGCGGGCATGACGATGGTCGCGGTCGCCGCGGAAGCGGGGGCGAGCCGTCGGCTCGTCTACGACCACTTCCCCGATCTCGCCGCGCTCTACGACGCGTTCTTCGACGACCGCGCTTCGCGCTACCTCGCGTCGATCGATCGAGCGGTCGAGGAGGGTGACGGTGATCTCGCGGCGTCGTTCGCCGGTGCGTTCCGGAACCTGCTGGCCATTCCCGCCGAGGACCAGCGGGTGATCCGGCTCCTCGTGGCGGACCCCGGGCTGCGCGAGCTCGAGCCGCTGCGCGAGCGGTTCCGGGCCCACGTCGAGGAACGCTGGCTCGGGTTCTCGGGGAGCGGCGGAGTCGATGCCGCCGATCGCGACATCGCTCGGGCGCTGCTCTGGACCCTGGCCAGCGGGTTGTTCGGTCTCGCGGATCTGGTGACCCGGGGCGAGATCGGAGCCGAAGCCGCGACGGCGCTGGCGACTGCGCTGGTCGTCACGCTGCCGCGCGCCGTACACGACGCGCTCGCCCCCGCGTCCTAGTCGGAGCAGCAGCAATGGCGACCTGGCCGACCCCGGAGCAGATCGAGGCGTTCCTGGCCGGTCCGATGGACGTGCCGGTGGTGATGCTCAACCTCCTGCAGTTCAAGGAGCAGGCCGACGCGTCTCACGAGGGCATGACCGGTGAAGAGGCGGTGCTCCTGTACTCGCGGGCGATGAAGGAGCTCGTCGAAGCCCACAGCGCACGTTCGTGGTCGCGGCGAAGATCGACTCGCAGCTGATAGGTGACGGCGGTGAGGGCTTCCGGTTCGTCGGTGTGATGCGCTACCCGTCCCGCCGGGCCTACCTCGAGCTGGCGGGCGACCCCGAGATCGCCCGGACGATCGGCAAGCACCGCGAAGCCGGGCTCGAGAGCCAGTGGTTGTTCGCAATGACGGAGGTGACCGAATGACGAGCGTGCAGGACATCCCGACCGCGCACACCCCGACCGGCGGCTACGGCACCGAGATGCCCGCACCGATCCTCGCCGCGTCGGCGGACCCTCTGGCCGAGGGCGCGCCCGACCTGCGCGGGAAGTGGAGAGTCGTCGACCTCCGCGCCGACGGCGAGCCGTTGCCGGACGAGCACCCCGTCTGGCAGCACGTCGAACGGATCGAGCAGGCGGGAGATCGCGTCGTGGTGACCGCCGGTGGTGTCGTGCACGACATGGTCGTCGACGGCACGTACGAGAACGGCGTGAACGATGTCGCCGCCATCGACTTCACGACCCGCATCGTCGTGGCCGCCACCTTCGAAGACGCGGTGCTGGTGCTCCGACCGCGCGGCATGCCCGGGATCGAGGTGCGCCGCTGGCGCGAAGGCAACCAGCTCGTCTGGGACTACGCCGGCGCGTTCACCGCCCGCATGGAACACGTGCCCCCAACCGCCGCGGGCGCCCACTAGCCACACCTTGGGGGTACCGGAGTCGCAGTGCGTCGACGCCAGTGAGCGTCGTCGGCGCCCCTGTCGTCACCGTGGGCTCCGGTACCCAGGCGTGCCCCGAGGCGGGACGGATGCACCCTAACCACCCGGACCGAAATGGACAATGGGGAAGTTGAGGTCGAACGGTGACCGCCGTCCCGCCAGTACGTAGCATCGACCGATGCCGCGGGATGCCTCGGAGACGCGCGACAAGCTGCTCGACGCGGCCAGCCGGGCCTTCGCCGAGCACGGTGTGTTCAATGCCTCGTTGATCGAGATCACGCGCCAGGCGGGCCAGCGGAACCGGTCGGCGTTGAACTACCACTTCGGATCGCGTGAAGGGGTGCTGTGCGCGGTGCTCGAACGCTACGTGGAGTTCCTGGCCCGCCGCGAGGGCGAGCTCCTCGAGGTGGCGTCGCAGTCCCCGGCCGATGCGGTCGAGCCCGTGATCGAAGCCATCGTCCGGCCCGCCGCCGAGCTCGCCGAGAGCGGGTGGCGGGGCCGCTGCTACCTGCTGATCGTGGCCGAGCTGGCGGGCGAGGACCCGGAGTCCTTCAGCCCCGAGCTGGCGTCCACGCTCGACCGGACGGGGGGATACGACGTCTACGCGCTCCTCGCGACCCGGATGGCCGACGTCAGCGACGCCGTGCGGGTCGAGCGGTTCGCGCTCATCACGACGTTCATCCTCCGCTCCGTGGCCGATCGCGCCCGGGCGGTCGGACGCCAGGACCGCAAGGGTCGCCCGCAGCTCGAGTACGAGACCTTCGTCCGCAACCTCGTCGCGATGGCCGCGGCGGCCATGTGTGCGCCCAGCGATCCTTGACCTAAGCAGGGCTCTTTACTATCTTCACCCCGTTTGCCCGTCGGGCATGTGGGAGGGCGCATCGTGAGAGCACTACGAGTCGTCCGCCACGGCGCACCCGCCGAGGCACTCGAGATCGGGGACATCCCGATCCCCGCCCCCGGGCCCGGAGAGGTGCGCGTCGCGGTGGCTGCCGCGTCGCTGAACTTCGGTGACATCGCCCGCTGCGCCGGGACCGTGGCCAGCGTCATGGGCCAGATCCCCTTCACCCTCGGGATGGACGTCTGCGGGGTCGTGGAAGAAGCCGGCGAGGGCGCGGAGTCCTGGATCGGCCGGCGCGTCGTCGCGATGACGAACATGTCGTTCGGTGGGATCGCCGAGCACGCGGTCGCGGCACACACCAGCGTGTTCGAAGCCCCACCCGAGCTCGACGACATCGAAGCCGCCGCGTTCACCCTGCCGTTCCACACCGGCTACCTCGCCTTGCACACCCGCGCGAAGCTGCGAGCCGGCGAGACGCTCGTGGTGGTGGGTGGAGCCAGCGCGGTGGGGACCGCGCTCATCCAGCTCGGTGTCGTCGCCGGAGCGAGGGTCCTGGCGATCAGCGGCGGTTCGGAGAAGGGCCGGCTGTGCGCGGGGCTGGGTGCGACGGCGATCGACCACACCACCGAAGATCTCTTCGACGCGGTCATGGACCTCACCGACGGCAACGGTGCCGAGGTCGTCGTGGACCTCGTCGGCGGAGCCGGGACCGAGACCATCTGGACCTGCGTCGCCAGGGAAGGCCGTTACCTGCCCGTCGGCTACAACGACGACCCGGAGTCCGGGAACACGGGCCGCCCGCTGCGCAAGGTGTCCATGGGCAACTTCTCGGTGCTGGGTGTGATGCTCGGCTACACCGAGATGCCCATCGAGCTGCGCCGGTTCGGCATCAACACGTTCCCGCCCGCGACCGGCCGCGAGGTGCACGCCGCCTTGTTGCAGCTCGTGGCCGAGGGATCGATCCGGCCCACCATCGGCCGGCGCATCACCATGGACCAGGTGGCGGATTCGCTCGACGATCACGCCAACCGGCGCACGAGCGGCCGTACCGTCGTCGACCTTTCGGTGTAGGCCGCCGCTCCGATGCCCGAGATCGACGCGAACGACCTGATCGACGCGGCCCGTGAGGAGGCACGACTCGAGGATTTCGGTCCGGACGGATTCCGCGAGGGCCTCGGGATCCTGTGTGAGTCCCTCAGCCTCGAAGCCCGGCTCAACGATCTCGGCCGGTTCGCGATGCGCGACACCCTTCTCGCCGCGCTGATGACACGGCTGCGCGTCGTCGACTGGGTCCACCGGCATCCCGAGCTGAAGGCAGAGTCGATCGCCGCGCCGCTGATCGTGATCGGCATGTTCCGTGCCGGCACCACGTTCCTCGGCCGGCTCCTCGACCAGGACCCGGCCAACCGCTCACTGTTGCGGTGGGAGGCCGGCGACCCCGTTCCGCCGCCCTCTCGCTCGAACCACCGATCGGGCCGGCGGGTCGACGCCGCGCAGTTCGGCGTGGACATGCTCGAGCAGATGAACCCGGCGATGCGCGCGATCCACCACGAGGACGCGGACGGCCCCACCGAGTGCATCTCGGTGCTGAGCCAGGACTTCAAGAGCCTCTCCTGGGAGGCGATCGCGAACGTCCCTGGCTACGGGCGGTGGCTCCTCGCCGCGGATCAGCACTCGGCGTACGAGTACCACCGCCAGGTGCTGCAGGTGCTCCAGAGTGGCGGGGTTCGGGGCCGGTGGACGCTCAAGAGCCCTCATCACGCGATCGCGCTCGAGGCACTGACTGCCGTGTATCCCGATGCGCGTCTCGTGCTCGTGCACCGGGACCCGGTGGTCCTGTGCGCGTCGGTGTGCAGCCTCATTCGCACGCTGTCGGGCACGTTCACCGACGCCGATCACACCGAGTACATCGCCGAGCACTGGACCGCGATGCTCGAGGAGTCCGTCCGCCGCGTCAACACGTTCCGGGACGCGGATCCGGAGCACCCGATCGTGGACGTGCAGTACGCGGACCTGATCGGCGACCCGTTGGCGACGGTCCGGAGCATCTACGCGGGCTGCGACTCGGAGCTCACCGAATCCGCGAGAGCCGCGATCGCGGCGTACGTCCAGAGCCACCCCAAGGGTGCGCTCGGCTCTCACCACTACGACGTCACCGAGTACGGGCTGGACGCGGGTGAGCTGAGGGAGCGGTTCTCCGGTTACGCCCACCGCTACGCAGTGCCGGTCGAGCCGGTTCGGACGTAGAGCGCACCGGCGCTCACGACGGGGTCAAGCGATGACCGAGCCTCCGAGGTACGCGCGGTCGAGTGCCGGGCCGATCTCGGCCGGTGCGCCGACCAGCTCGACGCGGCCGTGCAGCATGATCGCGGCGACGTCGGCGACACCGAGCACCTCGTGCGCGAACTGCTCGACGACGAGGATCGACACTCCGTCTGTGGCGATCTGCTTCACCACTTCGTAGAGCTCTTCCACGATCAGCGGCGCGAGCCCCATTGACAGCTCGTCGAGTAGGAGCACCTTGGGGTCCGACGTCAGCGCACGGGCCATGGCGAGCATCTGCTGCTCGCCACCGGAGAGTGTGCCGGCGATCTGCTTGCGCCGCTCGGCGAGCCGGGGAAAGCGGTCGAAGGACCGTTCGAGCACCGTTGCGAACGGCGTACCGGTGTACGTCGCCATGCGGAGGTTCTCGGTCACTGTGAGGTTCGGGAAGATGCCGCGCCCCTCGGGTACGAGGCAGATGCCCTCGCGCGCGAGCTGATCCGGCGTGGTGCCGATGACATCGTGGCCGAGGATCTCGACGGTGCCGTGCGTCGGCCGCACCTGGCTGCTCGCGATCTTGAGCGTGGTGGACTTCCCGGCGCCGTTGGGGCCGAGCAGGGCGAACACCTGGCCGGCCGGGACGACGAGGTCGAGCCCGTGGATCACCTCGATGTTGCCGTAACCGGCGCGGACCTGGGCCAGCGCGATCGCCGGAGTTGCGGTGTCCGTCGCTGCCGGGGCGTCCGGCGCCTCGCTCTCGCGCCGGACCGCGTCCAGTGAGGGCGCCGTTACCGCGACAGCCTGCTCGCGGTCGTCGCCGAGGTACGCGGTCCGCACCGCCGGGCTGGCCTGCACCTCGGTCGGCGAGCCGGCCGTGATGATCTTCCCGAAGTCCAGGACGTGGATGTTCTCGCACGCCCCCATCACGAAGCTCATGTCGTGCTCCACGAGCAGCACCGCGAGGCCTCCGGCCGCGAGCTCGCGCAGCAGGTCGCTGAGCGCGGCGGTCTCCGAGGCATCGAGCCCGGAAGACGGCTCGTCGAGCAGCAACACGCGCGGCTTGCTCGCGAGCGCCCGGGCCACCTCGACCAGGCGCGCGGTGCCGGTGGGCAACGAGTCGACGCGCTCCCCCGCGACATCTTCGAGCCCGACCCGTGCGATGAGCTCGTCGGCGAGCGCGGCCGCGTCGAACTTCTCTCGGGACCACGCTCGGCGCATCTCGGCCGCGACGAGCACGTTGTCGCGGGCGCTCAAGGTATCGAAGGTCTCGAGGCGCTGGAACGTACGGCCGATCCCGAGCCGGGCACGCTGGTGAGGCTTGCTGAAGGTGATGTCCTTACCCTCGATCACCACCTGGCCGTGGCTGGGCGGTTGGAGTCCGGTGATCACGTTGAAGAGTGTCGTCTTGCCGGCGCCGTTCGGGCCGATGAGCCCGGTGACGTGCCCGATCCGGACGTCGATCGACACCGCGTCGAGGATCTGGAGTCCCCCGAAGCGGACCGCAACGCGGTCGACCGCCAAGAGGGGTGTCCCGGCGGCAGCAGCCGAGGCGCGGGGCGAGATCCCCGCGGCCGCGGGGACCGGAACGGGTGGAGCGGGGACCGGCACGGCGGGGACGGGTGCCGAGCGCTCCTGCCAGCGGGCGCTGATGTCCGTCACCACGCCTGCGGGGTGACGGCCGATGCCGATGCCGGCGAGACCGGGTCCGAGCTTGGCCTGGAGGTCCACGACGTCGAGGTTGATCCCCGGGACCCTCAGCCCGTTGGGGAAGATCACCGCGATCCACGTGAACACCTGGAGCAGGATCCCGCCGAGCAGCGCGCCCGAGACGATCGACGCGCCGCCGACGACGAGCAGGAGAAGGTACGGGAGCCCGGTGAGCATCTGGAAGTCGAGGGTGCTGGCGGTGCCGCGGGCCACGCCGAGCAGCGCGCCCGCGAAGCCGGCGATCGCGGCCGAGAGCATGAACACCACCAGCTTGGTGCGGGACAGGTTCACGCCGAGCGTCGCGCACGCGGCCGGGCTGTCGCGCATGGCCACGAGCCGACGGCCGAAGCCACCGCGGCGGAGTGCGACCACGACCATCCCGACCACCCCGAACAGGAAGGCGACCAGGATCATGAGCCCGGCGTCTCGGGGAAAGTCGATGCCGAGCAACGTGAACGGCGCGCTGATGTCGGTGCCGAGGACCTTGATGTCGGCGATGCTGCGGCCCTGACCGCCGAACACCTCGGGTTGGTCGAAGAAGACGAACTCGGCCATCCGGGCGAAGGACATCGTGGCGAGCGCGAGGTAGAGCCCGCGTAATCGGAGGGCCGGGAGTGCCATGAGCACCCCGAAGGGGATCGCCACCGCCGCCCCGACGAGCAGCAACATCGGGTTCCCCGGCGCGAAGAGCTTGAGCCCGAACAGCTCTCCCCCGGCGGTCGAGAACTCGAAGGTTGCCCATGCGCCGATGCCCACGAACGTGATCTGCGCGAGCGAGATCTGGCCCGACCACCCGGTGAGTGGGACGAGCGACACCATGATCAGCGCGGTGATGAGGGCGATCGTGAGCCTCCGCACGTTCGGCCGGTCAAGTGCGCCGGAGAGCACCGCGACCGCGACGAACACGATCACGAAGCCGACGAGAGCACGCTTCAGGCTGATGAGGCGCGGGCTCTTCAGCACGAAGGAGCGGCGGCCCTCGATCCGGTCCTGGGGCAGGAACAGGAGGGCGAGGAACAGGATGATCGTGGGGATCGCGGGGCTCGCGGTGCTCCAGCGGCCGGACCAGGTGAGGAAATTCTGCTGGAACGAGATCGAGAGCCCGATGATCAAGCCACCGACGTAGGTGAGGGGAAGGCTCTTGAGCCGCCCGATGATGGCGGCGGCGAACGCGTCCACGATCAGCAGGGTCAGCGTCTCGATGCTCAACGTGCTCAGCTCTTCGGCCAGGAAGATGCCGGCGATCGCGGCCATCGACGCGCCGAGCGCCCATGACGCGGAGGAGACGCGGCCAGGGTGCACCCCGTTGAGGCCGGCGAGGTCGCGGTTGTCGACGACGGCTCGCATCGCGACCCCGAGTCGGGTGCGGTAGAGCACGAAGCGGAGCCCGATCGCGATCCCGATGCCCGCGAAGATCGTGATCAGCCGGTAGTACGGCATGAACGTCTGGCCGATGCTGAATCCGTCAGAGCCGAAGAACGTGCCGATCGCATGCGACTCGCCCGGGTCCCAGATGAAGGCGGCGAGACCGATGAGCGCGAGCATCAGGCCGATCGTGACGACGAGCTGCGCGACGAGCGGCGCGGTGGAGAGCCGCCGCATGAGCAGGCGCTCGATCCCCGCCCCGAACAGCGGCGCGGCAATGAGGACGGTCACGGCCAGGGCCAGCAGCGTCTGGAGCCCGAGATCGACCTTGAGCTCCCAGTACACGAACGCCATGAACATCCCGATGGCGCCCTGGGCGAAGTTGAAGATTCCCGAGGTCGTGTAGGTGACGACGAGCCCGCTGGCAGCCACCGCGTAGATCGATCCCACCGTCACCCCGACGATGAGGAAGAACAAGACGGAGTCGAAGGTGACGGCGCGCCCGGACCAGGATGCTTGGACCACGAAGCCGACGAAGAGCGCGACGACGAGCCCGGCGAGCACCGTCGAGCGGCGCGTGCGGTCGATCACGGAGCTACTTGATCAGGTTCAGCTTGACCGTCGCGGTGTTCTGCTTCTTGCAGTTGAAGGTCCCCTTCTTGGATGGGGTGACGCGAACGAACTTGCCGTTCTTCACCTGCGTCAGCACGTAGCACGGCGAGACCTTGCGGTCGGCGATGTTGGTGGTGCCGATCATGCCACCCGCGTCGAAGGACTTGATCTTGTTCAACTGCTCGAAGAGGGCCTTGCGGGTCACCGCGTTCACCCCACCGGTCTTGACGATCGCCTTGACCGCCTGGTTCACGAGGAGGCCGGAGGTGTAGGCCTGGATGCCGAAGCCGGTGACCTTCTTGGGGCCGGTGTACTTGATGAAGTTGGCCAGCGCCTTGTTCTGGTGCGCCTCTTCGAAGGGCAGGAACAGCAACGACACGTACTGGCCCTCGACGTCGGACTTCCCCTGCTTGAGCAGCTGCTTGTCGTAGCACTGCAGCGTGCAGTCCCACACGAACTTGGACCCGCTCGCGCCTACTCCCTGCAGCTTGGCCTCCCGGCGCATCAGAACCGTCGAGTTGTACGTGCCGCCGTTCTGCGCGTAGTTCGAGGAGTGGTCCTTCAGCTGCTGGACCACCGGCGTGTAGCCGCTCTGGGTGGCAATGGCGGACATGGGGATCGTGAAGTCCGACTTGATGCCGGAGCCGGCGTGCTGCATCTCCGTCATGGACCCGAGGTTGGCGTTCTCGGCCGACTTGAGGTCACCCGAGGTGATGTAGCCACCGTGCAGCTTCTTGCCGTACTTCTTCTCGTAGTAGAACGCGCGCCCCACGTTCGCCTGGTACGTCTGCGGGTGCTTGTTCTGGGTCGAGCACACGAGGGACGGCGGGTTCACCGCGAAGGTCGTCCGCGAGCACTGCTGCACCACCTCCGTCGATACGACCGCGAGGTCGGGGATCCCGGTCGCTGCACCCGCCTTGTCCGCGCAGGCCTCGATGTCGTTGACCTTGTTCAGAAAGATCGCAGACGTCCCGACCAGCGCGAAGTCCTCGGCGCAGGCCTTGATGACGGCGTTTCGGGCCTCGTCGCCGCTCAGCTTCGAGTCGATGAAGTCCACCGCGATCTTGCGCCCGGCGAGCCCACCCTTCGCGTTGGTGTACTTCGCCCAACCCTTCACTCCGTCGACCGAGCCCTGGAAGATGCCCGGCGCCAAGGAGTTGTCGACGTCTGCGACCACCGCGATCCGGATCGTCGTGGGAGTGACCCCGACCTCGGACGCGGTGGGCTTCTCCGCCTTGGCGGCCGAAGCCGACGTTGCCGTGGCTGCCATTCCGCAGGCGATCATGACGACGAGCGCCACCCAACGAGCGTGCCTCACCGAGTCCCCCCGAGATTCTTCTGAACGTGACGCCGGATCATGCCGTCCGGCCGCCGGTCGAGTCTTACCGCCTCGCCCCTCTGTTTCAAGAACCCTTGCTTATTACCGCCCGTCCCGCGCCGTTCCGGGTCGCGGTGCGTGTTCGCGTTCTTGCCTTGCGGGCTCGGAGGGTACAGGCTGCGCGGTTGGCGAACGGTTCAGCTCGGTGGGCCGCTCTCCTCCCCATCAGGGGTGGCCGAGCAAGGGGGGACAGCGACATGGAGACCAAGCCGAAGCGCGCCCGCTGGATCGCATTCGGGCTGCTCGTGGGACTCGCGGCCACCTGGGGCAGCATCGCGATCGCCGGAAGCACTCCCGCGAGCATCCAGACGTGCACCCGGAAGAACGGGACGATCAAGGTGACCACGGTGCCGTGCACCGGGAAGAACGTGCTCGACACCTGGGACCACCGCTCGATCACGACTGCCCTCCGGGGCCAGGTGACCAACCTCACCAGCCAGATCAACCGCGCCTGCGTGGACATGGCGGTCGACGGCGCCGACCCGGCCGGTGGTGGTGTCTTCCCGAGCTGGCCCAACGCGGTCGCCGCGCACACCACGAACTCGGCAGGCTTCCTCTACCGGCACCCCGAGTGCACGGGACACCTCACCCTGCATTGATCACCGAGCCACGCCTGAGGATCGTGAATTCCCGCGGACTGCCAGAGCTGGCGGAGCAGGCGCGGTCGGGCGATCCGGGCGCCGTCCTGGTCCCGATCGCGGATCGTGAGCGCGAGCCGGCTTCCCGGCGCGGAGAGCGCGCCGACCCGAGTCAGCAGCGCCTCGTTCTGATCGTCGGTTAGCTGTGATGGCCCCTGGCGGGGCCGCTCTCGGCGAATGAGAATCGGGATGTGCCGGCCGGGCAGAGCTCGTCTTTTTCTATGGCGCTGGGAGCCCGTCGTTAGCTTGAGCCCGGGGGTCTCGGGCGCTCCGTCCTG